>CAZUZV010000035.1:176-23980 GCA_964624385.1 uncultured Eubacteriales bacterium | reverse complement strand
ACATCCTTAATGACACGGATACACCCGTCATTATTATGGGAGATTCTGCCGGCGGTGGTCTGGCGGTATCCTTCTGCGAGTATCTGAGCGAAATGAACTTGGAGCAGCCGGACAAAATGATCCTGCTTTCTCCGTGGATGGATATTTCTATGTCTAATCCGGAGGCTGCGGACTACGAAGCTTCCGATCCCATGCTGTCGGCATACGGGCTGATTGAAATGGGCAAATGCTGGGCGGGCGATCTGGAACTTGCCGATTATCGTGTCAGCCCTATTTTCGGAGATATTTCCGTGTTGCAGAATGTATATTTGTTCGTAGGCACGAGGGAGATCTTCTATCCGGACGTTACAGATTTCTACTCTATGCTACAGAAACAGGGTGTCGTGTCAGAGCTGTATGTTGGTGATGGCATGAACCACGTTTATCCGCTGTATCCCATTCCCGAAGCGGATGAGGCATTAGAACAAATTTTCAAAATAATAATTGCACCTTGATGTGCCTCACAGATTAAAACTCTATCTATTATTCCACAGACATATACTTTACCTCGACAACATTTAAGCTCTGTGATATCTGAACACCGTAGATAATTAGGTTCGTTTACTTCAAATTTGTTCTTTATTAAATTCTCTTCAATATACTGTTGTCCTGTTGGTTTAGGCGGTCTTGGCTTTCCGGTTCTTCCGCTTTTACTATACAACTTTCCTCTCTTCACTTTTCACGCTTCACTCAAAAACCTCCCTAAACCGACAAAATTTTATTTTTTCACAAAAATTTTCAAAAAACTGTCGACAAAGCGGAAATATATGGTAAAATAATCGTCACGGTCAGAGATGTAAATAAATTCTCAGTAAACGGACGGATTCAGGATTATGATAACCAAAGCGAGAGCTGAAGAAATCTCAGAAAAAATGTATCAGAAGGTTTTTCGCTATGTATATGCAAGAGAAGAAATCCCCTATCACGATGCGCAAGAAATCGCCCAGGACACCTTTGTACTTTTCTATGAAAAGCTTGATATTCTAAATGACGATATCATTAACCGTTGGCTGATTTCCGTCGCTAATAAAAAATGCCTTGAATTCTACAAGAAAAAGAAAAAATGGCAATTGATACTTTCTTTGGAAGAGGCTATGAACTCCTGGGATGATCTGTTGATTACATTTGACAACTACCATACCGCAACCGAAGCTGAAATCGAAAAGGCTAAAGAAATAATCTTAAAAACTTTAAATAAAGATGAATATACTCTTTACTACAAGAAAATGGTAGAAGGCAAGGAATATAAACAAATCGCGGAAGAAATGGGAATAACAGTTTCAAATGTGGGAACCAAATTTTCGAGATTGAAGAAAAAGGTCGAAATTTTAGCAAAAGTCGCCTTCTCCGGACCCGGCTTGTTCATCATCAGGTTCTTCCTTTAATACTGATTTTTAAAAAATTTCGAAAAATTTTAAAATTTTTCGAAATTTTTTTGTGACATTTTCAATTTCCTGTCATATATAAGTGAAAGGAGAAAATTTTTACTTTCGGGAAAGGAGCTGTTTTTATGGAAATGACACAGCAAGATAAAGCAAAATTAATACGTTTTTTAAACTTCGTTTGTACTTTAGAGGCAAGTAAGCCCGTTGAAGAAATGAACGAAGACTTAATTGATGCCTGTGTCACCGTCCTTCTTGAGTTGCAGGACAAGCACGTTGAACTCAGCCCCGAATACATTGATAACCAGGTCAGAAAAATCTTCCATCCGGAAGATGCGGAAACCACCGAGCCCGAAACGGTAAAGGAACCGAAAAAAGTTGTTAGTAAAAAGAAAATATGGCTTGTTGCTGCGTGTATCGCTATATTGGTTGCGTTGCTTAGTATCGTTTCATTCAGTTCCGAAAGAAATGTTGTTGATGTTCTGGAGGATTTCTTCGGAACATACGAATTCATTCCTTTCGGTAAAGAGGTTGATGTTGGTGAGGAGACGTATGGTAAAAACGGAGATACTGTTGAGTATAAAACAATAGAAGATGTTGTAAATAACGAAAAATTCACTTTACTCTTTCCAGCTAATACAACCAACTCTATCCAAGTAAATATCATTTCTGTTATCGAAAAACAAAATAGTGTTATTTTCTCTGTTTCTTTTGATAATCCAAATATATCAATGGAAATAATCACAAACTCAGATACAACAGCAAAAGAAAAATTTTACTGTAAAGAAACTTTAACAATAAATGATGTTGTTTTCTACATATGCGAAATGAAAGATGTATCTCAAGTACAAGCATACTTTATGCATAATGATAATCTCTACACTATCTCATGTTCCAGTAGAGATATACTTATGCAAGTTTTGGAAAATATGGAGGAAGTTAGATATGAAGATTAATAAATTATTGGCACTTGCACTTACTGTTGCAATGCTTCTTTGCGCATTTATAATACCCACAAGCGCTACAGAAACCAAAATTGACGAAAATACTGAAATTATTATCGAAAACGAAAACATTTCAGAAGAGACCAAAGCAAAAATCATTGCTTACTACACAAACGAAGAAGAAAGCACTGATAATTCAACAACATACGGAATTACTTGTACGTTACTCGGACACAATTTAGAAACCTCATCTGTATACAAAATAACACACAAAGTAAGAACAACCGCACCAAGATGTTTAAAGAAAACTTATTCTTATCAAACATGTACTCGTTGTGATTACGAAAACTCAACATTGCTCACAAGCATTTACATTGATTGCTGTTCATAATGTTATTTACACATATTCAAGCTATCTGTTTTTCAGGTAGCTTTTTCTTTCCCCTCGCGAAGCCTATCATCCCTGTGCGTAAGCATAGGGATGATAATTTTCGCATCACTTTTACTTTATTTACAAAACAAAAATTTTCACTTTATTACAAAATAAAAAACTCTTGACAACTCCCCCGTGAATATGTATAATATCATTTGCTTGATTTAAAGAGCGTGCTGATATAGCTCAGGTGGTAGAGTGCATCCTTGGTAAGGATGAGGTCACCGGTTCGAATCCGGTTATCAGCTCCAAAAAATTCCGCATACGAAAGTGTGCGGAATTTTTACTTATTCATTATTAACTATTCACTTTTACAAAGATTTTTATAGTAAAATATTTACAAAAATATTTTTTGTGATATACTTATTGTGTGTAGATTTCTGAAAGGAATGATAGTATGAAATTATCAAAAAAAGTTATCGCTTTAGTTCTTTCGGTTATTATGTTAGCAGGTTGCTTCTCTTCAACTGCTTTTGCTATTGATGAAGCATATACCCCCTCTATTGTAATCCCCGGTATTTTCCAAAGCGAAACAAAGTATTATGAAAACGGTAAGGCTACAAGTGCTGAGCCCCCATTCTTTATGGGCTCCACAATCGAAATCGTTGGTGCTGCGCTTTCAGATGCCCTTATTCCTATTTCAAAGCTTCTTGTCACTCAGGAAGATAAGGATAGTCAGGCTGCTCAGGCAGTTGCAGACCTTCTCGGCGAAGTTCTTATGGAGAAAAACCGTTCCGACGAAAACGGTAAGTTTGTTTACGATATCCGTGCAACAAAATACAATGACTGCTTTGCAGATCTCAGCGCTTACGATCAGGAATACATTCTTGACCAGATTCCCTTGCAGAATTATATTGACATTGCAGGCGGAGAAAACCTCTATTTCTTCTCCTATGCATCTTTTGGCAATATGATTGACACTGCTCAGGAGCTTTATGACTTTATTCAGTTTGTAAAAGAAGATTCCGGTTCCGATAAGGTTAATATCGTTCCTATCAGCCAGGGTGGTTCTGTTGCAAACGCACTTTTACAGATTTATGCTGATAACGATCGTTCTGTTGCAGAAGATATTAACAGAATTATCTATGTTGTTCCCGCTCTTGACGGTTCAATTCTTATCGGCGAAATTTATCAGTACGGTATTCTTGACGGCGAAGAGCTTTATACCACAATGCTTCCCGCTCTTATGGGCGAAGAAGATATGGTTAGTTATCTTATAAATGTTATTCTCCGCATTATGCCCAATGCAGACGTTAACAACATTCTTGACACTGCAGTAAACACTCTCATTTACGACTATATGAGATACTCCACTCTTATGTGGGGACTTTGCCCCTCCGGCAACTATGAAGCTTGCCGTGAAATGTATCTCATGGACGAAGGTCTTGAGGAAATCCGCAGACAGACTGACTGGTACTATGGTGCACAGTGCAATCGTTACGAAAACATCCTTAAAGCAATTGACGACGGCGTTAAGGTTTTCGATATTGTTGACTACAACTACCCCCTTTATCAGCTTGTTGATTCTTACGATGATGTAAACGCAGACGGTATTATTCAGCTTGACTCAACCTCAATGGGTGCTTTCAGCTACGGTGTTGATGTTCAGCTTGGTTCAGATTATGTTCCAACTCATTCAAACTGCTCTGACCCTGAAAATCACGACCACACTGACCCCAACGGCATAGTTGACGCTTGCACAGGTCTTCTCCCCGAAACAACCTTCTATTTCTACAATCAGGACCACGAAAAAACCGGTTCTAACGATGTTATTATGAAGCTCGTTACAGAACTTCTTGTTGACGAAACCTTTGTTGACGTATTCTCAAAGCCCGACAGATTCCCTCAATTCAACGTTGGCAGAAATTCAAAGGGTCTTATGAAAGACATTGCAGAAATGAAAGAATATGACACAAGCGACCTTACAGAAGAAGAAATTGCTCTTCTCAACGATGCTATTGCTCAGGCAGAGGCGCAGCTTGACCAGACAAACGTTGACCTCGATGCTTTTGAAGAAGCAAAGAGCAATTTCTATGATGTTCGCGACCAAATTCTCAACAGAGATGCAGAACCCGAAGAAAAAGAAAACGACGCATATATGAACTTTGAGGATGCACTCAAACAGATATTCCAGATGTTAAGCGAAATTCTTTACATCTTCTTTGGCGGTGCAGGCTTTAGCGAAATGTAAAAATTTAAGACAAATTATTGACCCCATTGGATTATCAAAAATCCAATGGGGTCGATTTTATTATTCACTCAATAAATACCCGAAGGCGCTTTCGACTTTGCCGTTTTTCATATAAACTCTTGTAACTCGGCTATTTATATTACAAATTATTTCATAGTTAATGGTGTTGGCTTTTTTTGCAATCTCATCAACAGAAATGCTTTCCTTGCCGTCAGTTCCGAAAATTGTTGCGGTATCACCCGCCTGAACATCAGGAATATCTGTCACATCGACCATAAACTGATCCATACATACTCTGCCTATAATCCTTGCACGTTTGCCTCTTATAAGCACCTCACCGTTATTGGAAAGGACTCGCGTAACTCCGTCGGCATAGCCTGCGCAAAGGGTTGCAACCCTTGTTTCTTTTTCGGTAGTATATGTGCAACCGTAGCTGATGCTTACCCCTGCAGGTAAGGTTTTCACCTGAACCACTCGGGTTTTCATAGACATAACAGGCTTTGGTACAGTTATATTATTGAACTCAACCTCGTCGGAAGGCTTTAAGCCGTAAAGAATTATACCCTCTCGCACCATATCATATTTTTTCTCCAAATCCGCAATTGCGGCAGAATTATAAAGGTGCTTTATGGGGATATCTACACCCTCATGGGACAGCTTGCTGACAAAAGCATCAAATTTTTCCGACTGCATTTTCGTGTAGGTCTTGTCTGCCGTATCTGCCGCTGCAAAATGGCTGAAAATGCCCTCTATTCTGACACCGGAAAGTGTTTTTATTTTCTTAATTTCCTCTATGGAAGCATCATCACAAGCAAAACCAATTCGGTTCATACCCGTATCCACCGCAATATGAAGCGGTGCAATTACATCAGCTTTTTCTGCCGCTCTTGATAAAAGCTCTGCCTCATAAAAATCGGAAATTGTTGGTGTAATATTATATTTTACGATATTGTCATAATCACCATAGGGAATGTGCCCCAAAACGAGAATGGGACAACTAACTCCGCTTTTACGAATTTCTATTGCCTCATCAGTTGCGGCAACGGCTAAGTAATCCGCCTTATCCTCAAGAAATTTTGACACACCCACAGCACCGTGACCGTAAGCATTAGCTTTGACCACAGTCAAAATCTTCATATTTTCAGGAAGCATTCTCCTGACAGCGTCAAAATTGCACTTGAGTGCATCAAGATCTATCTCCACCCAAGTGCGCAATGATTTAAAAATATCGTTCATAGAAACTATAATTTATTTCCCTAAAAGTGTATTCATAAGTGCAGAATCGTCCGTAATAAGTCCGTCAACACCGTATTTTATAAGTTTTTTTGCAATATGCTCCTTGTTGATAGTCCAAGGGTTAACCTGAAGCCCCGCTCTGTGAGCTCTTTCAACATAAAGACGAGATACCAGTATATAGTAAGGATGCAAAGCATCTGCACCGATTTCCTTTGCAAATGCAACAGGTCTCGGAGCAATTTTCATACCGATTAATTTATCGGGAGCGTAAAGAATACCTGTTTTGCAATTCTTATCTATTTTCTTGCAAACAACAAGAATAGCGGGATCAAAGCTTGAAATGAGAAGCTTATCAAAAAGTCCGTGATTTTTAACTGCATCTATTGTTTTTTCCGCAAGCTCCGTTCCCGCTTCACCAAAATGCTCGCTCTTAAGCTCAATGTCGAGAACTTTCATTTTATCGCCCATTAATTTGCTTAATTCCAAAAACTCGTCTAAAGTGGGAATTTTAACGCCTGCATATTCAGGACCTTTGTAGCTACCGAAATCAAATTCACGGAGCTCCTCAAGGGTCATATCTTTAATCGCACCTGTACCGTTTGAGGTTTCGTCAATTGTAAAGTTATGACAAACAACGGGCACTCCGTCCTTTGTTAAATGAATGTCTGTTTCAAAACCGTCGCAACCGATTTCCATAGACATTTTAAAAGCTTCAATTGTATTTTGTGGTGCAACTATGTTTGCACCTCTGTGAGCAATAACATTACATCCTGCCATTGTAATACCCCACTTTTCAAATTCTGGTATAATTATACATTACTTTTGGGTTTTATGTCAACTTATAAAAGATTATTTTAACAAATTAACAACTGCAGTTATAACAGCACCGATGCCGACAACTCCGCCTGCTATAAGAGCAATTTTTTGTTTCAGCATTCCGTCTGCATCCCAAATAAAAGCAAGTTCATTTAAAATGCCGTTGCCCATAAGCTCTTTGTATGTATAAAATTTAGTTTCGTAATCGCCTGTTTTTTCGTCAATATCAAAAATTCTGACACCGCGGTTTCTCGTACCGTAGCAACGGAAAGAAGCGCAGGCAGTCTGTACAAAATTAATACCGTCCACTACACCCTCAAAGCAGTTACAATGGTCATGACCGAAAACAACTGCCTTGATATCGCCACATTCTTTCATAGCTTCAAGCTGACCCGTTTTTTCGTCCACAACGCAAGGATGCTCTCCCATAACGCCCTTACATTCATCTTTCAATTTAATGTATTTTCCGTCGGGAGTTTTTATTGCACCCTTGTCATTTTTTGAACATTCTTCTGTAAGCTCAAAGGTTTCAACCATGGGAATGTGTTGGAACATCAATGAAGGAATGGGCGTTCCCCCGTTCTCCTCTTTTAACTGCGCACTTTTCTTTTTATACCAATCAACTGCTTCAGGCTTAACGAGGGAAAAGCACTTATCAAGCGCTTTATCTTTCCAGGCAGAATCCATCATCCAGAGGTTAAATCTAACTTTCTCGCCGTCTTCGGAATAAATGGGTAAATTATATGTTGCAACATCGGGAGAGGTTTCGTCATCGAGGCCAAGACAACAGCTGTATTTTCTATACATATCTGCTTGTTCGTCCTTCGTAATGCGGTTCATATCATCGTGATTTCCGTAAATCATTCCGAAAGGAATTTTTCTTTCTTCAATGGGTGCAACAACCTTATCAATAGCAATTCTCATTGCCTCGGCTTCGCCCTCTTTATCTTTAATAACCTTTCTTGAACCGATTCGTGCGTCGCAAAGGTGATTTCCGAGAATATTATCCCCTGTAAGAACAATAAGGTCGGGGTTCAATGTATCATAAGCCTTGTTAAGCATACGAAGCATTGTAGGTCTTACAAACTGTAAATCCTGCGGGTCGCTGACCTGCATTATTCTGATTTTTCCTTTTTTAAATCTTAATTTCATATTAACCTCTAAAAATTTAATTTACATTAATTCCGGTAAAACAGTTTTTGCTATTCCGAAATAAACAAGCAAAGAAACTGCGTCAACAATGGTTGTTATAAAGGGACTTGCCATTACCGCAGGGTCGAGCTTCAGCTTCTTGGCTATTATCGGCAGAACGCAACCTATGAACTTTGCGCAAATAACCGTTAAGCACAAAGTCAAGGAAACCACAAGCGCAACATTATTTGTAATTCCCGGAGTTTTAAGAAGAAGTCCGTCAATCAAAATTATTTTGATAAAACAAGCAGCTGCAAGAGAAACTCCACAAAGGATTGAAACCCGAAGCTCTTTCCACATTACTTTGAAAACATCTTTTACTTCAATTTCCCCTAAGGAAAGTCCGCGAATAACTGTAACCGAAGCCTGGCTACCTGAGTTACCGCCTGTACCCATAAGCATGGGAATAAAAGCAGTCAACACAACAAGCTTGGAAAGGGCATCTTCAAAAGAAGATATTATTATTCCTGTAAATGTTGCGGAAAGCATAAGAAGAATAAGCCAGGGTATTCTGCCCTTCCACAACTCTATTGCAGAAATTTTCAAATACGGCTTATCTGTATTAGGAGCAATAGCCGCCATTTTTTGGAAGTCCTCTTCCGCCTCTTCCTGAATAACGTCAATAGCATCGTCAAAGGTAACGATACCCACCATACAGCTTTCGTTATCAAGAACGGGAATGGAAACCACGTCATATTTGTTAAAAAGCTGAGCAACCTCTTCCTTGTCGCTCAATGTTTTAACTGTTACGGGATTTTCTTCCATAACATCGCTTATTAACTCATCATCATCGCAAGTTAATAGGTCCATTGCGGTTATTGTACCTAAAAGCCGGTGTTTTTCAATAACATAACAGACGTTAACCGTTTCGGAATATTCGCCTCTGGATTTTATCTTTTTAAGTGCATCTCCAATTGTCATCGAAGGATGCAAACTGATGTACTCCAAAGTCATAATGCTTCCCGCACTGTCTTCGGGGTAGTTGAGAATCGTGTTAATCGCCGCTCTCTTATCTCCTGCCACAGAGAGCATTCTCTCAACCACATTTGCAGGCATTTCTTCAATTACATCAACTGCGTCATCTATGAACATATCGTCCATAATAAACTTAAGCTCGCTGTCTGTAAAAGCCTCCACAAGCACCTGCACCTGCTCAGGCTCCATATAGGTAAACACCATTGCCGCGTTTTCTTTGGGAATCAACCGAAAAAGCATAACCATCTGCTTTTCTTCAAACTCCGGAAGAAGCAACGCGGTATCAACGGGATTCATTGTATCGAAAATACTTTTTATTGCTTTATACTGTTTTTCAAGCAATAATCTTTCAAAAACTTCTTTTGTCATTTTCCTGCCTCCTTTTTTCTGTTTTGCAGAATGGAGGGTGAAACGCAAATAAAAAAACTGAGTCCTGCGACTCAGCGACAAAAAGACACATCAGCCGAAAAGAATTTTTCTTTTCCGCTGTCCTTATTACTGCCAAAGCAGCTTAGGTGTGTTAACGGCCGGTAATTTCATCAGACCGCTTTATCGCTGTTTTAATATCAATGCAACTTCGCCCATGCCCGCTACTGCCTGAATCCATTACTGTGTCACACTCCTTTATATATTATGTTAAATACTCATTTAAATATAAACCAATATGCAATCTTTGTCAAGAAAAACAAGAGTATAGCAACAAAAAAGAAGCCTATAAAGGCTTCTTTTTTAAAAAACAATATTAACCTAAAAGCGAACCTATAAGAGCCATAATCCACTCAATGAATGCAAGGATACCTGTGTATTGAGATGTTCTTACGTGTCCACAAACTCTGCAAACCTTATCTGCTGCGGTTGCTTCTCCTGCAAGATGTGTATGTCCATCTTTTTCAGCCTGACCACCGCAATCGTCGCAAGCTCTCCAGTGGTCAGTACCGTTGTACTGATAGTCTCCTATAGGATTGTGAGCAACTCTGACAGCACAAACATTTGAATAAACATAATTATCGGAATAATCAACTGTAAAATATCTCAAATTGAAATCCGTTTGTCTTTCTCCGATAGCTGAACCGTCATAAGGAATCCACAGACCGTCCTCAGTCTGAATTTCCCAACCGCTTCCCTTGGGATAACCTTTTATTTCAGGCTCTGCTATAACATCGGAATTAATAACTTTGCCGGGACATATTCTCACACTTGTAATAATTTCTCCAACCTCAACAGATGCTGCGCCTGCTACACAAGCTAAAGCACTAAAAAGAAGGCATACTGTAAGTATTGTAGCCAACACTCTTTTTTTCATATTTCTTCCGTCCTTTCAATGACAGTTTTTTATATATTACCATTTATAGAAAAAAATTGCAAGGGTTTTGAGAAAATCCGATAAAATTATTTGGGAAAAACCGATAAAATTATTCGAAAGAAACAACTGCATTTTTCTCCGCAGACTCAAAAATTGCTTCCATAAGCTTCATAAGTCTGCGTTGCTGATCGTGAGTAATCAAAGGTTTTGCGCCTTTTCTCAGCACATCATAGATATTGTTATAATAATCTGCCCACTCAACCTTAACCACTTCAAGAGGGAATTTCTGAATAGTTTCAGGGGTCCTTGGTGCCATTGTTTTTGTAATACCTGCGCCCATTTGCACGGGAACCGCATCCATCTTTTCCCAATCTTTAATTTTAACGATTTCACCCTCAATATCCCATGTTCTGATAATTGCAGTGCCGTTTTCTCCTGCCATATACCAACGGGGTGCTTCAATAAAGTTATTAGTGAGAACTTCAACAAGACATTCGGGTCCATTTTCAAATCTGATTATAGTGCGGAAGCCGTCATCAACCTCAGCATTTGTTATATTGGTTATTGTAGCATAAACGCTTTCAATTCTTTTACCCTCATTGAGCATAAGCATCTGGTCAAGAAGATGAACACCCCAGTCAAGCACCATACCGCCGCCATGCTCCTTTTCTTCACGCCAACCGGAAGGAACACCGCGAGATCCGTAAACCTTTGATTCAATTGAAAAAACGGGACCCAACTCATTTTTATCAAGAATGTTCTTTATGGTGCGGTAGTCATTGTCCCAACGTCTGTTCTGGTGAACAGTGAAAAGCTTGCCTGTTTCATTTGCAACTGCAATTATCTCTTCCAGCTCCTCTGAGCAAAGGGTTACAGGCTTTTCGGAAATGACATTTTTGCCTGCTCTCATAGCGCGTATTGCTATGTCTTTATGCACGTCATTATATGTAGCGCAAACTATGAGTTCAACGCTTTCATCTTCAAGAACAGCCTCAAATGAGGGATAGGCATAATAGCCCTTACTTTCAGCATACTCGCATCTTTCAGGCTTTATGTCATAAATGCCTTTAAGATTAAAATTTTCAAAACCGTTAATTTTGTCGGCGTGATAACCGCCCATTCCGCCGTAGCCGACTACAACAACATTAATTTTATCCATTATAAACTCTACCTCTTCACTCTTCACTTTTCACTCTTCACTGTGAGCAAAGCGAACTTATATCCACCAAGCGTCTGTAAGCCCCTCTTTGATTATACATTTTTTAAGAAGCTCAACCGCTTTTTCAAGACCTTCGTTCTGGCTCATAAGAGAGTCTTCGTGTTCAATTGAAATTGCATAATCATAACCAACCATACGAAGATTACTGATAACATCACGCCAATAGGTTTCGCCGTTACCGAAGCCTACAGAACGGAAAATCCAGGAACGGTTAATTTCATCCGCATAAGATTTTGTATCGAGAACACCGTTAACCGCAGTATTAATAGCATCAATTTTTGTATCTTTTGCGTGGAAATGGAAAATTGCAGCTTCTTTACCCAACGCACGAATAACTGCAACGGGGTCCATACCCTGCCAGATAAGGTGGGAAAGGTCAAGGTTTGCACCGATTTCCTTACCAACAGCGTTACGAAGCTTTAAAAGGCTCTCTGTATTATAAACGCAGAAACCGGGATGAAGCTCAAGAGCGATTTTATCAACACCGTGAGCAGTGCTGAACTTAACAAATTCTTTCCAATAAGGAATAAGAACCTCGTTCCATTGATAATCAAGAATCTCTCCGAAATCATTGGGCCAAGGGCAGGTTACCCAGTTGGGATATTTTGAGCTTTCGCAATCACCGGGGCAACCTGAGAAGGTATTAATCTGATGAACACCTAATTTTTCTGCAAGAAGAACCGCTTTTCTCATATCCTCATCAAAGCTTTTTGCAATTTCCTTGTTGGGATGAACAGGGTTACCGTGACAGCTCAAAGCACTGATTTCAACATCATATTTTTTAAGAAGTGCTTTGAAATCCTCCAATGCCTTGTCATCATTGAGAAGGATATCGGGGTCGGCGTGTGCTTTTCCGGGGAATCCACCACAACCGATTTCTACCATTTCAAGACCGAGGGATTTAAAATATTTCAATGCTTCTTCAAGGGAAACTGTGCCTAATAAATTTGTAAGAACGCCTAATTTCATTTTCTGTTACCTCATTAAAAATTGTTTTTCAACCAAATAAAACTACGAGAAATGTCTTCAAGTCCTGTTGGTACGGGGTCATCATTTTCAAGGATTACCCAATCCAAACCAATAGCTTTTACACCCTCAACAACCTTTTGAAGATCGTTTTCGCCCTCGCCGAGAGCCATAGGCTTTCGGTTAACACCGTCTTTAATGTGAACAAGAACGATTTTATCTTTATTTTCGGGAAGATATTTGCTGTTATCAACGCCTGCGCAGAAGCTCCAATATGTATCAACTTCAAGCTTACAACCATTTTCGGAAATAATGTCCATTGCATTTTTGCCGTCTTTAAGGTCTTCAAATTCTTCTGTATGATTGTGATAATATGTATCCATTCCCATTTCACGCGCCTTAACACCTGCTGCGCCGAGAACGTCACCTGTATTCTTCGCTTCCTCATAGGTTGAGTGAGGCGCACCGCCAACGCCAAGGTATTTTGCACCGAGGGCTTTACCGTATTCAAGTGTTTTTTCAAGGTTTTCGGGTTTAAAATCATCCAGACCCATATGGCTACCCACAACCTCAAGACCTAATTCTTCACATCTTGCGCGGAGATCTTCTGCAGAAAGTCCGAAATAGCCTGCAAACTCAACACCGTCAAATCCGATTTCTTTAACTTTTCCGAGAATATCTATCATATCTTTTCCGTCTTTAATATGGTCACGAACGGAATAAAGCTGTACTGCGAATTTCATTTTATTTCTCCTTATCAATCATTAAAATATACAGGTGCACCGGTTTTAGCTGATTCATAGATTGCCTCTAATATGCGTGTTACACAAAGAGCCTGACGGGGCAAAACAACGGGGTCTGTATCGGTTCTTATAGCGTTAATCCATGAAGATGCTTCCATTTCTGCAGGAGAGCCATCCTTCTGACCCTCGAAGAATGCCGCACCGCCTGCTTCAAGGTTGGGAATTTCTATACATTGACGCTGATTTTTTATGTAGTTGATACGGGCTTTATCATCAAGTGTATCAGCTCCGCCTTTATCACCGCAAACCATATAGCAAGCCTCGTTAGGCTCTGCAATATTAAGTGCCCAGCTTGATTCAAGGTTAATAACCGCACCGTTTTTCATTTTTATAAAGCCGAAAGCAGAATCTTCAACCGTGAATTCCTCAGGGTCCCATTTACCCCAGGCGTTACCCTGCTCTTCCTGGTCAGCAAGCTTGCGGAAGGTCTGACCCACAACCATTTCGGGCTCATAGTTATCCATAACCCAAAGTGTCATATCAAGAGCGTGTGTACCGATATCAATAAGAGGACCTCCACCCTGCTCATATTCGTTAAGGAAAACGCCCCAGGTAGGAACTGCACGGCGACGGATAGCAAGCGCTTTACCGTAATAAATCTCACCGAACTCGCCGTTTTCGGCGCATTTTTTAACATAAAGATTTTCGGGAGTCTGGCGGTTCTGGTAGCCGACAGAAAGCTTTTTACCTGTTCTTTCGGCAGCTTCACACATTGCCTTTGCTTCCTCGTAGGTTTTAGCCATGGGCTTTTCGCACATAACATGCTTACCTGCTTCAAGAGCATCTATTGTAATGAAGCTATGAGAACGGTTGGGAGTACAAACATGAACAACATCAATGCTTTCATCCTTGAGAAGCTCTTTGTAATCCTCATAAACCTTTGCATCGGGAGTTCCGAATTTTTCTTTGGATTTTTCTGCTCTTTCTCTGATAATATCGCAGAAAGCAACAATTTCAACACCCTCCACTTTTTTTAGTGCGGGAAGATGCTTACTGTTACCTATACCGCCACAACCTATTATTCCGAGTCTTATTGTTTTTTCCATATAAAAGCCTTCCTTTCGGTCAGAAATCTTCACATTCTATTATATTTCTTTTGCAACATATTTCAACATTTTTAAAACATTTGTAATGCCAAAAAAATCCTTGAATATTTGGAAGTTTTTCACATATAAAACTGTTGCAAACCTTTAGAGAGTATTATATAATTCTACATATATTTTGGCTTCACGGGGAGATGCACCTATGGGAAAGAAAAAGATTTATACAATTGCAACAGCTCACCTTGACACTGTTTGGAGCTGGGATTTGGAAGAAAGTATTGATGAATATATTAATGATACTTTCGAGCAAAACTTTAAATTACTTGAAAAATACCCTACCTACAAATTCAACTTTGAGGGTTCATACAGATATGAGCTTATGGAGGAATACTACCCCGAGCAGTTCAGGAAAATGACTGAATACATAAAACAAGGCCGTTGGAATGTTTGCGGTTCTGCCTTTGAAAACGGCGATGTTAATGTTCCTTCTCCCGAAGCGCTTTTCAGAAATATTCTTATAGGTAATTCCTATTTCCGTAATAAATTCGGCAAAACCTCCTGCGACATTTATCTTCCCGACTGTTTCGGCTTCGGTTGGGCGCTTCCGAGTGTAATGCGTCACGCCAATTTAAAAGGCTTCACCACCCAGAAATTAAGCTGGGGCGGTGCATACGGAGTGCCTTTTGATACAGGTAGATGGCGCGGTGTTGACGGCAACGAGGTTTACACAACCTTGAAGCTTGGTTCTTACAGCAAATCCCTTGAAAAGCTTCGCGATTGGGATTTTATGGAGGAAAAATTCAAAGAAAATGAACAGTATGACTTTCCTTGGACTACTGTTTTCCACGGTACAGGTGACCGAGGCGGTGCACCTAAAGAAAAATCCGTTGCATACGTTGAGCAGGAAATCAATAAAAACAGCGAAAGTGATATCGAAGTTATTGCCGCAACCGCTGACCAATATTACCGCGATATTGAAGAACAACTAACTCCCGAACAAAAAGAAAAGCTTCCCGTATGGGAAACAGAGCTTGTTATGAGCGAGCACGCTATCGGCGGTTACACTTCAAGAGTAATGAGCAAGCGTTGGAACAGACGCGCAGAAGAGCTTGCAGATATGGCAGAACGCGGTTCGGTTCTCGGTGATTGGTTGGGTACATACGACTACAACAGAGAAAGTCTCACCCGTTCCTGGAAAAGAGTTCTTTCCCACCATTTCCACGACGATATGCCCGGTACATCCTGCCAGCGTGTTTATAAGCGTTCCTGGAACGACCTTTATGTTTCAATGAATCAGTTCCAAAGTGAGCTTGAGGGCGCAGTTTCTTCTGTAGCTTCACTTATGAAAACAGATACCTGCAAAGGCACTCCCGTTATGGTATACAACCCCATTGAAGCAGACAGACACGGTGCGGTTACAGTACGTCTTGAGGGTATTTCTGCTGATTATGTTAAAGTTTATGATGGTGAAACAGAGGTCAAGAGTCAATCCAAAAGCTTCTCTGACGGCAAAACCGAAGTCACCTTTATTGCCGATATAAAGAGTCTCGGTACAAAGGTTTATGATATTCGTGAAAGCAACTCACCCTGCTCTGTTGAGAGTGAAATCTCCATTGATAGCAACACTCTTGAAAACGGCAAATATGTTGTAAAGCTTAACAACAACGGCGATATTTGCTCAATTGTTGATAAAACATTGAATAGCAAAGAAATTCTTAAAGCACCCGTTGAAATCGGTCTTTTCAACTACACAGGCTCTTGGGATTGGCCCGCCTGGGAAATGAATTTTGACGAGGCAAACAAAAAGCCTGACAGAACACCCAAACTTGTAAAAATTGAAGAGCTTGAAAAGGGCGCTGCAAGGGTTGCCTATAAGGTTACACAAAAAGATGACAGAAGCACATTCACAAATATAATTGCTCTTTCTGACGGCGGCGAAACAGTTGAGGTTTATTCCGAAATTGAATGGCAGTCACTTCAGACAATGACTAAAAACATTTTCTCATTTACTGCTGACAATGAAAAAGCACTTTATGACCTTGGACTTGGTGCAATTGAGCGCGGCAATATGACAAAACAGCTCTATGAAGTGCCTGCGCAGAAATGGGCAGATATTACCGATAAAAGCGGTGAATACGGCGTTTCCGTTATCAGCGAATGCAAATATGGCTGGGATAAATTTGATAACAACACCCTCCGCCTTACAGTTGTTCACACACCTAAGGGCAACTACCGAATCGACTCAATGCAGTCCATGATGGATTTGGGTCTTAACAGATATTCCTTCGGTATTTTCAGCCACGAGGGAAAAGTCGGTGCAGATACTCAGCTTCAGGCAAGAATCTTCACTCAACCCATGTGCGCAGTAGTTTGCGACAAGCACGACGGCGCTCTCGGAACTGAATATTCCTTCGGTAGCGTTTCAACAAATGATATTATCATCCGCGCTATGAAAAAAGCAGAAGAAAGCGATGAAATCATCGTCCGTCTTGGCGAGGGTACAAATAAAAATGCGGAAAACTTCACTCTTACTTTAGGTAACGGAATTGAAAGCGCAAGAGAAGTTTATGCAAGTGAAGAGTACCGCGGTGAAGCAAAGCTTGTTGACGGAAAGCTTGTAGCTGATTTCAAGCCCTATGAAATCAAATCCTTTGCACTTACACTTAAAAACAGTATACTAAACACAGAAAAGACAGTTTCAACTCCCATTGAATTAAAACTCAATAAACAATTGATTACAAAGCAGGGCAAGTTGGGTGATTTCAAATATACAATTCCATACGAAATCACACCCGACAGCTTTACCTTCGGCGGTGTTGACTTTGAAATAAAAAAAGAAGGCAAAAACGCAATTGTTTGCAAGGGACAGAAAATCTCTGTTAATAACGGCGCAACAAAGCTTATTCTTCTTTGCAACTCCATTGACGGTGACAAAAAGGCTAAATTTAAAGTCGGAAAAGAAGTTACTGAAAAATTCATTCCCGATGCATTCGAAAGACCTGCCCGCTGGGATATGTATGATTTCAAAGAAACTGCAAGAATCAAAGATTGCAAGGTAGCTTTCGAATTCACTCATTGCCACAAGGATTTCGAAGATGTTACCGCTAAGTCAATGTATTTCTTCTGGGTTGAAATTAATTTGAATGGTGAAACCCAAATCACTCTTCCCAAGGACAAGGACATTGTAATTCTTTCTGCAACTGAAATTAACGGAGCTCTCAGCGGTCTTGCAACTCCCCTTTGCGAAGAAGTTAAAGAAAGAAAATTCAAGTTCAAAATGACTCACAAAGAGAAAAAGCAGTATAAAAAAGAGAGAAAGAAAAAGAACTTGCACGATAAGAAGTTCTATAATCGTAAAAATTGGGGAAAAGACTATTAAAAAAGACGGCGAAAGCCGTCTTTTTTAGTTGCAAGTTGCAAATGGCAAGTGGCAAGTTTTGGGACCTGCGGTCGGCACTATAATTCGTAATGCCGAGTCTGCAACAACACAATAAAATTCAAAGCTAAAATTTATATTTCTGAATAATTATTTTATGACATAATGGTTATCTTTTTTTTAAAAGTTTTTGTTTGAGAAGCTATATAATATTTGGAAACGGAGTTTCCCCGAAACTTACCACTTTCAACTTGCAACTTGACTAAAATATTCTCAAAAATATTTTAGTCACAACAAATCCGATAACTCCACACCCGGGGAAAGTTAAAAGCCAAGTTAATGCAATTTCTTTTATAACTGACGGATTAAGGGATTTTATACTTCTTGCCGCACCTGCGCCCATCATTGCGGTAGTTTTAGCGTGGGTGGTGGAAACGGGGAAGCCCAAAACCGTACTTAACAAAAGAGAAAGCGAAGCAGAAAGGTCTGCAGAAAAGCCTTGATATTTCTCTAATTTCACCATATCCATTCCGACGGATTTTATAATCTTTTTGCCACCGCACATTGTTCCTAAAGCCATAACAACGGAGCAAAGCAAAATAAGCTTCCAATCAGGTTGAAATGTTTCGTTTTTTATGTTGCCTGAAAAATTCATACAAAGCATTAAAACTGCAATAAATTTTTGTCCGTCCTGAGCGCCGTGCATAAAGCTCATTCCTGCAGCGGCAAAAATCTGCCCGAGTTTGAAAAACCTTTCTGCATTATTCCTTTTTATATTCCTAAAAAGGATTATTATCAATTTACATATAATAAACCCAACAACAAAACCAAACAAGCAAGAGGTGAAAAGCCCTTTTACCGCTTTAATCCACTCTTCCCCATTTACACCCGACAGTCCACCGTTAATTGCAATTGCACTACCTGAAAGTCCCGCAATAAGAGCGTGACTTTCGCTGGTGGGAATACCGAAATACCAGGCAAGCACCGCCCAGAAAACAATACTGAAAAGTGCGGCAGAGAGTGCAATTGAAGCAGAATAAAAATCATCTCCGAAATTAACTGTATTGGCAACTGTCACGGTAACCGAATTATTCACCGCGCTCATAACCGCAACACCTGAAAAATTGAATATTGCCGACATTAAGAGTGCTGATTTTAATTTCATACACCTTGTAACCGTAACCGTTGAAATTGCATTTGGAGCATCAGTTAAGCCGTTAACAAAAACAACCGCAAGGGTAAGGGCAATTGCTGACAAAGTCAATGGGGAGGTATTTGACATTAAGTTCAAAAATATCGTCCTTTCATTTAACTATTAATAAATTCTATTCAAAAGGACAACACAACAACACCTGAAAAACAAATACTCTTTCTGTTAACTTTAGGGCAACAATTGCTTAAAAATATGATTGACATGGAAATTATACTGTGATAAACTAAATACGAAAAAAATTTATGGAGGACTTTCTCATGGAACACATCAAAACAATTGAAACACGTAACTTGTGTGAAAGTGCAAAGAACGGCGGTTGCGGCGAATGCCAGACATCTTGCCAGTCTGCTTGCAAAACCAGCTGCGGTATTGCAAACCAGGAATGCGAAAGCGTTAAGGAAAGCAAGTAATTAATCTACAAAAGACGAAATGCCGCCGATGAGGGCGGCATTTTTCGTGAAGGAGATACGATTATGATTCATCAATACAAGCAAGGTGGCTACAATATTGTGCTGGATGTCTGCTCGGGTGCTATACACGTGGTGGATGAAGTAGCTTTTGACATCATTGCTATGTTCGAGGATAACAGTAAAGAGGATGTTTTAAAGGCTATCGGCGAAAAATATGCAGACCGCGAAGACATTACCGAGTCAGATATTGCCGAGTGTTATGCTCAGGTGCAGGGCTTAAAGGATTCCGGCAAGCTTTTCGCCCCCGATACCTTTGAAGCAATGGCAGGAACATTAAAGCAGAAAACCGCAGGTGTTGTTAAGGCATTGTGCCTTCATATTGCCCACACCTGCAACTTAAACTGTGCCTATTGCTTTGCAAGTCAGGGAAAATACAACGGCGAAAGAGATGTTATGAGCCTTGAGGTAGGCAAACGCGCCCTTGATTTCCTCATTGAAAATTCAGGAAGCCGTCACAACCTTGAGGTTGACTTCTTCGGCGGTGAGCCCCTTATGAATTTCGGGGTTGTTAAAGACCTTGTAGCGTATGCAAGAAGCATAGAAAAAGAGCATAACAAAAACTTCCGTTTCACTCTTACAACAAACGGCGTTCTTGTTGACGATGATGTTATTGAGTTTGCTAATAAGGAATGCAGTAACGTGGTTCTCAGCCTTGACGGAAGAAAAGAAATCCACGACCGTTACCGTGTTGACTATGCAGGTAACGGAAGCTGGGACAAAATTGTTCCCAAATTCCAGAAATTCGTTGAAGCGAGAAACGGCAAAAACTACTATATGCGCGGAACCTTTACCCACGCTAACCCCGATTTCCTTAAAGATATTCGGCAAATGCTTGATTTAGGCTTCAGCGAATTGAGTATGGAGCCCGTTGTCTGCGCTCCCGGTGACCCCTCGGAGCTGACAGAAGAGGATTTGGAAATTGTAATGAAGCAATATGAGGACCTTGCAGAATTAATGCTCCAAAGAGATAAAGAAGGCAAACCCTTTACCTTCTACCACTATATGATTGACCTTACAGGCGGTCCCTGTATCTATAAGCGCATTTCAGGTTGCGGAAGCGGAACAGAATATATGGCAGTTACTCCTTGGGGCGATTTATACCCCTGCCATCAGTTTGTTGGTGATGAAAAGTTCAAGTTAGGTAACGTATGGGACGGTGTAACAAACCACGAAATCCAGGGTCAGTTTGCTGCCTGCAATGTTTACGCTCACCCCGAATGTAAGGATTGCTGGGCAAGGCTTTACTGCTCGGGCGGTTGTGCTGCCAATGCTTACCACGCTACCGGCTCTGTTACGGGTGTATACGAAAGCGGTTGTAAGCTTTTCCGTAAGCGTATGGAATGCGCAATAATGGTTGCAATTGCAAGAACACTCGGTGAATGATTATGAACACACCTATTTGTGATTTTGTAAAAAAATACACCGAAAACGGCTCTTTACGTATGCATATGCCCGGTCACAAGGGGACGGATTTTCTCGGCTTCGAGCATCTTGACATAACGGAATTTGACGGTGCGGACGATTTATATAATCCAAGCGGTATAATCCTGCAAAGTGAAGAAAATGCTTCACGTTTATTCGGCTGTCCTACATATTATTCCACCGAAGGCTCATCGCAGTGCATCCGCGCTATGATGTATCTTGTTCTTTTGAAAGCGAAGAAAAACGGGCAAAAGCCAATTATCGCCGCGGGAAGAAATGCCCACAAAACATTTATAAGTGCCGGGGTATTGTTGGATTTTGATATAATGTGGTTGTACCCGCAGGAAGAAGAATCCTATCTTTCCTGCAACATAAACCCCGAAGAGCTTGAACGGACTTTAAAAAACGCAGAAGAAAAACCCATTGCATTATATCTTACAAGTCCCGATTATTTAGGTAATACCGCAGATATTGAGGGGCTTTCAAGAGTATGCCATAAGTATGGAATTTTTTTAGTTGTTGATAACGCTCACGGAGCATATCTGAAATTTCTCGAGGAATCCCGTCACCCCATAGATTTGGGTGCAGATTTGTGTTGCGATTCCGCTCATAAGACTTTGCCTGTTGTTACAGGCGGAGCATATTTGCACATTTCAAATAATGTTTCCGACTTTTCACCTCAGGATGTAAAAAATGCGTTGGCGCTTTTCGGTTCAACAAGTCCGTCATATTTGATTTTGCAGTCTTTAGACGCTTGTAATCTGTATCTTGAAAGCTATAAACAAAAGCTGAATGATTTTCTTCCGTTGATTTCAGAAATGAAAGCAAGGCTTGAAGAAAAAGGTTTTCGGTTTTACGGCGATGAACCGATGAAGCTTTGCATAGCTACAAAAAGCTATGGCTACACGGGAACCGAGCTTGCAGATATTCTTTCAGAAAATAATATTTTCTGCGAATTCTGCGACCCCGATTACATTGTGCTTATGCCCACTCCCGAAACAACAAAGGCAGGACTCAAAAGAGCAGAAGAGGTTCTTTCCGCAATTTCTAAAAAGGAACAAAACAACCTGACACCCCCAAAATTCACAAAAGCAGAAAAGGTTATGTCCGTAAGGGAGGCAACGCTCTCCCCCTCGGAGATATTGCCCGTAGAGGAATGCGAAGGCAGAATACTTTCGGCGGTTACAGTGGGTTGTCCACCGGCAGTACCGATTGTTGTATGCGGTGAGAGAATAAGTAAGGAAACTTTAAAATGCTTTGAATACTACGGCATAACTCAATGTAGTGTGGTTGCTGAATAATAAAAAAATAAAGCAGGTAACTCAAGTGAGTTATCTGCTTTATTGGTCTGAGTGAGAAGACTTGAACTTCCGGCCTCTTGACCCCCAGTCAAGCGCGCTACCAACTGCGCCACACCCAGATAGCGAAGGATATAATATCACATCATTTCAAAATTTGCAAGTGTTTTTTCAATATTTTTCACTTTTTTTCATATTTTTTATATTTTATTTATATTTAAGGAGTAAAAGTTACGCGAAGCCTCTTGACCCCCAGTCAAGAGGCCTGATTTTTATGAGAATTACAATGAATTATAGCAATAATCAAAACAAAGAAATAAGAGGCGGAACTTTCCGCCTCTTATTTTATGTAATTATAAACAATTTCTTATCGGGCAATTATGCAGGCTGGTATGAACCATCGGAATAGTTAAAAATCAATTCAACTGTGTATGTGTCCCGATTCATTCCACCAAAACCGTTTTGGGCTGAATAGTCAAGAACAACCTCTACATATGCAAGGTCTTCGTTTCCGTCATAGGGAGTTTTGTATGTAACAGTAGAATCGTTTAATACAAATGATTCTTCATTTTTTAAAGAAACTTCGTCATGGAATACCTCAAGTGCTGCTTCAGTCGCTTCGCTTGTATAAATCCTATTGCCCGGCTCTACTATCATATTGTATCCGCCAATAACAAAGCCTACAATAACAAGCACTCTGATAATTGAGAATATTTTTCTTTGAACTTTTTTCTTAAATGTAAGTTTCTTGATGATACTGCCAACAAAAGGTAACAGTAAAAAACCACTAACACCAAACAAAACTGTTCTTGCAATCTCACCATCTAAAGCATATCCAAATGCAAGAATCAAAAGAATAATTGCAACAAATGCCCCTAAAATTTTGCCGATTTTATTTACAATTCCTTCGTTCAATTTTTCATAACATTCAGGACATTCAACCGCGTTTTTATCAACTTCATTACCGCACCAACCACAGTAATTATGTTCTTTTCCGGCTTTACTTCCGCAATGTGGACAGATTTTTTTAGTAGTTTCTTTACCACAATTTCCACAGTATTTCATTTTTATACTTCTCCTTTTTAAATAAAACAATAGTTTATTGATACTCTTTTGTTAGCGCTTATTTCCAAAATAAGCTAATACACTCATCACCCCCCAAATAAAAAAAGTGTGTGCAACCGAAGCTACACACACCGAAAAATGCGGAACTTCGATTTGCTACCACACAAAATTCATCGCTATCTACACAGAAATGCGAATAAAGAAGTCCGCACTTTTGCCATAAGACAAAAATGCCACTTCTGCATACATAGCCATATTGAATTTTGTGTGGTAACTTTAGATTACCACAATATTTTAATTTTATCAATAGTTTATTTATAATAATGTAGGGGAGGGTCTTGACCCTCCCGCAACAATAAACCAAAAATCTCAACTCTCGGGAGGGTCAAGACCCTCCCCTACAATATATTCTGAATATA
>CAZUZV010000035.1:0-76 GCA_964624385.1 uncultured Eubacteriales bacterium | reverse complement strand
CCAAAAGTAACAATAAACCGGAAATCTCAACTCTCGGGAGGGTCAAGACCCTCCCCTACAATATATTCTGAATATA
>CAZUZV010000034.1:0-24229 GCA_964624385.1 uncultured Eubacteriales bacterium | reverse complement strand
GAATATGTATTGCCGGAGAACTACTTGTGTAATGAACATCCGCACCAAAAATAAAGCACTTGCGAAAGCAGGTGCTTTATTTTTATCCAATCCGAAGGATTAGTATGTAATCACGCTTCAGCGTGTATGTAATTGCCGAAGGCGTATGGCATCACCTTGGTGTAGGCAATCCTTCGTATTGGTTACATACATAATTTTATTATGATTACCTTCCGTTTTACAACGGATTACATACGCAACCAAAGTTGCGATTACATACACGGCTACGCCGTGATTGGCTTCGCTTGATTTGAGTTTTTGTTTCTGTTATACTATTTCAAGAGGTGAGTTTATGAAAGACAATCCGTTAATGAAATATTCAGAACAGTTGGCGGTTGAGATTGAAAAATTGTGTAAGTCTTTAAATAACAAAAAGGATAATTCAAACACAATTCTTCAAATTCGAAAATCTTCCTCAAGTGTATTTGCCAATATCACCGAAGCACAGTATCCTCAAAGTCTACCCGATATGCTTTCTAAATTCAAAATTGCCCGAAAAGAATGTGTTGAAACAGAAAGTTGGTTGAAACTTTTATTTTCATCAAGCTCAATAGACGAAGAAACTTTCAAAAAATACAGAAACCTCTGTGGAAGAATACAAAGAATGTTGACATCTTCTTGTATTACCATTGAAAAGAAGATTAGTGATAAATAACGAAACCGCAATTCCTTGATATATAAGGGGTTGCGGTTGTTTATATTATATTTCCGATTACTTAATCTCACTCATCTATATCTTCAATTATTTTTATTATCTCTTTTTTGAGAGTTTCCAGAGCTGTTTTTGCTAATCGTTTAAATCTTTCAAGACCTGTTTCGTTTTCTGTGTCTTTGGAATCATCAGTTGCTTTTTCACCTGAACCGCCATAGCAACCGATATTTGTCTCTGTAATTTCATTGCCGAAGAAGTCTACGGTCAATTCATCATCAACTTTAATACCTGCACCTATAAGAGCGGAACCCTCTGTAAGTTGATATGCTGTGGTTGCATCGTCACCGCCTATGAAATTGGGAACTAAATTCATAGCGTCAGGGTCAAAGCTTCGCTTCATTGTGTAAGCATAGCAGTTATTTGTATATGTATTATTCGCAACCTTTTCTTCCTTCTTGTTAAAATACATAATGCAACCATCTTCCGGAATGATTATGTTATTTGCAAAAAAGCTGTTTGTAAGGTAGCGCACATGGAAATCTGCACAGTTAATTATAGTATTATTATAAAACTTGAAATTATCTTCGCCATTTCCTGATGCAATTGCACTTCTGCCACCATTATCATTTACAGAAAGGCAGTACCTTACTGTGTTATTTTTCTGGGGGCTTTCTTTCGCGTTATTGCATATAAATCTCATATTATCGTGAGAATAGATGTACTGATATGTGCAGTTATTTGTCCCTGAATCAAAGTCAACGGACATACCATCACCATAATTCTTCTGACCTGCAATTTCGCAATATTCAATTGTACTGTTTTCGCTGCCCCAGAACCACATAGCCGCTGTGAAATAGAGTATTTCGCCGTTTTCATCGACACCCTCACCCTGACAGGTGTTTATAGCTCGGCAATTTGTAACTAAAGCGCCGTCACATATACCTACGATTATCGCTTCGGCATCCATTTCGTGAAAATAGCAGCCTTCAATAAGAAGCCCCGTGTTATAAATAGGGTCTGCATCTTTTTCTTCACACCAAGGATTCTGTTCATCGTTCCAAGAACCCCAAATCATAAATCCGTTGGCGCAATCATAAACCTCGCAATTTGTGATTGTCAGGTCGTTTACTGCATATCTTGAACGAGCGGGCAGACCTTTTACCATAACCGCAGCTCTCGCAGGTGCCGCACCGTTTGACATATCATCCCTTGCATTTACTTTGCCGTTGGGCATACCGTGGAAATACACATTGTCAATAATGATACCCTCGGAGGTTCTGTTAAGAGTATCAATCCAGACACCGCCACCGTTGGGAGCAACCATCTGTAAATTTGATATTGTAATATAGGAACAGTCTATAAGAGTGAGAATTTCGTCATTAGCCTGAGTTGTGAGAATGGGTCTGTCACCCTCGCCATAAGAAGAAATCACAAATGGATTTTCTTTGGTACCTATAATATCTGTTAATTCTACATTGAAGTCATAGGTTCCGCCACATTTGAAAAGAACGCTTACACCTGCTGTAAGAGCCTGTTCTCCTGTGAAACCGCCCAAATCCTTCCAAGCTTCATCTTCACTTGTACCGGAATTTGAATTGTCTCCGCCCAATGAATCGATATAATATGTCACATTATTAGTCTGAACTGCAAATGCAACAAAAGGCATAGCACTGATAATAAATAAAACCGAAAGCATTATACATAAAATTCTTTTCATAAAAACACCTCATTTCATACTCAAGTATAAAACAATTACACAGAAAATGCAAATACTAATACTATGTTGACACTTTCTCAAAAAATATTATATACTTATATTATTCAAACAATAAACTTTCTTTTTGAGGAATTACAGATGAAAAGAATTTTTTCTTTAATTTTAGCAGTTTTGGTAGCAATTGGTGTTTTTATCAATTTGCCAACTGCGAAAGCTACAAATGCTTCTGAACTTTTTAGTGTTGCAACAGATGGTTTTAGTTGCAACGGAACAATTACATATACTATTTATCTTAAACAGGGAATTTCCTTTTCGGGCGCTTTAATTCGCTTTAAATATGACAGCTCTGTTTTAGATGTTGTTGAATGTGAGCCGTATATGACAACCGACAGTTACGGCGACCCAATAGAAAGTATTTCTGGCATCTATGAAAGCGGAAAAATATCCGGTCTCGACGGTGTTCACGGAATAATATTTATGTATGGCGGTGACGAAGACTATACCGCAAGCTCTTCCGACAAACCCTTCGTTCAAATCAGATTCAAATTAAATGACAATGTTTTATCGCCCTTTTCCGATGTAAGCATTGATATAAGCTGTTATGAATTTGTCAGCTACACTAACCCTGAGCTAAACATCCTTAAAGGCGATGAACAGATTATCACAACTGCCGTAAATTCACCTAAAGACCATTCTTTCGAAAATAATGTTTGCTCTTCCTGCGGTTCTTTGTGCTTTGAATATGTTGAAAACGAAAGCGGAATTACAATAACAAAATATAATGGAAGAAAAAGTAGTTTGGAAATCCCCTCAACCGTTGACGGCTTTTCCGTTACTGGAATTGGTGACGGAATATATCCCCTCTGCTCCAATGTTATTGATATTAAAATCCCCGATTCCGTAACCAATATTGGTGCAAATTCATTTTACGCAACTTCATTTTACAATAACGAAAGTAATTGGCAAAACGGCGCACTTTATATAGATAAATTTCTTGTTGCTACCAACGAAAATTTGCCCTATAAATATTTTGTTGAAAGCTCAACTACAGTTATTGCAGACGGTGCATTTGACGGTTTTTCGGGTTATGTTCTTTGTGAAAAAGGCAGTACTGCTCATAAATTTTGTATTGAAAACAGAATTGATTTTATAATCCCCACCATAACTCCGCAAGACAGCGAAACAACAGTTGATTTTCCCAATCAGCTCATTTTTACATCGATATTGATATGCAACAACGCAGATAATCTTGTTATAACCCCCGAAGAAATAACGTTAACTGCAAATTCTTACTCAAATAATACATATTTCGGAACAGGCTCAACTTTCACCGTTTTTGACGGCGAAGATTATATGGGTGATTACACGGTAATTGTTGAGGGTGACCTGGACGGCGACGGAGTCTGCGATGTTCTTGATGCGGCATTGGCTTCCCTGTATTCTGCCGATTTAATAACTCCCTCAACTAATGAAATTTATGCCGCCAACGGCGAAATTGCAGAAGAAATAGATGTTTTGGACTACCAAAATGTTGTTAATATAGCTTTAAAATAAACAAAACTCCTCATGATCTTCAATTAAAAATCGTGAGGAGAATTTTTATTTTAAGCCTTTTGCAATGGCTATGAGATGCTCTAATTGTTCGGAACTTAAATTCTTTGTTGCATCTAAAAGCTCTTTTGATTTTGTAGGATCGTTATTTTCAGTATCAAAAAACTCCATAGGAGAAATACCAAGATATTCACAGATATAAAAGAACACTGTCATCGATGGTAAATTAACACCATTTTCTATATTGTTTATATAACTTGCGCTTTGCCCCAATGACAAACTCATATCGCGAGCAGAAACACCCTTATTCATTCTAAGCTCAATTAATCTGTTACAAAAATCTTTTTTCTCCAAGGAATTCACCTGCCTTTGTGTATAATTATACTAAACACTTATATCAATATTACCTATTTATTTTAGTTATATGTATTGACATATCTATTTTGTTTAGTTATAATTGTAGCAAAGTATATTTTATTTAGTTATCTTACCGACTCCTATATAACATACTGAAAAACGCCGCGAGTTTGTTGCCGCGTTTAGACCCTTGGTTTTAATCAACTAAGTGGCATTACCTTATAGAGAGGGCGGAAGAGTACCCACCGTGCTTCAATGGGCGGTGGGTATATTTATTGAGGTGAATAAAATGTCCTGCACATTTTTCGGTCACGCTGATGCTCCAAAGGAAATCGAGCCGAAGTTAATATCGACTCTGACAGACTTAATAGAAAACAAAAATGTGAATACCTTTTATGTTGGAAACAACGGCAATTTTGATAAAATGGTACAAAATGTGCTTTTTGAACTATCAAATAAATATAAAATCAATTGCTTTATTGTTCTGGCATATTTACCCGATAACAAAACAGACTGCAAATTGAAAACTCTTTTCCCTGAGGGTATTGAGCTTAAACCGCCTAAATTTGCAATTTCATACAGAAATAAATGGATGGTGGAAAAATCCGACTATGTTGTAACTTATGTAACGCGAACCTTTGGCGGTGCTTATCAGTTCAAAACATCGGCAGAAAAGAAAGGTAAAAAGGTTATAAATGTTTCAACATAAACACAAAAAACTCCTCCCGACCGAAATCGAGAGGAGTAAATTTTTACTCTTATTTATAGAGAGGACCGTAAGCTTCGCAAGCACGGAAATCTGCACTTTCAAGCTCCTGAGTACCGAATGCGTTCCAGCAAGCAGGACGGAAGATTTTGCTTTCGTCAACGTTGTGCATTGAAACGGGAATTCTGAGCATGGAGCAGAGAGTGATAATATCTGCACCGATATGACCGTAGGAAATTGCGCCGTGGTTTGCGCCCCAATGGTTCATAACTTCGTAAGCAGAGGTGAAAGGACCTTTACCTGTAAGAGTGGGAGCGAACCATGTGCAAGGCCATGTGTAGTCAGTTCTCTTCCAGATAATGTCGGAAACTTCATCGGGAAGTGCAACTGTATAGCCTTCGCAAATCTGAACTGTTGGTCCGAGGCCTTTAACAAGGTTAAGACGAATCATTGTTGCGGGCATTTCAGCACGTGTTAAGAAACGGCTTGAATATCCGCCGCCACGGAAATAACCGTTGTCGGCAGGTGCCCATTCTGTTGCAGCATTCATTGCCTTAATATCCTCTTCGGTTACATCGTACCATTCTTTGATGATACCGTTGCCGTTTTCATCCTTAACCTCACCGCACGCATCAAGACAGCAAGCACCGGAGTTGATAAGGTGAATAAAGCCCTGTGATTCTTTAGCTTTTCCTTCAAGGTCATAGCCTGTAACTCTCTTAACTGCCTCGGGGCTCCAGTATGTACGAACGTCTGCAAACATCTGAGGTCTGTTTGTAAGGAGCTTCATAAGGAGCATACTTACACCGTTAAGTGTATCATTTTCTGTTGCAAGAATGTAGGGTTCACGAGCGCCGTTCCAGTCAAAGCTTGTGTTAAGCATTGCTTCTGCAAAGTCAGCATTGGGATAGAAGTCTGTCCACTGCCTCTGACCCTGGAAGCCTGCTGCAATAGCATTGTGACCAACCATTTCTTCCTCTCTGCCTTCGGGAAGATTCTTGTTGCCGTTCATAAGGTCTTTGATGATGCACATCATTTTAACTGTGAATTCCCAGTCTTTTTCTTTCTGTTCATCGCTCTTTCTTACGAACTCAGGGTTCTTATCAAAGCCCTGTTTGCAGTTTTCTTTTACCCATTTATAAGCTTTCTGATATTCAGCTTCGTCATAGATGCCCTCTTCCATTCGACGGATGATTTCAACCTCGTCAACGGATTCAACGCGCATACCGAGATATTCCTCAAAGAAATCTGTATCAATTGAAGAACCTGCAATACCCATACAGATAGAACCAATCTGAAGATAAGATTTGCCTTTCATTGTTGCAACTGCAACGGCACTTCTTGCAAAGCGGAGAAGCTTTTCTTTAACATCCTCGGGCATTGTTGTGTCGTCAGCATCCTGAACATCTTTACCATAGATACCAAATGCGGGGAGACCCTTCTGAGCATGAGCTGCAAGAACTGCTGCAAGGTAAACCGCACCGGGACGCTCTGTTGCATTAAAGCCCCAAACACCCTTGATTGTAGCAGGGTCCATATCCATTGTTTCGGAACCGTAGCACCAGCAAGGAGTAACGGAAAGAGTAATCATAACGCCTTCCTTACGGAATTTTTCTGCACAAGCGGCTGCTTCTGCAACACGACCGATTGTTGTATCAGCGATAACAACTTTAACGGGCTCGCCATTGGAATATTTAAGATTTTTTGTGAAAAGCTCAGCAGCAGCTTTAGCCATATTCATAGTCTGGTCTTCAAGGGACTCACGAACTTTGAGAGGTCCGCGTCTGCCGTCGATAATGGGTCGAATACCGATTACGGGATATTCGCCGAGAAATCTGTTCTCTGCCATAATAATATCATCCTTTCAACTGCACCCAATAGGTACAGATTATTTCATTTAACAGTATATCACAAATAAAAATGATTTCAATCAGTTATAAAGTAAAATTTTCCCTTAAATATTAGGTTAAAATGACAAATGTTAAAAATATAACAGATATTGACAAAATTTTACTGTCATTATACAATTATTTTGTATTTTATGGTAAATACGGATAAATACGGAAAGGATGGTTTTATGAAAAACCAAAGAAAACGCAGATTTTTTGCGGTGCTCATTATGTGCATTTTTATGTTCACTCTCGGCACAATTTGTTCCGCAACAGCTGATGAAGCAGCAGTAGCAGAAGCTTCTTCAGTTATCACAGTCGGCGAAACTGAATATGACCTCTCCGACGGTGACTCCGCCCTCGCTTATGTTGACAGCTATGCTGACAATCTCGAGGCAGACCCCGATTTTGAAACAAACGTTGATACCGCAATCAACAAAGTTCGTGAGTCCATTCCCCAGTATGCAACATTCTGGGCATTGCTTGCTCCCATTATTGCTATTGTTCTTGCTCTTATAACAAAGGAAGTTTATTCCTCACTTGTTATCGGTATTATTGTCGGTGGTGCAATTTATGCAGGCGGTAATTTTGAAGGAACTCTTGTCCACGTTGTAAGTGATGGTTTTATTGCAAACCTTTCAGACTCCTATAACATGGGTATTCTCATATTCCTCGTTCTTCTTGGCGCTCTTGTTGCTATGATGAACAAAGCCGGTGGTTCTGCTGCTTTCGGAAGATGGGCAACTGCTCATATTAAATCAAGAAAAGGCGCTCAGCTTGCAACAATTGCTCTCGGTGTTCTTATTTTCATCGATGACTATTTCAACTGCCTTACAGTTGGTTCAGTTATGCGCCCTGTTACAGATAGCCACAAGATTTCCCGTGCAAAGCTTTCTTACATAATCGACGCTACTGCAGCACCCGTTTGTATTATTGCTCCCATTTCTTCCTGGGCAGCAGCAGTTGCAGGCTTCGCAAGAAGTGCCGGTGCAGAAAGTGGCATAAAACTCTTTATTGAAGCTATTCCTTACAACTTCTATGCCCTTCTTACAATTACAATGATGATTTTCCTTGCAGTTACAGGCTTCGACTACGGTCCTATGAAAAAGCACGAAAAGAATGCAAAAGAAAACGGCGACCTTTTCACAAGCGGTACAGCACAGGCTATCGAAGAAATGGCTGTTAACGAAAAAGGCAGAGTTTGTGATCTTATCGTTCCCATTATCATTCTTATCGTTAGCTGTGTTATCGGTATGATTTATTCCGGCGGATTCTTCAGTGGTGAAAGCTTCGTTGATTCTTTCTCAAACTCTGATGCTTCCGTTGGTCTTGCATATGGTGCAGCAGTTTCAATTATCATTACTATCATTTTCTATCTTTGCAGAAGAGTTCTTTCTTTCAAAGACCTTATGGAATCTCTTCCCGAAGGCTTCAAAGCAATGGTGCCTGCTATTATGATTCTTGCTTGCGCTTGGACTCTTAAAGCTATGACAGACTCACTCGGCGCTAAGATCTTCATTTCTCAACTCGTTGAAGGCAGTGCAGCAGGCTTCCAGGCTCTTCTTCCTGCAATTATCTTCCTTATTGCAGTTGGTCTTTCCTTCGCAACAGGTACATCATGGGGTACATTCGGCATTCTCATTCCCATTGTTCTCTCCGTATTCGGTGCAGGCGAACCAATTACAATAGTTTCAATTTCTGCTTGTATGGCTGGTGCGGTTTGCGGTGACCACTGCTCACCCATTTCCGATACAACAATTATGGCATCCGCAGGCGGACAGTGTGATCACCTTAACCACGTTTCAACACAGTTGCCTTACGCAATGACAGTTGCAGGCATTTCCGCAGTAAGCTATGTTATTGCAGGCTTCATTCCCAACTGGATGATAGTTCTTCCAATCGCCCTCGTTCTTATGATAGGAACTCTTCTTGTTATTAAAGCTATTTCAAAGAAAAAAGCGTAAACCTTAAAAAATATATAAAATACAACCGCATCTCAATCACATCGGAGTTGCGGTTGTATTTATTTCTATTATTTAATTATTTTATTCATTTATATGGAATATATTCGGCACAAAATCCTTGACAGTTTCGCTTTTGATTTGAATAATAAACAGCTCAACAACATGTATTGAAGCAATAGTACAAATAACTGCCATCCAAATTTCACCGGGTATTAATTTCATCACAAGGGGCAGAATGAACACTGCCCCACCAAATATTTTTCCGAGATATGTGTGGGGAAGATAAATTTTATCAAATTTGCGTTTTGATACTAAAGAACACACACCAAAAAGAAGCCCGGCGCCTAAAATCCAAAAGAAAATCCATTTCGGAACAAGCTTGTTTTTAACAAGTATTTTTGTGAGTGCTAAATAAGTTCCCACATCACCTATTGTATCAAGCGATGCGCCCAGAGTGCTTGTACTTCCTGTTTTTCGTGCTATGGGACCATCTATTAAGTCCGTAAATCCACAAAGAACATATACAATCAAAAATAAGGTACTGATGTCATTGCATGTGAACAGAATAACTGCTCCGGCAATTCTGCTTCCGGACACAATATTAGCAAGATGCTTTTTCAAAATTCTCTCCCCTTAAAAAAACATTTTATATTAACCACAAACGAACATTCATTCCTGTTTTATTATGTGCAATTAAAACCAACTAGAGATAAAAATTTCAAGACCAATGAAAATAAGAATTACGCCACCGAGAATTCCTGCTTTACCTGCAAGCTTTGTTCCGGCTTTTTTGCCTATGGCAACACCGGCAAAGCAGATAAAGAAAGTAACAATACCAATAAGAAGGCATGCCAAAACAGCTTCAAGTAAGCTGTAATCCGATATTGTAAAGCCAACTGAAAGGGCATCAATTGAGGTTGCAACACCTTGCACAAGGAAAGCTGTGAATCCCACAGCCTGTTTTTCAACTTCAGCTTCTTTGTTTTTTATTCCCTCATAAAGCATTTTTCCTCCTATATAACCGAGAAGGAATAATGCAATCCAGGGGATGAATTTTTCAAATGCTGCAAATTGCTTTGCTATGGTAGAAACGCAAATCCAGCCTATCATAGGCATTGCAAACTGGAAAACCGAGAAAATTCCTGCTATACCTGCCATTTTTGTTTTTTTCATTTTGGGCTCATTCAAACCATTTGCAAGAGATACCGAAAAAGCATCCATAGCAAGTCCGATTCCGAGCAAAATGCTGTTAAAGAAAAAAGTAAAGTTTAAATTCATTATATTTCCTCCCACAAAAAAATAATCCCGAGTACAGCTTTTACACTATACTCAGGAAAATCTCATAAAAAAAGACTCCATGTATAGCACCTGAAAGCTGATACATGAGTCTCGCAAATTAAAACAAGCCAGACCAAAGGTCAGTATGTTGACTTACTACGCAAAAATGCGCTTGCTACTCCCTCACGGAATATTTTTAATTTTGAGTTATTATAACCTTTTTCGACAAAAAAGTCAATAGAAAACGTCAGAATTTGAAATTTTTTAAGAATTTCGGGGTATTGCATTTATTTGCAAAAAAATTGCATATATGTTATAATGATTGTAGTTTAACCAAACGCAAATAGTTTTATACAGGAGTTGAATATGAACGAATCAAGAAAACAAAGAATACTTCATAATGTAAAAAAGTTTAAAATTAAGAATTTCATTTTGTTGACTGTTGCAGGTATCATAAACGCTTTCGGTGTTACGGTATTTTTAAGTCCCGTTAAGCTTTATGACAGCGGAATTTCAGGTACATCAATGCTCCTTGCTCAAATTACTCCCGAATACCTTACGCTTTCAATTTTTCTTCTTATTTTGAATGTTCCGTTGTTTTTATACGGGCTAAAAAAGCAAGGAGTTCATTTTACGGTATATGCTATATATACCGTTGGAATTTATTCACTTATGGCTTGGCTTATTACCGATATTTTGCCAATTGACGTTAATATTGCCTCTCCCCTTGCGGGAACGGATTTACTCCTATGCGCTCTTTTTGGCGGTATGATTTCCGGTGTTGGCAGCGGTCTTGCAATCCGCTACGGCGGTGCGATGGACGGTATTGAGGTTATGGCAGTTGTTTTTGCAAAGAAAATCGGAATAACTGTTGGTACTTTCGTTATGATTTATAACGTGGCTCTTTATGTAATCTGCGGTATAATAATGGGCAGTTGGATTTTGCCTCTGTATTCAATAGTTGCCTACGGTGCAGCACTTAAAACCGTTGACTTTATTGTTGAGGGTCTAGATCGTGCAAAATGCGCTATGATTGTTACCACAGAACCTGATGATATCTGTGCCATTCTCGGCGAGGTCTTTGAAACAGGTACAACAAAAATTGAAGTTGTAGGCGGTTATTCAAACCAACCGAAAACAATGGTGTATTTCATCGTTAACCGTTTTCAGGTTGCAAAGCTAAAGGAAATCGTTCACGAAACCGACCCACATGCTTTCATTACAATAAGCGAAGTTGCAGATGTGTTTACAGCACAGCATGATAAATAATATAAGAATGACTCCATACTCATTTTTTGAAAATGAGTATGGAGTCATTAATTTTTACTTCATAAGTCCATTTAAGAAATCTACCGCTGCTCTGATATCTTTTGCAGGGTCGTCACCAACCTCACGTTCGATTGTAAGGAAGCCGTTATAACCGATTTCTTCAAGCGCTGCAAGGTATTTTGGGAAGTCAACGCTACCTTCACCGAGAGGAACTTCAATAAAGGAATCATCTTCTATAATAACATCCTTTTTGATACCGTAAACAATTTCAGGATCGCAATAGAAAATCTGTTTTCCGTCTTTAGCGTGAGTATGAACAATGTACTTTTTAAGGTTATGTACTGCAATTACAGGGTCATCACCTGTTACCATAACAAGATTAGCAGGGTCAAGGTTTACACCAACACCGGTTGAATTAAGGCTGTCAAGGAAGCCTTTAAGAACTGCGCTTGTTTCGGGACCTGTTTCAACTGCAAAATGAGCATTAATTGAATCTGCATATTCTGCAAGCTCGTGACAAGCTTCCTGCATAATTTTATATCTGTCGTGATTGGGGTCTGAAGGAACAACGCCTATATGAGTTGTTACAATATCTGTTTCAAGATCTTTTGCAAGGTCGAGAATTCTTTTTGATTTTTCAACTCTCTCTTTGTTAAGGTCCTTGTGGATGAATCCGCCACCGCCAAGGTCACCGCAAAGAGCGGAAATAATAAGTCCGTTATCTTTAACAAGCTTTAAGAACTCTCTTCTCTTTTCGGGAGAAAGGTTTTCAGGAGCCATTTCGCCGTGGGTGGAATAAACCTGAATACCTTGAGCACCGCATTCTGCCGCTTTTTTTACGGAAGTGGGAATGTCGGTTCTGAAGCTGTTAATGATGATACCAATAGGAAATTTTTTCATTTTGAACACCTCTGAAAAATTTATTAGAATTTATTTTCATTATTATTTTAGAACTGTTGCATCTCCGGTGGTAGCGTATTCTGAACAGGTTGTTGTGACTGATATTGTTGAGCAGTTTGTGTTCCGGGGTTATAGGGATTCATATTGGGAACATTGCTGTGATACTGCCCATTATTCTGATAAGGCTGATAACCGTTTTGCATATACTGCTGACGAATTGTCATTCTCGCTTGCTCGATTGAGCCGAAGAATTCCTTGTATTCTTTGAGTTTCTTTTTGGTTTTAATATAAAGAACAAAGAGAACTATTGTAACAATCGGGAAGCAAATTATTACAAAAATTATAAACAATGCAGTGCCAACTGTTCCTGAATGATATGTATAATAACTATCTGTTAAAACATCTCTTTCAAGAGCATCAATATAATGTTCTGCCTTTGAAAAATCATGAGATTCAGTAAGCTTTTCTCCGTTAAAATATGTTCCGTTTACAAGAAAACTGCTCATAAACTCTTTTAAAAACTCAGGTTCTTTTTCAAAACTTTCATCATAACTTGCAGTTGAAACAATATAAAGATTTTCTTTAGTTGTTAAAAGATAAGCGTGTATAAATTCTTCGGAAACTCCATCATCCCCGATACCATAAATATAACAAGCAGTAATGCCATTGATATTGCCTTTTTCAGCCTTTTTTATTTCAAGCTTAGTTGACTCTTCAACGGAATAAAACTTTAAAAATCTATCTTTTATTACACCTAAATCTGTATCTTTAATTCCCTCAGGAAAAAGAATATTTCCCTCAACAAAAATTTCAAAATCACATATAAGCTCATCTTGACTCACAAAGTAATAATGGTCATATCCACTTGTGTTATCCAAATTAAAATTTTCAGGACTTTCGGCATAGAACTTATCGTTTGAAAGCGTTTTTCCCTTTGCGAATGCATTTAAAACACCGAAAGACATTATAAAAACCAAAGCAAGTGATAAAATTTTAATTGTTCTTTTCATTTTATTCCCCTGCATTTTCGTTATTTTCAACTACCTGAGTTTCGGGTGTTTGAACAGGTTGTTGGGGCTGTTGCCCCTCTAAATTATTAACTGCATTTGTAACATAAGAGGGTGTCTGGGGAGCATTCTGATTTACGGGGTTTTGCTGATATACGGGATTTACAGGCGGTTGATATGGCTGATTAATGGGTTGATTATAGCCGTAACCGCCGTAATTCTGATTGTAAGCATTGTATTGAGAAATACTACCGTAAGTTAATTCGCACTGCCTTAATGTTTTTTTAACCTTGTTGTATTTTCTTATTAACACTATAGCTATAAATATTACAATCAATGTTGGAACAACAGTCATAACAATTGCAATTACTGCTGCTATACCTAAAACACCATCTTCAAAAATCGGACCACTTTCTAAAATGTCATTTTCTCTCATGCTTTCAAGCACTTCGTTATATGATGGTGAGTTTTCAAAATTATGTAAAATTGATGGATTATCGCCCTCAAAAAATGTTCCATTAATTGCAAGTGTAGCCATTACATTACTGATATCTGCCATATTTGCTATTCCATCTTCAGATGCTTCATAAGTTATAACAAAAATGTCTTCAATAGTTGCAAAAACATAGGCACAGAAATTATAGTTATAAAAATCATCACCATAATTATAACTACCCTTTAATTCATAGGTATATAAACCATTTTTCTTTACCTTTTTTGTACTTATAAAATTTGTTTCAATTTCAAATTCTCTCTCAAGTTCGCCACAATATATATAGTAATGAATAAAAATCTCTTGAACCTGTTCTTTTGTTAAAGATGTTATTCCCTCAGGTGCAAATTTGTTTTCATCAATTGCAAAATCTAATATATCACCATCTTCGTCGCAGTATCCAAAACCTGCACCAAAAGGCTCATAATAATAATCTTCAGGAAGGCAGGCCATTATTTTATCATTTTCGGGAAGAGAATTATAATCCGAATAATCAAATGTTTTTGAAGCATAAGCAGAACAAGAAAGCACAGAACTTATAAGTAAAAATACTGCAAAAATAATTAAAAATCTTTTAAAGTTTTTCATCAAAACTGACCCCCTTGCTGATTATTAATATCATTCTGAGGTATATAGGGGTTATCGGCAGGTGCTGTTCCCATTGGAGCACACGTTGGATTTACAGGTTGGCTTTGATAAGCCTTTATATTGAGATTATAATACCTCGGTGCATTTTGAGATATAGGACCAAAAAATCTTTCGTATTCTTTTACCTTTTTCTTCGCATTACTATGAAGCACAGCAAAAACAATTGCAATTATAAGAGCAGGGAAAAATAATGAAGAAAAAAGAGTTCCTATAACCACTGCAATAAAAAATTCTTCCCCACCTTCACCAAACATATCTTCAAAGACTTCCATTGCATCCTCTTCCGTCTGAATATCAGGGTATTCGGGCGAAATTTCATCTGTTTCAACAAAAGGCATCTGAGAGCTTGCGTTGTCCTCTGTTGCGGCAAATGCACTAACAGTTAAAAAGCACATTAAAACTGCAAGGACAAGAGCGCAAATTGAAATTTTTCTTTTCATCATAAGTCCCCCTTTATTTTTTTCCAATATTCCTTTGCCGCCTGCTCCTGCTTATTATCGCCAAATTCGTAGTATTTAGCGTTTTTAAGAGCATCCGGCAAATATTGCTGTTCAACCCAATGGTTTGGAAAGCTATGGGGATATTTATAAAACTGACCTTTAATTTCAGCATCGTCACCATCAAAATGTTTATTTTGAAGCTGGCGCGGAATAGGTCCGCTTTTACCTTTTCTGATATCTTCCATAGCGGCGCCTATGGCATCGTGTCCTGTTGTAGATTTTGGAGAATTGCAAACCAAAACAACTGCATCAGCAAGAGGTATTCTTGCCTCGGGCATACCAACCTGAAGAGCTATATCTGTTGCAGCCTTTACTATGGGTAAAATCATCGGGTAAGCCAGCCCAACATCCTCTGCCGCACAAACTAAAAGACGGCGGATTGCGGAAGTCATATCCCCTGCTTCTAAAAGCCTTGCAAGGTAATGAACCGCCGCATCAGGGTCGGAGCCTCTCATAGATTTTTGAAAAGCAGAAAGAATATCATAATGCTCGTCACCCTCTCGGTCATAACGCATTGCGCTTTTCTGAGTAAGCTCTCTTGCGTGTTCAAGGGTGATTATTCTTTTTTCATTTTCTTTCGGTTTAGCAGCAGCTAAAACACAAAGTTCAACCGCATTAAGAGATTTTCTTACATCTCCCCCACAAGCGGTTGCAATATGTAATGAAACACCATCTTCAACCTGAAATTCTTCGCCTTTTTCCTCTGCCAAAAGGTTAAATCCACGAATAACTGCTTTTTCTACCTCTACCGGAGTAACGTTTTTAAATTCGAAAACTGAAGAACGGCTTAAAATTGCACTATATACATAGAAATACGGGTTTTCAGTTGTGGAAGCAATAAGAGTTATTGAGCCATCTTCAATGTATTCCAGTAAAGTTTGTTGTTGTTTTTTGTTAAAATACTGAATTTCATCAAGATACAAAAGAATTCCGTTAGGCGCGGTAAAAGCATTAAGGTCTTCAACAATATCTCTTATATCTTGCGTACCTGCAGTTGTACAGTTAAGCTTACGAAGAGTTCTATCGGTCTTTTTGGCAATCATTCGTGCTAAGGTAGTTTTGCCCGTACCGGACGGACCGTAAAATATAAGGTTAGGGAGCTCTCCCGATTCTATTATATTTCTTAAAGGCTTTCCTTCACCGATAAGATGCTGTTGACCGACTATTTCATCAATACTTTGAGGACGGATCCTGTCCGCAAGAGGTGTGTGCATAACTTTCTCCTAAAATTTACTGTTAAAACATTTGCCACTCAAAAAATCCGATTATTGCTACAATAATAAATGGCAAAGTTCCGCATTTTCTGAATAAAACCGACCGTTTCATATCCGGTGATAAATCTAAATTATCTACTTTTTCAATATTTTTTGTCAGTTTTTTGTAATACATATTTGTTGCATAAATACCCATTACCATACGAACTCCGTAAGTAATAATATATTTTAAAACTGTCACAACAGTGGGCAGTTTTAAATTTTCTAACGCATTGCAAAGTTCTTTCTGATTTTTAGTTAGGGTTGCGCTTTCTGCGTTTGAATAATAGAGAAGTATGTCCTCCGCAAAATAAGGATCCTCCTCCTGACAAGCCACCATTGCATTTGTTATTACTTCATTGCTGGAAATTGAATAATAAATTGAACCGAAAACAAGAACATACAGAGCAAATATAAGCGCTGCAATTTTATACATTTTTCTGTATAAACTCCAAGCAAGAGGAACAAAAAATGAAGCTATATTCCAAGAAACTCCTTTTTTAGTTTTATCAATCAGCATAAAACGGGGAATATAATATTTTTGATTTTTTCCGATAGCAGCTTCATAAAAAGAAATATGCTTTCCGTTAAGAGAAAAATCTTTACCTTTATTGTTTATCTCTTCAAAAATTTCCTCAACTACCTGTTGAGTATTATTTTTTTGAGGTTCGTTTGCTGAACTTTCATTTTCAGAAAAAATGTCAGAAACTTTTTCTTCTTCAACATCCAGAAATTCTACCTCAATAGGTTCGTTTGTGCCGTGCTTGTCTTCGTTAATGCATTTGCCGTTTTGATTATAGCAATCTCTGTGATGGGGAGTTCCGCATTCCGCACACACTACAACATCGTCATCTTCTTCAAAAGCATTTTTGCAAACCGGACATATATAATTTGTGTATTTCATTTTTCGCCTTTCTTTTAATGTTAAATATAACTTTTCAAATTAGATATTACAGTAAATTTTCTTTAATTGCAATATTTTACTGTTTAAATTTTCATTATTTTAATATATCCAAAAAAATTTTGAACATTTCTTTTGGAAATTGTCGATTTTTTTCTTAATTTTATTGAAATACACCTTGCTATATGGTATACTTTAATAGAATATATTATAGTAATTATATACATTATATAGTAAATTTTTGGGGTGAATTTATTGGACAATATTATAGAATTGTGGAACGCGGTTCTCAAAGAAATAACAGGTAGTGTTTCAAATGCGGTTTTATCTACCTGGATTAAGGATTTGCTTCCCATTGATTTTGACGGTGACTGTGTTATCGTACAAGCTTCTTCCGAATTTAAAAAGAATATTATTGATAACCGCTTTTTAAACGAAATTAAAAAGTCCTGTGAAACAGTAATAGGTTTTCCTGTTAATGTTTGCGTTACTGTTGATGAAGCATCATTAAAAAATAATGAAGCTTCAAAAGATAAAGGTATAGGCTATGATAATAATCAACTCTCCTCTGAAAATGAGCTTGATTCTTCAAAGTTAGAGCCCACTTTCAGTAACTTTATTGTTGGTTCTACAAACCAGTTTGCATATGTTGCCGCAGTTGCGGTTACAAATAATCCCGGAAGTGTCCATAACCCCCTTTTCATTTACGGTGAATCCGGACTTGGAAAAACTCACTTACTTAAAGCTATAATGGCAGAGCTTAAATTAAGAAAGCCCACAATGAATATCATTTACACAAGCGGTGAAAATTTTCTTAATGAAATGATTAACCACATGGGCGAAAAAAATATGTCGGAATTCCATAATAAATACAGAAATGCCGACATTCTTCTTATGGACGATATTCAGTTCATCGGTAAGACAAGTGTTGCTCAGGAAGAATTTTTCTATACATTTGAGGCACTTATTAATCAAGGAAAACAAATTGTACTTACATCTGACCGTCCGCCTAAGGACATTCCCACACTCGAAGAAAGACTTCGCAGTCGCTTTGTTCAAGGTCTTCTTGCAGACATTCAACCACCAATGCTTGAAACGCGAATTGCAATCATTCGCCGTAAGGCTCAGGCATTTAATATGACAATTCCGGATGATGTAGTTGAATTCATTGCAGAACGTCTCAAAAATAACGTTCGTCAGATTGAAGGCGTTGTTAACAAGCTTTATGCAGTTTATTCTATCGACGGAAGTGCTCCTACAATCGGCGTGGCAAATGATATTATAAAAGATATCATTTACTATGCTCAACCTACGGAGGTTACAATTAATAATATCATTGATAAAGTAGCAAGAAGCTTCGGCGTTTCTCCCGAGGACATTCGCTCGGAAAAGAAAAAAGCAGAAATTTCCAACGCCAGACAAGCTGCAATGTATATTATGCGAGAGGTTACAAATCTTACATTTGAAGAAATCGGTAGTCAGTTCGGCGGTAAAAAACACTCAACTGTTATTTATTCTATCGAATCCTGTGAAAGCAAAATGGAGGACAACCCCTCACTTAAAAATAATATATACGATATTATGAAAAGTATTAAGGATGAAAGAATAGATAATTAATTGCGCAAGTTTCTACATTTTGAACGTTAATTGTTTATATTTTTTCTACATTTTAGACATTGCAAATTTTTAGAATTATTTAACTGACATTTTTAAACATCTGTTTTACAAACATTAAAAAGCTTTTAAACCTTGTAAAATAAACTTGCGCAAACATCAACTGACAATTTGACAGTACCTACTACTGCTACTGTTTAATTTAATATTTTTGACAGAAATTTTCTGTTTTATTCACAAATTCACAAATTTTAATTTCTATCTTTATGGAGGTAGCATTATGAAAATAATTTGCAACACAACTGTTCTTGCTGAAGCTTGTAACATCGTTCAACGCGGTGTACCTCAGAAAAGCACTCTTCCTGCAACAGAAGGTATCTTTCTCCAAGCTAAAAATTCAAAACTCACTCTTACAGGCTATGATCTTGAAGTAGGTATCACAACTTCAATTGAATGCTCTGCTGAATCAGAAGGAAGCATAGTTCTCAATGCACGTCTTCTTTGTGATATTTTAAGACGACTCCCCTCTCAAAGCGTTACAATCAGTTCCGATAGCCATAATCTTTGCAAAATAACTTCCGGTGAAGCAGAATTTTCTCTTGTTGGTATTCCTGCAGATGACTACCCCGAACTTCCAACAGTTTCAGGCGGTATGCCTTTTGCAATTAAACAAGGTATTCTTAAAAATATGGTTAAACAAACCATTTTTGCAGTTGCAGTTCAAGATATTAAGCCTGTTCACAAAGGTATTAAATTCGAAGTTGAAAACAATAATCTCAGACTTATTTCCTGCGATGGTTTCCGCCTGGCAATCAGAAACGAAACTATCGAATATGCAGGAGAAAATATGACCTTTGTTGTTCCTGCAAAAACTCTTTCAGAGGTTGTTAAATTAACAGATGACGATAATTCAAATGTTACTTTTTCAATAGGAAAGAAATTTATTCTTTTTGAAATCGGAAATTACAGAATAATCTCCCGTCTTTTAGAAGGTGAATTCTTTAACTATAAAAATGCAATTCCTTCTGAAAGCTCAACAAAAGCAAGAGTCAACCTTAAACTAATTCTCGATAGTGTTGAAAGAACCTCTCTTCTCATTACAAGCAAAATTAAAAGCCCTGTTCGTTGCATCTTTGATGATAACACAATAAGAATTTCAAGTGCAACCTCTCTCGGTGCTGCAACTGATAAAATTCCTGCATCAATTGAAGGAAAAAGAGTTGAAATAGGTTTTAATAACACTTATTTAACAGATTGTTTACGTACTGTTGATGTTGACGAAGTTAATATTGAACTTTCTAGCCCTGTTTCTCCTATTATTATTAAACCTATCCAGGGTGACAGTTTTATTTTCCTCATTATTCCTATGAGATTAAAAAATGAAAATATAAGCTGATATAGTTTTTGAACAATATTAGAAAGAATGTTTATAAATGAAAATAAAAGTTAAAGTAGCCCCTAAAGAACATAAAGATTTTATTTTAAAAGGTGATTATATAAGACTTGATGACCTTTTAAAAAATGTTGGCGTTGTTAATACGGGCGGACATGCAAAAATAATCATTCAGAACGGAGAAGTCAAAGTAAACGGAGAAACTTGCAATATGCGAGGAAAAAAACTTCGTCAAGGTGATTTCGCTGAATATGAAAGAATAATATACGACATAAAATAATGTATAAGAAGCGGTGAAGTATGACGGTTAATTCTGTAAAAATTAAAAATTTCAGAAATATTGCCGATTTAGGCTTTGCTGCTAATAACGGAGTAAATGTTATTTACGGCGAAAATGCTCAGGGAAAAACAAATATTCTTGAAGCTATTTGGCTTTTTACAGGTTGCAAAAGTTTCAGAGGAGCAAAAGATAGTGAATTAATCAAATTCGGCGAAGATTTTGCTAAAATCAATTTAGATTTTTCTGATAAAATAAGAGGAAAAAAATCTGAAATTATTGTAAGTGATAAAAAGAAAAATGTTTTTCACAACGGTGTTCAGTTACGTTCTTCTGCAGAATTGATAAGTTCATTTTATGCGGTAATTTTTTCTCCTGTCCATTTATCTTTAATTAAAGACGGTCCGGCAGCAAGGCGAAGATTTTTAGATACAGCTCTTTGTCAGTTGAAACCATCTTATGCAGAACATCTTGCAGGGTTCAAAAGAGCTCTTATTCAAAGAAATGCTCTTCTTAAAGATTTACATTTAAATACTCAGCTTTATGATATGCTCGATACCTGGGATGACCAATTAGCAAGATATTCTGCAGGGGTTATTAAAGAAAGACTCAGTTATATTAAATTACTTTCTGAATACAGCAAAAATATTTATTCCGGAATATCTGAAAATAAAGAAACTTTTTCTGTTTCCTATTCAAGAAACTATTCAAAAAATGAAGAACCTTTATTAAAAGATATTTATTTAAATGAATTAAATAATATTAAAGAAGCTCGAAAAGAGGATGTTATTTTAAAAACAACAACAGTTGGTCCTCACAGAGATGATTTAAATATACTTATAAATAACGTTAGTGCTCGTAGTTTCGGTTCCCAAGGTCAGCAACGTTCCTGCGCCCTGGCGCTTAAATTGGGAGAATCAGAAATTATAAAAAAAGTAACCGGTGAAACTCCCGTTGCTTTACTTGATGATGTTATGAGCGAGCTTGATGAAAAACGTCAGGATTATGTTCTTAACCATATTAATGACAGGCAAGTTTTTCTTACCTGTTGTGATCCGTCACAAGTTTTAAGATTATGTGGCGGTAAGTCCTTTCTTATTAAGGGCGGTGAGATAATTTAATGTTTATTCACATCGGTCAGGATACAGTTATTGTAGATAAAGAGATTATCGGTATTTTTGATATGGAAAATACAACTGTTATGAAAAAAACAATAGATTATCTTAATAATGCGGAAAAAGAAAAGTGTATTATAAACGTTGCACCTTTTGAACTTCCCAAATCATTTATTGTATGCCAGACACCAAAAGGTAAAAGGATTTATATTTCTCCTGTTTCTGTTGGAACTGTTTTAAGGAGAATTGAATCGGGAAGCGTACATTAATTATTTTATAAATAAATTATTTTAATATATTTATTTTGAATCTTCTACGGAGGTTAGTATTTTGGACGAAAACATTATTAAAACCGAAGAGGAGCTTCGTGAGGAAGCTAAAGAAAATGAAGTAGTTCTTGATGACAACGCAGAAATTGATACTGTTGTTACAGAAAAATACGACGCAAGTGCAATTCAGGTTCTCGAAGGACTTGAAGCAGTTAGAAAAAGACCGGGTATGTACATAGGTTCAACAGGACCTAAAGGTCTTCATCACCTTGTTTATGAAATTGTTGACAACTCCATAGACGAGGCACTTGCAGGTTTCTGTACTCATATTGAGGTAGAAATACTTCCTGATAATATTATTACTGTTCGCGATAACGGACGTGGTATCCCGGTTGGTATCAACGAGCAGCAAGGACTTCCTGCTGTTACTGTTGTTCTTACGGTTCTCCATGCCGGCGGTAAATTCGGTGGAAGCGGTTATAAAGTTTCAGGTGGTCTTCACGGTGTTGGTTCATCCGTTGTTAATGCTCTTTCTGAATGGTTTGAGGTTGAAGTTTCTCAGGATGGTCATGTACATTATCAGCGCTTTGAGAGAGGTAACCCTACTTGTGACCTTAAGGTTATAGGTGATACAGAAGAAACAGGTACTCTTATAAGATTTAAAGCAGATCCTGAAATATTCACTGAAACTACAGTTTATGAATTTGAAACTCTTGAAAGAAGATTAAGAGAACAGGCTTTCCTTAATGCAGGTCTTTCAATTTCTCTTACCGATAAACGTGATGTTGATGAGGTAAAAGAGGTTTATTGCTTTGAGGGTGGTATTTCTTCCTTCGTAGAGTTTGAAACAAATAAAAGAGGTCTTACTCCTCTTCATGAAAAACCCATTCATTTTTCAGCTGTTAGCGGTGACAGAGAAGCAAATATTGCTCTTATGTATAATGATAGCTACAATGAATTAATATTGAGCTTTGCTAACAATGTAAGAACCATTGACGGCGGTACTCACGAAAACGGTTTTAAAACTGCATTAACAAGAGTATTTAATGAATACGGCAGAAAATATAAGCTTTTAAAAGACAATGATAAAAACCTTTCCGGTGATGATGTACGTGAAGGTCTTACTGTTGTTATTAGCGTTAAGCTTACAGAAGCACAGTTTGAAGGACAGACAAAGGGAAAATTAGGTAATACCGATATTACTCCACTTGTTTCAAAATGTGTTTATGAAAAGCTTTCAACATATTTTGAAGAAAATCCATCTGAAGCAAAGGCTATTTTCAGTAAAGCACTTGATGCTTCAAGAGCAAGAGAAGCAGCTCGAAAAGCAAGAGATAATGCTAGAAGAAAATCTGTACTTGAAAGCAATAATCTTCCCGGTAAGCTTGCTGACTGTATTGAAAAAGATGCAGTTAGAACTGAAGTTTATATCGTAGAGGGTGATTCTGCGGGTGGATCTGCAAAGCTTGGCAGAGACAGAATGTTTCAGGCTATTCTTCCTCTTTGGGGTAAAATGCTTAACGTTGAAAAGGCAAGACTTGATAAGGTTATCGGTAATGATAAGCTTACTCCTGTTGTACTTGCTCTCGGCACGGGAATCGGAGAAGATTTTGATATAAATAAGCTTCGTTACGATAAAATCATCATCATGGCCGATGCCGATGTTGACGGTGCTCATATCAGAACACTTCTTCTCACCTTCTTCTTCCGCTATATGCCTCAACTTATTGAAACAGGTCACGTTTACCTTGCTCAACCCCCTCTTTACAGAATAAGTAAAGGTCAGAAGCACCAGTATGCTTACAGCGATGAAGAAAGAGATAAAATTATGGCTGAAATAGGAACAGGTTTCTCAATTCAGCGTTATAAAGGTCTTGGTGAAATGGACCCATCCCAGCTTTGGGAAACAACTATGGACCCTGCAACAAGACTTATGTTAAGAGTTACAATTGAAGATGCAGAAAAAGCAGATGAAACATTTTCAATTCTTATGGGCGATAAAGTTGAACCCAGAAGAGAATTTATTGAGAAAAATGCTAAGTTTGTTAAAAATCTTGATATTTAAGAAAGGGAGGATTTAAAAGATGGACGAATTTAATGAAAAAACTGAAGGCGTCACTCAAGGTGTTAATAATCTTCCTGACCCTTATGAAAATCAGCGTATTATAAACGTTGAAATTAATAAAGAAGTAAGAACAGCATTCCTTGATTATTCAATGTCCGTTATTACTTCCCGTGCTCTTCCAGATGTACGCGATGGTTTAAAGCCCGTTCACAGAAGAATTCTTTATACAATGTACGAGAATAACCTTACTCCCGATAAGGCATACCGTAAGTGTGCTGATACGGTTGGTTCTGTTCTCGGTAGATATCATCCTCATGGTGACGCATCTGTTTATGATGCAATGGTTCGTTTGGCACAGGATTTCTCAATGAG
>CAZUZV010000033.1:0-24358 GCA_964624385.1 uncultured Eubacteriales bacterium | reverse complement strand
GCACAGGATGAGCTTCATACACTTTATACATCGGGTACTGTTTTCCATGCATTCCTTGGTGAAAAGCTTCCCGATTGGAAAGCTGCGGCGGATATCGTAAGAAAAATTGCCGACAACTACAGACTTCCTTATTACTCAATTTCTCCCACATATTCCGTATGCTGCAACCATGGTTATATTGCAGGTGAGGAATATAGTTGTCCCGATTGCGGTAACGATACAGAGGTTTATAGCCGTATCACAGGCTACTATCGTCCCGTTCAGAACTTCAACGACGGTAAAGCTCAGGAGTTTAAGGACAGAAAGGTTTACGATATTTTCAATTCAAGCCTTAAAAAAGAGGAAAGAACAGTTGACCACGCTCATTGTTCCTGCGGTTGTGAAGAAAAATCAGTTGCTGCAGATAAAGATGCAAAATTTGTTCTTTTCGCAACAAAGACCTGCCCTAAATGCAAAATAGCTGCACAGCTTCTTGAAAAAGCAGGCATCTCTTACGAAAAACTTTTTGTTGAAGAAAATGTTCAGCTTGCAACAGATTTAGGTCTCAAACAGGCACCCACTCTTGTTATCTACAAGGGTGATGTTGCAGAAAAAGTAGCAGACCTTCCTGCAATTAAGACATTTATCGAATCACTTTAATTAAAATCAAATGGGCTGTGAAAAAACAAGTTTTTTTACAGCCCATTTATATAAACGGAGTTTTATATTATGTACGATATTATAGTAGTCGGTGCCGGTCCTGCAGGACTTACTGCGGCACTTTATGCTCTCAGAGCATCTAAATCTGTTCTTGTTATAGAGCAGTCCACCTTTGGCGGGCAGGTAACATTTTCTCCCAAAATCGAAAATTACCCGGGTATACCCGAAATGAGCGGTAATGAATTTGCAGATAAGCTTCTGGACCAGGTGCTTTCTATGGGGGCAGAGGTTGAAATGGAAAAGGTTACCGGAATTGCAGACCAAGGTGCTCACAAAACTGTTTTTGCAGGAAACAAGGCTTTCGAAGCAAAGGCTGTTATTATAGCAGTTGGTGTTCGTCACAGACAGTTAGGTCTTCCAAAAGAAAATGAGCTTGTAGGTAATGGTGTTTCTTATTGTGCAGTGTGTGACGGTGCATTTTTCAAGGGTCAGACAGTTGGTGTTGTAGGCGGAGGAAACTCTGCTTTGCAGGAGGCGGTTCTTCTTTCCGACCTTTGCGAAAAAGTTTATGTTCTTCAGAATCTTCCTTATCTCACAGGCGAAAAGAAACTGGTAGATATTCTCGAAAGCAAAAATAATGTTGAATTTATAATGGAAGCAACTGTTGCTGAGCTTAAAGGAGAAAGTGAGCTTTCGGGTGTTGTTCTTAATACCAAAGACGGAGAAAAAGAAGTTTCTCTTAATGGTCTTTTTGTTGCCATTGGTCTTGAACCTAAAAATTCCGCTTTCTCGGAATGTGTTGCTCTTGATAAAAACGGCTATTTTGATTCTGATGAATCCTGCGTAACCAAAACTAACGGTATTTTTGTAGCGGGGGATTGCCGTCAGAAGAACATTCGTCAGATTACAACTGCATCTGCAGACGGTGCGGTTGCGGCTCTTGCGGCTTGTCGATATATAGATAACAGATAATTTTAAATAATTTGTAAAAAGACGGTGAATAGTGGTATTCGCCGTTTTTTTATGATATAATCAATCAGAAAAATCCGATTGAGAGGTGGTTTTGTGGTAGAAATTGGCGAAGAAGAGGTTGTAAGTCTCGATAATATTGCAGACGGTATGAGTGAAATGCATCCGAATAAGAAAAAAGATAAGAAATTCCACGAAAACAATATAGCCATAGAAGCAAATAAAGAAAAACCGAAACACAAGCTGAAAAAGAGTGTTGTCGCACTTTTGGTTTTTTCTATTGTGCTTGTTATAGGCGTAGTGGGCTATGTAACGGTTGTGTTCGGAAACATACCTTTTATTGTTAAATGGAGAAATATTTGGATTGAAACGGCTATGACAACCGACCAGCATCAATGGTTGGCTACTGCATTTTTCCCCGATAGCCTTATAAAAGAGATTATGGATGCGCAGGTTGATATTAAAGATGTAAGCGTTACTCAAATTACAGATATTTACGGAAATCAAAGTTCCGATATTCTTGGTCAGGAAAACCTTGTGGTTGGTGAAAAAGATAAATTCGGAAACACGGTTTATGCTAACGACCTTGAAGAAAATATTGTAATTCTCGAAATCAAAAAGACTAATTTTACGGGTAAGCTTGTTCTTGTAGATGACCCATCAAGAGTTTTTTTGGGTGTGACTGATTATAAAAATTCTCGCGGCGAGTTTATATGTGATTATCTTGAAAAAGAAAATGCCGTTGTTGGAGTTAATGCTTCCGGCTTTAATGATATAGGCGGAGTAAGTCTCGGCGGAGAGGTTACAGGTCAATGCGTTTCAAAAGGCGAGTATTGGGGAAATTATAGTTCCCAATATACTCTTGTGGGCTTTGATGAAGATAACCGACTCGTTGTGGGCGGTATTGAGGATTGGGAAGAATATAATATTCGTGACGGTTTCCAATATAAGCCAACGCTCATCCTTAACGGAGAAAAGGTTGTTGAGGACTCTGCAGGTTGGGGACTTCAGCCAAGAACCGTAATCGGACAGTGTGAAAACGGTGTTGTTTTAATGCTTGTTGTGGATGGTCGTCAGGTTGGATATTCCGTTGGTGCAACAATGGAAGACTGCGCAGATATTCTTTTGCAGTATGGTGCAGTTACTGCCGGTGCTTGTGACGGAGGTTCATCTTCGGTTATTGGTTATGACGGTGAGGTTATAAATAAACCAAGTGCAAGAGATATGCCGACTGGTCGCTATCTTCCTAACGCATGGCTTGTGGCAAGGAAAGCAACTTCTGATAAAGAAAATTAAGGTGATATAAATAAAAAGACAGGAGGCTTTTATAAATCAGAAAACTATGCTTAAAGGCGGTCTTCACTGCCATACAACTCGCTCTGATGGTAAAGGAACCCCCGAGGAAGTTATAAAACTTCACAAGGAAAACGGTTATGATTTTCTTGCTTTAACAGACCATAAAATCTATAATTACAAAAACTTTGCCGAGGATGTTTCCATAACAATAATCCCCGGTACAGAATACGATAATACTTTTGTAAGAGAAAACGGATTCAGAACCTTTCATACTGTATTTATTGGTCCCGATGATGAAACAAATGGCTATAAGCAGGATGAAAGACTTCCGAGAGGTGAGGCGGTAAATCAGGAGGAATTTCAGAAATATCTTGACGAAGCTCACGAGAAAAATAACCTTACTATATATTGTCATCCCCGGTGGAGCTCAACACCGCCGAGATATTTTGATAAATTAAAAGGTAATTTTGCTTTTGAAATATGGAACAGCGGTTGCGCAATTGAAGATGATATGGATACCGATAACGGTATGTACTGGGATGAACTTCTTGGTATGGGAATTAAGCTTTTCGGTGTTGCAACCGATGACGGCCACGAAATGTATCAGCATTGCAAAGGCTGGGTAATGGTTAATTCCGAAAACAATGTAAAAGATATTCTTTCTTCTTTGGAAAATGGCGCGTTTTATGCTTCCTGCGGTCCTGTTGTCAAGGATTTTTATGTAGATGATGAAAATGTTGTTCATATCGAAACAAGCGAATGTGAAAAAATCATTTTCCAATGCGATAAGCACCCCTCAAAAATGATTGAAGCAGAGGATAAACCTCTTGTTGAAGCACAAGCAAATTTAAAGGATGAATACGAATACATCCGCGCAACAGTAGTTGATAAAGAGGGCAGAAAAGCCTGGACAAATCCAATATTCCTAAAATGAACAAATGACCCTGTTGAACAAAAATTTTTGTTCAACAGGGTCGTAACTTTTTTACATTGATTCAGGAGCTTCGATTTTGAGCATTGAAAGAACATTTCTCATTGTGTTTCTTACACACATACAAAGGAAAATTCTTGCCTGCATAAGTGATTCATCATCCACCATAACGCGCTGTGCATTATAGAAACGGTGGAATTTTGTTGCAAGCTCTGTTGCGTAATGAGTAATTCTTGCAGGGTCATAGGAATTAGCTGCAAAAATAATAACATTTGTAAGTGAAGCAAGGTGAGCAATAAGGTCTGTTTCCTCGTCACTTGTGAGCAGCGTAAGCTCAGCTTTTTCGGGTTTTCTGATTTTAACACCCTCATTTTCAAGCTTTCTTAAAATACTGCAAATTCTTGCGTGAGCATACTGGCAGTAGTAAACGGGATTCTGATTAGACTGCTCAACAGCAAGGTCAAGGTCGAAGTCCATAGCTGAACCTGCTTCTCTCATATTGAAAAGGAAGCGAACTGCATCAATCGGAACTTCATCAAGAAGATCAACAAGTGTAATTGCCTTACCTGTTCTCTTTGACATTTTAACGGGTTTGCCGTCTTTCATAAGGTTAACAAGCTGCATAAGAACAACATCAAGCTTGTTACCGTCAATACCGACTGCTTCCATTGCACCCTTCATACGTGCAACATGACCATGGTGGTCTGCGCCCCATACATCAATGCCCGTATCAAAACCGCGTTTTTCGAATTTGTTTCTGTGGTATGCAATATCTGCCGCAAAATATGTGGGATTACCGTTCTGGCGAACAAGAACATCATCTTTGAGTTCAAGCTTATCAATGTCTTCCTGAGATTTGCCCTCTCTTTTGAGAATTGCAGTCTGAACCTCAATATTTTTATACCACAAAGCACCGTCTTTTTCGTAGGTGTAGCCGTTCTTTTTGAGAATTTCAATTGTTTCCTGAAGCTCACCGCCGTTGTGAAGAGAAAGCTCGGAGAACCAAGTGTCATAATCAATTCTGTATTTTGCCATTGCAGCTTTCATTGTTGCAATATTTTTAGGAAGAGCAAATTCAACAAGAGCTTTTCTTCTTTCCTCTTCGGAAACCTCAAGAAGCTTGTTGCCGTTTTCATCAATATAGCTCTGTGCGAGAACTCTTATATCGTCACCATGATAGCTATCTTCGGGAAGCTCAATAAAATCTTCACCCCTGAGAATCTGCTGATAACGAACAGAAAGGGAAAGACCGAATTTATCAATCTGGTTACCTGCATCGTTAACATAGAATTCTCTTTCAACATAGTAGCCTGCCCAGTCAAGAACTGCTGCGAGGCAGTCACCTAAAGCACCGCCACGGGCGTTACCCATATGCATTGGTCCTGTAGGGTTTGCGGAAACGAATTCAACATTGATTTTCTTGCCTTTACCGAAATCGCTTCTGCCGTAGTTATCACCGCAAGCGTCAATATCAAGAAGAATATCTGCATAGAATTCGGGCTTTAAATAGAAGTTAATGAATCCGGGACCTGCAACCTCACATTTCCGGAAAAAGGTATTTTCAAGGTCGATTTTTTCCAGAATATGTTCTGCAATTTTTCTCGGAGGCATACGAAGTGCCTTTGAAAGCATAAATGCGCCATTTGCAGAATAGTCACCGTTTTTTCTATCAGCAGGAATTTCCGTTTTAAAAGCTGGAATTTCTGCCTCAATAAATGTGCCGTCTGCAATATTACTTTTAATTGCCGCTGTAACAGAAGAAATAATTTGCTCTTCTGCAATTTTAACTAATTTTGACATTTTTAAACCTCATTTATTTTCATTAAAAGATTGTTTTCACCTATGATTTTTCCATTGCTTTCAAGGCGATAGCAAAGAAGAATTTTTCCTGAACAGTCAGGTATCTGAGCGTTAACTCTTAAAGCTACAATATCCATATTCATTTCGCCGAACGGAGTTTTGTAAACGCAGGAGTGGGTTTTGCCCTCTTCAATAAGAAAGGTAGTTTCATAAACACCATTTCTTCTCATTTCGATGAAACTGTCGTTTATAACCTTTACAATTGTTTCGCATTTGCCCATTTCTTCATCAGGCTCTGTGTAGGAAATGACTTTTATTCCGTCAATATCTTGCATAATACCCTTTGCTTTGAGTTTACTGCTTTCTCTTTCGTCATGGTATTGTTGTTCGCTGACGAACTCTATTTCCACATTTCTCATTTCATTCTTTCCTCAGCGTATTCAATAAGTCTGTCAATAAGGTCACTGTAAGCGATGCCTACTTCACCGAAAAGCTTGGGAAACATTGAAATTGATGTAAAGCCGGGAAGAGTGTTGATTTCGTTAAGATAAATTGTTCCGTCTTCTGCTAAGAAGAAATCAACTCGGGAAAGTCCCGTGCAACCCATTGTGCGATAGGCATTGACTGCTGCCTGACGGACCTTTTCACTTGTTTCAACAGGTAAATCCGCAGGGATTGCAAGACCTGTTGAATTATCTATGTATTTTGCTTCATAGTCATAAAATTCTGCAGTGGGTAAAATTTCACCAATGCAGGAAGCAACGGGTTGGTCGTTACCCATAACCGCACATTCAATTTCTCTGCCGACAAGTGTTTCTTCAAGCACAACCTTGTAATCATTAGCAAAAGCAATGTCAAGAGCTTTTAAAAGCTCCATATGGTTGTGTGCTTTTGAAATACCTACGGAAGAACCTGCATTTGCAGGTTTGACGAAAACTGGGTAGCCTAATTTTTGTTCAATTACACCGAAATTGACTCTGCCGTCTTTATAATCTGTTTCGGTAAAAGCAACCCATTTTGCACCGTTGATGCCTGCAGCATCAGCAAGAGTGTTTGTAACAGCTTTGTCCATACACATACCGCTTGCAAGGGGAGTGCAACCGACATAGGGAATACCTGCAAGCTCGAAAATACCCTGTATGGTTCCGTCCTCGCCGTTTTTACCGTGAAGCACGGGGAAAATAACATCAATTTTAATTTTTTCGTAAGCACCCATATCATTGAGAATAATAAGCGCTTTGTCTTTTTTGTCGGGGGAAAGAACAGCATGGGTTGTGTCCTTGTCATTGAACCAAGAGTTGTTTTCAATGGAGTCAATATCACCGGTATAAAAATACCATTCGCCGTCTTTTGTTATACCGAGAGTGAGAATGTTGTATTTTTCTCTGTCGATATTTCTTAAAACGGAAGCGGAGGAACGAAGAGAAACTTCGTATTCGCTTGAGCAACCGCCGAAAATAACAAGTAAGTTTTTCAAGATTATCACCTGATTATTTTTTAATTATAATTGACATACATATACATTTTAAATAATACCACAATAATTTCTCTAAATCAATTATTAAATACTATGATATTTTAATAATACTGTTTACCTTTTTAGATAAAAATGCTACAATTATATAAGAATTAAGAAAAGGCGGTTATTTTATGGAACTTAAAAGTATTTTAACTCACGTTGACCATACACTTTTAAAGCAGGAGTCAACCCGGGAGCAGATAAAAGCAATTTGCGATGACGGAATTAAATTCAATACTGCAAGCGTTTGTATTCCTCCAAGCTATGTTAAAGAGTGTGCAGAGTATTGCGGTGATAAGCTTTCAATTTGTACCGTTATCGGTTTTCCAAACGGTTATAACACAACCGCTTGCAAGGTTTTTGAAACTGCCGATGCAGTTAAAAACGGTGCAGAAGAAATTGATATGGTTATTAATATCGGCTGGCTTAAAGACAAAAGATATGACGATATTTTAAATGAAATAAAAGAAATTAAAAGGGCTTGCAACGGCAAAATTTTAAAGGTTATTATCGAAACCTGCCTTTTGACTGATGAAGAGAAAATCAAAATGTGCGAGCTTGTAACAGAAGCAGGAGCAGATTATATCAAAACCTCTACAGGCTTTTCAACAGGCGGTGCAACTTTCGAAGATATTGCACTTTTCTCAAAAAATATCGGAGAAAATGTTAAAATGAAAGCTGCAGGAGGCATTGCATCCCTTGACGATGCAGAAAAATTCCTTTCCCTCGGTGCAGACCGCCTCGGTACAAGCAGAATTGTTTCTATTGCCAAAAGTGAGGAAGGAAGCGGTTATTAAAAAAACGTAGGGTACGGTCTTGTGTCAAGAGTATGATGGTACATCTTGACCGTACCGCTGTAAAAGTTTGCAATGAAGGAGGCAGAGAAATGAAACTAAGCATGGAAATAATGTATGTACCGGCTGCAAACATAAAGCAAAAGAAAGAAATGATTACAGATTGGCGGTTTACAAGCGATAAGGCATCGAAATTCTCTTTGGCGGCTGCGATTGTGTCAGTTCTTGCAACCATTTCCATGAAATTTTTTAAAGATGAATTTTATTTTATATTTTTGGGAAGTGGTGCGCTGTTTCTTTTAGCTGCATTGTTTTGCAGAAAATGGCATTTTTCTGCCTATATATCAGTAATTATAGGTTTACTTGTTACTTGCTCCTGGGTATCTTTTGGCTTTAGTACGGAAAGCATACCTGAAATTCTCTGTTTTGCAGTAACGTTTATAATACAAGCTATTCCTGTTTTTTACAGTTACAGGTGCATTTATAATTATGCATCTGTTTTCAAAGAATTAAAAAAATGCAAGGGGTTCCCTAATTTTATTGCAAATACCGGAGATATTTACGGTGACAAAATTTATATAAAAGACAAGCCTGCTTCAAATAAAACTCAGGCATCACACAATCCTTTTTATACACAGGAAGATATCCGTTCTGAGGAATTTCGCAGAGAGCAGAATTTAAATGTGTCCGGCAAGAGCAAACCGATAGAGCAGAATTATGTGAAATCCTATTCGCAAGAAAGAGTTTCACCCGATGAAAATGTAAAATATAAATATGGCTTTTCTTTATTGGGGAAAGAAATTAAATTTCTCCATAATGATATTCCCTCTTCATCCTTTGAAGAGAAAAAACGCCTGATGTATCAATGGAACCATTATATAAAAGAAGCGGAGAGAGATTTTTTTATACCGTTATTTTTAATGATGGTGAGCATAATGGGAGCAGGACTCGGAAGTGCAAAAGGATTACTGTTGTATTTATTTATTCCCCTTTACATTATGTTTTTTAACTATCTTAAAATGAGTAAAGCTTTCGCGCCATACGGTATTTTTGTAGTTGTTGCGGCGTATCTTGTTTTTGTTATGAATAATTTTATGTCAGCGGGACTTGCAATTGGTTTCTTGATTTGCTCCCACAGAGTCTGGCGGGCATGTATTATGTGCATTATCAACAGACCTATATATAAGGCGTTGTCCAAAGAGGAGGGTTTTCCGTCATTTATCAGGAACAGTGCAGATTTATATGGTAGCGAAACGTATATCGTTGAAAAAAGAGAGCCTGCAAAAAGAAAAATTTTAAGTGACAATGAAAAAATTGAAATGAATATAGGCTACAACGACAAACCGAAAAAAGAAGATAAAGGCTGGAACGCCTTTGATTATATGGATGAAGAAAGGGAAGAGAAAGATGAAAATTGAAGCAAAAAGAACAGTGAACGAATTTATTTACCCACCCAAAACCGTAACCGACAGTTGCCATGCTTCAACGGTTTTACCTTTACCTGACGGCAATGTTGTTGCAGCTTGGTTCGGCGGAACAAAAGAGGGTAATGACGATGTTAAAATTTGGGTAAGCATACGTGAAAATGAAAAGTGGGCAGAGCCATACAGCATAGCAGTTAAGGGTGAAAGTCTTCCCCATTGGAACCCTGTTCTCTTCTTAAGAGAAAACGGAGAAATAATTTTATATTTTAAATACGGAAAACCCATTCCTAAATGGGTAACATATTATTGCACTTCAAAGGATGGCGGAAAAAGCTTTTCTGAGCCCAAAGTTCTTGTGGATGGTGACATGGACGGTGGCAGAGGTCCTGTTAAAAATAAGGCTATCAGACTTTCCGACGGAACTGTTATTGCTCCCGCTTCAAAAGAATCCTTGAAAAAAAGCTGGAAATGCTTTGTTGACATTTCAAAGGATGACGGACTTACCTTTGAGCATTCAAACTTTGTTTTAAGACCCAAGAAAAATCTTCTTCCGGTTAATATGATTCAGCCTACCTTGTGGGAGGATGAAAAGGGTCTTCATATGCTTGTGAGAACGGGCGTGGGTGCTATTTATAAAAGTGACAGTAAAGACGGCGGAAAAACCTGGTGCAAGGCTTATGATACAGGTATGCCAAACCCCAACAGCGGTATTGATGTTGTCAAACTCCATAACGGCGTTTTGGTGCTTATAATGAACCCGATTTCAGAAAATTGGGGCGACAGAGCACCACTTGTCCTTATGTATTCCGAAGATAGCGGAGATACCTTTACAGAGTTTTTCACTTGCGAAGCAACAACGGGTGACCACGAATTCAGTTACCCTGCAATTACCGCAGACGGAAATACTCTTCACATTACATACACCCACGAGCGCGAGGGTATAGTGTATCAAAAAATAGAACTTTCATTCTGAGGATTTTATGAAAAAAAGTGAGTTGAAAAACTTAATAATTTCCGCAATGCTTCTGGCAACAGGTCTTGTTTTGCCTTTTCTTACGGGGCAGATTCAGCAAATCGGGAATATGCTTTTACCCATGCATTTTCCCGTTATCTTGTGCGGATTTATTTGCGGTTGGAAATACGGCTTGAGTGTGGGCTTTATTATGCCTCTTTTGCGCTCGGCACTATTTTCAATGCCTGTAATGTACCCAAGTGCAATTGCAATGGCATTTGAGCTTGCGGCATATGGCTTTTTTGTTGGTTTTTTATTTTCTCATGCAAAATGGCAATGTTTAAAATCCCTTTATCGTTGTCTTGTTATGTCAATGGTTTTAGGTAGAGTTGTTTGGGGAATTGCTATGACAGTTCTGTTAGGTTTAGGTTCGGACAGCTTTACCTTAACCGCATTTTTAACGGGTGCAGTTTTAAATGCAATTCCCGGAATAATCGCCCAGCTTATTTTAATTCCTGCAATTATGTTGGCACTTCATAAAACTCACTTTGTTCGTTTTAAAAATTCGAAATTCGAAATTCGGAATGAAAATGCAAAGTGCACCGAAAGGTAAGATAATGATTAACGATTTAAAAAGTGCAGTTAAAGAAACTATAAAAATAATAAATGAAATATTGAAGAAAAACGGAACCGTTAAAGTTGCAATTGACGGCAAATGCGGTTCGGGTAAAAGCACTTTTGCAGAGCTTCTTTCAAAAGAATTTGACTGCAACCTTTTTCATATGGATGATTTCTATCTGACACCTGAAAAACGAACACAGGATAGGTTAAATGAACCCGGTGGAAATGTTGACAGAGAGCGCTTTCTTGCAGAAGCTCTCATACCTGCCATAAACGAAAAAGATATTTTTTATAAAGTCTATAACTGTGCAACAAAAACCTTTAAAGAACCTGTAAAAATCACACCGAAAAATGTTACTATAACCGAGGGGAGCTATTCCTGCCACCCCGAGCTTTTCCGGTTTTATGATTTGCATATTTTCCTGACTGTTTCCCCCGAAACACAAATGGACCGCATTATAAACCGCAACGGAAAAGAAGATGCCGAAAACTTTAAAAACAAATGGATCCCAATGGAAGAAAAGTATTTTGAGCATTTTAAAATTGCAGAAAAATGTGATATAATTTTCAAAACAGAATAAGGGCTTGTAGCTCAGTTGGGAGAGCATTCGGTTCGCATCCGAAAGGTCAAGGGTTCAAATCCCTCCGAGTCCACCAACAAATAAATCACCGAAACTTTTGGGTTTCGGTGATTTATTTTATATATTTAATATTTCGCTGTTCTCGCCTTTGTTCCAAATTATCTCAACCGTAACAGGTACATTTGATTTTATTGTGATTTCGGGCTTTTCGTCAGGGGAATTTCTTTTTTCACAGATAAGGGTCAATTCACCCTCTGTGCCGAAGGGGTATTTTTCGATTCCGTGCTTATCAAGAAGATTTACGTGCCAGGTGATTTTGTTGTTTGCAGCATCGGGTTTAATGCCGAAAACATATTCGAACATAACGGAAATAGGAATAAGTCCTGTCCAGCCTACAAAATCGCTCATTGAGGTGTTACCTCTCATAAACTTGCCGTCTTTCTTTTCGGGGGCATAGTTTTCGAAAAGTGTTCCTGTGTCTTTGAAAACCTTTACGGCGGCATCAAGATGCGTACAGGCAATTTCGTGGGAAAGGTCATATTTTCCGTAAGTGTCAAGACCCTTTAAAACCATATAGTTTGTTGGCGCCCACACAGAACCGCACCAATAACCGCCCTGATTATCATATTCGGGATGGTCTTTTGAAAGAGTTGGTACTCTGTGGTCGGTTTTGAATTCGTTTTCGTTATTAAGGTGAGCAATAAAGCTCTCTTTTCTTTCTTCGGGAACGCATTTTGAAAGAAGCGCCCAGAAAGCACCGATATGCTTAACACCGTTAAAGGTATCGTCATTTTTAAGGTCGTAATAAAACTGTGTTTTTTCATCCCAAAGTTTTTCATTTATAACCTTAAAGAGGTGGTCGCTTTCTGCTTTTAGTTCGGGAATGAACTCCTCTCGACCAAGCTCTTTTGCCATTTTAATGAGAATGTTACAGGCGTTAAGCTCCTGCATACAAGCATCAACCCAAACCATATGACCGTGACTGTAGCAAACGTGATATTTTTCGTCGAGTCTCGGACAGTTATCCATACCGCAACCGTAGCCTGAGGAAAAATACGTGCCGTCGCGCCAGGTGAAATGCTCCTGCATCCATTGGTGATATGCCACAAGGCAGGGGAAAACGCGAGAAAGTCTTTCTTTATCACCGAAATTGAGATAATATTCCCATTCGCACCAAGCCATAACCTCGGGTCCCGTTGATGCAGGGTCGTGACGAGCGAAAACATCGTTGCCTGTTTCCTCTTCAATCTGACGGCAAATGAAACCGTCTTTGTGCTGATGGGAATAGAAATTGTCAAAGGTTTTTTGAAATTTGAAAATTCTGTCCGCGTATTTTCCGAACATAAGCATAAATGCGGAATCCCACATAAAAATACAACCGTTGAAAGCCGCATCAATGAAATTTGCAACAAAGCCCGTATTCTCTTGAGGTTGGCAGATATTTTTAAAAGCAATTTCCCATGCTTTCCAATAGCAGTCAATGGAATCCCGATGATTTTCCCATAAAGGCTGAGGAAGTTTTCCTTTTTCCTCGGCAAAAATCGGCAGGGGAGAATTGTCAATTTCTGCACCTATAAAGGTATTTTCCTGCATTAAATCCTTATCGTCGTATGTAATTTCGCTATTTTGTTTAAAGCCTCTCATAGTAGTCACCTATAAAACTACCCCTCAGAACGAGGGATATATTTTTATTATTCAACACCAAAGTATTTGATTGCATTGTTGTAGGAAACATCCTGAACAACTTTTGAAAGGAATTCAATATCCTCGGGGTATTTGCCCTCTTCCACAAGGTCACCTAAAAGCTCGCAGAGTATTCTGCGGAAATATTCGTGACGGGGGTAGGAAAGGAAGCTTCTCGAGTCGGTAATCATACCAACAAATTTGGAGATAACACCGAGATTCATAAGAGTCTGCATCTGTGTTCTCATACCGTCGTAGTTATCATTGAACCACCAGGCAGAGCCGAACTGTATTTTTGATTCTGCTTCGTCGCTCTGGAAGTTACCGAGCATTGTGCCGAGAACGTAGTTGTCCTTGGGATTAAGTGTAAAGAGAACTGTTTTGGGAAGACGGTATTCAGTATTCATTGCATCAAGAAGTCTTGAAAGATTAACCGCAATTTCATAGTCTGCAACTGAATCATAGCCTGTGTCGGCGCCTAATTTTTTGAACATAACACCGTTGTTGTTTCTCATTGCGCCGATATGGATTTCCATACCCCAGCCTAAGTCGGCATATTCATTTGCAAGGAAGAGCATAAGCTCTGTTTTATATTTGTCAACCTCTTCTGTTGAAAGGGTTTCTCCTGCAAGGCGTTTTTTAAATATAACATTCAATTCGTCTTCGCCGGCTCTCTTGTAGGGAACATAGGTGAAAGCGTGGTCGGAGGCACGGCAACCCATTTCTGCGAAGAATTCAATTCTTGAAAGAAGAGCTTTTTTAAGCTCGGTGAAAGAGGGAACCTCTTTACCCATAACATTTTCAAGGGCTTTTACCCATTCGTTGTAGCCGTCAAGCTCAATACCGAGAGCCTTATCGGGACGGAAAGCGGGAAGAACCTTGCATTTGAAGGTTTTGTCTTCTGCGAGAAGCTTGTGGTATTCGAGAGTATCTGCAGCATCGTCCGTCGTGCAAACGTATGCTACATTACTTTTTTCAATAAGCTCACGGGGAGTAAAACCGCCTGCTTTGATTTTGGCATTTGCCTTTTCCCAGATTTTGTCACAGGTGGCAGGGGAAAGGGGCTCGTAAATATCAAAATATCTCTGTAATTCAAGGTGAGTCCAATGGTAAAGGGGGTTACCGATAAGGTTGGGCATTGCAGAAGCCCATGCTTTGAATTTTTCATAAGGTGATTTATCACCCGTAATGTATTCCTCACTTATACCGCAGGAACGCATACCGCGCCATTTGTAATGGTCGCCTGCGAGCCAGAGATATGCAATATCTTCGGGAGTTTTGTTTTCATAAATTTCTTTAGGTTGTAAATGGCAATGCCAGTCGAAAATGGGGGTATTTTCACAAGCTGCATAAAGTTTTTTAGCAGTTTCGGTGGAAAGAAGAAAATCCTTGTCCATAAATTTTTTCATAAAATCGCCTCCGAAAAATTTCTTTTAATATATTATCACACAATAGTAATAATTTCAACGAAAAGCCTAAAAATAAAATCAATAACAATATTTACTTATCAAAGAGGTGAAGCTTTTGTTTATTGAAAGTGATGGAGCGATCGACGATAAAAGGCTTTTTGAAATAATAAAAAAATCAATTGAGGGAAAGGATTTAAAAAAGGTTCTTCTTTTACCCCCTGATTACACTCGTATGTATTCGGGTGCGGGTAAAATCACAAATATGTATTATAACCTTTTAAAAGACAAGTGTACCGTTGATATTATGCCTGCTTTGGGAACTCACCGCCCTGTTACCAAAGAGGAAAGTGAAGCGTTTTTCGGAAATGACATTCCACACGAAAAACTCATTGTCCACAATTGGCGAGAGGATGTTGTGAAAATCGGTGAAGTACCGAGAGAATTTGTTAAAAGTGTTTCCGATGGACTTGTAGATACAAAAATTGATGTTGAGGTCAACAAAAGACTTTTAGATAAGAGCTATGACCTTATTGTTTCCATTGGTCAGGTTGTGCCCCATGAGGTTGTGGGGATGGCAAATTTCTCTAAAAATATTTTTGTAGGCTGTGGCGGAAGCAGTATGATAAATTCTTCCCATATGCTCGGTGCGTTTTACGGACTTGAAAGGATTATGGGCAGAGATTTTTCACCTGTAAGAAAGGTTCTCGACTACGCAGAAGAGCATTTTATAAAAGATATACCGCTTTTATATGTTCTGACGGTTACTACTACAAATGAAAATGATGAAACACTTCTTCACGGTATATACATCGGAAGAAAAAGAGATTTGTTTGAGTTGTCTGTGGAAAAAAGTCAAAAAATGAATATAACAAAAATGCGAAGACCTATAAAAAAAGCGGTAGTATTTCTTGACCCCAGAGAATTCAGAAGCACATGGCTCGGTAACAAATCTGTTTACAGAACACGAATGGCTATGGCGGAGGGAGGAGAATTGATTGTCCTTGCTCCTGCGGTGAAAAAATTCGGGGAAGATAATGAGAATGACCGACTTATAAGAAAATACGGCTATGTGGGAAGAAAAAAAGTTCTGGAGCTTGTTAAAACAGAGGAAGCTTTGAAAAATAATTTATCTGTTGCGGCTCATCTTATTCACGGCTCTTCCGACGGTAAATTTACCGTCACTTATTGCACAAAGCACCTATCAAAAAAAGAGGTCGAAAGCGTTGGTTTTAAATATATGCCTTATGATGAGGCGGTAAAAAAATATAATCCCGAAACGCTCAAAGACGGTTACAACACGGTTAACGGTGAAGAAATTTATTATATAAGCAATCCTGCTTTGGGGTTGTGGACAGTGTAATGTAGTGGACGGTCTTGACCGTCCCGTTTTAAGAAAGGAAATAAACGAATGAAAAAAGCAGATATAGGACTAATCGGTCTTGCAGTTATGGGTGAAAACCTTGCGATGAATATGGAAAGCAAGGGATTTACTGTTTCGGTTTACAACAGAAATCCCGAAACAGTTGCTACTTTCGTTTCAGGAAGAGGTAAAAACAAAAATTTTATCGGCGCTCATACATTGGAAGAATTGGTTGAAGCAACGGAAAAACCGAGAAAAATAATGATGATGATAAAAGCAGGTGACCCAGTTGATGAGGTTATAGAAAAGCTCATCCCATTGCTTGACAAAGGAGATATTATCATTGATGGCGGAAACTCTCATTTTAAAGATACTGAAAGAAGAACAAAATATGTTGAAAGTAATGGTCTTCTTTATATCGGAACGGGAGTTTCAGGCGGTGAAGAGGGTGCGCTTAACGGTCCTTCTATGATGCCGGGAGGTTCAAAAAAAGCTTGGGAAAGCGTTAAACCGATTTTTCAAGCCATTTGCGCTAAAACCGAGGACGGCACACCTTGTTGCGATTGGGTGGGTGACGGCGGTGCAGGTCATTTTGTGAAAATGGTTCACAACGGAATTGAATACGGTGATATGCAGCTTATCAGTGAAATTTATCACTTTATGAAAGTGATTTTAGAGTTTAGCGCAGACGATATGCATCGGATTTTTGATGAATGGAATAAAGGTAAGCTTGATAGTTATCTTATTGAAATCACAAGTAAGATTTTCACCCTCAAAGATGAGGATGGCTCACCCCTTGTTGAAAAAATTCTCGACACCGCAGGTCAAAAGGGTACGGGAAAATGGACGAGTATTGTCGCTCTTGAGGAAGGTGTGCCTCTTACACTGATAACTGAGGCGGTATATGCCAGAATATTGAGTTCAATGAAAGAAGAACGAGTTGAAGCATCCAAAGAGCTTACAGGTCCTTTTGTTGACTTCAAAGGGGAAAAAGAAGAATATACAGGGCGACTTCGAGAAGCACTTTACTGTGCAAAAATCATTTCCTATGCCCAAGGTTATGCTTTAATGAAAGCTGCATCGGAAAAATATAATTGGAACCTCAATTTCGGAGCAATTGCACTCATGTGGCGTGGCGGTTGTATTATAAGAAGTGTATTTTTAGATAAAATCAAAGAAGCTTTCGACAAGAAACCTGATTTAAAAAATCTTCTCCTTGACGTTTATTTTAAAAATGAGGTTCTAAACGGTATGGAAAGTCTTAGAAAAATATGTGCAATTTGTATGCTCAACGGAGTTTATGCCCCTTCTTTGACCGCAGCCCTCGTTTATTTTGACGGCTACCGTTCCGAAAAGCTCCCTGCAAATCTTCTTCAGGCTCAAAGGGATTTCTTCGGTGCTCACACCTACGAAAGAACAGATTTCCCGAGAGGCAAATATTTCCACACGAATTGGAGTGGCAAAGGCGGGAATACTGCATCAACTACGTATGATGCATAAAAAAGTTAGGAGTGAGGAATGAGGAGTAAGGAGTGTAGGGGAAGCAAGCTTCCAAACATTATATAATTGCGTCGCAGACCCGAAACTTGCCACTTGCCATTTTAAACTTGCCACTTAATAAAGAAGGAATATAAATGATAGAAATAAAAAAAGATTACAAATATGCTCTCGTCGTCCCAACAAGTATGGGCGTCAGGCTTTTGCCTCCTGACAGGCAGACGGTGTTTTCTTCCAATGTGTTTTATATGCAGGCAACCTCTGCTGAAACCAACGTTGCTTCAATTTCATCTTATTTAGGTTTGCCCGTAAAGGTTTTAACAACCTTTGTAAAGGACAGTCCCATTGCCCAGTTTATAAAATCCAACTTACGTTCTCGTAATATGGATTTTGAGGGCAAAGATGTGGAGCAGGGCGGTCCCTGGGGATTTCGCCATCAATTCAATATTGCTGACAGTGGCTTCGGTCTTCGGGGACCTCGGGTTCATAATGACCGGGCAGGTGAGGTAGGAAAAACTCTTAATATTAAAGACTTTGATTTGGAAAAGCTTTTTAAAGAAGACGGTGTAGGAATTTTGCACCTGACAGGGCTTATTTGCGCCCTTTCAAAAGAAACGGGAGAATTCTGCCTTGAGCTTGCCAAAACTGCAAAAAAATACGGAACAGTTGTTTCCTTTGATTTTAACTACCGCGCATCCTTCTGGGAAAACAGAGAGAAAGAGCTGCGCGGTATATTCAAGCAAATTGCAGATGTTTCCGATATAATAATCGGGAATGAATCGGATTTTACCTTGTGCCTTGGTATGCAATTCGAGTCCGTGGCATATAAAGAGGAAATGACATCAATCGAAAAATTCAGGGAAACCGTAAGACAAGTTAAAGATGAATTCCCAAAAACTACTGTTTTTGCAACGAATCTCCGCGAGGTAAAACATGCCAACCGTCATTTATGGGGTGCGGTTATGCTCAACGGCGATGTCTGGGAATCCGTTGAACCAAAAGAAATTGCCGTAATTGACCGTATCGGCGGCGGTGATGCCTTTGTTGGCGGTCTTCTCTATTCGATTCTGAAAGGCTACACTCCCGAAAAGCAAATTCAATTTGCTTGGGCAAGCGGTGTTCTTGCATCAACATTCCTTACGGACTATGCCCAACCAACAGATGAGGAGCAGATATGGGATATATGGCGCGGAAATGCGAGGGTAAAGAGGTGATTTTTTGTTTGCAAAATCTGATTCGAATTTTTTGAGGTAAAAAACAGAAGAAAGAGTAGTTGTTCTTACACAGTCTTAATAACACCAACTTTATTACAGTTGAAGCTGACGCTTCAAAGACGCTCGAGGGCTCGCGTCAAGAACCACCCACCGTTCCGCTAAAATGTGTTTTTAAAATTTATAATAGGCTCGCTTGGGATTTTGTTCGTTAGATTTACAATTCAAAGACGGTCCCCCCGCCTTCGAAGGCAGGTATAACAAGCCGCAAATATTTTTCAAAAATTCACCTTGTTTTTTATTTTAAAAATGCGAAACAATACCAAAAATTACAAAAAACTGCCCGGAAGTTACATTTTGGGCAATTTTTTTATTGTTTTTGCTATGCTATAGACAAAGAAAGGAGATGTTAGTATGAAAACAACATCTGAAAAATTAAGAAAGTTATATAAAATCTTTAGTGGAGTGTTTGGCGTATCTTTAGCAGTAGGTATTGCAAATATTATTTTAAGCAACTATTATTATCTTGATTCTGCTGCATACGAGCTCGCAGACCTGATTTTCGGTGGAGCAGGACTTTTCTTCGGTTTCATAGGTGCTATGGGAATCGTTCCCTTGCTCATAATGGTAGCTTTGATTATCACAAGTGTGGTTTTAGCAGTAAAAGAAAATAACCACAAAAATGTTCTAAACTTCGGTTTATTTGCAACTCTCGGTTTAATTACAGTAAGCGCATTTTTACAGAATATATTTTTAACTGAAATGGTGTAAGAAAAACCAGTAGCAATAAAAGAATAAATATGTTATATTAAAATCAACACAATCTCCGAGGTGGGAATATGCTTAAAATTGCAATATGCGATGATGAGAAAAATGTTTGCGATTACATAGAAAAGCGAACAAGGGATTACCTTGCAAAAGTTGATGAAGAAGCTGAATTAGAGGTGTTTTGTGACGGAACACCTCTAATAGAGCATTGCAAGGTAATCCCTGATGATTATGATATAATATTTCTCGATATAAAAATGAAAACAGTAAACGGTGTTGACTGTGCAAAGCAGCTTCGTGAAACAGGTGTTAATTCGCTTATTGTTTTTGTTACCTCTTCTGCGGAATATGTTTTTTCCGGCTATGAGGTAAAGGCTTTCAGATATATACTCAAAACCGACCTTGTTAATGCCTTTGACAGAATTTTCGGTGAATGCTTAAAGGAGCTTTCAAAATCCGATGATAGCTTTTATACAGTAAAAATCGCATCCACAGTAAAAAACATTCCCTTAAATGATATTCTATATTTTGAAAGCAATAAAAGAGTTCTTATTGTTCATACGAAAAATGATGAATACTCTTTTTATGGTAAGCTTGACCAGGTTGAAAAAGATCTTGAGGGTAAGGATTTCATAAGAACCCACCAGAGTTATTTTGTTAATGCCCGAAAAATTAAAAGCGTTTCTAAAGATAGTGCAGAATTACAAAACGGAGAAATTCTCCCTGTCAGCAAAAGCAAAGCATCTGCAGTTAAAAACGCATATCTCTGGGCTAAAAGGTGATAAAATATGCTTGAATTTCTTGAAACCACATTGTTTTATCTTATAAGGCTTTTTTCATCCACCCTTGAAATGCTTTTTGCGTTTCTTCTTATGAATGCCTTTTTTGATGAGAAATATAAAAGTAAATTCCCAAAATGGATAGCCTTTGTTGTAAGCTCGGGCGTACTTCTTGCGCTTCAAGAAACAGGGCAAAGCGGTAATATTAAAACAGGTGTGCAGATGCTTCTGATTTTTGCAGTTGCACTTGTGATTTTTGACGGCAAAAAGCGTTTGAAGGGGCTTTTCTGCGGTGTTTATTCACTTTTTGTTGCCCTTTCAAAGCTTCTTTCATATTTTGCTTTTTCATTATTTATAGACGAAATTTTTGAAAGAATACCTTACCTTAATACAGAAAGCTTTTTCTACAGAATTCTTTCAATTGAACTGCCTAACATTTTTATGCTTCTCATAATAATACTTGTAGGTATGTTCACAAAATCTAAAAATAAAGCCGTACCTTTAAGATATTGGTTGCTTTTACTTACCGTTCCTGTAACAACCTTAGGAACGCTTACGGTTTACCAATATTACATAGATTTATTAGCCCCCGGTGAAGATATAAATATTTATATAATTATTTCGACTATGGGACTTGTATTTATAAATGTTCTTGTTTTCACTCTTTTCTCCAAGCTTCAGAATCAACTTGAAATACGAAGAAATGCAGACCTTTTAAATACGCAAATGCGACTTGAAAAAGAGTCCTTCAAGAGAATCGAAGAAAGCTATAACAGAACAAGAGAATTAAGGCACGACCTGAAAAATCATATTTTTGTGCTTAAAGGTATTGCGGAAAACGGAACTAAGGAAGAGCTTTTAGAATATCTTGAAAAAATGACGGATGCGGTTGAGGAAGCAACCTATGTTTCAATGAGCAAAAATTCTGCCGTTGATGCGGTTTTAAATGAAAAGTTATTTTATGCACAGAAAAACGGTATTTCAACTCAGTTCGATATTACACCCCTTGAGGATACAAAAATTTCTGCTATGGATATTTGCACAATTCTCAGTAACGCTCTTGACAATGCGGTTGAGGCTTGTGTTAAATTTGAAAAACAAAGCGACAGATATATTGATGTGAAAATTGAAGATACGGAAAATGAAATGATTATTTCCGTTAAAAACCCATCAACAGAAGCACCAAAACGCAGAGCAGGAGCATATATTTCAAGAAAAAAAGACAGCGAAAATCACGGACTTGGTCTTAAAAGCATAAAAAGAACTGTTGATAAGCATAAAGGCGATATGCTTGTTAAATATGAAAACGGAATATTTAATCTTGTAATTTCTTTACCACATAAATAAAGCAAAACCACTTTAGAATTTCAAAATTCTAAAGTGGTTTCATCTTTTAAAGCTTAATTTTAAAAACTAATTTATGAGCGAAGTCGGAATTTTCGCTTTTTCTGCAGGGTGCGTGAGCATCCTGAGGGAAGAATACCATAAAATAGCCTTTTCTCAAAGCAAGGAACTGACCGTTGGGCGCATCCATAAAAGCAATATCGCTACCCTCTTTAAAATCCTCGGTTATGTTGCATTCATTGGAATTTGCCCAACCGATATTTTCTTCACCGTCAAACATAACCTGAACATCGGCATATTCCTTGTGAGATTCATATTTTAACGGATTATCGGGATTAACATCATATTTGGAAACATTGCACCAAGCATTTTCGCCGTTAATTTCGATTTTGCCGTTTTCAAAGGGCTCTTTGCAGAACTCTTTGTAAACTTCTTCAACCTTTTCAAATCCTATAAGCTTGTCAAAATACAAGCTCATATTTTCAACCTTATCGTAAATCATTATTCATCTGCCTCGCCTAACATAAGCATTCTTTCTCTCTTCTCTTTTTCCGGGAGAGTATAGTTATAAAGAACGGTCCAAAGAATCACTGCACCGAAAACGGCAGGAATAAACCAGAAGTTTGTAGTTAAGGTTAATTCTTCGAAATTACCGATTAATCCACCCAAAACACTTTCCATAAGTGTTGCTATACTTATTGTGCCCTCAAGAATAGGTTCGGCAATAGCTTCAAAACATTCTTGGAACATTAAAGAAAGGCCGATTCCGGCAATTGATGAATAAATAACCTTTCGGTTGTCTTTCATAACAAAAGCAAAAATTGCAGTAATAATCGCACATATAGCAATAAGAATAAGAACCACACCGGCTGTTATTACAGGAGCTATCAAAATATCAAGTCTTTCGATTAAATCACTATTATCGGAAGAACCGCCTAAGCCTGAAAAAAGGTCATATAAATCATAGAGTGACATTGTGTCAGCCATTGCTTCAGGTACAACGCCGTTATTATTTTCAATTGCTTGAGTTAATGTTTCGTTTCCCAATAACTGTCCTATATAGAATACTGTACTCAAAGCAGCAGATGTAAGTTTAAAATAAATATTTTCAAGAAAAACTATAAGAGGCAATACCGAAAGTGCTCCCAAAGCTGCAACAAGTTTATATACATATTTCATTTTTATCATCCTTTCGGAAAATTTACTTCCAAGAAGAGTTAAGTTCAACAGTTCTGTTGAAGATGGGGGCTTCATCTGTGGAGTCTTTATCAACACAGAAATAACCGTTTCTCATAAATTGGAATGTATCAAGATTCTTTGCATCCTTGATGCCCTCTTCAATAAGGCAACCCTTGAGAACAACAAGAGATTCGGGATTGATTGCATTTACAAATTCATCATCGGGAACGCCTGCAGGGTCTTCAACATTGAAAAGTCTGTCGTAAAGTCTTACTTCAGCTTTAAATGCCTTAGGACCTGCCCAGTGAATTGTGCCTTTAACCTTTCTGCCGTCAGGAGCGTTACCTCCTTTGGTTTCGGGATCATAGGTGCAATGAAGAACTGTAACGTTACCGTTTTCGTCTGTTTCATAAGAGTTACAGGTGATGAAGTAAGCTCCTTTAAGTCTTACCTCGTTACCGGGGAAAAGGCGGAAATATTTTTTTACGGGTTCTGCCATAAAGTCGGTTCTTTCAACATAAATTTCTTTGCCGAAAGCAACCTTTCTTTTGCCGAGCTCGGGTTTGTTGGGGTGGATTTCAACCTCTAATTCCTCTGTTTGTCCCTCGGGATAGTTGTCGATAACTACTTTAAGAGGGTCAAGAACTGCCATTGCTCTGGGAGCGTTTTCGTTAAGCTCGTCTCTTACACAGGCTTCAAGAAGACCGTAGTCAACAACACTGTATGCCTTTGAAACGCCAACCTTTTCGATAAATGTGCGGATTGCTTTTGCGGGATAACCGCGTCTTCTCATACCGCAGATTGTAGCCATTCGGGGATCATCCCAACCGCTTACGAGATTGTCAGTTACAAGACGAATGTTTCTTCTTTTACTTGTAATGCAGTAGTTAAGATTGAGCCTTGCAAATTCGATCTGTCTCGGGGGCTCTTCGAAACCGATCTGCTCAATGAACCAGTTGTAAAGAGGTCTGTGGTTCTCGAATTCAAGAGAGCAAAGTGAATAGGTTACACCCTCGCGAGCATCAGAAAGGGGATGTGCAAAGTCATAAATGGGGTAAACGCACCATTTATCACCTGTCTGGTGGTGGTCAACGTGCATAATTCTGTAAATTGCAGGGTCACGCATATTCATATTGGGTGACGCCATATCAATTTTAGCACGAAGAACCTTTGCACCGTCAGGGAATTCACCGTCGGTCATTCTCTTGAAAAGGTCAAGGTTTTCTTCAACGCTTCTGTCACGATAGGGGCTGTTTTTACCCGGCTCTGTAAGAGTTCCGCGGTATTCTCTCATTTCCTCTGCGGAAAGGTCATCAACATAAGCTTTGCCGTCTTTAATAAGCTTGATAGCGCATTCATAAAGGAAATCAAAATAGCTTGATGCATAGAGGCATTTCTCCCATTTAAAGCCGAGCCACTCAATATCTTCCTTAATTGATTCTACATATTCAAGGTCTTCTTTTGCAGGGTTTGTATCGTCAAGACGAAGGTTACAAACACCGCCGTATTTCATGGCAGTTGTAAAGTCAATGCATATAGCCTTGGCATGACCGATATGAAGATAGCCGTTGGGTTCGGGAGGGAAACGGGTCTGAACCTTTG
>CAZUZV010000032.1:0-27610 GCA_964624385.1 uncultured Eubacteriales bacterium | reverse complement strand
GGCGGTATGTCCGTTAAGGAAATGGAAGCTCTTATAATCGGATTTGAAGAAACAATGGATATGGACATTATTTCACAAGGCCCTCAGTTTATTAACCATTGTGTTGCAGAGCTTGATAAATTAGGCGTTCCCATGGTTACTCCCGGTGGCGGATTAGGTGCTCATATTGATGCCCGTCAGGTTGTTGACCATATTCCTGCCGAGCAGTATCCTGCAGGCTCCCTTGTTGCGGCTCTTTACCTTTGCGGCGGTATTCGCGGTATGGAAAGAGGTACACTTTCAGAAGAACGTAACCCCGACGGCACAGAGCATATTGCATCCGTTGAAATGGTTCGCCTCGCTTTCCCCAGAAGAGTATTCACTCTTTCACAGACAGAGTTTGTTATTGACAGAGTTAAATGGCTCTATGACCACAGACACCTTATCGGCGGTTTAAGATTCGTTCACGAACCCAAGACACTCCGTTTCTTCACAGGTAAGCTTGAACCCGTTTCCGATTGGCCCGAAAAGCTTATTGAAGCATATATCGCAGACTTCGGCGAAGACCAATAAAAAATTACATCCGTTTACCGATTTGTAGGTAAACGGATGTTTCAGTTTTACGGCTGGTGCGGTATCGGAACGGCTTCTGTGTTTGATTCAATATCTATAAAGTTATTGTGTTCAAAGTAGTAGGGTTGCATACGGATATGCTTGCAGAAGCCATGCATTGGTGCATAGAGCTGATTTTGGCAAAGGCGAAGGCAAGGTGCTTCCATTTCGTATTCGCCACTATCGGTTACAACCTTAGTTGAATTTTCGGTAAATTCAGCAGTTCTGCCGTAAACACCGATTTTGATTTTACCCTCGGTTCTTTCCGCATCACCACCAATGAAATTAATAATCTGACCGATGGGAATGTACCAAATGTTGTCAATATTCTGCGGTAAAGTACCTCTGACACAAAGACCTAAATCGTAACCTTTAAATTTAAGTCTGGGAAGGTTATATACGGGAGCAGGGTCAATGGGGGTGATAAGGTCTTTTTCTTTATCGATTGTGCAAACATCAATAATTTTAACATCTTCAACGTAAGCGGTTAAAGTACATTTATCTCCATCAATATCAACAATTGTGAACATTGAAAGGTCTTCCTCGTGGCAATAGGTTTTCACGTTCCATACTTTAGGAACAACTCTTGTTCCGGGAGGATTGCGGTGGCTTGAGCCTAAGTTGTAGTGAACTGTACCCTCTGAGGGTTTGTCGAAAAGACCTTCACCGCGTCTTGGGTAGGAACGGGCAAAGGAATGCTCGTGACCTGAAAATACAATATCGTATTTATCCATACCGTCACGAAGGGCGGGGTATGTATCGTCACATTCAATTCCGGGTCCGCTGTAGCAAACAGGGAAATGGTGAACGGCAAATTTCCATTTTTTATCGGTTTTTTCTGCCTGTTCAATGAGCCAATCGTTCATTTCTTCATACCCGCTTGTACCGATAATTGAGAAATGCACATTACCGTAATCAAAAGCGTGGTTGGCAATGGGTCTTTCTGCGGGACCGTTGTGCTCATAACTGCCCCAGAGCTGATTTGTAAAGTATGTTGCATACTCGGAATAATATTTATCTTCCTTTGTAAAATAACTGCTGAAGCCCATATCGTCGTGGTTGCCCATACAGAACATAATGGGAGTTGACTCAATAATGCCTTTAAGACCTTCAAAAAGCCCTGTCCATTGAATATCTGTCTGACCGCAGTTGGTGTTGTCACCTGCGGTGAGAATGAATTCACATTCGGGATGTTCATTAAGGAATTTCTTTAAGGTTTCACGAAGTACGGAATAATCTGCAGGAGGTTCTGCATCACCTGCCTGAATATCGGAAAGGCAGATAAATGAGAATTTTTCTGCGTTTTCCTTTGAGGTTTTGAATGTGTAAACTTCACTTCTGTTTTCGTCGTTACCGCAGGTGTATTCATATTCTGTTTCGGGTTTAAGTCCCGTCATATCTGCAAAAAAGAAATGGCTTTCATCCATATCGGTTGTGAAAGGATGCTTGAGAGCATCTGCTTTCATCCATTCTTCTGCGCCCTTTTCTCTGTAAAGAGCGTAACCGTTTTCCACCGTTGTGTCCGTTCTCCAGCGAACTGTCATTGAACGGGAAGCATCACCTTTTATAGATAGCATTATCTGGTCGGGTTGAGGTTTAGAGCCTCTTATATTTTTCCATTCAGCTTTTGTTATCAAAAAAAATCACTTCTTTCAAAAGAACTAAATATATTTTAGCAGTTTTAGAAGGAATTGCAATGGATTTAGTAATTTTATTGAGTTGATATAAAGAAAAAATAATGATATAATTGAAATAATAAAATTATGGGAGAAAAACTATGAAGTTTATATCTTGGAATGTTAACGGCTTCAGAGCTTGTCTTAATAAAGGCTTTGAGGAGTTTTTTAAAGAAGCGGATGCGGATTTTTTCTGCATTCAGGAAACAAAAATGCAACCGGGTCAGGCAGAGTTTTCAACACCCGATTATCATCAGTATTGGTATAGCGCAGAGAAAAAAGGCTATTCGGGTACTGCAATTTTTGCAAAAAGAGAGCCTTTAAGCGTTAAGTACGGTTTGGGAATAGATGAACACGACCACGAGGGCAGAGCAATCACTCTGGAATATGAAGATTTTTACCTTTTGTGCGTTTATACCCCCAATGCCCAAAGGGAGCTTGCAAGACTTGACTACCGTATGAAATGGGAAGATGCTTTAAGAGAATATATGAAAGAGCTTGACAGCAAAAAGCCTGTTGTATATTGCGGTGACCTTAATGTTGCTCATGAGGAAATTGACCTTAAAAATCCTAAAACCAACCATTTCAGCGCAGGCTTTTCCGATGAAGAAAGAGGAAAGTTTACAGAACTTCTTGAAGCAGGCTTTAAAGATACGTTCCGCAGCCTTTACCCCAAAAAAGTGCAATATTCCTGGTGGAGCTATATGTTTCAGTCAAGAGCTAAGAATGTTGGTTGGCGTATAGACTATTTTGTTGTTTCCGACAGGATTTTAGATAAAGTTAAGGATAGCTTTATTTTAACGGAAGTTTTTGGTAGTGACCATTGTCCCATAGGTATTGAAATAGATTTGTAATAAAAATCCCGAAAGAGTTAATAGGCTCTTTCGGGATTTTTTCATTCTTCGGGGGAAACAGAGGGTAGATTTCCTAAATTATCATTTTCGCTGCCGTTAGGAACGGATTTAAGATATTCCGTGTCACCTCTGTGAGCAATACCTACACCGGAAATTTTGCCCTGTTTTGCCATATTAACGCCGTCTTGTTTGGAAACCACAGTATCGTCAGACAGTTTATACCCTGTTACCTTTCCGCTTTCTTTCACAAGACCTACAACCTCTTTTGCATTTTCCTTGGGTGTTGGAATCTGGTCAAGGGTGTTTTTAACAAAATCTGCACCGTTTGTTTTATCGTTCATTTTTACCACTCCTTTTGATTAGTGTGTGCAAAAAACAATAAACCATTCTTTATAATAGTTGAATATTGCGTTATTTAGTATTATAATAAATTTAATATTTAGCTTGAGATTATAAAAATGGTAAAAGTAAAATCTGAAACCGCCGAGTTTCAGAATAGATTCAAAACTTTCAGCGGTTTTACTGCTCAAATAATTCAACACGAAATCAACCATTGTGACGGAATTTTGATATAAGGATGGTGAAAATATGCTCACAAAAACAAGACTTTCATCGGAATGGATTTATAAGTATTATAAAGAGCTTGAAAACTGCGGCGTTGAAAATCACGGTCTTCTTATAATGCAAAATGGCGAGACGGTTTTTGAGGAGTACGCATACCCTTACTCTGCCGATATGCCCCATACGCTGTTTTCTGTTACGAAATCCGTTGTTTCAACTGCGGTAGGCTTTGCAATTGATGAGGGTCTTTTCTCTCTTGATGACAAAATAATTGATTTGTTCCCTGAATATGAGTGTTGTGAGGGTGACGAGTGGGAAAATCTTACAGTTCGCTCCGTTCTCACAATGAGCAGTAATAAAAAATTCAGTTTCCTACAGGATATGACGGGGAACTATATGGAAATGTTTATGAAAGCACCCTTCAGAAAAGAAAAAGGCTTTCTCTACAGCAACAATGATGCTCACGTTGTTGCGGCTTTAATACATAAAAAATCGGGGATGAACCTTGTTGAATATTTGACTCCGCGACTTTTTGAACCTCTCGGAATAGAAATACCTTTTTGGGAAACCAATGAAATCGGCGAATGTATCGGCGGAACGGGTTGCTACCTTAAACTTCGTGATCTTGCAAAAATAAGCCAATGCTACGGTGATGGTGGAAAATACGATGGTAAACAGATTATTCCTGAATTCTGGACAAGAGAAGCTACGAAAATGCACGTCCAATTCAATGAAAATCACGGCTACGGCTATCTTTTCTGGATCAGAAACGGTGTTTTTAAAATGACGGGAATGTTTGGGCAGATAATTGCATATTTCCCAAAATATAATGCAGTTGTTGCCACAATGAATGCCTGCATTGACGAGGGTGGTAATGAAAGAGCATTAGAGCGAATAATGCCCAAAGTATTTGAAGAAGAGTCAACTGAAGAATGGGACACAAAACTCAAAGAATATCTCGAAAACCGAAACATTAAACCTGAAAAATGTGCAGAAAAATTAAATGTTCCTACGGGTAAAACGTTCTATATGACAAAGTTTTCGGATAAAATCGCAAATCTGATGTTCCCTGTTAGTATTATTCCCCGTTCAATTACTTCAAGCTTTGCTAAAAGACCGAAAACCAATTTCGATGAGGTTTCTTTTGATTTAACAGATGATGTTTTTACTGTTAAATGGAAAGAAGAAGGGGATGAGGTTGTAATCAACTGCGGTCTTGATGGCGAGCCCCGAATGAGCGAGTGTGAAATTAAAGGATATCCATATAAAATATGGGCGTATGCCTATACGAAGAACGGCAAAATCAATGCGGTTGTAAAACCTATTAACACTCTTTCAACTCAATATATGACTTTTGATTTTTCCGGAGATACAGTAAAAATTCAAATTAAGGGAACACCGAGCTTCCCTGAATTTATTTTGAAAAATGCCTTGTCACCCAAATTTATTAAAAATCATAAACCAATTAAATTTATTGTTACAAAAGCAGTTAATCTTCTTTTATCAACAACAGAAAGACCAATGAAATTCAAAACAAAATAATTGTGAGGAAGAATATGTTATTGAATAAACTTTTTAAAAGTGTTTTAGAGCAGGACAGAGCGCCTATTGTGATTTGCGATTTAGAGCATACAATTGTGTATATGAATCCTGTTGCTATAGAGCGCTATCACAAGGACCTTACAGGGCAAAGCCTTAAAAAGTGCCACAATGAAAAATCCAATGAAGTTATAGAAAAGGTTGTTTCCTGGTTTAGTGATAGTGAAGAGAACAACATAATTTATACATACCATGATGAAAAAGAAAACAAGGATGTTTATATGGTGGCTCTTCGTGACGGAAAAGGTGAGCTTATAGGCTATTACGAAAAGCACGAATACAGAACCAAGGAAACGGGTAAATTATATGAATTTGTGAAATAAAGCGAGGGAATATTATGCGTAAAAATTTTGGTGCTCAGAGTGATGTTTATCCCATGCCCGTATTTATTGTTGCGGCTTACGATGAAGAGGGTAAACCCAATTGTATGAATGCGGCTTGGGGTGGTATATACGAAAATAAACAGATTATGTTATGCCTTTCTCACGGACATAAAACCACAAACAATATTAAATCAAGCAAGGCTTTCACAGTAAGCATTGCAGATGCAAAGCACGTTTGGGAAGCAGACTATGTGGGTGTTGTTTCGGGTAATAAAGAGCCTGATAAAATGGAAAAAGCAGGTCTTACAACGGTTAAATCCGAATTTGTGAATGCGCCCATTATTAACGAATTTCCTATGACCGTTGAATGCAATCTCCTTAAATTCAATGAGGATGGTATTTGTATTGGTGAAATTGTGAATATAAGTGTGGATGAAAGCGTTTTAGGTTCAGATGGGCTTATTGACCCTGAAAAGCTTGAAGCCATAACTTTTGACCCGGTTCACAATGCATATCTTAAATTAGGCGAGAAAGTTGGAAATGCTTTTTCAGACGGAAAGAAACTTAAGTAACCTAAAAACTTGTTTATTGTGAACAAAAATATTGACTTGTGACACGAAAAAATGTATTATAAATACATGAATATAATTAGGGAGTGAACAGAATGGCAAACTGTCCCAAATGCGGTGAGCATTTGAGAATGGCGGACTGGAAACAGCATTGTCCCCATTGTAATTGCAACATCGTGCTTTATGATATTCAGGAAAGGCTTATGCAGGATGCGGATAAAGCAGAGATTCAGCATTACCATTTTCAGAAAAAAGTAAACAGAATGAAAGCGGCTTTTATGGGCTCGAAGCTTGCAATTGCCCGTATTTTTACAAGCCTTATTCCAATAGTGGCGATTGTTGTGCCCTGGCTTAAGGGTGAGTTTAAAGAACCATTTGTAGAATTTAAAGGATTGTTAACATTATTTTCCTTGCCGGATATGCTTGAAAGCTTTGATTTTGACGGCATTTTAGGGCTTTTGAATACTGACGACGGAAAGACTGCATTTCTTTTCCTTGCAGTTGCTCTTGTTTTGATTTTACTAACGATGGTTTTATTGTTGGTGCGTTTCGGTTGCTTAACAATGGCTTGCGGAAAACGTGGCAAATTGAGAAACTACATATTTGATATTGTAATGTTAGCTTTTTGCGGTATAGCAACGGCATTATTGATGGCTGTTCCTGAAAACCCATATTTCAGTATAGATTTTGTTATTGCACCTTTTGTGTATTTGTTACTTCTCGGTGTTAATTTCGGTATTGATATTGCAATTTTTAAACAGGGTATTGAGGTTAAATATGAAGATTGCGTTGTGGGCGGAATTCCCATTGACGAATATTTCAAAATGTTGGAGGATGGCGTTCCTCAGGCGGAAATCCGTCAGGAAATGTATCGCAGATTAACTGAAATGCAGCTTCAGAAGGAAGCAGAATTAAATGGGGAGGCGGTTAAAACATGAGTGAAGAAATGAACAAAGCTGTTGAAACCAATACCCGTGAATATGTATTTGAAACCGATTCTCCTGCATATATGAACAGAAATTTCTGTTCAACAAAGGAAAGAGTTGCTTACATACTCAAATGTGCCGCAGCAGAATTGAACTTAGGTAAGTATGATACAACATCAGAATTGTTTTTGTATAAGATATTTGGGCTTGATGCTGAAGCTCATGGTAATGCGGCGGTTACACTCGGTATTTATGACTTGATCAATGACCCACTTTCCGCAGTTATTATTGATAAAATGCGTACCCGTTGGGGTAAGTTCAAGCCTTTCCAGTATTTAGCACTTATTCCGAGCATTTTAGTTGGTTTTGTAACCTGTATAATGCCTCTTATTGCAGATGCTCAGGGTATGAATGCAGCTCAAAGACTTATTTTCTATATGATTCTTTCATATATTTCTGAAACAGTAGGTGCATTTTTCGGCGGTGGTGGTTATATTGACAACGTTTTTACCCCTAACCCGAATGAAAGAACGGCATTGCTTGTTTCATCAAGCTTTGCAAGTGACTTGTTCAAGAGATTCCCTGAGCAATTAGCAGGAATTCTTTTCGACCTTGTTGCAAATGGTAAAATACATATAAATCTCACCAAGGTTTTCGCGGGAATGAAATCATTCTGGTGGGTTATTGCAACTATTCCTGCAGTGATGTGGGTATTTGTAAGTAAAGAGCGAGTTCCTCAATCGGAAAAACCGCCACAGGTTATAAAGGGTATGTTCTCTGTTTTCAAAAATAAACCCTTGCTTATTTATACATTGTCAGGCTTCGTTGATGGTATCAATGTGGGTACATCACAGTCCCTTTATTATGATACTGTTCTGAAGTTTAATATGATGTCCACCATAGCCGGTATTCCCGGTATGCCAATTTCTTACGCCAGCTACCCATGGGCAACAAAGTTCAGAAAGATATTTTCAACAAAAGCTCTGTGGATAATGCAGAGAGGTTCGATACTTGTTTCTGAAATGTCTTTCTTCCTTGTTGGTCTTATAGGCGGTAAGGAAAACGGATTCTATAAAAAGAAATTACCTATGACCATTGCAATGATGTTGGGTAACTCTCTTGAAATGGTATTCTACGCAACTAAGAATATTATCGGTAGCGAAATTAACTACGAGGTTCTTGATTACTGCGAATGGCAGAATGGTTATCGTGTTGAAGCAACGGTAAATCTTATTACAGGCTATATTAATAAGGTAAGAGGTATTGCTCTTACAAAGATTAACACAATGCTACTTTCAAGGTGGGCAGGCTTTGAATCAGGTCTTACTGCGGTGCAAACAGAAGATACAATGTGGAAAATGTTTATTGCCGCTTTCGGACCTCAATTGATATTTGATATTTTAAGTATTATTCCTATGTTCTTCTATAACATTGACCAGAAAACAAGAGACAGAATGTATCTTGATCTGGAGCGTACACGCGCAACAACAGCAGCGAATGAAAAGAACGCATAAAAAAGGTCTGTAAAAAGCGCAGAACGCATAAAATATATAAATCAAGGGGTTTTTACAGGACTGATACCTGTAAGAACCCCTTAAACAATAAAAAGACCGAATGTTATTAAGAGTTTTAAGTTTTATGCTATAATCAAAGCTACGAATATGAAAAGAGTAGTTCCTATCGTGATTTTTGAAATTATAATAATGTATGTAATGTATATTACTAAACACAACACACAAATTATACAAAAAAGCACTTTTATTAAGTTCAATTGAAAAGAAACCGTATCATTGCTTTGAAGATTATAACCAATATTGATCTCAAGGAGTTTTAAATTCTTAAACCCATCAATAATTGGTTCTACAAACAAGGCATATAGAATAGAGGCTAGAATAGATAAAAAATTGTTGAGATAACTGGATGTTCGTTCAACAGTTTCCCTATGTTAAATTTATCACTGCTTTTAAATTTTTGTATATTCATATAAATGGTATATCTCCCGAAAATATTATTTGTTTACCTATACAAATAATAAAACACAAACAACATTTACTCAATGCAATCCACAAAAACGTTTTGTTTTTCGGCAAAAGTGTATATTTTTCGACAGGATTTTTGCAGTAAAACAACCCGAATCGTAGTTTATAAGCTGCGATTCGGGTTGTAAATTTGTTTATAGATACCTTAATCAAAGGTATGGAGATTTTAGTGTGTCGAATAACAATTACATTGTATTCGTTTTTATACTGAACTAAATTTTTACTTTAGTTAGTTTTCAATCATAACTGTTACAATGAAAAACTTGGATTTGTCATCATAATCAAATGCAATATCACCATTATATTTTTTTATTGTTTTCTTTACGCTCTTAAGACCAAAACCATGCAATCTTTTATTTTTCTTTGTAGTAACAGGCAATTCTGTATAATCTAATTTGGGTGATACATCACAAGAATTAGAAACAATAATTACCGAAAGATTATTTCTGAAATCAGTTTCAAAAGTTACTTGCTTTTCATTCGATTTTTCAGCAGACTCTACTGCATTATCTAAAAGGTTTCCCAATATAGTTACAATATCATACGGTTCAATTTCTGATAAGTTATTATTTTTTATATCAAACTCAAAATTCAAACCGTTAATTTTACATTCTGTTACATATTTGTCTATTACAACATCAAGGGTGTGATTTCCACTGTGACATACTTTGCTGTATTCAGCTAAACATTCACTCATTTTTGAAATATATGTTTCGATTTCAGGATTAGTATTAAGATTTTTAATTGCAGATAAATGGTTTTTGGCATCATGCGCGTAAGTTCTAAGGTTATTGTTCTGTTGTTCTAATATATCATAGTATGTAATATCTGTTTTGATTTTATCTTGCTCTTGTTGCAATAATAACAATTTATTTTCTCTTTGAGAATTGGCTTGGAATGAGAAAAAAACAAACAATGTTGCCAGGAAAAGTAAGATGCTTACAACACCAAGAATAATTTGATTTTTAAATTCTATATATTGATTTAAGCTTACATACCAAAAACATATTACTGATACCAGAGCTATAAAAGGAAAGATATAAAAAGCGGACGGAACCTTTGCAACGGTATTATCTCTTTGCGTGAAATGTAATAATATCATTACGACCAGTAAATAGATGACTTTGCTAATGATGATTTCTATAACTAATAAAATTGTATCTGATTTGTATTCCACTAAATGAAGGTTTGAATACGATGATACAATAAAAACAATTATGTGTTCCAGAAAGGTTGAAATAGCAACTAGTAGCAAAGAGTAAAACCCTGATCGAAAAGGTTTTATTTTAAAGAAAATATTAGATAAAACCAAGTTAGCAATAAATGAAAATAATACATTTAACCAAGAGGTGCTTATAATAAATATATTAATTAAAGCACCTATTTCAAAAAACAAAGTTCCACAAATTATTATAAGGGAAAATTTTTTCTTTTTTTCAGCAACATTGCTAAAGAATATTGTTGAAATAAGCATTTCGAAAAAGAAAACAAAAACAAAAAGAATATTCATTATCATAGTCATCGTCTCCTAAGGTATCCAAACCAAAACTTATGAAAGTCAGTTTGCCTTCGTGAAGCTACAGGTATCCTAATGTTATTTTGAATGAATATTTCTGAATATTTATAACTTGTTACATAATGAAGATTGACAATAAAAGATTTGTGTACTTTATAAAAAAACGAATTTTGTAGAATATTACACCACTCATCAAAAGATTCACGCGTGGTGTAGTTACCTTGTGTTGTAACAAGCGTGACTTGTCTGTTTCCGCGTTCGACATATATAACATCGTCTACTAATATTTTTTTCTGTTCATTATTGGTGTAAATATAAAAATCGATGTAACTTTCATCAATGTATTCTATAGCTTTTTCAAGACCGGAATAAAGCCTTTTGGGATTAAATGGCTTTTCAAAGAATCTAAAAGCTCGTAAATCCATTGCGTCATCCTGATAATCATTAAAGGATGTAACAAAAAAGATAACGGTTTTATTGTTTCGTTTCTTTAAAACTTTTGCAAGAGAAATACCATCTAATTCATTCATTTGGATATCAAGGAATGCAAGCTGATAAATTTCATTGTTATCAACAATGGTTTGAGGGTTATTTACTGTATGGATTTCAAATTTTATAACCCTATCTTGCAAAAAATTTTCGATATGTATTTTTAATTCGTCAATGTATTGTTGTTCGTCATCGCAAATAAGAATCTTCATTACAATCACCTGTTTAATTATAACATAACTTTTTTTGAACAACAACTATCATATTCTGCATATTGACAATAAAAATCCGCACTTCGACAAGTTTTTTCCGCAGTTCGCCCAAATTTATTGTTTACATATATACTTGTGGTTATAGTAAAAGCAAAGGAGGTAAAAAAGATGAAAAAGAAAAAACTTATGGAAAAAGCTTTTAAAAAAGCGATCGAAAAAACTCTTGTAGTAGATGCAAATAGAACTTCTTGTTCTATTGTTTACCAGCCCAAAGCTCCTGCGAAGTTGGATTCTTTTAAAAAGACAAAAGTATGATTTCAAAGTTGTCTGATCGTATAGTTGAAAACCTATTTAAGAGAAGTGTTATACAATACGAAGAAAAAGAGTTGTATTCATATGGATTGTTTATGATGATTTCATATATAGCATTTTTTCTGATATCAATGTTAGTAGGAATTGTTTTAAAAATCTCTTTTTCATCAATACTCTTTTATATTAGTTTTTGTTTGGTGCGCAGCTTTGCCGGCGGAATTCATGCGAACTCAGAAATTAAATGTACTATTATCACGACAGTATCGATACTTATAAGTGAAATATTAATTAAGATATTTATAGATTATAGTTTGGTACAATTGGCGGTTTTATTGGTGTTGATGTCATCCATTTGTTTGTGTGTGAGTAAACCGGTAGTGTCATCGCAAAAAACAATAAGTAAAGAAGAACATATATATTTTCATAAACGAGTAGTTATATTGACACTTTTAATAGCAATATTGTCTATAATAAGCATGTTTTTGGAAGCTTACAGTATTACAATATCTCTGGCAATAGGTTTGTCGTTGGCTAATGTTTTACAAGTTGCGGGTAAATTACAACACCAATATCATCATTTTATCAAGTTGGTTTAGTTAATTAAACTATTTGGAGAAATATGATTTTGGGCATGATAAACTATAAGCTAATGATTATGAACTTTAATTTACAATTACATAGAAAGGATTTTTATTATGAAAAGAACAAAAAAATTTTTTTCACTTGTTTTGATAGTAGTTGTTTGTTTTTCAGTATTAACAACGGTTGCATCTGCGGCATATTCACATACACGACATGTAAATGATGCAGATCGTTTTGAAGATAACGAGTGGGAACATACCAGACATTATGTAAGCGATGGAGAATATATTGGCCGTTTGGTATATGGTTATGATACCGATTATTTGAATGAAGACTATGCTTGGGCATATGGTGCTGATTGTGTGGCTACAGCAGGAATAATGCGTGTTGGTGTAGATACGTCTTACATAAGTGGTGTACCTGCTGCCAAAAATAATTATTCAAAACTGCAGATTGATAATAAAAGTACTGATGTGTATTATAAAATAACATTATCAACCACCTATACAAACGTGACAAGTTATTTGGATTCAGATACAAACGAAAATGTATAACAAAAGCAGAGTGCCTTTAAAGGCACTCTGTAGCATTATGAAAGGAATAATAGCGTGAAAAGAAAAAGAGTGTATTTATCGGCATATAAGAAACTACTTGTCTTATTTATGGTTATTGTTTTTACTATTTGTGGTGTTATACTTTTTTGGAGTTTAACCATTAAATTGCCATATGAGAAATATGAAAAACTGATTATGGCTTCTTTGGAAATAGAATCGGAGTTCGATTACTCTATAAGGACGCCTGATTTTCTATCGAGCAACGGTAAAATTATTATAGAAAAAGTAGAACGTGATTTAGAGATAGAGCTTACGATAGAACATAATATTTTGGGAAAGCAACAATACTATTTATATTTGAAGGATAAAGATTATGCTGAAACGATACGAATTGATGGTATGTTAAACTACATCCCTCAAGATCACGATAATATAGAACTAAAAAAGACAAAGGAAAAATTACTTTTAAAATATCAGAATGAGACTAGGAGAATTATGCAAGAAGCAAATAATATTCTTGAGGGTTAATTAAGGTGGTTGTAAAAATGAAAAGAGTAAGATTTACTTTTAAGTTGAAAATATTAATCGGTTTTTTAGTTGTTGCTCTGTTTTTTATTCTTCTGAATTTGTTTTGGATTGCTACTGTTGCAGTGCCATATGCAGGATATATTAATATGGTTGAGGAGCAAAGGGATCAAATAGAACCAGATAGAGTAAACTATATAAAAGAAATTGATGGTTATATACTGGAAGTAAAAAAACCAGGATATTTAGATTTTGATAGTTTCCTTAGTGTTCACAACAAGGATTTTCAAACAATTGAAATTGATAGTGAAACTGGTGAAATAATCGGTAGTAGTGGGCTGTCGATTTATTTGTACATATGGCCTGATTTGTGGGGAAACTACGAATATGGGGTTTTCTTTGATGATGAAGCAGAGGATGTGTTTGAACAAATAATGATAACATCGGATATTGTTTATTTGCCTAAGGATCCTAATAACATTGAGCATAATACAGTAAGAGAACAATTATTAGAGGATAATTATGATGTCGTTTCCGAAATGATGCAAATAGCAAAGGATGTTTGGTTTGTTGAATAAGATGGTTTTATAAGAAGGTGAAACTTTTGAAAAAAATAAAATTTGCAGTTTGCGTTTTTCTTTTGCTTTTTTGCTTGGCACTGAACGGAGAATTGTATCAGGCGTATTTGGATGAATTTACAGGTGGAGTGTATAATTTCTATGCCACTAAGATGTTTGGTGAAAATGCGAGTGACATTGAAAAAAAGAGACAAGATATTGTAATTTTGAGCGAAAAAAACAATTGTAAAGTTTTTTGTGTTGATAAGAATTTGAGTAATGCCTCTTTTTCTGAAGTTGTAGTGTACACCCCTGATAATGTTACGGCAGATACGGTAAAAAAAGAACTTAATATAGCTCCCGGAGAATATAAAAGTTTGTTTTCCGGTGTAACCAAGGTATCATTTAAGGATTTTAATGAAGCACCGGATAATATGAATTTTTACTTTTTGGGAGAAGAAGAAAGTATTTGGAATATAAAAAAGAGTTTTGACTTCAATGCAGGAAGATTAAAAAAAGAGCAAAAAATAAATGTTGAATGGATATCACTGATTGCATGGTTAGTTTTTGGTGTGCTTTTGTTGTTTCTTACTTGGTTTGATATTCAGTTTCAAAAAAAAGAAAATTTTGTGCTGATTTCTTTAGGAAAATCAATTATTAATATAATACTGAAAAATATTTTTACGGATATAGCCTTTCTGGTGTCTTCAGGAGTGGTTTTAGTTCTTGCACTTAATCAATTTACATATTTGTTTTACAATAAAAACATTACTGTAATCCTTTTTGTTGCTGCTGTGTTATTAAATTCGGTGGTTTATATAGTAATGTTCAGATATGACTTGAAAATAGCTCTAAGTAAATCTAAGTTCAGCAATTCTGTTTTATCTAATTGTTATGTACTTAAGGCTTTAAGTTTGATAGTTACAATCATCACATTATCAGCTAATATTTTAATAATTGCTGAGAATGGTTGGTTATTAAATCAACAAGATGACATAGCTAAATATAAAGGGTATAGTTTTCTTAATGTGTATAGTGAAAACTATTATGAAGAAAACAAAAGGGTAAATGAAATAATAGAGAAAGTTAAGTCAGATATTATATTCAGAAAATATAGTAATAATGAGGTAGCTTTTTCTACTATTGCATTAACTGATACAGACTGCGATTATTTAATGATTAATAAAAATTCAATAGGGTTTTTGGAAGGCGTAAATTCCGTTGAAAACATTGATTTTACAAAGGATTATTTTATTTTGATTCCGGATAATTGTGAAAATCCGGAAGGAAAAATAAATATAATTAAAGAAGTTATAATGAGTACACCATCGAATATGGATTATGATGTACTTACTTACCACGAGAATAAAAAAATTTTATGTTTTGAAAACAATCACGAAGTTATTAATTTTAAAGCTATAGATTCACCGATTATTATTTTATGTAATTTTTCTGAAAATGTTTTTCTTGATGAAAATAAAATGAAGATGACATATATAAACAACTCTTTTATGTTTGATAACATGATGTTTAAATTTTCTGAAGATGATATCGATTACTATGAAGAAAAATACAATCTTGAAGAAAACTCTATAGTGATAAAAATGAATAATGTAGTCGAAAAATCCGAATATGGTTGGGTAGTATTGGAACGCATAATAGTTTTGAGTTCGGTTTTAAGTTTGTTTATGCTATTTTTAGAATTGCTACTGATAACAACCGTTGCAAAGCTTGAATATATAACAAATTCTGTGGAAATTTCATTGAAAAAGATACTAGGTTATTCTTTGTTTGAAAGAAATAAAACTATGGTTGTGCTTAATGCATTTTCTGTATTTATAGGTATTTTTACGACTGTTACAGTAGCTTTGTTGTTTGGAAGTAGCATCTGGCTTATGTTTTTGTTAGTTGGCATAGTGATTTTTGTGTTAGAGTGTATTACTATTAGTTATTATGCAGCCAAACTTGAAAGGACTAATGTACCGAAAATATTGAAAGGTGGATGTTTATGATAGAAATAAACAATTTAAACAAAAGCTTTGAAGAAAATATAATTTTCAAAAATTTTTCTTGTGAAATAGACGACGGTGAGTTCGTGGTTTTTGCTGGGAAAAGCGGTTGCGGAAAAACAACACTTTTAAATATCATTGGTGCTTTAGACAAACCTGATAGCGGAGAAATAATTGTAGACGGAATTGATGTAACAAAACGCAAAAACCAAAAGTATTATTTTAAAAATATTGTTGGTTTTCTCTTTCAAAATTTCGCTTTAATTGAGAACAAAACGGTAAAGGAAAATCTTGATTTTATTCAAAAAAAACAACGAACGCCAACTACTATTAGTGAGGCATTAAAGCAAGTTGGTCTCTCAGGTAAAGAAGATGTGCCCGTATATAAACTTTCGGGCGGCGAGCAACAGAGAGTTGCGTTAGCAAGATTAATGATAAAGAAATGTAATGTGGTATTAGCAGATGAACCAACCGGTTCTTTGGATAGAGAAAATGCTGATATGGTTATGGAAATTCTCAAGAAAATGAATGAAGAGGGAAAGACTATTATTTTGGTTACACATGATGAGCAAATAATAAAAAACACAAAACGTGTAATTTCACTTTGTTCTAATGCACATAACTGAATTTTATGATATTACGTTTTTGTTGATTTTTGGAACATATTTGTTTGTTTCCTTGATAGTTTGAGTGTTGTTGTATAAAAAAAGAATTAAATAAGTAAAAGTAGCTTTATAAGTCGAAAAATGAACACTTTTGTAAAAATTTAATGCATTTTTGAATGGTGTATTGAATAATATGAGTATCTTAATTGTGTTTCAGGCGGGGTTGTGAAAAGTAGTGATTCTTATAGGCTTTGAAAGAAAAAGTGGGACAACATGTGGTCGTGAGGTGGTTTTGAGGGCTTTTGGAGAAAAGTAAAAATCCTCGTAAACCTAAGGTTTACAAGGATTTTTATGTGGTCGGAGTGGGTCAACTAAATCCGAACATTTATCTAAATCTTTTAGAGACAGTGTTTCGACACCGTCTCTATAATTGAAATAAAACTCTATTCTGTCATCAAAAACAATTATTGAATTAACAAAAGCATCAACCAATCGTTTGCGATATTCGAGTTTTGTTATATCGTAACTCCTAAAACATTCAAACCAAAATCGAATCTGTTCTTCAGTTATCGGAGCGTGTTTTATTTGTTCTTTAGTAATTTCAGTTTCGATATTTCTTTTTGTTGTTTCCAACTCATTTAGCCTGTCCTTTGTGGAATTAGTTATGATGCCTTGTTGTATTGCATTGAGCATATTGTTAATGCCCCTGTTGGTCTCTGAAAGCTGCTTTTGAAGAGTAACAAGTGTTGTGTTTTCTTCTTTTTGAAGTTTCATAATCCTTTTGATGAGTTTTGCAACAAGTTCATCATCCCAGAGAACCGAGACAATTCTATCAATAACAATATTTTCAATCCAATCCTTTTTGATTGCCCTTTTATCACAAGTTTTGGTTTTCTTTGCAGAAGCACATTTATAGTATCTATAAACTGATGAGTTTTTGCTTGTTCCGCTTTCACCAACCATCAAGCTTTTACAGCTACCGCAGAATAGTTTTGTTGTGAGCAAATAATCGTCTTCTGCCTTCCGCTTGGCAGGAGCTTTTTTGTTTTTAGCAATAAGTTCCTGCACTCTGTTGAAAAGCTCATCAGGAACAATTCTTGGTATTCCGTCAGGCACTTCGATTTCACGGTATTTATACATACCTGTGTAGCGAATATTGGAAAGCATTGTAGAAACAGAGTTTACAGTGAACTTGGTTCCCCTTGTGTTGAGTACACCTTTAAAATTTAGATTGTTTGCGATTTCTTTCATAGTAATACCCTCTGCATACATCTGAAAGGATGAAAGTACATATGGTGCAGTGTTAGGGTCGATTACAAAATGCTTTTCATTATCAAGAGTGTAGCCGAAAGGTAATGTGCCACCATTGGATTTGCATTTTAAAGCGTTTTCATGGTGTCCTCTGAGAACCTTCTCTGAGAGGTCGGCAGAATAATACTCAGCCATACCTTCTAAAACTGCTATAAGCATAATACCACTAGCATCTTCAGGAATATTTTCTGTTGCCGAAAGAATCTTGATTTTGTTTTTGCTAAAAAGCTTTTTGTACACTGCACTATCTATCTGATTCCTTGAAAAGCGGTCTAACTTCCATACAAGTACCGCATCAAAAAGACCTGAATCACTATCTTCAGCCATTTTCCTGAATTGTGGGCGCTTGTCTGTTCGTGCCGATTTGGCTCTGTCTATGTATGTTCCCACAATTTCAATATTGTTTCTTTTGGCATATGCAGTACACTCTCTGATTTGTCCCTCAATGGACTCCTCTCTCTGTCTGCTACAGGAAAATCTTGCGTAAATAACTGCCTTCATAAAGTTACCACCTCATAATAAATTTAGCAAATAACTGCGCCGATTACGTTAATAATACGTAAACAAAGTACGTACAAATTGCGCACATTTCTATGGCGTGTGTATTCGCTTATACCTACTATGACAGAAACTAAAAATTTTAAGGGAAAAGTGAGAAGAATAAAAACAAAATATGCTCCTTGCACTCAGTAAAGGGCATATATATTGTTAAAAACAGGCTTTGCAATGAAAACTGTCCGCTATTTTTTGAGGTTGTGTGACAGGTTATAAAAAACTGTTTTTGTAGCGAAAAATCACATTTTAAAACTATTTCAGGCTGTTTTTGGCTCAAAAATGCAGACTCATATTTATTACTGCAACAAAAAGAGTACGCTATTTTTTCTTCAGAAGGAAGTTCAGAATATGAATACTTCGTTTAATTATTAAAAAATGTCTTGTGAAGGGTTGAAAAATGTTTTTTAAAACTGTATAATTAAATGAACTATTGTGTATAATTATGTAATATACGACTTAATGTTTATTATGAGAGGTGCTCTGTTTGAAACTAGAACTTAAAAATCTTGCCAAAATTAAGGAAGCATCGATAAATATAGATGGTATAACTGTTATCGTTGGTAAGAACAGCACAGGTAAGTCGACCGTAGGCAAAGCGTTGTTTTGTCTTTTCAATTCCTTGTATAAGCTCGACAACAAAATAAAAAACAATAGAGTAACCAATTATCGAAGCTTGTTGTGGAATGCATTCACGGATATATTTGATTATCTTGATGAAGAAGAGATGGTTGTTGAAGATGTATACTTTGATATACAAAGGACTTTAGCAGACTTGGTGTTAGAAACTAATATTTCGATAACCAACATTCAAAATCAAGTTATAGAATGTTTTGAAAACTATGATATTCAGATTAGTGAAGACGATTACTTTAAGTTTGCCCAAAGAGTTGTAGAAATAATAGATAAAGTAAATGAATCATCTAACACACAGATAACTATGGAGATTTTAGAAAGATATTTTTCTAGAGTTTTCAATACTCAAATAAATTCTTTGATGACTGACACCAAATCTGAAATTTCTGCAATAATAAAAGAAAAGCAAATCGATATTACTTTTGATAACAACAAATGCACAGACGCTATTGTCCCTATTAACATTCTTCACGAAGCATTTTTGATTGATGACTCTACGCTTATTGATAAAGCAGAACAACAAAAAGCATATAGAAGAAATATATTAGATTCTTTCCAACAACAGCAGCTATTATCAGCTATTTCTTTAGCGGAAAATAACATTGACGAAGGAATACTTGAGTCTATTAATGCCAAAAAGAAATTGGAAAGCATTTACGACATATTAGACCAAACAATTCCTGGAGATATCTCGACCCAAGGAAAAGGCATCTCTGTACTTTTACCAAACTATAAAAAACCTTTAAACGTAAAAAACTTATCCACTGGTATGAAATCATTTGCTATGATAAAGCTTATGTTGGAAAAAGGGGTTTTAAAGGAAAAAGATGTTTTGATTTTAGATGAACCAGAAGTTCATTTACATCCTGAATGGCAAATGAAATATGCAGAAATCATCGTTTTGCTACAAAAACACTTTGACTTAAGTATTATTGTTACAACGCACAGTTCACACTTCCTAAGAGCAGTAGAATATTATGCAGTTCTACACAAAGTAGATAATAACTGTAAATATTACTTAAGCAAAGAACAAGCGGGTCAATGTATTATAGAAGATGTGACTGATGATATCACTATGGTATATAAAGAACTTATTGAACCTAGTATTATGATGGATGATATGTGGTATAGGATGGGTTCTGAAGATGAATAATTTTGAGAAAATATCTCGCATTTTTGAAGATTATAGTAAAAGTCATAATGTTGATTTGCCTGATAATTTTATTTCTGATTTAATCAAAACATCGTATGATTCAGAAGGAAAACAAAGTGTGTATACTGATACAACGCATAATTTAAATGTTCTAGATATGGACGTTTTTGCCAAGGATGTGTATTATCATATTTACGGTGATAAAAAAAGTGACAACATCTTTAACTCTCCGGATGCTTTTTTAATTAATGATAGAAATCATTGGTTTTTTATTGAATTTAAAAACAGCCCAATAACGGCAAAAAACGCAAAACTGAAAAGCAATATTATAAAAAAGGCTTTTTGTGTTATGTTTTCGATGATTGATGTATTATTTGAAAAAAGAACTAACGATACAGGGTTTGATTATGAGAATCCTTTGAGTTTTTTTAGAGCGAATGTTACATATATCCTAGTTTGTTCTAACGACAAAAACCCTACTGTTGCACAAAGAAACATCCAAACTCGCCAAGCATATGGATGTTATCATTACACACCTGATTTTATGCAAAAACTAGCGTCATATTTATTTTGTGATGCTTATGTTTATACAGAAAAATATTTTGAAGAAGAATTCGTAAAGAAATTTAAGTACTGATTTCTTAGAAGTATCACAACAAAAATGCAAAAGCAGTGCAAAGTTTTCTAACTTCGCACTGCTTATTTCATATTATCATATATCATTTCAACAACATTCAATCCGTTTTTTTCGTATCTTCGGTTTTCAATAAAACCTGATTTATTATAACATTTAATTGCTCTTTCGTTTTCTGCACGAACACGAAGGAGTATTTTGTTTGTGTGCATATACGGTAAATCATTTTTTATTACTTTATCAATTGCTTTAGTTCCAATGCCTTTATTTCTAAAATCTTTATCGGCAATGAATATTCCAAGAACTGTAAAGTCATCATTTGGTGCTTTCTCCAACCATATAGCACCGATATATTTATCATCAGCCTTAATATGATACCAGCGAAGGTATTGAGCATTATCTGTCGGATAAATTCTTGATTGATATTGTTTTAGGTCAGTATCAAAAACTTCTTCATATTTGCTATAATACGAGAGATTTTCGTTACACACTTGTTCAAGCTCAAACATTGTATTTTCTCCTGAGATTTAATTATTCTTAAAACTCAAATCTTTTTCCCTCTTTATAAATAATACCGTCTGTAACAGTAATTTTTAATATTATGGTATTTATATCACTTTGTTTGTATGACCGTTGTCATACCAAGATGCAAAAGCGAGTCTTAATTTATCAGCCAAGTATTTGTTTTCATCGTTGCGTATATAGCCCAAACTTTCAGCATTGCCGTGTCCTGAAAACCACTCACCACAAATTGCTACAACCGGATTTTCATTGATATGCTTCATTTTATTAGTGGTAGCATTTGTTATAGTATAAAATGCACCGTCTATGTAAATCTCATCAACTATTCTAACCCAAGGCATACCTGTATTATCAACAGTAGCAATAGATATAAGCGAATCGTTTTCAAAACGCTCTTTTAAGATTTCATCAAATTCTTTATTCATATCAAATATCCTTATCCAAATACAAATTGAATTGAATTAAGCACTGTATTTTGCAGTTGATTTCAAAGCAAGCGGCAAATACTCATCAATGATTTTATTCATTATAATTGGAACATTGGTAAAAAACGAATTCAACTGGCCTTCATTTGAGGTTTCTTGTTCATTAGTAGGGAAATCGGATATACCCTTTATTATAATGCATTCAACATTGTTAGCCTTGCAAATATAAGCTATCGCTGCTGATTCTGTATCTGCAATAGTTATTCCGTTTTCTTTTAATTCTAAATAATCTTTCCACATAACAACAGCTTTATCTGCAGTTCCGATTGTGCCTGTATTAGCACTAAATTTCAATAAATCCATATTAAAAGAAACAGTAAAAATATCCTTAATCAACGGTTCTTGTTCTTTTACAGTACAATCATATTGTACTGCTTTATTTGGAATAAATATATCTAAGTTTTTAAATCTATCATCTATACCTGCACAGGTTCCTGCAACTATTATTTTCTTTAAATCAAAATGGTCTATCATATACTGAGTAGCTGCTGAAGAATTAACTTTTCTAACGCCACATCTATAGAAAATTACACTTTCACCATTTATTTCAGTAGTAAAATATTCTCCAAATGGATACTTGGCACAACAATCTATATTTATTTGCAATATATCTAAAACTGCTTTCCATTCTCTTTTGGCTGCTATACTTATGCCTATCATAACATCTTTACACCTCGCATCTACTCAATAAAAATATGATGATTTTCATTACGTTTAATATCGTTGGTTATTTCGTCAGCAACCAAGCATATAACATACTCATTTTCTTTCAATTCAACAATTTCTTCCTGATTCCTGCCACAAACAAAAACCTTTATATCGTTATTCAACTTAATATAAAGGTCAACATTGTCATAAGGTGGGTTGCTACCGTCATTCACGCTGTTAAAACAGGCGGTGATAACTGAAACATCTGTCAAATCAATGCCAAGTAATTTTCCAAGAACTGATGGCAGTAATCGTTCATCGCCTGAAACGCTTTTGAGATACAGATAGAAACACTTGATAACCCTCAAATGTTCATTATCTCTGACTTTTATATCTCGCTGTTTTATAAATTGTTCGAATGTCATTTAGCTACCTCTGAATTCAACTATTAAGCAATATTTGCACCTTGTTCTCATAATCTGTTTTAAGTTCATTTAGCGTAGAGTTCGCCCAAGAGGGAAAGTTTTTTCTTTGACAAGCGTGATATAGCGTAATCAGCACAGATGCAACATCATCAACTATAATTTCACCTTTGTCAAACTCTCCGTAAGCTTCAAGAAAAGCTTTTTTAGCATTCTCACCAAGAGAATAACATACATTACGAATGTCAGAATAAACATATCCCTTACCGAGCAGATTGTAGTCAAACATAAATGCAGATGTTTTATCTTTAGCTACAATAAGATTTGTGTAATAAAAATCGTTATAGGTGAGAACTCTTGGCAAGCTCCTGATTTTTGAAACTATAATATCAAAATTATCATTAATAAGCTTCCAAACAGGCAGGTTTTGTGTGCCTGTTTTTTCTTTGATAAATTCTATATTATCTCTTGTCATAAAATCAGTTTCATCGTAAAGTTCCGCACTGTAATTCTCTGAAAAATCTTTACTTCTTGTATGTAAAAGCTTATACCACTCAGCAATTTCCGAAGCAATAGCAACATCATCCAAATCTTCTTTTGTTGCAAGTCTGAATATATCACTTTGTGAAATATCTTCCATAAGAATAGCCGAATCAGTAAAACCAAACACCTTAACTGTTGGTATGCTTAAATCATAAAGAAGTTGATAATTCTTAATTTCACGTTTAAAATCTTCATTCTGAAAGTATTTAATTATATATGATTTTTCATCACTTTGAACTCTTGCAACAATGACCCCATCTTTATTCTGAATTAAATCTATTGTACTGTATGGGATATTCAGTTTTTTGAGTTCCTGTTTAATTTTTGATTTTATAAATAATTCCATATTATAAATTCAACTCCATAAAACCAACCGTAAAAGGTAAATGCTCAAATTTACGTGTTGAAATGTGGTTGAAACCGAGTTTCAAATACCAATTTTTTAGTGTTATGTTTTCTTCAATTATTCCGATTGATATTTTGTTACCACCATAATTTTTAACCGTTGTAATAGCATAATTAATCATTGCTTTGCCTATACCTAAACGACGATATCCAGGTAATACCGCAAGATTATTAAGTTCCCATTCTTCATCACCGCATTTTGCAAGAGAAAAATAACCAACAGGAATAGCATCTTGATAAAACAGAAACATCGGTCTGCCATCGTCAAACTGTTTTTGAAGCTTATCTATAGTCATAAATGCCGTATGCGAAGGACAGTTATTTTCGGTCAAACCAAACTCCTCCGCAACCGTTATAAAACTGCTACGGATTATATCAAAACAAATATTCAGTTGCTCTTTATTTTCAACTTGGATTATCATAAATTATCCTCTTTATAAAATGGGGATTCGGCCATATCTTTTAGCACTTCAAAGAATTCATCAAGATGCTCTTGGGCACACATACTACAACTACCATTCTCCTCATCGCAACCTGAAAACTTAATATTGGTTGTATTATTAGGGTCAAGATAATAATATACCTGTACACGTCTATCTAATTTTTCACAATAAACTGTTATCTCCATAAAACCACCTGTGAATACTTGTTAAAACAACGAATACACATCACCATTCATTTTGTTATCAAAATAATCTTTTAAACATAGTATATCATCTTACAACTTAAAAGTCCACCAATTACGCACTCTTTTAAAAGGAGTGCTTTTTTCATTTTTAAAATCGTTTTCTGTGATAATTATATTGTCGAGTGAAAAAGGCTTTGTTCCCGATTCGGTTCACCTTTCCACTATCGTGTTTGGCTTTCTGTCATAATCTTTACAGATAATAAAGATGAAAGGTGTTATGAAGTTCGGCGGATGTAGTGCTGAACAAACCCGAAAGGAGAATCGGGAATGGTTGCTGAAAGTAAGGAACGCTTGAAGCAACCTGCAAGTGAAACTTGCACCCATCAAATAGCGACTTGGTGGGTACTATTAGAGGTTATTTTTCAATTTTCGAAGGATTATTTGGAAAATAACCATCTAATAGCGATGAAAATTGATTTTCTCATATAACCAAATTTAAAACCGCCTGTATGAGAATTTCAAAAATCATCATAGTTCCTCGTAGCGTATAGGATGTCAACCCGTACGGACGGCCTTTTCTCGGCGGTGTATTTTTAAGATTTACACCAATAAATTGAGACTCGACAGTTTAACAGAGCGAAAGTTCAGGCACGGCAGAGTGAACCGTGAGAAATAAATCACTCCTATTTGATAGTCTTACGAAAGGAATAACAGAAATGGCAAGACGAAACAAAACCCGTGGCAAGACGGTTTCACGAGCATTGTTTGACAACGCAAAAGAATTCTTTGAAAAGTACGGCAACGACGTTACAAGAAATACTTATATGAAAAATTACAGGAAGTTTATTGATTATTGCAGAGCAAATTTCAACTGCAAAACAAAAGAAGAATGCGGAGAGCATATTCAGGAATATGCAGATTGCCTCAAAGAAAAAGGATACACACCAAGCACGATTCATACATACCTTGCGCCTGTGTGCGTGTATCACGATATATCAATGGATAAGGTTAAAAAGGATTTAAGAAGAACTGCTCATTACAAAAGAGGCAGAACCAACAACGAAAAAACACACAGAAGTGATAACGATATAAATAACACCAAATACCAACGAAGTGTAGATTTTCAATCTGCAGTAGGAATACGCAGGGCAGAGCTTTCCCGACTGACAGGGAAAGATTTAGTGACTGACGAATCAGGTCACCTGTGTGTGCGTGTAGGTAGGGGTAAAGGCGGAAAGCTGCAACTCCAAAGAATTTTACCACAGCATTATGATATGATAAAAGGCTACTTTAAGGACAAGAAGCCCGACGAAAGAATTTTCACAAAAGAGGAATTAAACAACAAGGTATCTTATCACACACTGAGAGCCCAAAACGCACAAAGGTGTTATGAGTACTACCTGAACAGATTAAACTCTGAAGACGGCTACCGAGAGCAATTAACGCAGGAAATAATCAATCGGCATCAAAAGTATTGCATAGACAAGAAAACAGGTAAACCTAAAAGATTTGACTACCACGAAATACAAGGCTTTTATCACCTTCGTGGAGCAAACAAGCAATTAGCAGAAACAAACGGACTGCCTACAAAATACGATAGACTGGCGCTTATGGCAGTATCAATTTTCCATTTATCACATTGGAGAAATGACGTAACAGTGCAGTCATACATTTTAGCAATTTAAGGAGTTTTAATTATGCAAAAAAGATTATACAGAAATTTATTTATATACGAAACTGGAAACACTTTTATAAAATTTCTCATATACCTGAAATACAAAGTTTTGGGAAATGATATAGGGGAATGTAAAGTTCCTGATAGTGTTATAGACTCGATTTCAAGACTTGTCCTTCCTAACATACAAGCATTTTTCGAAAGTGAAGAAGGCTTGAAAGCATATGAGGAATGGAAGGCAAAAAAACCGAAAGCAAATTGATGCAACATCTATACAGGACAACACTCCCGAATAGTTTTATTCGGGAGTGTTTCGTACACATTGTAAATATAGTGAAATTATGGTATGATTAATCGAAATATAAATGCTGATTGAATACCATTTTGTTGAGGTGAAATTATGAATTTGTTTGATGATGAAAATGAGATAATGCGATTTTTTCAGGGGGTTGATAAAAAAGATGTCTTTTTTATAAACTTCGGTAGAGAAATTGTACATTTTTATAATCAAATACACAATGAAAATTCTTGGGTAAGTTGGGTTGATAGTTCTGCCAAAAATGCTCCGCCTCCGGATTTTTTTAACGAAGAACATAAAATTATGATGGAAATTATGAGAGTGGACGACCACGCTTTTAAAAAGAAGGGTAAGTTTATAAATCCTACCAATGCTAAAGAAAGTGAACGTCGTCGTGAAATAATGAGCTTATTATCTGGAGAGCAAATAAAAAATTCCAAAATCGTTTTAAATGTGCATTCAGGTTTGCCTACAAACGAAGACCATAATTATAACTTTTATTTAACTAATTTCAAACATGTTTTAACAGAGCACAGCAAAAAAATTGAACTGTATAGAAAAAATCACCCTGGATATAAATTAGCTTTCTTTGTCTTCGATGAATCAACTCCATACATAAAAGTTTATGATAAAGCTTTGGTTAAACGAGGTCCTAAAGCTGGTGAACCAGTTTTTGCAGAATTCCACAGATTTTTCTTGGATTCGAGCTTTTTGTCTGTGTTTAAAGATTTAGATATAGATTATTTGGTGTGGTTTGCACCATATAAACATATACAAACAATAGAGGGTTTTGAATTACCTAAAGTTGTGATTTTTAATATGAAAAAGAACTTTTTGAAACATTGCATAAAGTATGATACAGATTATATTATGCCGGCAGAGGAATAATTTCTTTATATATGATTTTGAATATTTATATTTAGAACAGGCAGATGAAAAATCATCTGCCTGTATTTAATCATAAAAAGAAGAATAACCCAAACGTATCTCCTACAAGATAAATGTTCGGATTATTCTTCCGTGGTCGGAGTGAAGAGGCTCGAACTCCCGACATCCTGCTCCCAAAGCAGGCGCGCTACCAACTGCGCTACACCCCGAAAGTTTATTTGGTTTCTAAAACCGTTGAAGTTTGGGGCTTCAACGGTTTTGGTGCCGGTGACCGGGGTCGAACCGGTACGGTATCGCTACCACTGGATTTT
>CAZUZV010000031.1:0-27957 GCA_964624385.1 uncultured Eubacteriales bacterium | reverse complement strand
GTGACGCATCTGTTTATGATGCAATGGTTCGTTTGGCACAGGATTTCTCAATGAGGTATATGCTAGTTGATGGTCACGGTAACTTCGGTTCTGTTGACGGCGACCCTGCTGCTGCTTATCGTTATACTGAGTCACGTATGAGTAAAATGGCATTGGAAATGCTCACAGATATTGAAAAAAATACTGTTGATTTTGTTCCTAACTACGATGACCGTCTTAAAGAACCCACTGTTTTACCTGCACGTTTTCCTAATCTTCTTGTTAACGGTTCCCAAGGTATTGCAGTTGGTATGGCAACCAATATTCCTCCTCATAATTTAGGTGAGGTTTGCAGTGCAATTGAATGTCTTATTGATAACCCGGAAGCAGAGCTTGAAGACCTTATGGAGCATATTAAGGGTCCTGATTTTCCAACCGGTGGTATCATTATGGGCAGAGCAGGTATCAGAGCTGCTTATGCTACAGGTAGAGCAAAAGTTATTGTTCGAGCAAAATGTGAAATAGTTGAGGGTAAAAACGGTAGATTTAAAATTATTATTACCGAAATTCCCTATATGGTTAACAAAGCAAGACTTATTGAGTCAATTGCAGACCTTGTTAAAGATAAAAGGGTTGAAGGTATTTCAGATATCAATGACTACTCTTCTGACAAAACAGGTATGCATATTGAAATTGACATTAAGCGCGATGCTAATGCTCAGGTAGTGCTTAATAAGTTATTTACTTATACTCAGCTTCAGTCAACCTGCGGTGTAATTCTCCTTGCTCTTGATGATGGTCAACCGAAAATTCTTACTCTTAAAGAAATTCTTCAGAAATATATTGACCATCAGTGCAATGTTATTATCAGAAGAACTCAGTTTGACCTTAAAAAAGCTCAGGAAAGAGCTCATATTCTTGACGGTCTTGCAAAAGCAATTGATATTGTTGATGATATTATTGCAACAATCCGTGCTTGTAAGGGCGGTCAGGCAGAAGCAAAAACTGCTATTATGGAAAAATTCGACTTTGACGAAGCACAAGCAACTGCAATTGTTGCTTTCCGTTTGGGTCAGTTGGCAGGTCTTGAAATTCTTAAAATTACTAATGAACTCAACGAACTTCGTGAAAAGATTAAAGATTTTGAAGATATCCTTTCTTCACATGAAAGAGTTTTAAATATCGTTAAAGAAGAACTTTCAACAATCAGTAAAAAGTATTCTGACCCCAGAAGAACAGCTATTGAAAATGTTAGTGGTGAGGTTGATATTGAAGACCTTATTCCTGAAGAAAAATGTATGTATACCTATACAAATATGGGTTACATCAAACGTCAGCCCGTTGACCAATTCTCTATTCAAAACAGGGGTGGTCGCGGTGTTAAGGGCATGACAAGACGTGAGGATGACTATGCTGAAACTATGTTTATTGCTTCCTCTCACGACTTTATTATGTTCTATACTACAAGAGGACGCGCATACCGTCTTAAAGGTTATGAAATTCCCGAGGGCAGTAAAACAAGTAAAGGTTCTAACATTGTTAACATTCTTCCCCTTGAAAACGGAGAAAAAGTTTCTGCTATGATCAGAGTTCCTAAGGACGATGAGGGAATGTATCTCTGTATGGTAACAAGAAAGGGACTTATTAAGCGTTCTTCTCTTGATATTTACAGAAATACAAGAAGAAATGGTATTATTGCCGTAAGTCTTCGTGAAGATGATGAACTTGCTTGGGTTAAACTCACCTCCGGTAATGATGATTTGCTTGTTGCTACCAAGAAAGGTATGTGTATTCGTTTCAATGAAAACGATGCAAGACCTCTCGGCAGAACTGCAAGCGGTGTTAAAGCTATCACTCTTAAAGAGGGTGATGAGGTTATCGGTATGAGTGTAATGAGTGAGGGTGGTAAGCTTCTCACTGTAAGCGAAACAGGATTTGGACGTATAAGTGAAAACAACAATTACCGTGTTCAGTCAAGAGGCGGTAAAGGTCTTAAAAACTATCACGTTGAAAAATATGGTGAAATTGCTGCAATAAGCGATATAAACGAGGAAGATGACATCATTCTTATTTCTCAAGATGGTATAATCATAAGAATTCCGGCAGCAGCAGTAAGAATATGCGCTCGTCCCTCAAAAGGTGTTAAGGTAATGCGCCTTGGTGAAGGTGATAAAGTGGTTACACTTTCAACAACCGAACATGATGAAGATGAAATCAACGGTGAGGTTGAAGATGACGGAACTGCAACAGAAGGTGCCGGAGACACCTCAGGAGATAATGAGAATATAGGAACTGAAGACGTAAACGAAAGCACTACGGAGGAATAATAAGTTATGTCTGACAGTAATAAGCGTGAAGAGAGTTTGCAGGAATATATGGATTTGCTTGATGAAATAGGTAAAAAAGACTCTGAAAATCAAAAAATTCAAAATAAAAAGCCCTCGCCACCCCTTATAAAGGAGCAATTAGAAATAAAATCAGATTTTGTTGATATTGAAAGCTCTTCAAAAAAAGAAAAAAATGTATTTAGGCGTCTTTCAAATTGGTATAATAATTTACCTAAGAAGAAGAAAATTATCGTAAGTATTATTGCAGTTATTTTGGCGATAATTCTAGTACTTACCGCAACTCTCGGTATATTTGTGGTGCAGAAATTCGGTCTTTTAGGTGATAATATTAACAATGCTGAGTATGATGATACCATTTATGATGACGAAGATTTTGAAGATATTAATATTGATATCGGTTCTGCTGATTTTAAGCAAGCACTACAGGACTGGGCAACTCAAGGAAATGAAAACAAAATGTCTAGTAAGAATGTTATAAATGTTCTTCTTGTTGGTGCTGACCAAGGAACAAATTCTGGTAATACTGATGTTATGATGCTGGTTTCTCTCAATAAAAAGACAAAACAATTAAAACTTGTTTCATTTTTCAGAGACAGTTATCTTTATATTGACAGTCCAAACGGTTCATATTGTTCAAAGCTTAATGCTGCTTTTTCAATGGGTGGTCCAGAGTGCCTTATGGAGACAATTGAAAATAACTATAAAATAGAAATTGATAACTATGTTATGGTTAATTTTGATTCTTTTGTTGAAATTATTGATGCCATGGGCGGTGTAACTGTTGATGTGCAGAAATATGAAGCAGATTACAACTATACAAAATTCAAAATTTCTCTCCCTTATGGAGAAAATGTAACACTAAACGGAGAACAGGCACTTTGTTTCTGTCGTATCAGAGGTTGTGATTCCGACGGTGATGTTAGCCGTACCCGCAGACAAAGACAGGTTATTGAATCGATAATTGACAAAGTTACAACCGCTTCAATTGGTGATTTGAATAAATATATTGATATTTTGCTTCCCTATGTTGATACCGGCTACAGTAAGACTCAAATTCTCTCTTTAGGTGTTCAGGCGTTGACTGGAAAATGGTTTAATTATGAGAGAACTCAACTTCAGATGCCTGATGAAGAATGCAGAACTTCCGGAAGCGCAAATGCTTGGATTTGGGTCGTTGATTATCAGTTAGCAGCATATAAGCTTCAAATGGAGCTTTACGGTACTTCTAATATTACACTTCCTGAAGGAAGAACATCTATTATAGATATTTACAGAGGTGCAAACTATACCGGAGGCTATTCAAGCAATTCTTCAAATAGTAGTTTGGTTACTACAACTTCTAAACAAAAAGAGACTGTACCCCTAACTACTTTAGAAGAAACTGTTGCTGATACAACTGAAGAAATTACTACTGAGCCTGAAACAGATATTCCGATTATTGATGACACAACTGCAGATGTGACAGATACAACAGATACTATTGCAGCGCCTGATACAACAGTTTCTGTTTCAGAAACCTCCCCTACTCCACCATCCACAACCCAGGAAACTGTACCTGATACAGAGGTGGCTGCGTAATGGCTAAAAATAATGAATATGTAAAAAAACGTAAAAGTTATTACGGTTTTGCAAAAAATTATCCTGGAAAATTGGGTTCGAGTAAATATGTTATCGGCGAAAGCAGAATTGTTAAAAGAAATGAAACAATAAGAAGAATTGTAATTGCAATAATTATTGTTTTTCTATTTATTGCTTCTTATGTAATAACATCAGTTGGCCTAAATATTTCAAATAAAGAACCAGATAAAAATAAAACAACATCCGTATCAGTCGATACGGATGTTGTTTTTAAAGTTGAAAATTGAAAGTGGGAAGTGGCAAGTTAAGGGGAAGCTCCGCTTCCAAACATTATTATAATGCTGACCGCAGGTCCCGAAACTTTCAACTTGCCACTAAAAAAAGCCTTCCGTTTAAGGAAGGCTTTTTTGATTGATTATTCTTCGTCACAATCGCAGCAACCGCAGTCACAATCGCAATCATCGAAATCAATATCCAGTTCAAGCTTTTCACCGCATGCGGGGCATTCAATGAACTCTTCATCAAGCATTTCATCATCGAGGTAGATTTCTTCGCCACAGGAAGGACATTCTACTTCGTAGAGTTCGTCATCATCACAATCGCAGCAACCGCAGAAATCATCATCCTCGTCGCAGTAAATGTATTCTTCAAGCTCATCAAGGTCTTCGTCGATAGCATCAACGAGATCTTCAACTGCGCTGAGATCCTCATCAATATCGCTTACTGTGAGAGCCATATCCTCGAGAATATCAAACATAGCTTCAAAAATTTTAGATTCTTTGGACTCTTTGTCAAGGTCAAGACCTGCTGCAAGTCCTTTAAGGTATGCAACCTTTTCTGTAAGTGTCATTTTAATGACCTCCTATTTTTATTAAGAACACTCAGAACAATTATGCTCTTGAGAGGTATTCACCTGTTCTTGTATCAATGTTAATCATTTCGCCCTCGTCGATAAAAAGAGGAACTTTGATTTCTGCACCTGTTTCAACAGTAGCGGGTTTTGTAGCATTAGTAGCTGTGTTACCTGCGAAACCGGGGTCAGTTTTTGTAACCTGAAGAGTTACAAATGTGGGGGGTTCTACACCGAAAACATTGCCCTTATAAGAAAGAATCTTACAAGTCATATTTTCCTTAACAAACTTAAAGTTGTCAGAAAGGTTTGAAGCGTCAACGGGAATCATTTCATAGCTTTCAGGATCCATGAAATAGTAGAGACCGCCATCTTCATAAGAATATTCCATATCCTTTCTCTCAATGAAAGCTGTGGGATATTTGTCTGTGGGGCTGAATGTTTTTTCAACAACGCTGCCGTTGATTACGTCTCTGATTTTTGTACGAACAAAAGCTGCGCCTTTACCGGGTTTAACGTGCTGGAATTCGATGATGGAATAAACCTTGCCATCCATTTCGAATGTAACGCCGTTTTTGAAATCGCCTGCTGTTACCATAATTAAATCCTCCGAAAATGAATTTCATATCTTTACATAATAATACTATAACATTTTGCCCCTATTTTCAAGTGTTTTTTTATATTTTGGCAATTTATAGGAAAAAATACAGTATATTTTTTATTTTTCTTCCTCGTTTAAATTGATACCTAATTCTTCAAGCTGGATATTATCAACTTTTGAAGGACATTCTGTCATAGGCTCGCTTGCATTCTGTACTTTGGGGAAAGCAATAACATCACGAAGAGAGTCAACCTGAAGAAGCTGCATAATAAGTCTGTCAAGACCGATACCCATACCGCCGTGAGGGGGAGGACCGAATTTAAAAGCATCAAGAAGATAACCAAATTTCTGCTGTGCTTCTTCATCAGAAAGACCGAGAAGTTTGAAAATTCTGTCTTGTAAATCAGAATCTGTTATACGGATTGAACCTGAAGAAAGCTCAACACCATTGAGAACAAGGTCATAAGCCTCTGCTCTTACGGATGCCTTATCTGTTTCAAGATAAGGGAGACATTCGGGAAGAGGTGAGGTAAAGGGATGATGCATAGCAACAAATTGCTGAGTATCTTCATCCCAATCGAAGAAGGGAAATTCAACAATCCATAAGAGATTGAAGCCGTCGCCGATGATATCAAGCTTCTTTGCGGCTTCGTTACGAAGTGAACCGAGAACTGAAAGAACGGAACTGTTCTTAGTGTTTGCAATAATGAAAACAACGTCCCCTTTTTCTGCTCCTGCTCTCTCAAGGATTGCTTTCATTTCATCTTCTGTCATAAACTTAGCAAATGAAGAAGCTATACCATCATCAGTAAGTCTTATCCAGGCAAGACCCTTTGCGCCGATACCTTTTGCAAATTCGGTAAGCTTGTCAACTTCTTTTCTTGTATAAGTTGTTACCGCATTCTTAGCAGTAATACCGCGAACAGAACCGCCACCTGCAACTGCAGAAGAGAATACGGAAAAACCACAGTCCTTAACAATATCTGTAAGGTCAAAAATTTCCATACCGAAGCGAGTATCAGGTTTATCTGAACCGTAACGTTCCATTGCTTCTTTATAGGTAAGCCTGGGAAGGGGAAGGGGAATTTCAACGCCAAGAGCTTCCTTAAATACTCTTGCGATGTAGCCCTCACCTATTGAAAGAACATCTTCCATTGTAACGAAAGACATTTCAAGGTCAATTTGAGTGAATTCGGGTTGTCTGTCCGCTCTTAAATCTTCGTCACGGAAACAACGGGCAATTTGCATATATCTGTCAAAACCCGCAACCATTGAAAGCTGCTTATAAAGCTGAGGTGACTGAGGAAGAGCATAGAAAGAACCCTGATGAATACGGCTGGGAACAAGAAAGTCGCGGGCACCTTCGGGAGTTGACTTAATAAGCATTGGTGTTTCGATTTCGATAAAGCCGTTTTCGTCAAAATAGTCACGGGTAATTTTTGTTACTTTGTGACGGAAAAGAATGTTTTGCTGCAAATCAGGACGGCGAAGGTCAAGATAACGATATTTAAGTCTTGTAAGCTCTGCTGTCTGGCAGTTTTCAACAATATCAAAGGGGGGAGTTTCACTTTTTGAAAGAACTCTCAAATCCTTAACATCAATTTCAATGTCACCGGTGGGAATTTCGCTGTTTTTTGAGGAACGCTCACGGACAATACCCTTTGCCATAAGCACAAATTCGCTTCTTACACCGAAAGCCTTTTCAAAAATTTCCTTATCTGTTGTTTCGTCAAATGCTAACTGAACAATGCCTGTTCTGTCGCGCAAGTCAACAAAAATGAGTGCGCCGAGGTCACGCTGTTTTGCGACCCAACCGCAAACGGTTACTTCGTCGCCGATATTTTCCGAACGAAGCTCTCCGCAGTAAACGCTTCTTTTAAGACCGTTCATATTATCCATATTTATACGCCCTTTCGCTGAATATAAAAATTACTTATTTTACGTTTACCTTATGTTGAATAAGGAATTTCGCGGGAAAATGAAGTGCAACGGCAAAACCGAGTCTTAAAAGAGAACCGATAACATTCACACTCATTGCATTTATACCCATTGTAGCTTTTGTTTCATAAATATCACTTGTTATTTTAACTACATCCGGAGTTACAACTAATCCAAAGGGAATTATTTCAGAAATTCCTGTTGATATTGACTGAATTACTCCAACAAGGGCAAAGAAAATTACTATTGCTCCTAAATTTCCGAATTTTGAAACAGGGGAAACATGTGAAAGCGTAATTGCTAATTGTAATGACTGCACTGCAACAAGCACCAATATGGCAAGAGAAATGCAGAAAAACATTATTCCCATAAAAATTGTAAGAAAAGAGGGGACACCAAAAATCTGAAGAAGGCTCTCGACACTGTCCATAACTTCTTCGCCCAAAGCATCTTGTACTTGAAATACCCAAAGAATAAGAGAACCTATAAACAGTGCATATACAGAGAAAACCCATATAAGACTTGAAATTGTTTTGGATTTTAAAAGCGAGCCTGTTTTAACGGGAAGAGCAAGGGTAAGATATCCTGCTCTTCCGAACATAGTTTTTGAAAACATCAACGCTACGGCAATAATAATTATTATACAAGCAAAGCCTAAAGCTAAGCTTACAAGTAAACCGCCCATAATAGTTATAGCTTTGATGCTTGAAGTCAATGTAAAAATTTCCGCAACAACTGCAACAATAAATGTGCAAAGAAAGACTGCTGACATTGAATGCCATTGAGCTTTAAGGTCATTCTTTAAGAGCTTACCAAACATTTGAGAATACCTCCTTGAAAATGTCCTCTATTGATTTTCCGTCTTTTGTAAGTTCTTCAACGCTATCATTGAGAAGTACTTTGCCGTTACCCATAAATAAAGCATGTGTAAAAACGGATTGTAAATCATTTATAAGATGGGTAGAAATGAGAAGAGTTGATTTTTCTGCATAGTTTTCCATTATAAAATTAAGAATGGAGTTCCTTGTTGCCGGGTCAACACCACCCATGGGCTCGTCAAGAATATAGAGTTTTGCATCCCTTGACATAACAAGAGATAAAAGAAGCTTTTCTTGCATACCCTTTGACATTGTTTTTGCTTTTTGTTTTTCGGAGAGTCCGAATCTTTTAAGCATTTCAAGAGCTTTATTTTTATCAAAATCAGAAAAGAAATCATTGAAATAATCAACTGCATCAATGTTTCTCATCCATTCGTGAACAAAGGTCTGCTCAGGAAGATAAGCAGTAAATGCTTTTGTGCTTTCACCGGGCTTTACGCCATCTACAAGTACATTACCTTTGTAATCATGAATAAGACCTGTAAGTATTTTCATAAGAGTAGTTTTACCGCAACCGTTAGGGCCAAATAAACCAATTATTTCTCCCTCAGGTAAAGTAAAACTCATATCATTGAGAACTATGTTGTCACCATAAGCTTTTGATAGAGCATCAACTTTAATGATAGCCAAAATTAAGCCTCCAATCTGTTAATTTCAGAGTTTTTTACAAATTTAATCAATTATGTATTTTACAACTATATCAATTAATAGTCAAGCATTATAAATCAGAAATTTCTGATGTCGCCGGGGCGTTTTAACTCAAAATGCAGGTTGATAATTATTTATATTTGTGTTAAAATAATTGTGCGACATAACTTTATATTGGACAAAACTATAAGAGAAGTGTTTTTTATTTCGGTAAAGACACTGCTCCTATTTGACGTTCTCTTGTAGTTTGTCTAAGTTATGTCGCAATAACTCGGAGCGACGTGTTTTTCGTGCGTGGTTTCTGGGAAGCCACGCATTTTTTATTATTTCTTCAGCAAAGACAAAAAGAAATACAGCGCCTGAGGGGACAGGCGCTGCATTCCCGACATAAAGTATAACACTTTACATCTAGGTTTACTTGAGGAGGGGTTAACTCCGCAAGGAGTTAATACTTGTACTCGGGTGCGGCTCCCTTTCCAAGTACAGCTTAAGTATAGCAATTATTTATTAGCAAACTATGAATATACTGTGAAAGTTTGAAAAACTCGATTTTTATACAAAAATCACCAAAAGTGTAGAATTTTGTAAAAAACTCAAAAAAATCAGATGAAACCTATTGACAGTCAGATGAACCTATGGTATTATCATATCAACACGATAAGTAATCGTGGGATGAAAGGAGTGAGAGAATGCAAACGAAAGAAAAAGCATTTGAACCAATAAGGACAGCTATGAAGCTCACAGGTGGCTTCACCCTTTCCCAGCTTGCAGAGATTTCAGGTCTTGAGGCAACAACAATTCAAAACTGGGTAAAACGTGGTTGGATTGAACCGCCAAAGGAACGTCGCTACGGCGAAGAATCTACTGCAAGAGTTCTTATAATCAATATGCTTAAAGGTGCAATGCAGCTCTCAAATATTGTTTCCTTAATGTCATATATCAATGGTAAAGTCGATGATAGGCGTGACGACGCTATTCCCGATGGTGAACTCTATAGCATTATGTGTTCCGTTACCGAAGAAATTGACAGAATCGGAAATTTAAATAAGGAAACAGTTGTCAGCGTTATTGACGAACAAATAAAAGATTATGAAGAGCCTTTTTCCGGAGGCAAAGAGAAATTGCGCAACGCTCTTGAAATTATGATGTTGGCACATATATCTTCTAATCTTAAAAATGAAGCAGAAAAAATGCTTCAGGAATTTATGATGAACTGATTGTTCCACGTGGAACAAAACTATAAAGTAATAGTTTTACGTGGAACATAGGTCAAAAAAGCCAACGTGTTTCACGTGGAACAAAAACAAAATTACATTTTATAAAGGAGTACATATTATGATAAAAAATGCAAAAGTTGTTGGAGAATTTAATTTTTCTAATGCGAAAAAACTTATTATTGCTGCCGTAGTAGTTGTTATTGCAGTTATGGTTCTTTTAGCTTCGATTACAATTGTCCCTGCCGGTCATACCGGTGTAGTAGTTACATTGGGTAAGGTAAGCAACAATGTTTTATCTGAAGGTTTCCATTTCAAGGCACCTTTAGTACAGAATGTTGTTAAAATGAGCAATCAGATTCAAAAATGTGAAATTGAAGGTGCAGAGTCTGTTTCAAAAGACTTGCAGGCTATTTCAACAACAATCGTGGTTAACTATAAAATCGGTGATAGTTCATCTGCAAAGATTTACAGAGAAATCGGCAAAGATTATGAATCAATTATGCTTATGCCGGCAATTCACGAAAGTCTCAAGGCAGTTAGTGCAAAATATACTGCAGAACAGCTTGTAACAAGTCGTTCTAAAGTTGCTCTTGAAATCCAAGACACTCTTGCAGAAAAAATGGAAGAGTACGGAATTGTTATTGAAAAGTTCAATATAGTTAATTTCTCATTCTCCGAAGAGTTCTCAAAGGCTATTGAAGCAAAAGAAGTTGCTCAGCAAAATCTTCTTAAAGCAAAAACTGAACAGGAACAGTTAATTGTTGAAGCGAATGCACAGGCTGAAAAAGAAATTATTGCCGCAGAGGCAGAAGCAAAAGCTATTCTCACAAAAGCCGAAGCTCAGGCAGAAGCAAACGAAATCATTTCCAAATCTCTTAATGATGAGGTTATCGAGAATAATAAAATTGAAAAATGGGATGGCAAGCTTCCTTATGCAACAGGCGGTTCCGCAATTCTCGATGTTTCTGCAGACGGTGAGGGCGACAGCTCAGAAAACTGACATTGAAAGGAGCACATCATGAAAGTTTGGGATATAACCTATCAAGGTAATAATATTCACGTTGAAAATAAGATTTCAGAGGAAAGATTATATATCAATGGCAAACTCCACGATGAAGAAAGAGGAGATGGAATGAGATCTAAATTGATCGGAAGATTACCTGATGGAAGACTTGTCAAGGTTTCATTAGGAGGATTTTGGACAATACATTGCACAATTTTTGTTGAGGATGAAAAAATAATGGATTATCAAAAATAATCTAATTGCCGATTTGCACATCTGAAATAACTTAACTTTGTTGAAGATTAACGAAAGTGAAATACTCTCGTTAATCTTCTTTATTTTTGATTGAATGAGAATTCATTTTGTGCTACAATAACATCATATTAGAATAGAGTATTCTGTTCAAATAAAGGAGTGCAGAAAATGAATTTAAAACAGAAGGCCATTGACGGTATTTCCAAGGTTAAAACCTATTGGAAAACTCCGCCTGCAGGTCGCTATATGAATTTCAGAGAAATCGCCGCATATTCAGGCGGTGGTATCGGTGCTTATATGATTATAACACTTGGTACAGCTTGTTTGTTGGCAGCAAATAATACATTGCTTTCAAGTACACTTGGTATTGACCCAACAGATATGTACATAATGTATGTTATTGCTGTTCTTGCAAATATTCCTCTTACAGGAATTCGCGCAAACATTATTGATAATACACGTAATAAAGCAGGTAAATACAGACCATATATTGTAACAATGGCTCTTCCGGCAGCTATAATATGTAACATAATGGTTTGGTTCCCTTATGCAAAGCTTTCCGATTGGTTGGGAGACGGAATGATATTCGGGGAGACAAAAGCATATGTAGCGAAATGTGCCATAGTTATGGTACTGAACCTATTTTTGCATTTCTTTTATTATTTCTTCTACGATGCATACGAAAACCTTATTCACGTTCTTTCTCCTCATTCTCAGGAAAGAGCGGATGTATCATCAGTAAAAAGTATAGTTTATTCATTTGCTCCTACTGTAGTAAATCTTTTTACACCCATTATTGCATCAAACCTTTTCCATACAAACACAACCGACATAAGAGTTTACAGATTCCTTTATCCGATTCTTACTGTTCTTGGTATTCTTCTTTGCATAGTAGTTTACAAATATACAGAAGAAAAAATTGTTCAGGCGAGAACTCACGTTGTTCAGATTAAGTTTTTTGATGCTCTTAAGGCAGTTGCAAAGAATAAATATTTCTGGATTATTTCACTTGCAACCTGGATTGGTTTCCTTGAAACATCTTACGCAAATATTCTTTTCTGGCTTTATAACTATGGTGGTGCTTGTTCAGGTAACGCTTACGGTATTGTTGTAACAGTTTACGGTAACGCATCACTTTGGGGAATGCTTCTTGCTCCTTTCTGTATCAGAAAGTGGGGGAAAAAGGCAGTTCTTATTGTTACGAACTTGTTTAATATTGCGTTTATTCTTATGATGTTGCCGTTTGTGTCGGAAATTAACAATATGACAATTTGGCTTGTCATGGGTTGTTTGTGGCTTAATCAGCTTATGGGCTCTTTTGCACATATTCTCAATCCATCAATTCAGGCAGATATTCGCGACTATCAGCAATATAAAACAGGGGAAAGAATTGACGGTATGTTTTCAGTTGTTACCACCATAGGTACGGTCATAACTCTTGCTACATCTTCCGTTCTTCCCATTATTTACGAGAGAAACGGTCTTACAAAAGAAAATGCGGCTATAGTTACTTCAAATCCCGAAGTTTTAAACAGAGTTTTAGGTGACGGTAAAACAGTAGGTCAGATTCTTTCAGAACAACTTGCAAACAACCAGGACAACTATAACAACGCTCTTTCAGCTCTTTATGATCCTGATATTCTTCTCGGACTTATTAAGGTTCTCATTGTTGTTGCCGCTTTTGGCGCATTAATGAACGTTATTCCTTACATTTGGTACGATTTTAATGAAAGAAAACAGAAATCCGTTATTCGCGTTTTGAAAGTCCGTGCTATGTTTGAGGACTATGGTAACGGCGTTCTTAATGATGCTGAGCTTGTTGAGGTTGTTGATATAATTCGTGAATCAAGAAAAATGGCAGCTGAGACTCCCAAAATTATAGATAAAAAAGCCTCAAAGAAAGATAAAAAAGCTGCGAAGCAGTTTAACGAAGAAATTGAAATTGCAAAATTTGTCTGCGAAGAGCTTGATAAATTTTCAACACCTGTTGTACAACTCCAAGTTAAAGAAAATGAAAAAGTATATTTTGCAGGACTTGACGCTCTTCTTAATGCAGATGTAACTCTTATTAAACAAGAGCTTGCAACCGCAAAAGCAATGCCTAAATCAACTAAGGAAGAAAAAGCAATCCGTAAAACTGCAATTGAAATTGCAAAGAGTAAGCTTTCTTCCTATAAGGCAGTTAAAAAATATTTCAATGACGGACAAAGATTTGAACAACCTGATTTTGCAATACTCGAAAAATTCTTCGATACCGAAGATGATTGCGATGCAAAGCTCAAAGAGCTTTATAATAAAAAGAAAACTGCTAAAAAGGAAAAAGATTCTGCTAAAGTAACAGGAATTAAAGCAGAAATCAAAAAGGTTGAGGCAGAAAGAAAAGATGCCCGTAAGTTCTCAAAAGAGGAAATGGACAAACATGCATATTTCAATCGTGCCGCAAAGGTTTATCTTGATGCAGAAAAGCTTATTAAGCAGAAAGATAATTACAGTCATTTCGAAGAAATCGAAAAAATGTACGATGACGCAAAAGTAAGACTTTAAGTCATAAAAATATATAGCCTCCCGTTCGGGAGGCTATATATTTTTATGCTATATTTTATTCATCGTCATCAGCAAGTTTTGCATCTGCAATAACTTTTTCTGCAATATTGTTGGGAGCGTCTTCGTAACGGGCAAATTCAAGAGTGAAATAACCTCTGCCTGCTGTTACGGAGCGAAGAGTAATAGCAAAGTCGCTCATTTCAGCCATTGGAACTTCAGCAACAAGCTCTTGCATATTTGTTTCTTCAGCAGGTCCCATACCTAAAACTCTACCACGACGTTTGTTAACATCACCCATAATGTCGCCCAAATCCTTGTCGGGAATGTAAGCTTTGAGAGTTCCGATAGGTTCAAGAATTGTGGGAGCAGCTTCAGGAACAGCAGCTTTAAAAGCTATTCTTGCAGCCATCTTAAATGCCATTTCGGAAGAGTCAACAGGGTGGTAAGAACCGTCGTGAAGACAAGCTTTGATGCCAACCATCGGATAACCTGCAATAAGACCTGATGCTACGCATTCGCGCAAGCCTTTTTCAACTGCGGGGAAGTAGTTTTTAGGAACTGCGCCACCAACAACTTCTTCAGAATTGAATACAAATTCTTCTTCGCCCATATAGGGTTCAAAACGAATCCAAACATCACCGAACTGACCATGACCACCGGACTGTTTCTTATGGCGTCCCTGCTTATCAACTGTCTTACGGATTGTTTCTCTGTAAGCAACTCTGGGAGCTGTAAGCTGAACTTCAACGCCGTATTTATTTTTAAGTTTTGAAACAATGCTTTCGAGATGTTGTTCACCAAGACCGGAAACAATTTGCTCCTTTGTTTCCTTATTTGTATAGAACTTCATTGAGCCGTCTTCTTCCTGGAGCTTGTTAAGACCGGAAGCGACCTTATCTTCCTCACCTTTCTTAACAACGTTGACTGCCATAGAATAGCAAGGAGCAGGGAAGTCAACGGGATCAAGCTCTACGGGATTCTTAGCATCGCACATTGTGTCGCCTGTTTTAAAGCCTGAAAGCTTTGTAACAACACCGATGTCGCCTGCAACAATTTCAGCTGCATCCTCCTGCTTTGCGCCTTTAACGAAAACGATTTTACCCATTTTCTCTTCTTCTTCTGTACGAGCGTTGTAAGCCTTTGTGGCAGAAGTAATTTTACCTGAAACTACCTTGAAGAAGGACATTTTACCAACGAATGGGTCAGCAACTGTTTTAAAGCAGACTGCAGCAAGAGGACCGTTAGCATCGCAAGAGATATCACCTTCGCCCTTAGGAGAGGGTGCGAGTTTTGTAATACCGTTGAGAAGAAGGTCAACAGCTTCGCCAGTGTAGCCTGAACAGGCGTAAACAGGAATAACAGTACCGTCAGCAACACCCTGAGAAAGACCTGATACTTTTTCATCATGTGTAAACTCTTCACCTTCGAAGAATTTCATCATAAGGTCTTCATCTGCGGAAGCAACGGCCTCAATAAATGCATTGTAAATTTCTTCAATGTGAGCATCCTGAGGAATAGCAACTTCGGTAGCTTTTGTTCCATCGTATTTGAATGCTTTATTCTGAAGGAAGTTGACATAACAGTCTACTACGCCGTCAACCATATGGGGAACAACAACGGGACAGATAGCTGTGCCGTATTTTTCCTTCAAATCGCCGAGGGTTTTATAGAAATCACGGTTTTCACCGTCGCATTTAGATACAGCGATAAATTTGGAAAGACCTTTTCTGCCTGCAATACGTAAAGTTTTTTCTGCACCAACATCAACATTATGACCACAGGAAAGAACAATAATTGCAGTTTCAGCAGCACGGATACCTTCGCTTCGGGCACCCTCGAAGTCAAAAAGACCGGGAGTGTCAATAATATTAACTTTTCTGTCACGCCATTCTATACAAGCCATAGCGGAAGAAATTGATACTTTTCTTTTCTTTTCTTCAGCATCAAAGTCCAGAACGGTGTTACCGTCTGCAACTCTGCCGAGTCTGTCTGAAGCACCTGCTATGTAGAGCATTGCTTCTGCAAGAGTTGTTTTACCTCTTGCACCGTGGCCTGCAATAACCACGTTTCTGATGTTTTCTTTAGCATAAGCTTTCAAAACAAATTCCTCCTAAAACAAGCGGATTTTTACCGCGTTCAATTTGTTAAATAATGTTACCAAAGAAATATACAAACACTAAGGCAACTTATATTTGGTATTTTAGCACATATTTTTCGCGTTTACAACGATTTTTTTGAGTAAAATGTAAAGATTATTGATATTACATAATAAATAGCTCTTGTTTTTATGTAATATGTAACGAATATTTTAAATAAATCTTTTTTTATTGAAAAATATGAGCATTTGTGATAGAATTAAGCCACAATGAGAATTTATACTCAGTTGCTGTGACTTAATCCTTTGGAGGTTTATATAATGGATGAAAAGAAAACAACAAGTGGTGTGAACGAGTTGAAAATTCCTACTCCGCCCCCGGTTGTACCTAAAAAAGAAAGCGATAACAAAAAAGGAAAAAATAAAAAGCTCTTTATTTTTATTCCAATAATCATTGCAATTATTGTAGTAGCAATTGTTCTTGCGGTTGTGCTTAAAAATGGAGATAAAGACAAAGAATCAACAACACTTGCTCCGGTAGTTGTTACGGATTCGAACGGGGTCCCCGTTACAGATGCATCAGGGGAACCGGTTACCGTTATTCCTGAAACAGAGGTTCACGAATATACGGACGCAAACGGTGAAAAGAAAACTACAGTTGTGTATAAAGACGTTACCGTAAATGTTCCTGTGACCGATGAAAACGGTGAATCAGTTACGGATGAAAACGGTGAATCGGTTACTGAGCAAAAAGTTATTACTCCTACAACACAGAAAAATGGAAGTGTTGTTGTGGGAACAAGTGCAGTTGCAGTTACTGATGGTCAAGGACATACCACGATAGATAATCAGGGTAACGTTTTTACGACTATTGTGGAAATTACTTCTACTCCTGCTATTGTTGAAACTGCTGATATTGAATGGAAAACCTCTTTAGGCGGTACAGTAGCAGATTATGTTTCAAGTATTGCTACCCTTAAAGACGGAGGATATATAACCTCAACTGTTACAAACTCTACAGACGGTGATTTTGCAAAATTTAAAGAATTAAAGTATGCAACACCTTATACAGTTCTCACAAAGTATTCTAAAAACGGAGACATTGTTTGGCAGGAAGCTTTAGGTTCTAGTAAGGGTGTTACCATAATTACAACAGTTGTTTCCATTGAAGATGGCGGTTTCTATGCTGTTGGTTATGGGAAAAATATAGACGGTAAAACAGGTAAAGGTTATTATGATGGTGCCGTATTTAAGTTTGATAAAAAAGGAGAACAACTTTGGTGTAGCACTTTCGGAACAAGTACAGTAGATCTTTTTGATGATGCTACTTTAACTAATGACGGGGGAGTTATTGCAGTAGGTTCTGTTGGTAATAATGATAAAGATGCTGCAGGCTTCGATAAACCGAAATATGAATCAGCAGCAGCTATCGTAAAATTCAGTTCAGATGGAAATATTGTTTGGAAAGATATTATTGGCGGGAATAAAGATTCTTTAACGGGTGTTGTTGAGGGTACAGACGGAAGTATTTTCTGTGTAGGAAATTTCTATACTAATGCATTTTTCGATAATTTAGGTTCCTCTGATAGTTGTATATTGAAATATACAAGTGATGGTAATTATGTAACTGCTGCTCAAATTGCAGGTACAGGTAACGATATATTCAGTGGAATTACAGCTTGCAAAGATGGTGGTGTTGCAGTAGTAGGACGTTCCAATTCTTCAGATGCAGGTTCAACGGAAAGTATGTTTGTTTCTGATCTCGCTTCTCGTGGTGGTTACGATGCATACATAATAAAATACAATTCAGATTTATATATTTCCTTTGCCAAAACATTCCGTGGTCAAAATAATGATAATTTGACTTGTATAGTTGAGAAAGAAGATGGTTCATTTATCGTTGCAGGAGAAAGCAATTCTTCTTCTCGTGACCTAAAGGGAGTTACAACTCGTGGCGGAACTGATATTGTTATTGCTTCCTTCAATAAATACGGTGATCTTTCTTGGGCACGCTCCTTCGGCGGAACTAAGAGTGAAAGTGCCAACGCTATTTGTCTTGCGGAGAATGGCGGCTACCTTGTTGTAGGAAAAACACTTTCAAAAGATATAGACATGAAAGGTATCTCACAATATGTTACAGATAAATCTGTCGGAGTTATTGTGAAATTTCCCGAATAATGATTAGGATAAAATGTGATTATCTGGGTGGTGCGGTTGCCGTGCCCACAGAACTTATAGACAAACACTTAAAACTTGCCCCTGCGGCAAGTTTTAAAGTTTTGCTTTTTATTTTAAGGAATCCCGAAGGCACTGCCACTGCAGAGCAAATAGGTATGTGCACAGGGCTTAATGTAGATGACGTGTGCAGTTGTCTTGATTTTTGGGAAAACAATGGTGCAATAGAATTTACCCAAGAAAAAGTTTCCGAAGAGGCTTTTAAAGCATCAGTAGGAAATGCAAAGGTTTCAATTTCAAAAGAAACAGAAGAAAAAGCAAAAGAAGAAAAATTGAGAACAGTTAAATCTCTTCCTGTAAAAAAACCAACCCCAAGAGAAATTGCACAGCGTTTGTCGGAAAGTCCGGAGCTTGAAATAATTTATAAAGAGGCTCAAAATATTTTGGGTACTTTTGGTTATGACACACAAGCACTTATTTTGATGATTTATGATTACTACGGTTTTCCGCCCGAAGTTATAATCACACTTTTGCAGCATCAGAAATGCGAAGGAAAGCTTTCTTCATCATCTATTAAGAGCAGAGCTGAAGATTGGGCAAAAAGAGGTATTGATTCTCTCGATCTTGTTGAAGAAGAGCTTCTTGCTCTTGAGAAGATAACAAAAACTTTCAATGCAATTAAAGATTTTGCGGGTTTCTCGGGAGATATTCCAACAACGCGTATTGCAAAATTTTTACGCACTTGGGCTATTGAATGGGAATGTTCGGAGGAATTAATAATTTTTGCTTTGGAAGAAAGCAAAAAGGTTTTAACAGATGCTAATAAACTTCTTAAAAAATATGTCCAGTCGGGAATAAAAAGTCCTCAAGAGGTTCAGCAAAGACAGAAAAAATCTTTGCCTAAAGAGATTAAGAAAACTTACCAAACAGAGGAAATAGGCAAGAACAGTGTTCTTGATTGGATTAAAAAATATGCGGATGGGGAGGAAAATGAATGAAATATTCCGAAATAATATATTCAAAAGCTGAAGCTGAGCTTAAAGAAAGACGAGTTCGTGCAGAAGCGCTTGCTGAAACACGTCGCAAGCAGTTTTCTGAAAAATTCCCCGAGCTTATTGATATTGAAAATATAATGAAATTTTCTGCTCTTGAAGTAATCAGAAGCGTTGGTTCAAACGGTAAACCTGTTAATATTTCAGAGGTTGCAAAAACTAATTTAGAGGCTCAGGCCAAAAAGAAAGAGCTCCTTGTAAAAAACGGATATCCCGCTGATTATCTTGATATTCCTTACACCTGTAAAAAGTGTAACGACAGCGGCATTTTTAACGGTAAGCTTTGCGAATGTCACCTTGCAATTCTGCAAAAGCTTTCTGTAGAAAGTCTTTCGTGCAGTCCCATACTTGCGAAATCTACTTTTGATTCTTTTGACTTAGAAAACTACAGTTCAGTAAAAGATACTGAATTAGGTTTTTCTTACCGTGAAATTATGGGCGGAGTATTCGCAATGCTCAAAAATTATGCGGAAAATTTCCGTCCTGACAGTTCAAGTCTTTTCTTTAGCGGTGGAACCGGTTTGGGTAAAACACATTTGGCTCTTGCAATTTTTAACGTGCTTACTGCCAATGGTTACAGTGTGTATTATTCATCTGCAAGAAAAGTAGTTAAGCAGCTTCAAAACGAGCATTTCGGAAAAGGTGACACGGATTTAAATGAAGAATTAAGCCGAAATGACCTGGTTATTATTGATGATTTAGGTGCAGAGTTTGAAACTCCTTTTGCAACAGCGGCTATAAATGAAATTATAGATGATGCTGTTTTAATGGGTAAGCCTATGATTATTATTTCAAATCTTGATAAAAAAGCATTTGAAGATAGATACGGCGAAAGAGTTGCATCAAGGCTCAATGAATTTGAAATTATTCAGTTTTTCGGAACAGATATAAGACAAAAAATAAAATAAAAACCCCGGAGGAGATAATTATGTTAAAAGGTATTCCTAATATTATTTCACCTGAGCTTCTCAAAATTCTTGATGAAATGGGACATGGTGACGAAATTGTTATCGGTGACGGCAATTTCCCTGCCGCATCCAATGCGCAAAGACTCATTCGTTGTGATGGACACAACGTACCCGAGCTTCTTGATGCTATTTTGAAGCTTATGCCCCTTGATTCATACGTAGAAAGTCCCGTTATGCTTATGCAGACAACTAAAGGCGACCCCACTCCTGTTATCTGGGCGCAGTATCAGGAAATTGTTGATAAGCACAATGGCGAAACAAAAATGAGCGAAATTGAGCGCTTTGCCTTCTACGACAGAGCAAAAACTGCTTATGCAATTATTGCAACAAGTGAAATGGCACTTTATGCAAATGTAATCCTTAAAAAAGGTGTAGTTACAGAATAAAATTGATATGAACACATTTAAGAGCTTTAAACTTTTAAATGTGTTCATTTTTATCTTGCAATGCGCATAAAAATATGATAACATACATAAGAACAAATGTTCTAAGGTGGAAATAAAATGGAATATATTTTAATTTATTTTTTGGTTATTTCTTTAGTTACTTGCATTGTTACAATTTATGATAAAAAAGCCGCTAAAAAATGGCCTAAACACAGAGTTCCGGAAAAAGTGTTATTTTTATTGGCATTTTTGGGCGGTAGCATAGCAGAATTTTTTATAATGATTAAAATCCGACATAAAACGAAGCATAAAAGATTTATGATAGGCTTACCGATAATAATGATCTTACAAGTAGTAGTTATTATTTGTTACTGTTATTATGTGTAAATTTTTTGCTGCAAAAAGTTGCGTTTGATATGCTGTTTTCTTATAATACTGTGCGAAGCACGCGAAATTTTGCATTTTGCATTTTTAATTTTGCATTTACACAGGTGGTGATTATATGGTTAATTTCGACACAAGGATTCAATTTCTGAAAGGTGTGGGTGATGCGAGAGCAAAAACTCTTGCAAAGCAGGGGATTTATAGCATCGGTGATCTTTTAAGAAACTATCCTCGCGCTTATGAGGATTGGAATAACACAACACTTTTAAGGGATGCGCAGGTTAATGAAAATATCTGCGTAAGGGCTATTGTTGCCCAAAATCCTCAAATTGTTAAAATCAATGGTGGAAGAATTCTTGTTAAAACCTTTATTACTGATGGTAGCGATTATATACCCGTTACATTTTTTAATAATAAATATGTAAAAGACCAACTTATCGAAGACCAAGAATACTTATTTTTCGGAAAGATTACCATAGATAAATACAATAATAAAACAATGCTTTCTCCTAGATTTGAAAAATCTCTGGAAAAGCAAAGAATAAGACCTGTTTATAAAGCAACTGCATCAATGCCCTCAAAAACAACCGAAAGACTTGTTGAAACAGCGTTAAGAGAAATAAAAGGTAATGTTAAAGAAATAATTCCCCAGTATATCGTAAAAAAATATCGTCTTATGAGTTTCGAAGACTCATTAAGAGCAATTCATTTTCCTGAGAGCGAAGAACAACTTGCTCTTGCAAAGCGCAGACTTATTTTTGAGGAGCTTTTGCTTTTGCAAATGGGTCTTTTAAGCGAAAAAACAGAGAGTGGAAACAGAGTTACATCTGCAATAAAAAATGAGTATACGCAGGAGTTTTTTAATTCTCTTCCCTTTGAACCTACAAATGCCCAAAAAAGAGCAGTTGCAGAAGCTGTGCTTGATATGAAAAGCAGTAAGCAAATGAACAGACTTCTTCAAGGTGATGTTGGTTCAGGTAAAACTGCAGTTGCAGCGGCATTAATGTACAATGCAGTGAAAAATGGTTTTCAAGCGGCATTAATGGCACCAACGGAGGTTCTTGCAAATCAGCATTTTAAAACTCTTTCAAATTTCTTTGGTGATGACGTTAATATCTGCCTTTTAACAGGTTCAGTTACAGCAAGTAAAAAAAGAGATATAAGACAAAGACTCAAAGACGGCGATTGTGATATTGTTGTGGGAACTCATGCCGTTATACAAAAAGATGTTGAGTTTAATAACCTGGGACTTGTTATTACTGATGAACAACATCGTTTTGGAGTCGGGCAGAGAGCAACTCTTTCAGGAAAAGGAAATAATCCCCATACCCTTGTTATGTCTGCAACACCTATTCCCAGAACTCTTGCTATGATGATTTATGGTGACCTTGATATTTCCGTTCTTGATGAGCTTCCCAAAGGACGTCAACCCATTAAAACATATCATGTACCTACAAGCTATCACGAAAGAATTTACAAATTCATAAGAAAAAATATTGCCGCAGGGCAACAGGCATATATTGTTTGTCCTTTGGTTTCTGAAAGTGACAGCGACCTTGTTCCTGCAACAGAATATTATGATTATTTAAAATCCACATATTTTGCCGATTGCACCTTAGGTCTTCTTCATGGACAAATGAAACCGAAAGACAAAGATGCAGTTATGGCGCGTTTCTATTCAGGCGAAATTCAGCTTCTTATTTCAACAGTTGTAATTGAGGTTGGTGTTGATGTACCCAATGCAACGGTTATGGTTATAGAAAATGCGGAGAGATTTGGCTTATCACAGCTTCATCAATTGAGAGGTCGAATTGGCAGAGGCAGTAAGGAAAGTACCTGCATTCTTCTTTCCGATGCACAGAATGAAGAGGCTGTTGACCGCTTTGAAACAATGTGCCGTACCGCCGATGGCTTTGAAATTGCAAAAAAAGACCTTGAAATGCGAGGTCCCGGTGATTTCTTCGGTTCTCGTCAGCATGGCCTTCCTGATATGCGTATAGCAAATCTTATGACAGATACAAGAATCCTTTACGAAGCGCAAAAAACTGCAAAAGAGCTTGTAGATAACGAGGTTTCCGTAACTACCGAAGAAAGACACCTCTTAGCACAAGAAATGAAACGCCTTTTTACAAGAGTGGCATTGAATTAAAATAAAAAACCTCGATTACAGCAAAAAGTAATCGAGGTTTTTATAATTAATTCTGCCCAAATACTGCAAGTAAGAAGCCTGCAGCAACTGCCGAGCCGATAACACCGGCAACGTTGGGGCCCATTGCGTGCATTAAAAGGAAGTTTGTGGGGTTGTATTTTCTGCCTTCGTTCTGTGCAACTCGTGCTGCCATAGGAACAGCTGAAACGCCTGCCGCACCGATGAGAGGATTGATTTTCCCCTTTGTGACAACATAGAGAAGCTTTCCGAAAAGCACACCGCCTGCCGTTGAGAAACAGAAAGCTACAAGGCCGAGAACAATAATAAGAATTGTTTTAAGCTGTAAGAAGTCCTGTCCGTTAGCAGTAGCACCAACTGTTACACCAAGCATAATTGTAACAATGTTCATAAGGGCATTCTGAGCGGTTTCTGAAAGTCTTTCTGTAACACCGCATTCTTTGAAAAGGTTACCCAGCATAAGCATACCAAGAAGGGGAGTAACAGAAGGAAGAAGGAATGCACAAAGAATAAGAACGGCAATAGGGAAAATGATTTTCTCTGCTTTTGAAACCTTTCTTAACTGCTTCATTTCAACCTTGCGCTCTTTTTCGGTAGTAAGCACCTTCATAATGGGTGGCTGAATAATGGGGATAAGCGCCATATATGAGTACGCCGCCAGAGCTATTGGTGCTAACAGATGTGATGCTAATTTTGATGTAAGGAAAATAGCAGTAGGACCATCTGCACCACCGATGATGGCTATTGATGCTGCTTCTGCAGGTTCAAATCCGAAAGCAATTGCAAGAATGAAAGCACAATAAACACCTAATTGCGCTGCTGCACCTAAAAGAAGGCTTATAGGGTTTGAAAGAAGAGGACCGAAGTCTGTCATAGCGCCAACGCCCATAAAGATAAGGCAGGGGAAGATACTTGACTTAACACCTACATACAAAATTCGCAGAACACCGGAGTCATACCAATGTGCTCCTTCTACGGCGGCTTGTCCGTAGCTTCCTAATTCACCGCCGGTGGTATCAAGCATTATGTTAGCACCTGGAAGGTTGGCAAGAAGAATACCAAATGCTATGGGAACAAGAAGAAGGGGTTCAAACTTGAACTTGATTGCAAGAACCAGGAAGAATATTGCAACACCTATCATAACAAGGTTTTCCCATTCTAAAAGGTGAAAACCCGATTGCTCCCACAGGTTAGTTAATATTGTAGAAATATCCATAGTAAACCTTTCAAAATTTAATATTAAGTATTGAGAGATTTAAATCAGATAACAGCGATAACATCATCTGTGTTAACTGTTGAGCCCTTGGGAGCATTGATGGATTTAACAGTACCGTCACAGGGAGCAACAATATCATTTTCCATTTTCATAGCTTCAAGAACAACGATAACATCGCCGGCTTTAACAGCTTCGCCTACATTTTTCTTAACTGCAAGAATTGTACCGGGCATAGGAGCTTTAACCTGTGTGCCGTCCGCGGAAACGGGAACAACTGCAGGAGCAGCAGCGGGTGCTTCAGCAGGTGCTTCTGCAACTACGGGTGCAACTGCAACAGGCGCAACAGCGGGAGCAGCAACTGCAACGGGTACCTGAGTAACGCCTGTTACAACTGCATCGGATTCTGTAACGTCAACTTCGTAAATTTTACCGTTTAAAGTAACATTGTATTTCATATTATTATTCCTCCACTAATTTGATTGAGTTAAAGATGAGATTATCAAGAGAAATGCCTGTTTTATCAGAGATGATTGCCATAACAACAGCGGCATCCTGTTCTTCGATATTTATAAGCTCGGGTTCCTGATTAAGACGCTTAATGTATTTAAAGCAAAGTCTTTCAAGAGGAATACCTGATTCGTGAGAAGTGATAGCCATAATAACTGCCGCATCCTGTTCCTTAACACCATCAAGAGTAACATAACCGGGAGTATAAGGAAGATGTGCTTCTGTTTTCTTGGGCTCTTCTGCAACAACTGTTTCCGGTTGAGCAGTTTGTACAGGGGCAGGGCTCTGTACTTCCGCAATAGCTTTTTCTGTCTTTTCCTTCTTGGAAGCACCGTTGATAGCTTTAGAAAGGAACTTAACAAAGAACATAATAACAGCAAGAACTATAAGAACAAGGAGAAAGCCGAAACCTGATGTGCTGAGCGCATCGGGGATACTGTACAAAGGAAGAAAATTCATTTTAAATCCTCCTTAGTCGATAGCCTTGATTTCATAGCTGTATGTTTTAGAAGCCATTTCATCGCGATAATCGAAGAAGTTTTCTGCTTGAGTGGGGAATGCGATGTATGAAAGAACATCTTCATCACTCTTTGCTTTCTTGCCGATTTCAGCTTTTGCAGCCTCGAATGCAGGTTCAAGAGTGTCTGCATATCTGCCTTCAATACCTTTTTCGTCGCCGAGAATCTGCTTTTTAACATCTTCGTTAACCTTACCGGGAGCTTTACCATATTCACCCATAAGATAGGATTTAACTTCTTTGGAAACATTTTTATAACGTTCACCTGCAAGTACGTTTGCAGTTGCCTGAACGCCAACCATCTGGCTCATGGGAGTAACAAGGGGCGGATAACCTAAATCTTCACGAACTCTGGGAGTTTCAAGGAGAACCTCGTCAAATTTATCCATTTTGCCCTGTGCAGTAAGCTGAGCAACGAGGTTTGAAAGCATACCGCCGGGAACCTGGTAGTCAAGTGCTTTTGAATCTGTGCAAAGAACTGTAGGATTGAGAAGACCGCTTTCAAGAGCTTCTGCTCTAATGGGTTTGAAGAAGTCTGCAATTTCACGGAGTGCTGCATTGTTAAGACCTGTGTCGAAACCAAGCTCTGTAAGCGTATAGTTGAGAGTTTCTGTTGCAGGCTGTGCTGTACCGCCGGACATTGTGGAAATAGCAGTATCAATAACATCAACACCTGCTTCAACTGCTTTAAGGCAAGTCATAAAGCCAAGACCTGTTGTGCAGTGAGTGTGAAGAACGAGTGGTACATCAACTGCTGCTTTAAGGGAAGATACGAGCTTGTGTGCTTCTGCAGGGCTAAGAATACCTGCCATATCTTTAATAGCGATTGTCTGGCAACCGATGCTAACCATATTTTTTGCAAGTTCAACATAAGAGTCGAGAGTGTGAATAGGGCTGATTGTGTAGCAGATAGCTCCGGAAGCAATTGCGCCGTTCTTAACTGTTTCATCAACAGCAACCTCAATATTTTTAACGTCGTTAAGTGCGTCAAATATTCTGATAATATCGATTCCGTTTTCAACGCTCTTTTTTACGAACATTCTTACAACATCATCGGGATAATGATGATAACCAAGAAGATTCTGTCCTCTTAAAAGCATCTGGAGCTTTGTGTTGGGACAAGCCTTTTTAATTTTTCTGAGTCTTTCCCAGGGATCCTCTTTAAGGTAACGAAGACAAGAGTCGAATGTTGCACCGCCCCAGCACTCGAGAGAGTAGTAACCTGCTTTATCGAGTTTTGAGAGAATCGGCTCAAACTCATTGAACTTCATACGAGTTGCGATTAAAGATTGGTTTGCGTCACGCAACACGGTTTCGGTAAATTGAACCTTTTGCATTTGCGATTTCTCCTTCATATATATTATTGTATCAGGAAGTTGTATATTAAAGGTAGACAACTGGAAAAATCTGCCTACCAATTTTCCCCACTCTAGCATACACTAAACGGAGAAATTTATCAAGTGCATTATTGCAATTTTGTCAAAAATTCAACTGAAAATCCTTAATATTCTTCCTGAAAAATGCTGTTGTATGCAAAAAACATCTGCTTTGTTAAACTCTTAAAAGCAGATGTTTTGTATACAATAATATAATATACGGGATTTATCGGCAAAAAACATGTCTTCCGATAGTGGTGATAACGGGACGGGTGCGTATCCATTGGTTAGAAGTTTTTGCAGGGTTGTAATAATATAAAGCACCTCCGGTAGGGTCCCAACCGTTGATTGCATCTTGTGCAGCCTTTTTTGCAGTGGCATCAGGACTGACAGACCAGTTGCTGTCAGTTACAGCAGAAAAAGCACCTGCTTGGTAAACCACACCGGAAACTGTATCCGGGAAAGAGGATGAATCAACTCTGTTAAGAACAACTGCACCAACGGCCACTTGACCTGTATAACTTTCTCCACGCGCTTCAGCGGCAATAACTTTAGCTAAAAGATACACATCAGAGGAACTGTATCCCCCTGAAGAACCGCTCGAGGAAGAACCTAAGCCTAAATATAGAAGGGTTTTAGGTCCTGCAATGCCATCAGCAGTAATTCCAACGGATTTTTGATAACGCTTAACTGCACTTTGAGTTTGAACTCCGTATATACCGTCGACAGTTCCGGTGAAAAATCCGAGAGATTTAAGTTTGTTTTGTATTCGTCTTACTTCGTCACCGCGCGAGCCTATTTTAGAAAGCACTTCCTGAGATTGTGTTTGCTCAGCATTATTTGTGTAAATAAACGCTATACCTATTACTATAGATAATGACAAAACAAATCCAATTAATTTGCCGTATTTTGAATGTATAAATTTTTGAAATCCGGGATCAGTTTTTTTCTTTTTCATAGTGCACCTCATTATATTTTTTTATAGTTTTTTCGCAAAAAAACGGATTATACATGCTTTCTACAAGGTTTTGAACACAAAAATTGTGGTTGTTCATTGTGCACAACCACAATATCTTGTGATTAGTAAAAAAGTCAAAAAATTTTTAAAAAAATTTGAAAAAAATGCTTGACAAATGTTGATTGTGGTGATATTATATCAAGGCACTCTTCGAGAGGGGCGGAAAACGAACCACAAAAGCGGTTCGCGGGAGACCTTAAAAAGAGTAGCAACGAACCTTGAAAATTAAACAACGAGAAAAAAGAAACCCTTGAGAT
>CAZUZV010000030.1:0-29586 GCA_964624385.1 uncultured Eubacteriales bacterium | reverse complement strand
AACTACCGTGTTCGGGATGGGAACGGGTGGACCCTCAACGCCATCAACACCGACTTCAGAAGAACTGTTCGTCCTTCGAACAACAGTAGCTATTATAACAGATAAATTTTAAAAGTCAAGCATTTTTTTAAGATTTTTTTAAAAAATTTAATTTGTTGAAAAAAACAAGCAATGTCAATAAATTTTGTGCAACATTTTTAGGTGTTTACTGTTGATTATTCACATAAAATAGTGCATAATTAAAATAACTAACTATGTGGAAATATAGTGGAGGGTTAAATATGGGTAAATATGCTATTACGTACGATATAGGAACAACAGGTGTTAAAACCTGTATTTTTGAATTAGGGGATACAATTAAATTAGTATCTGATGCATCAGAGGGGTATAATCTTTATGTTTTCCCCAATGGTGGTGCGGAGCAGGACCCTCAGGAATGGTGGGATGCCATGTGCTCCACTACCAAAAAGGTTCTTGATAAATGTGATGTGGATACAAAGGATATTTGCGGTATATCTTTCTGCTCACAGATGCAGGGTATTGTTCTTGTTGATAAGGAAGGTAAGCCCGTTCGCCGTGCGATGAGCTATATGGATCAGAGAGCAAGAAAAGAGCTTAAAGAGGGTATTGCCTACGGGCCTCAAATTGCAGGTGCATTTATTCCTAAGCTTCTTAAATCCCTTATGATTACAGGCGCGGTTGCCGCTTCTGTTAAAGACCCGGTCTGGAAATATAAATGGGTTGAGAAAAATGAACCCGAAAACTTTAAAAAGGTACATAAATGGCTTGATGTTAAGGAGTATTTCATTGCAAGAATGACGGGCGAGTTCTGTATGACTCACGACTCTGCTTTTGCAACTCTTCTTTACGATATTAAAAAGCACGAATTCAGCCCTGCAATATGCAAAATGCTCGGTGTTAATATTGACCACCTTCCTCAGATAAAAAAATCTGCTGAAAAGGTGGGCGAGCTTTTAGAACAGCCTGCAAAAGAATTGGGACTCCAGCCCGGTACAGCAGTTTTCGGCGGTGGCGGAGACGCTTCTCTTATCGGCGTGGGTGCAGGTTCGGTTGCTCTCGGTGATACTCACGTTTACAGCGGTACATCCGGTTGGGTTTCAACTGTTGTTGACAAGAGCATTGTTGACGCTTCTGCTATGATTGCGGCAGTTGTTGGCGCAGAAGAGGGCAGATATAATTACTTCGGTGAGCTTGAAACTGCTGGTAAATGCCTTGAATGGGTTAAGGATCACCTTGCTCTTGACGAAATCGGTGTTTATCTTGATAAGAAGAATATTACCGATGGCTATGAGGGAAAATATACAAGTCTTTATGACTATATGACCGATGTGGTTAAGGATGTTCCTGCAGGTGCAGGCGGTGTTATTTTTACACCGTGGCTTCACGGTAACCGTTGTCCTTTTGAAGATCCCAATGCTCGCGGTATGTTCTTCAATATCAGCCTTGAAACAGGAAAGAGCGAAATGATAAGAGCGGTGCTTGAAGGCGTTTGTTATCATCTTCGTTGGTTCCTTGAAACAGAAGAGAAGAAAGTTAAATCTTCCGAAAAGGTTCGTTTTGTGGGTGGCGGAGCTCTTTCCGACCTTACTTGTCAGATCCTTGCGGATTGTATGGGCAAGGTTGTTGAAACCGTTGATACACCCCAGAATGTTGGTGCAATGGGTGCGGCAGTTCTTATTGCGGTTGGTCTCGGTCAATGCAAATCCATTGAGGATGCAAAGAATCTTATTCCCGTAAGCAAAACCTTTGAGCCGAATATGGAAAACAAAAAGGTGTATGATAAATATTACGAGGTTTACAAAAATCTTTATAAATCCAATAAAGAAAACTTTGCAAAACTTAATTCTTAAATTCAAAATAATTTCTTTTAAAGAATAAAAAATGTTGTTTAAACAGTTGAAAAAATTGTCTTTTTCTGTTAAAATATTAAAAAATGTTATTGCATACTAACAAGGAGTGAGGTTTAATGAATATAGCTTTGATAGCACACGACTCCAAAAAAGAACTTATGACTCAGTTCTGCATTGCTTATTGCGGTATTTTAAGTAAGCATAGCATCTGCGCTACCGGTACAACAGGTAAGCTTGTTGCAGAGGCAACAGGACTTGATATAGAAAAATACCTCAGCGGCTCCCAGGGCGGTGCTCAGCAAATCGGTTCAAGAATCGCTTGCGATGAAATTGACCTTTTGCTTTTGTTCCGCGACCCGCTTAACCCGAAGCCGGGTGAGCCCAATGAAGCTAACCTTTTAAGACTTTGCGATGTTCACAATATTCCTGTTGCAACCAATATTGCAACTGCGGAAGCCCTCATCCATAGCCTTGAAAACGGCGACCTTGACTGGCGTGACATTGTTAACCCCAAAAATTAAAGGGATTATGTTCGTTTTTTCTTGAACGGACTTGATTTTGTTCGCGTTTTGTTGTATAACTATCGGGTAATTAAGTTCGAGCTTAATTACCCGATTTTTAATTTAGTAATTAAACATTTTAAGGAGATTTAAAATGGCTGGAAATATTCAAGCAATAAAAGGTACAAAGGATACTTTGCCTTCCGAAAGCTACAAATCACAATATATAGAGCAGGCGGCACTTGACACTGCAAAAACATTCGGTTTTCACGAAATGAGAACGCCTGTTTTCGAATATACAGAGCTTTTCGACCGTTCTGTTGGTGAAACAACCGACGTTGTTCAAAAGGAAATGTATACTTTTAACGATAAGGGTGAGCGTTCTATTACCTTGCGCCCTGAGGGTACTGCAGGTGCAGTCCGCGCATTCCTTGAGCACGGACTTTTTAACGAGCCTCTTCCCCAGAAGGTTTGTTATCTTACATCCTGCTATCGTTATGAAAAACCTCAGGCAGGCAGACTTCGTGAGTTCCATCAGTTCGGTATTGAGTGCTTCGGTGCAGCGTCACCCCTTGCTGATGCAGAGGTTATTGCTCTTGCTAATAGCTATTTTACTTTCCTGGGACTTGAAAACTATACTCTTGAAATCAACTCAATCGGTTGTCCCGAATGCAGAAAGAAATATCAGGAAGCTCTCAAAGCATATTTTGAAGAAAAGAAAGGTGACCTTTGCGAAACCTGCCTTTCCCGTCTTGAAAGAAATCCTATGAGAATTCTTGACTGCAAGAGCCCTGTTTGCTCAAAAATTGCAGAGGGTGCGCCCATTGTCCTTGACTATATTTGTGACGATTGTCGTGACCATTTCGAGAAGCTTCAGAAATACCTTGGAGCAATGAATATAGAATACACAATCAATCCTCAAATCGTTCGCGGTCTTGATTACTATACAAGAACTGTTTTCGAATTTGTTTCACAGCACGAAAAAACAAAAGGTCTTGTTCTCTGCGGTGGCGGAAGATATGACGGACTTGTTGAAGAATTGGGCGGTGCATCGCTTCCTGCTTGCGGTCTTGCAATCGGTCTTGAAAGACTTCTTATGGCTATGGAAGAAAGCGGTGTTCAGTTCCCCGAAGCTCCCAAATGCAATCTTTCAATTGTTACTGCAGGTGAAAATGCAGTTCTTAAAGCAGTTGAGCTTTCTGCAGATTTACGCGCACAGGGTTACAGTGTGAATGTGGACACTGTTGGACGTTCAATCAAAGCGCAGATGAAATACGCAAACAAAATCGGTTCTCAGTTTACTGTTGTTATCGGTGACAACGAGCTCGAATCCAATGTTGCTCAGCTTAAATGTATGGAAGACGGCAGTCAGACAGAGGTTTCTCTTACTGATTTTGATGCAGGCTTTGAAAGGGCTTATATGAATCAGGCAGTTGCCGCATTCAATGATGCAGATTTTTCAAATCTTACTCAGGTTGATATAAATAATCTTTTAAAATAAGCAAAAATAAGGTGCAATTATGGAAATAATTGATATTTCGAGAGATTTATTAAAAACTCCCGTTTACCCCGGTGACCCGGAAGGCTATGTTGATAATATTAAAAGCATCAGAGCAGGGGAGAATTGCAATCTTAATGCAGTTTACACCTGTCTTCACACCGCAACCCACGTTGATGCGCCTTTGCATTTCATTGACGGTGCAGGTGCTATGGAAACTCTTCCCTTGGACTTATTTATTGGTGAATGTCTTGTAGTGGAAGCTCCTCCGGGACCTGTTACGGGCGCATTCGCAGAGGAGCATTTTCCGTGGCGAGACTGTGAAAGACTTTTAATAAAGGGTAACGGACTTTCACATTTGATGGACAGCAGTGCATATTACATTGCAGATTCGGGAATAAAGCTTGTGGGAACGGATTCGCAGACCATAGGCATCAGCGGTTCAAATGAATCCATTCACCGTGCGCTTCTTTCTGCGAATATTCCCATAATCGAGGGTCTTGACCTTTCAAATGTAACTCCCGGCAGATATTTTCTTATGGCGCAACCCCTTAAAATTTCTGGCGTTGAAGCCGCACCACTGAGGGCGGTGCTTGTTAAGGAGCATTTGTTCTGGTCAGGTAGATAGTAGGGTACGCATTCATGCGTACCGCAAAGTTTGAATTTATCAGGCGGGACGGATGAATCCGTCCCCTACATTATTGCTCTTTTTTGAAAGGAAAGTTTATGAGATTAGATAAATATTTAAAGGTATCAAGAATTATAAAACGCCGTACTGTTGCAAACGAGGTTTGCGATGCGAAGCATGTTGAGGTTAACGGCAAAATTGCAAGAGCATCCTATGAAGTTAAAGTAGGCGATGTTATTGCAATTCAAATGGGTAGTAATCTTACAAAGTACAAGGTGCTTTCCGTTAACGAATATGCGAAGAAAGATGAAGCGGCAAATATGTATGAAGTGGTGAATTAACAAGTTCTACTTTAATTCTACCCCAAAAAACCTCTGCTCTATTGATTTGGGCAGGGGATTTTTATATAATTTAGGCGAGGTGAGATTTATGGATAAATACACATTTGGTAAAAATCTCTATGGGCTTCGCAATAAAAAAGGGTTGACTCAAAAGGAATTGGGAAAGCTTTTAGGCGTTTCCGATAAAGCGGTTTCGAAATGGGAAACGGGCGAAGCTATGCCGAGAACTGCAAAATTAGTTCTCATAACCGACCTTTTCGGTGTAACTATGGAACAGCTTTCTTCTGAAGAATTTGACTGCAACGCAGAGGATTTTCAAATAAATGAAACCCCCGAACAAAAAGAAAGCAGATATAAGAAATATTTTGATAATGCTATGAAAAACCATTATCGTAGTTGCAAGTTTTCTTTTGTGTTTTCTGTTGTTACCCTTGTTATATCGGTTATAACATTAATCGGAACTGTTTTAATGGGTGGAGTTGCAGGAGTTTCTGTAGCTTTATGGGAAATGGTTTTAGCGTATCTGTTGCCGATTTTTATATTAATTTATTGCATTATCCTTTTAAACAAAATATATAAAAACAAAGAAAAAACAGGATTGGCTGATTTTATTCCCTTGCATATTGCTTTAGTAGTGTTTTCAATTGTTTTTTGCGGTTTAGGCTTTATAAACGAAATAACAAACGAAGATATTGTAAATGTTATAGGTTGTTTAATAACTGTCCCGTCCTTGCTTGTTGAGCTTAAATATATTAAATCCAAAAACAAGGGAGCTCTTAGCGAAACTAAAGCCGTTGTGATTTTGATTTTTGCTATTTTAGGTTTAGTAATTTCGATTTTTGCGCATATTAATAATATAGTTGCCGCAGTTATACTGGGAACACAGCTTGGTTTGATTTCAGGCACTGCAGACCTTTTGTCAGTTGCTATAATTACATCAGTTTTAGAAAGCGATGACACTGTCGAGAAAAAAGACTCGAAAAAGAAAAAGTTTTTCAAAAAAGCATTGATTGCAACAATCGCTTCATTTGTTGTTGTGTCACTTTTGTTTATGATTTTTCCGGGTATTGGATTGAAATTAACTTGTAAGGCTATGCAAAAAGGTCAAGAAATTAATGCACAATGGGAGACTGAAGATGTTTCTTTTAAAAAGGGTGAAAGTAAAAGAATAGAAATGGATTGGGTTTCTGTTGAAATTCCAAAAGCTATGGAAGAAACTGGTTTAAAATCAAGTTCGGATATTGAAATCAGAGAAACTTATAAAATAGAGGATATTGTAAATGTTTCGTTGAGGCGGTCAACAGATGAGCCGTTTGCGGATTTTGATTTATTTGAACCTAAAGATGATACCGAAGAGGCAAAATTGGTAAATGATTTGTATTTGATGAATTTCCAAAAATATTTTGGCTTCATTCCGTCAAATATGTACGAATACCAAAGACTTGCGGCAAACCTTGATGCTGATGATATGAGGGTTATTGATTATCCCCAGTGTGTTCTTTACACTCAAATGATTATGTCAAACCAAATAATGTCCATCGGTGGAGGTAATGATATATACTACATTGATACTGATGAAACCTATGGAGAATTGATAGTTACTGATAGCAGCAAAATTATCGAAGGAAGTCAGCAGATTGGTATAAGTTATACGATTGTTGATAAAAATAATCTTGATGTTAGTTATCAAATCGTCGTTATTAGTCAAAATTATGATATGGAATTAATCCATAAAATACTTAATTCTGTTGAAATTGATTTATAATTTAATGACATAAAAACGAAAAACTCCTCTGCTTTCGCAGGGGAGCTTTTCTTAGGGGTAAATATGGAAATAAGGAGATAGGAATGAAAACGTGTAACCAACAGGAACGAGTTGTTTGTTTCCCGTCCCGTTGATTACACTATACAGTACATTATTTAATTGCGTATGAAAAAGTTGTGAACAATTTTCTGTTTTTAATGAACGTTTTGTTAATTAAAGGTCGAATATTGTTCTTTTTTATTCTTAAAGATATCTGCTGTTAAAGCTCTGTTTTAAATCAATCGTGCTATCAGAGTGGATTGTTGTGATTGTTACACCCTGTTGCCATTCTTCTTCGGGAAGAGAAACACCGTTGTAATTGCCAAGACCATAGGCGTTGTAACTGCTGAATTGGTTATATACCAGCCATATACCCTCGTACTTTGCTGCCCAGTCGTTAACGTGGTCGTGACCGCAGAAAATTCCCTGAGCCTCATTTTTCTTCATAGCCTCAAAAAGACCGCTGTTGAAGGGTGAAGAACCAACGCTTTCAAACATTCTGCCGTAGAGAATTTCTGCTTTGCCTGTGGGCACGTATTTACCCTCGTCATTCAATGCGAAAACTTCTTCGTACTCCTTAATCGGAATATGCATATAAAGAAGATTGGGGCTTTTTCCGTATTTCTCTTTGAGAGCAGTCATTTCATTGGTGTACCATTTAATCTGGTCGGGCTTTATGTAGTCATAGCCCTTTTCCATTTCTGCAGGAACGCCGTCTCTTGACATATATTCGGGAATAATATCTCTGCCTGAATCCATAAATACAAGGCTTTGCTTAAGCTCGGTTTCGGAATTCATAATGTTAACAATGAAATTGCCGTAGCCGAAAAGGGAGGGGTCGCCGAATTTTGAAAGGCAATGGGGAGCATCTGAAAGGCTTTTCATAAGAAGATATTTGTGGAATTCCTTTTCTTCCCGTGCTTCGTGATTGCCGAAAACATAAACCCAATAAACACCAAGGCGTTCCATCATTTCAGCGAACTGAATAGCCTCAATTTGCTGATATTTTGACTGTATGCAGTCGCCTGTGAGAATAACAAGATCAGGCTTTTCGTCACGAATCTGATTGATGAAAAGCTGCAGGGTTTTATCGTTGAGAGAATAGTCCTCGTCTGTGTGCATATCTGTAGTAGCGAGAAGCTTGAAATCACTGTTATCAATAGTTCCGTTGTCGTTATATTTCGCAATAAAGGTTGAGGTTTCGTTTTCTTTTATAATTCTGACCTTGCTGCCTACATAGGGAATGTCGAGAGATGATAAAAATCTGTTTTGGGCAAGCTTACCCTTTGTTATTTTATAAAGGGGTTTTTCAATACCAATTAAAAGTTTAATGGCGTTTTGTTGTATAAAACTTCTTACGGGTTTCATAAAATTCCTCTTTTCTGTGAGTATGAAAACATCTTATCACAATAGTTTGTCAATTTCAATATTTTGGTAAATAATGCGGTTTTGTTAACGAAGTATTTCGGGGGAGTTAACACATTTTTAAATCTCAAAGTTTTTTATTTTTTGTGTATAAAAAGAAGACGGAAAATTTGGCTATTTTTACATTTTATTTAAAAGGGAATTCGTTGACATTACAAGGGGTTTTATGGTATATTTATTCTGTAAAATCATATAGTAGGGGCAAGTGCGCTCTTTTGAAAAAAGAGCTGTTGTTCCTGCAACTTTACAAAACCATATCGGCTTTCCGATAAACCGAAAGGAAGAAAAACAAAATGAAAAAAAGTATCTCTTTGGTGTTATGCCTCGCTATGCTTGTTTCGGTATTCTCCTGCTTGGGTGTTGTTGCTTCTGCAGTCAGCGCACAGGATTTGTTTACCGTTAAATCAAGCGGATTTAAAAATGACAAAATAACATACACCATTTATCTTAATGCAGGTGTTAATTTGTCGGGTGCTATAATTTATGCTAAGTTTGATTCAAGTGTTCTTGCGATAGATAAGGCAAATTCCGGCGCATATATGACAACTGACAGCTATGGAGATGAGTGCCAAAACATTGATGGTATGTATGAAGCTGATTTTATGGCAGGATACGATGACCAGTTTTCAATTGCTCATGCTTACGGTCAGGAGGCTGACTACAAAGCAGGTTCATCAAACAAGGCGTATATGCAGTTTACGTTCAATGCAATTGATGCAAACAGACCTGCAACAACCGTTAAATTCTATTGCTATGAATTTAATAGCGCAAGCATTCCCGATAACAATATTGCAAACGGGAGCTCTTCACTTGTCTTTTCTGAAACACGAACAACCCTGGGAACAACCGTGCTTAAAGAAATTTCTTCAGAACAAGACGGTGTTAAAATTACTTGGGAGAAAGTAACCGGTGCAGATTTCTACAGAGTTTATAAGAAAATCGACGGAGAGTTTGAAATAATTAACGAAACTGCAGACGGCTCGGTTACAAGCTATGTGGACTCGGAAGTAAAAAATAACACTTCTTACACTTACGCAGTTAGAGCGGTGAATGAAGCAAGCGATGCAGGCTATGCCGCAACCCGCAGCAGCGCTTTGACTACAACTTATACTGTAGCCCCTAAAACCTTGTCGCTTTCAAATGGTGAAGGTGTTACTGTTGAATGGTCAAAGGTAACGGGTGCAACAGGCTACAGAGTTTACAGAAGAACCGTTAACGCTGACGGTACAACAAGCAGTTGGAAATATTTAAGCAAAAAAATTACCGCTTTAACGTATTCAGATACAACTGCAAAAAGCGGAACAACTTATGAATATGCAGTTCGTGTATATTCAGACGGCGGTAACAGTGCTCTGTACTCCGAAAAGAAAATAGTTTACCTGGAAATTCCCGGATTTACCGTAGCGTCTACTGTTAAGGGTGTTAAAATTTCCTGGGACAAGGTTAACGGTGCAACAGGCTACAAGATTTACAGAAAAGTTAAGGGCGGTTCATGGAAAGCAATTAAAACTGCTTCCGCAAGTGCAACCTCTTACACAGATACAGGTGCAACAAGCGGAAAAACCATTTATTACAGAGTAAAAGCTATTAACGGCTCCTATGTAAGCGGCTATGAGGGACATAACTTGAGTTACCTCAAAACGCCCGAAGCAAGTGTAAAAAATACCACTTCCGGCGTTAAGGTTTCCTGGGATAAAGTAGGCGGTGCAACAAGCTACTATGTATACCGCAAAGCAGGTTCTGCAAAATCCTGGTCAAAAATAGCAACCACAAAGAATGCTTCTTACACGGACAAAAATGTTAAGAGCGGTACAACATATAAATACTGCGTAAGAGCTGTCAACAGTTCTCTTAAATCAAAATACGGCAGTTCTTCTTATGAAACAATCAAATTCCTTTCTGCTCCCAAGCTTGGAAGTATAAAATCTTCAAAAAGCGGTGTTACAATCACTTGGAATAAGGTTACAGGTGCTTCCGGTTACGTTATTTACAGACAGACAGGTTCAGGAAAATATAAAGAACTTGCAACGGTTTCCGGTAAGAGCACGGTTAAGTATGTTGATAAATCCGCAGAAAAAGGAACGACTTATTCCTACAGAGTGTATGCAACATACGGTTCATACAAGAGTAGCTATAAATCAAGCCTTTCAATAAAAGATAAATATTAATCAAAAAATCACGAAAAATTCCTAAGGAGGAATTGATTTGAAAAGAGTTATATCATTACTTCTTTGTTTGGTAATGTGTGTTTCTGTTTTTTCCGCAACTGCAACACAGGTTTATGCGTTAGGTCAGACCGATAGCATCTTCTCTGTGGAAAAGACAGAGTTTGAAAATGATAAAATAACATATACAATTTCCCTTGCACCCAACCAGACAAAATTAATCGGAGCAATCATCAAAGCTGAATTCGACAGTACCGTTTTAGAGGTGTCCTCCGAAAGCGGTGCCATGGGTTCAATAAATTCATACGGCGAATATGCTGCAAATGTAACAGGCTATTATGAATACGGCATTACCTATGACAACGATAATGTTTATTCAATAGCTTATATGAATCCTAACGGATTTAATATCGGTGAAAGCGGTAAAGATTTTGTTAAAATTGTCTTTAATGCAATCGGCGAGAATCGTCCTGTTACAGATGTTAAGTTCTACTGCGAAGAATATATCACAGAGGATGAGGACGACACAAACGATATTAAAAAGAGTGACGGTGCTCAGCTTATTTACAGCGACTCTTTCTTTACCCTTAATCCTGCTAAAAATGTTGAGGTTGCTTCTTGTGTTGAGGATAATGCTGAGGGTCTTAAATTTACATGGACAGAGGCAGTCGGTGCAGAGTGGTATAACATTTACAGAAAAACTGCCGACGAGGAATGGGCACTTTACAAAACTGCTGATGCAGGTGTTACCGAGTTCATTGATACTGAAATTGACAAAGGTGTTGAATATTATTATTCAATAGAATCTGCCAACCAATACGGTGTAAGAGCTTATGATGAAAACGGTCTTGTAGGCTTGAATTTCGGCACTATTACAGAAATCAGTGCAACTATGACCGAGAGAGGCGCTTTAATTTCCTGGGGTGCTCTTAACAATGCCGTAAGCTACACTGTTTACAGAAAAGCCGAGGGCGAAGAGTCATGGAAACAGCTCGGCGAAGCATCAGGAACCTCCTATGAAGATGAACCCCTTACAAGCGCAGTTGAATATTCCTACACAGTAAAGGCTCATCACGAAAAAGGTTATACAGCAGAAACTTCCGTTGACCCTGCAAAAATTACATTTATTGCAAATGCAGTTATTGTAGAATATCAATTGAATTTTAATGATATTGTAGTTAACTGGCAGGATGTTGATGGCGCTGCAAGCTACGAAGTATACAGAAAAGCAACAGATGAAACAGAATATTCACTTGTAGCAACTGTTTCTGTACCCGGCTATACCGATACCGATGTTGAAGACGGCTTGTCCTATTCTTATCAGGTTCGTTCTCTTACCGAAAACGGTAACGGTAGCGTTCGCGGTGATGAGGGCTTTGATTTAGTGAAGCTTCCCATCACAACCGAGGTTGTTGCTTCTTTAGGCGGAGATAACGTTACAGTAAGCTGGGCACCTGCTGACCTTGCAGAAGAATATGTTATTTCCCGTCAGGATAATCTTAACGGCAACTGGTTCGATATCGCAACTGTTGATGCTTCTCAGACAAAATATGAAGACAGAGCAGTAAAAAGCGGTAAAACCTACACCTATGCTATAAAATCAAAGGCAGACGGTATGGTAACAAGCCAGTCCAACGCATCAAATTCTGTTTATTATTTGGTTGCTCCCGTGGTAGACAGCGTTAAAAACGGCTCAAACGGTATAGAGTTTACCTTCAAAATGGTTGAGGGCGCAAGTTCATACAACATCTATAGAAGAGCTGTAAACGGTCAGTTCGGAGAAGCTATTGGTTCAGTGTCTGCAGATGATGAGCTTGTTTATATTGACTCCACTGCTGTTTCAGGTGAACAGTATGTATACGGTGTTCAGTCGGTTTACGGTGATGTTTTAAGCGGTATCAGTACATCTTCTGCTATTTGTTGCCTTGAAGAGCCTAAGCTCACTCTTAAAAATACTTACGACGGAATTCAGGTTCAATGGAATTCTGTTCCAAGTGCAGAGAAGTATGTTATCTATTACGGCTTGTCACGTGATATGGACAAGATGATTGTTTTAGGAGAAACAACATCTACAAGCTATGTGTATGAAAACGGTATCAGCGGAAGAACTAATTATTTTGCAGTTGAGGCTGTTTGCGGAGAAACAATAAGCACCAAAACTCAAGAAAGCATCTATTACTTTGCAGCTCCTGTAATTAATTATATTACTAACGGAACAAAGCAGATTGTGCTTCGTTGGAATTTTGTTGACGGTGCGGACCAATATATTCTTTACCGTAAAGCAGGCAGTGCAAAGTCTTGGACCAAAATTGCAACTGTTTATGAGGACGAGGATTTAGCATACGTTCAGTATAAAGATACAGATATAGAATCAGGCACGGTTTATAAATATACCGTAAAAGCCTATGACGGTGATGAGTATTCTCCCTATAATACAACCGGTTGGTCAATAGAATTCCTTTCTACTCCTACCGTTAAAAGTGTTGCTAATGCCTACGGTGGTCCGAAAATCACTTGGTCCAAAGTAACAGGTGCAACCAGTTATCAGATTTATCGCAAAACAAAATCTACAAGCTGGAAGAAAATCGGCACAAGCAAATCAACATCATATACAGATAATTCTGCTGTAAGTGATAAGAAATATTATTATGCTGTAAGAGCTGTTGACGGTTCAAATCAGTCTTATTTTAGTGCATCTCATTTTGATTCTGTATGCAAGACGGTGAATTATCTTGCAGCTCCCGTTGTTACGGTTGCAAATACCACAAGCGGTGTTAAAGTTTCTTGGGATAAGGTTACAGGCGCGCAAAAATATATTGTTTACCGTAAAGCCGGTTCTGCTACGAAATGGACAAAGGTTAAGACAACAACTTCATTGTCGTACACGGATAAGAATGTTAAGAGCGGCACAACCTACAAATATATGGTTAAGGCTCAGGACGGAAGTATCGTTTCAGGCTACAAATCATCAGGCACTTCCATCAGATTCCTTTCTGCTCCTAAGCTTTCAAGCGTTACAAGCGCAAAGAAAGGCATAACATTCAAGTGGAATAAGGTAACCGGTGCATCAGGTTACTATGTATATCGTAAAACTGGTTCAGGAAAATATGAGAAAATAGCTACGGTTAAAGGTAATACAAAGGTAACTTATGTTGATAAGACAGCCAAAAAAGGTAAGACATACACATATACTGTAAAAGCTTATTATAAATCATATACAAGCGCATATAAATCAGGTCTTAAAATAAAAGACAAATATTAATAAGAACTGCAGTTCCCTCGATTACGGGGGAACTGTTACATACCGGGAGGTGTGTTTTTGAAAAGAATATTATCCTTGTTGTTGTGTTTGATAATGTGTTTTTCCCTGTTCAGCAGTACAGCAGTTCAGGTTGCCGCGTTGGGTGTGGCGGACAAGATATTCACAGTAAAAAGCGGAATGGTAACTGACGGAAAAATCACCTATACAGTAAGTCTGAGTGGTGGTATAGAGGGCTTTGGTGGTGCGGTTATTCTTGTAGAATATGATAATGCGGTGCTTTCCCCCGTTGAATTCCTTCCTGCATATACAAGCACGGGAGTTCAACAGTTTAATGGCGTTTATGTAAACGGCATTTCGGCGGAATATGATAATATTTATTCTGTCGGTTATACCAATACAACACCCGAATCTGTTAGCGCGAACACAGAATTTTTTAAATTAACTTTTGAGGTTATCAGCGAAGAAAGACCCACAACAGATGTTAATTTCTATTGTAAAGAGTTTTTCTCTACATCGGATTCCGAACAGTCAATTACTGTTGCTGACGGTTTGCAGACAATTGCTAAAACTACAGGCATTGTGACTTTGGAAGCACCAAAGCTTGAAAGTGCAACGCTTTTAACTAATGCGATTACTTTCAAGTGGAAAGAAACAACAGGTGCAACCCAGTATGAAATTCGCCGCAAAACTCCTATAGGTACATGGACCGTGCTTGCGACCGTTTCAGCAGATAATTTAACATATAACGATGTGAAGCTTGAAAGCGGAAATACATATATTTACAGCGTAAAAGCCTTAAATGCTTACGGTTCAAGTATATTCGATTCCAATGGCGTTTCCTGCCAATATATTTCCAAACCATCTAACGTTACTGCGGTTAACGGTGTGGGCGGAATTGATATCAGTTGGGAACAAACCAGCGGTGCTGACAGTTATAAAATTATGCGCCGTGAGTTAGGAGAAACAGAGTGGTCGGTGGTTTCTGAGCGTTCGGCAGCTCTTGCTACCACTTTCAAAGATACAACAGTAGAGAACGGCAAAACCTACGAATATGATGTTAACTCAACTCTCGGAAGCTTTGTAACGGATGCTCTTTCAGAGGGTGCGATAGTTACCTATCTTCCGTCGCCGTCGGTTAATTCCGTTGCAAATATAAGCGCAGGTATTGAGCTTGTTTGGGAAGCTGTTGAAAACGCTGCATATTATATTGTTTACAGAAGAGCCGTGGGCGTTGAAACGGAGTTAACCGAATACGCGACTGTTGTTTCCAATAGTTTTATTGATACAGAGGTTGTAGCAGGTAAAGCATATACCTACAGTATAAAGGCCGTCAACGATTACGGTGAAAGTGCTTTCACAAAAACGGGCTACACCTTGACAAGAGTTCCTTCTACTGAAGTTACCGATTTGGTAGCCCAGGCAGATAATATAAAGGTGACTTGGAATTCTGTTGACGGAGTGGACGGCTACAATATCTATAGAAAAACAGAGGATTCCTCCTGGGAAAAAGCAGGAAGTGTGCCTAAAGCATTAACAAGCTTTGAAGATAAAGGCGCAGCTAGCGGAAAAACCTATTTTTACTGCGTTGCTCCTTACGTCGGAAATTCAGAAAGTGAAAAAGTTTCTTCCGAGATTTCTGTTTACTATCTTAAAGCACCCCAAAATGTTGTTGCGGTTAACACAAAGGATGATATAAAGGTAAGCTGGTCGGCATCAGCAGGAACAACGGAATACAGGGTTTTCCGTCAGAATGGTTCAACGACGAGTCTTGTTGCTTTAGTGGATGCCGGAGAAACTGAATATATTGATACAAATGTTGAAGTTGGCGGAATTTATTCCTATTACATTCAAGCATTAAGCACAAAGGGTGAAAGTAAGTATAGTGACACTACTCCCGAAGTTATGCGAATTGAATGTGTTGAGGGAATAAAAACAGGGATTCTGTCAAACGGTATAAAAGTTAGCTGGAAAGAACACCTCTATGCAGATTCTTATATTGTTTGCCGTAAAAACGGAGATGCTTGGACAAGAATTGCTCAAACTTATGATTTTGAGTATGTTGATGAAAGTGTAGTAAGTGGAGAGGTTTATGCTTATTGGGTTATTCCCGTTATTGGTTCTTTTGAGGGCGGAATTGATGAAACTCTTGTTAAAGAATTAAAGTATCTTACAGCTCCCGAAATTACAAAGGCAACCAATAATGCAGCAAGTGTAACTGTTACTTGGGGGAAAGTTACCGGTGCAAAAACTTATCAGCTTCAAAGAGCGCTTACCGATTCTGATGGTGACAGGAGCAGTTCCTATAAGACGATTGCTACTGTTAATGCAGACAAAAACAGTTATGAGGACACAAATGTAAAAGCAGGTCAAGGCTATGTTTACAGAGTGTATGCAGTAGACGGAGACGTTAAAAGCGTTGTTTCAGGTGCTTTCAATACAGTTTTCCTTGCTACTCAAAAAATAACATCTCTTTCCAACGCTTACGGTGGAGTTAAGATTACATGGACTTCATCTGAAGGTGCAAAAAAATATGCGATTTACCGTAAGGAGAGCGGGGGAGAATGGGTTTTTGTAAAAAGGCTGTCATCCTCCAAAACATCTTATACGGATAAAGGCGCTAAAAACGGTGTTAAAACCTATTATGCAGTAAGAGCGGAGAACGGCGACAGTGTAAGCAAATATAAGTCAAAAAGCTTTACATATTTTGCCTCTCCTGAAGTTAAGGTTGAAAATGCAACTTCTGCCATTACAGTATCTTGGGCAAAAATTTCCGGTGCTAAAAGCTATTATGTTTACCGTAAAGGTCCGGGAGAGAGCTCATGGAAAAAAGTAAGTACGGTTACCAAAAATATCTATACCGATACAAATGTTAAGGACGGTAAAATTTATAAATATACTGTTAAAGCGTATAACGGAAAAATCTTTTCAGGCTATAACTCAAGCGGTTGGTCAATTAAACGTTTGACTGCGCCCGCACTTAAGAGCGCCACAAACTATGCAAGCGGTATAACAATAAAGTGGAGCAAAGTGACAGGTGCCGGTAGCTATGAGGTGTACCGAAAAATAAAAGGGACTTCCGGATGGGTGAAAATCGGTACAAGCAAAACGACGTCTTATACCGACAAAACAGCAGTAAGCGGTAAAATTTATATTTATACTGTTAAAGCAGTTTCAGGTAGCTATGTTTCTACGTATATTGCTAAAGGTTTAACTATTGAACGTCTTGCAAGACCTGCTCTTGAAAGTGTAAAGAGCACCAAAAAAGGTGTTAATTTTACTTGGGGTGAGGTTACAGGTGCTACCGGCTATTATGTTTACCGTAAAACCGGTTCGGGCGATTGGGAGCAAATTGCCAAAGTAAGCGGTAAGTCAACAACCTCTTATCTTGATAAAACTGCTAAAAAAGGTAAGACCTACTATTATTCGGTTCGTGCTTACAGCGGTTCTTATAAGAGTACCTATAACAAAACAGGTCTTAAAATAAAAGATAAATATTAATAAACAAATGTCCGAGTTCTTTTGTGTTACTCGGACATTTTTATTGACAATGCATTGTTTTTTATATACAATTTATTTACTTGAATTCTTTGGAGAGTTAGAATGAAAAATAATATAGAAAAACAAAAGAGGCAAAAAGCTCATATATTAAAAAACACAGCCTTTATGCTAAGGTGCGCTTTAAAAAGTGCGCCCTTGTCGCTTTTTATAATATATTTTTCATATATTATCGAAAATATATATTATGCTGTTGTAATAAATGTAATGTTTCTTGAAACCGCGCTTTCCATTATTGAAGGAAATGGTAGTTTTAAAGAGTTTGCAATAAGAATGTGCATTATTGTTTTAGGAAAGCTTCTTGTTGATTTGATTGGGTATATTGATGTTTATACAGTAAGGATAAAATTTGAAATAAAATGCGAAAGCTATATAAATACCCTTATTTTCAAAAAAGCTCAGGAGGTTGAGCTGGGATGCTATGAAAATCCCGAATTTTTCGATAAATATAATCGTGCAACCTGGGTTGTTGACCAGGGTGGTTTCAAGAGAATTATCGAGGGCTCTGCCTGGACTTTGGGTTCGATTGTCAGCATTGTTTTTCTTGTTAGTTACCTTGTTTCAATAGATCCCTGGCTTCTTATATTTATTCTTTGTCCGGTTATTGTTATGTGGTTCAGAGTTCGTAAAAACAATATAGAGCTCGAGAAAGAAAAAGAAATGACCCCTTATGAAAGAGAAAAGGATTATGTAAGAAGAACAATACTTCTTAAAGATTTTGCAAAGGAAATAAAAACAACTAACATATTTGTTGTTTTAGAGAAACGTTTTCGCTTGGCAATTGAAAAAAATATAAATGTAATAAAAAAATACGGCTGGAAAATTGCTCTTTTGGAATGTGTTTCCGATTATTTTGCGGAAATTATTCCTGTTACAGGTGGTTTTATTTATGGTTGTTACAGGCTTCTTGTGGCGCAAAACATACCTATTTCGCAATTTTCTGTTCTCGTTTCCGCGATTACAACATGCAGAAATAAAATCAACCAATTAGCGTGGTATTTTGCTATGCAGCAAAAGCATTGCTTGTGGGTGCAGAATTTAAGAGAGTTTTTAGAGTATGAAACCAAAATTCAAGGCGGAGATATAATTCCTGAGGATTTCCAAAGTATTGAATTTAAAAATGTTTCATTTAAATACACAGAAAACTCTGATTATATTTTGAAAGATGTATCTTTTAAAATTGAAAAAGGGCAGACTATCGCAGTTGTTGGACACAATGGTGCAGGCAAAACGACCCTTTCAAAGCTTTTAATGCGCCTTTATGATGTAACAGATGGTGAAATTCTTTATAACGGGATCAATATTAAAGAATATGACCTTTTGAAATACCGTGAAAAATTTGCTTGCGTGTTTCAGGATTACAGAGTGTTTGCTATGACTGTTGCAGAAAATGTTCTCACAGAAGAGGTTAATGAAGAAAATATAAAAACTGCCGTAAATGCTCTTAAAATGGCAGGCATTTACGAAAAAATCAGTAAGCTTTCCAATAAAGAGGCTTCAATGCTTACAAAAGAATTTGATAAAGATGGTGTTCTTCTTTCGGGAGGCGAAACACAGAAGGTTACAATTTCCCGCCTTTTTGCAAGAGATTTTGATATTGCTGTTCTTGATGAGCCATCATCCGCCCTCGACCCTGTTGCAGAAAGCAAAATGTATGATGCTCTTATTGAGGGCACAAAGGGAAAAACAGTTATTTATATTTCTCATCGTCTTTCAAGCGCAACCCGTTCTGATAATATAATAGTGTTCAATAAAGGTGTGTTAGCAGAGCAGGGTAATCACGATAAGCTTATGCAAAATAACGGATATTATAAGGAAATGTTTACGCTTCAAGCATCGGGTTACAAGGAGGTGTTTGAGGATGAAGAATAAGAAATCAGAAAAAACAAACACAATAAAAAACAATATCTATATGCTTAAATTCATCTTTAAGCACACACCTTTTATGGTCTGCGGTTATTTGTTTTTTGATGTTCTGGCAAATCTTCCCTGGACCCTTTCCAATGTGGTTTTGTTAAAATACATAATTGATGTTGCAACAGAGGGCAAGGATTATTATAGAGTAGCTGTTGCGTTAGTGCTGTTTGTAGTATTTGTTGTTGTTACAAATCTTTTTACTACTCTCTTCTACGAAATCTCAATGCCAAAGCAAAAGCAGAAACTTTATTTTGCTGTGTACAAAACTATTTATGAAAAAGCCGCAAAAATGGATTACGAGGCTTATGACAATCCCGAATATTACAACGACCTTGTTCTTGCAATGAATTCTATGAATGAAAGAGCATATTCGGTTCTTGCAGATACACAGGATGTTCTCACAAATGTTATAAGTGTTCTTACAATTGGTACGGTTATTGTTTCAATTGACCCCATTTGCCTTGTTTTTGTTATAATATGCGTTGCAATTATGACACCCATCGGCAGACTTATTGCAAAAGTCAATGTTGAAAGAACCGAAGCTATGACACCCCTTGACAGAAAAAATCTTTATTTCAGTCGTGTTTTCTATTTGCAGGATTATGCAAAAGAATTAAGGCTTTCCCGTGCGGGTGAAATGGTTGAAAGAAGATATAATCAGAATGTTTTTGACAGAATCAATACAATTTCACCATACCTTACAAAACAATGGAAGCTGTATTTCTGTCAGGAATCTCTTCCCATGACTTTGCTTATATACCTTGGAATAACCCTTTTAATGGGTTATAAGGCTATTGTTACGAAAGAAGTGACTATGGGGGACTTTGCTGCAACCTTTAACGGCGCTTCATCAATCAGCACCAGCATTTTTGCATTAACGAGCCACTTGGCAATTAATGTAAGGGAAAACGGACTTTATGTTGAAAAATTCCGTCGTTTTATGAATGCAAAGGAAAAAATGGTTTCAGGAACAAAAACCACGGTTTTTGAAAAACCGCCTGTTATAAAATTCGAAAATGTTTCTTTTAAATATCCCGGTACTGAAAAATATGTTCTTAAAAACATCAATCTTGAGATATCGCCATATAAAAAAATAGCCTTTGTTGGCTATAATGGTGCAGGTAAAACCACTCTTACAAATCTTCTTTTGCGTTTGTATGATGTAACAGAGGGCGAAATAACCATAAACGGAGTTAATATCAAAGAATGGGATATTAAGTCATATCATAAAAACTTTGCTGCAGTTTTTCAGGATTTCTCTCTTTTTGGAGCGACTCTGGGAGAAAATGTTTCCATGGATGATTCTCCCGAAAAAGAAGCAGTTCAAGAAGCATTGAAGGCTGCGGATTTTGATAGAAAACTTCCTAATGGAACAGATAGTATTATTTTAAGAGAATTCGATGATGAGGGCGTTTCCCTTTCCGGTGGTGAGGCACAGAAAATTGCGATTGCAAGAGCTTTTTATAAAGAATGTCCTTTTGCAATTCTTGATGAACCCAGTGCAAATCTCGACCCGATTGCAGAATATACTCTTAATCAGTCTATGGCTAAGGCGGCAAACGACAAAACGGTTCTGTTTATTTCTCATCGCCTTTCCACAACTATTATGGCGGATGAGATATATATGCTTGAAAACGGAGAGATTATTGAACATGGTTCTCACGAAGCGTTAATGGAGCTCGACGGAAAATATGCCTATATGTTCCGCCTTCAAGCAGATAAATACAATTAAAACTAAAACAACCAAGTGCCTAAAAAGCACTTGGTTGTTTGTATATAGACTTATTTGAATTGACCTTGCAATTGCTTTTCAGCCATTGCTTCAATTTCTTCTTTTGTTGCAGTTTTCATAAATTCTGCCATTGATGCTCTTCTTTCCTGAAGCTCTGCATACATTTTCTCACGTGTTTCTGCAGAAAGAGGGTAGAAGAGTTTGGGGATGATACCAAGACTTGAGGTTATGATGGGAATACCCGTACCCAAAGCGAAGATCCACCATTTTGTTTTATCTGTCTGTGTTCCGATTTCAAGACCTTGTATGTAACCTATTTTACCCATTACGATATTGGTTACACCGCCCATAACAGCCTGCTGTATTTTGGTGACAAGACTTTGCGTAACACCGAGCATAGCTTCCGAACGGTAGCCGTTTTTCCATTCACAGTAGTCAAGGGCTTCGTTTTGAATTTCTGCAGGAATAACACGCCTTAATCCGTAGACGCACATTTCAAAAATTTCTTCAATCGCCATCATTGGTAGAATGATTGGCTTCTTCATAAAGTTTTTGTTAATAGAACCGATTCCGAAAACCAATAGCCATAGCATATCGGTCCAGGCATCTTCCAGAATCCATAAAGTTTTAGTTGAGAAACGTCGTCTTAAAGGTTCAACGAAACTGTAGCTTATAAATTTAACCGGAAAAGCAGGAATACCGACAATGGTTTTCCAGGTAACAGAACCCAAAACATCTATGTAGAAATTGGTTCGGCTTTTACCGATACTGAACCCGGAGAGCAGGGAGGACAACAACTGAATTCGCATCGGCTTGTTGTTGAGAACAGCTTTCAGACAATGCTTTACAGAGGGCTGCTTGATAGATTGTGAAACACGTTCTCGGGAGTTTGTTATAAAGAAAAGTGCGAATGCTGCAGATACTGCTGCGCATACAATACCGAATGTTGAAAAGAGTTTTGGTAACGGTAAATTCAACTTCTTATTTGCAATAAGGTCATAGATAATACCGAATGCTTGTTTAGGTAAATCTTCAACTAAATGAGAGGATACATTCGCCAGGGCAATAAGTCTGGAACGCTCCAACGGTTCCGGGGTTATAGTCGACAGGAATCCTGTTTTCGCGATTGATGTAAAAGTAGTTGCCGTTTCAGTAATTATGCTCATTGCAAAATAGAAAATCCATTTTGGAAGATAGGTAGCAGGTGTATCGGGGAATAAAAACGGAATTAACCAATACCACATTCCAAGAATAGTAAGAGGAATTTCGCCTAAAAGCACATAGGGCTTGAATTTGCCCCAACGGGTACGGGTTTTATCCACCATAACACCAATGAAGGTGTCGTTGAAAGAGTCCCATACAGTTGCAATAACATTTTGAATTGCAAGATAATTAAAGTCGATTTTTACAACGTCGTAAATATAACGTTCTTTGTAATCGTCGATATTCAGGCTAGCCGCAACGTCATTGAGAACATAGGCAAGGGTTTCCCTTTTGCCGACATAACGGCGGGGCTCAGCCGTTAGAGTGGAGACAGTTTCTCTGCTTTCCATTAGGTTACCTCCTTTTTATGTATTCAGATAATCTAAAATAGTTTTAATATTGTTTTCAGTGACCTCAATAACCTGTTGAGGTAATCTCATATTTTCCAAATGATGAGCATCTGAATCAGAAAGAATCTTTAGTTTTTTCAAATATGGGTGTTTTTCTTTTAATTCATTTTCCTTGATTATATCATAAATTTCAGCACATTTAAAGCCGAAATATTCGTCAATTGTACCCAAGTTTGAAAGAATGCTGAACGATGAACGGTCAATATGGGCAGGGTAGCATATTCCGTTGAACTCTGCTACTAATTTAACTACCTTTTCAGTGCTTATTCCACTTGCAGTTATAAGCAGAATTTCTTCACTGTCGACAACATTGTCATTTTCGTCACATATAAGCTGTTCACCGAAAACTGAGGGCTTGTTTTTTATGGAAGGCATAGTGGATTTTACATAATCCGAAAACTTTAAAGCGTCTTCCAAAGTGTAAAAAAGGCAAACGATGTGAACCTCTTCAGAGGTACAAAGCTCCATTCCCGGAATAAAGGACAAACCGTTTTCTTTAGCGATTTTTGCAACTGCAGGACAATTTCGGGCGGTGTTGTGGTCCGTTAATGCTATAACATCATACCCCATAATTTTTGCAAAATTTACAATGTTATTTGGTGTCATATCCTTGTCTCCACAAGGGCTCAAGCAGGAATGTATGTGAAAATCATAGTATAATTTCATAACAGTTTTGAAATTTCTACGGCTATTTCATAAGAGTTTTTACCGGTGCCGAGAATAATAACTTCATTTTCTTCTGCCCGTTTGAGAGCATCTTTATCTATATTTGCGTGTTCTGTCAGTATAATGCAAGCTACATCAGCAAGAACTGCAACACCGATAGAGGTTACATTACCCATAACCGTAAGCCAGGCATCACCCTCTGAAGCTCTTGACATTACCCAGCTTAAAAGGTCGCCGCAGTAGCATCCCGTAACATTTCTTTGTCCGGCTATTTCTTCGTTACAAATCATTTGTAAATTTAGTTTTTCTTGTAATTCTTTAACTGTCATATTATTGTCCTTTAATCTTTATTTTCTCTAAAGGGAGCAGGGATGAAACGGTCAAGACTTTCGTTGCTGTCAAGTTCATGAAGCTCTTCTCTTGCTCTGAAAACGCAATCGTGCTCTGTTGTGTAGCCTCTGACAATATCTTCTGCCAAAGCGCGGCAGCTTGGTGCACCGCAAGTACCGCAGTCAAGTCCCGGGAATACCTTGAGGAGTTCTTTCATTCTGTTCATTCGTGCCATTGCTTCAGCAACATTGTCTGCAAGCTTCATAACATCGTCACAAGGTTCAACGGGACTTGTGCAAAGAAGTTCTGTCGGAAGAACTCTGTTAGAGAGATGATTGCAGGAAATGGGGCTATATTTTCTAAGCTTCATAAGTCGGGATTTAGCAATGAAAGGGTTTTCGAAAGTGAGGCTTCCGCCCACACAACCACCTTGACAAGCGTTGAGCTCTATAAAATCAACGGAATCAAGTGTTCCGCGCTCAACCTCTTCAAGAATTTTCATACAGTTTTCTATACCGTCAGCAGCAAGGGCGTTATCGTGCAAGGTTCCCGATGCTTCGCCACCGCTCGTTGCCCAACCGATACCGATAACTCCGGATTCGTGGAGAGCTTTTAGCTCATCTGAATTTTCGGTTTTTTCCATAGCTTTCAAGAGCGCGGGATAAATATCGTTTATGGCAATTGCACCGTCGACATGGGATTTAGGTATTCCGATGGGCTGTTTAATAGCCGTAACCTTTGCAGGACAAGGTGTGATGAAAAATACGCCGATTTCTTCGGGCTTTAAGCCTGTTTTTTGAACGGCTTTTATTCTTGCAAGTCTTCCTGCTTCGTCAACGGGAGCGGTCATTGGTATTATATTGTCAACGAGTTCGGGAAAGCAAACTCTTATAAGCCTTACTACCGCAGGACAAGCGGAGGAAATCAAAGGCTTTGTGTGGTTGTTTTCAGATAAATAGATTCTTGTAGCTTCGGAGATAAGCTCTGCAGCTTTTGAAACCTCAAAGACGCTGTCAAAACCCAGTGAGGGCAAGGCGTTAAGGATTATATTAATATCGTCAAGGTTATTGAATTGTCCGTAAAGAGCAGGTGCCGGGAGCGCAACTTTATATTTATAATCCTCAATCTGAGAAAGTACATCACGGCTTGCATATTTTGCGTGATGGGGACAGACACGGATACATTCTCCGCAGTCTATACAACGCTCCTTAAGAATTACCGCTTTACCATTACGCACGCGGATAGCCTGAGTAGGACAACGCTTTATGCAGTTAGTACAACCTCGGCATTTATCTTTATCAAGACGTACCGAGTGGAAATATGTATCCATAACAATTCCTTTCAGTCGGATTATTTTACAAATACTTTTAGTTTGATTGTTGTGCCTTTTCCGACCTCTGTTTCTATAATCATTTCATCAGTATATTTTTTTATGTTGGGAAGACCCATACCTGCACCGAAGCCCAATTGACGCACATTGTCAGGTGCGGTTGAATAACCCTCTTGCATAGCTAAAGCTACATCGGGTATACCGGGACCTTGGTCAGCAAGGATTATCGAAATGCATTCAGGTGATACTTCAACATCGATAACACCGCCGCCGCCATGAATGACCATATTTATTTCACCTTCGTAAACGGCGATGGCAACATTTCTTATAACTGATGTGGGAAAACCTAATTCTTTAAGGTTTCTTTTAATTTTGCTTGAGGCTTCACCTGCGCAAGTGAAGTCTGTTCCGCTGACATCATAGTGTAAAGAAAGAAGCTCCATCAGATACCGCTGCCTCCTTTAAGTCCGTTTTTATAAAGAAGACCGCAGGCGGTGAACATTTCAAGCTTTGTTCCCAAAAGAACAATATCACGCTCTACTGCAAGTTCAATCATATCTTCATCAGGCTGTTTTCCACGGACGAAAACGATGCATTTCATATCCATCATTTCTGCGGTCCTTACAACCTGAGGATTAACAAGACCTGAAAGAAGAACTGCTTGCTCTTTTACATAAGCAAGAACATCACTCATCATATCACTTCCGCAAGCGGTATGAACCTCGTTTTCAACAAATTCTTCGCCGCAGATAAGCTCTGCATTGAGAATGGATTTAATTTCACTTATTTTCATATAAGCTCACCCCATACACATTAAACGTATTTATATACTATTATATATTAACATATAAGCTTGCAAAATTATATATAAAAAAACTAAAAAAGTTTTCCATTCTATTTGTGCAAAACAGAAAAATGTTAAAAAAATATCAAAAAAACGGAAAAAGTCGAAATTTGGTATAGACATTAAGGCGAATACTGTGATATAATTCCAATGTATGTAAAGTGGTAAATTGCGATCTTGCGTTTACCCGAAACAAACACAATCTGAATGGAGGAAATCTAATGCTCAAGAAAATCAGCACAATACCTTTTAACGGTACACCTGAGCAGAAAGCAAAACTCGATGCAGTAATTGCAGAGTGCAAGGATGACAAAAGTCAGCTTATGCACGTTATGCAGGAGGCACAAGGTATCTACGGTTACCTTCCTCGTGAAGTGCAGGTAATGATTGCAGAGGGTATGGACATCCCGTTGGAGAAAATTTACGGCGTTGCAACATTCTACGCTCAGTTCTCTCTTTCTCCCAAGGGTGAATATGACATTTCTGTTTGTCTTGGTACTGCTTGCTACGTTAAAGGTGCTCAGCCCATTATCGACAGAATCAGTGAAGTCCTCGGAATTGAACCCGGTGAATGCACTCCCGACGGTAAATTCTCTCTTGAAGAATGCCGTTGTATCGGTGCTTGCGGTCTTGCGCCCGTTTTCACAATCAATGGTGAAGTTTACGGCAAAATTACCGCAGACGATGTTCCCGGAATTCTTGCTAAATACATGAACTAAGCGTTATGCGCGAACTATCATTAAATGTTCTCGACATTGCCCAGAATTCCATTGTCGCAGGCGCCTCTCTTACAGAGATACTTGTTAAAGAGGATACAGAAAAGAATACACTTCTTATCGGTATTTATGACAATGGCAAAGGAATGACACCGGAGCAGGTTGAAAATGTAAAAGATCCGTTTTTTACAACCCGAACAACAAGAAAAGTTGGTATGGGGATACCGCTCTTCAAACTTGCGGCAGAGCAAACGGGAGGGAGTTTTACAATAACCTCTCAGGTGGGCGTTGGAACAAGAGTTGATGCTCTTTTTAAAACAGACAGTATCGACTTTACTCCCTTGGGTGATATGGCATCCACAATATCAACCATTGTGTCCATGAATGAGGACAAAGATTTCGTTTATACCCGTAGTATTGACGGTAAAGAGTTTACGTTTAAGTCCCAAGATATAAAAGTAATCCTTGATGGGGTTCCGCTTTCGGAGCCATCGGTTATGAGTTGGATTGAAGATTATATCAGGGAGAATACCTTATCAATTGAAAGGAATGAATGATATGAAATCACTCGAAGAGTTACTTGCTATAAAAGAAAAAGCACAGGCTCAGATGGCTGCTCGTGACGCTGACGGTCAGGATGGTATCAGAGTTGTTGTTGGTATGGCAACTTGCGGTATCGCAGCAGGCGCTCGTCCTGTTCTCAGAGCAATTACTGACGAGATTGCAAAAAGAAATGTTAAGAATGTTGCTGTTTCACAGACCGGTTGCATCGGTATGTGTCAGTACGAACCCATTGTTGAGATTTTTGAACCCGGCAAGGAAAAAGTTACTTATGTTCAGATGACTGCAGAAAAAGCAGCAAAGGTTGTTAACGAGCATATCGTTAACGGTAAGCCCGTAGTTGAATATACTGTAGGCGCAGTTACCGAATAAGGAGGAAAGAATAAATGTATCGTTCTCATGTACTTGTCTGCGGCGGTACCGGATGTACCTCCAGCCACAGCGGTGAACTTATTGATGCGCTTAATGCCAATATTAAGGAAAAAGGACTTGAAGAAGAAGTTCAGGTTGTAAGAACCGGTTGTTTCGGTCTTTGTGCATTAGGCCCCATTGTGATTGTTTACCCTGAAGGTTCTTTCTACAGCGAAGTTAAGGTTGAAGATATTCCTGAAATCGTTGAAGAACACCTTCTCAAAGGCAGAATTGTTAAAAGACTTCTTTACAGTGAAACTGTTACAGAAGAAACAGTTAAACCTTTGAATGAAACTAACTTCTATAAAAAACAGCACCGTGTTGCTCTTCGTAACTGCGGTGTTATTGACCCCGAAAATATTGAAGAATATATTGCTTACGACGGTTATCAGGCTCTCGCTAAAGCTCTTACACAGATGACTCCTCAGGAAGTTATCCAGACTGTTATTGATTCAGGTCTTCGCGGCAGAGGTGGCGGTGGATTCCCCACAGGTCGTAAATGGAGCTTTACAGCTGCTAACCAGGCAGACCAGAAATATGTTGTATGTAACGCTGACGAAGGTGACCCCGGTGCATTCATGGACCGTTCGGTTCTTGAAGGTGACCCCCACTGTCTCGTTGAAGCTATGACTATTTGCGGTTATGCAACAGGCGCAACAGAGGGTTATGTATATGTTCGTGCAGAATACCCCATCGCTGTTCAGCGTTTACAGAAAGCTATTGATGATGCTCGTGCATACGGTCTTCTCGGTAAAAATATCTTTGGTTCAGGCTTCGACTTTGACCTCTTCATCCGTCTTGGTGCAGGTGCATTCGTTTGCGGTGAAGAAACAGCTCTCATGACATCTATCGAAGGTAACCGCGGTGAGCCCCGTCCCCGTCCTCCCTATCCGGCAGTTAAGGGTCTTTTCGGCAAACCCACAACAGAAAACAACGTTGAAACCTTTGCAAATATTCCTCAGATTATTCTCAACGGTGCTGAATTCTTCAACACAATGGGTACTGAAACCAGCAAGGGTACAAAGGTTTTCGCTCTCGGTGGTAAAATCAACAACACAGGTCTTGTTGAGGTTCCCATGGGTACTACACTTCGCGAAATCGTTGAAGATATCGGTGGCGGTATCCCCAACGGCAAGAAGTTTAAAGCAGCTCAGACAGGTGGCCCCTCCGGCGGATGCCTTCCTGCAGACCTTCTTGATATTGAAATTGACTATGACAACCTTGTTGCCAAGGGCGCAATGATGGGTTCAGGCGGTCTTATCGTTATGGACGAGGATGACTGTATGGTTGATATTGCTAAATTCTTCCTTAAATTTACAGTTGACGAGTCTTGCGGTAAATGTACTCCCTGCCGTGTTGGTACAAGAAGACTTCTTGAAATTCTTGAAAAAATCACAAGCGGTAAGGGTACAATGGAAGACCTTGACAGAATGGAAAAACTTTGTAACTACATCAAAGAAAACTCACTTTGCGGTCTTGGTCAGACAGCTCCAAACCCTGTTCTTTCTACATATCAACGCTTTAAAGATGAATACATCGCTCACGTTGTTGATAAAAAATGTCCAGCAGGCGTTTGTAAAGACCTTGTTTCATTCTCAATTGATAAAGACAAATGTATCGGTTGCGGTATCTGTGCTAAAAACTGCCCTGTTGAAGCAATTACAAGAACAGATTATATCGCTCCAGGCCATAAGCTTGCATCATTCACAATTGATACAGAAAAGTGCGTAAAATGTGGAGTTTGTATCGGTAACTGTAAGTTTAAGGCAGTAAATAAATAAGGAGGAACTGATGATGGAAAATTCAGTAAATATTAAAATCAATGGCTTCGACTATCAGGTTCCTGCCGGAATTACAATTCTCGAAGCTGCTCATCAAGCAGGTATTGAAATTCCTACACTTTGTTATCTTAAAGATATTAACGCAATCGGTGCTTGCCGTATCTGTGTTGTTGAAGTTAAGGGTGCAAGAAGCCTTGTTGCAGCCTGTGTATTCCCCGTAAACGAGGGGATGGAGATCTATACAAATTCTCCCAAGGTCATCGAGGCAAGAAAAACTACACTTAAACTTATCCTTTCTGACCATAAGAAAGAGTGTCTTTCCTGCGTAAGAAGCGGTAACTGTGAGCTTCAGCAGCTTTGTGCTGATTACGGTATCGAAGATACAGAAGCATTCGCAGGTGTAACTAATAAATATGATATTGATGCTTCCGCAACTCACATGACACGTGACAATGAGAAGTGTATTCTCTGCCGTCGTTGTGTAGCAGTCTGTGACAAGAATCAGGGTGTTTCCGTTATCGGTGCTAACAACAGAGGCTTTGATACAAGCATCGGTTGTGCATTTGATTATGATCTGGGCAATGTTGCTTGTATCTCCTGCGGTCAGTGTATCACAGCTTGTCCCACAGGTGCTCT
>CAZUZV010000029.1:0-30084 GCA_964624385.1 uncultured Eubacteriales bacterium | reverse complement strand
CCTAAAGATGCTTTCTCATACAAAATCGGTATGATTCATCAGCATTTTAAACTCGTTGATGTTTTCAGCGCCGCAGAAAACATTGTACTCGGCATTGAAGATGGTAAATATAACCTCAAAAATTCAATGGTTGAAATCAAAAAAATCACCGAGCAATACGGTTTTGACCTTGTTCCCGAAAAGAAAATTTATACAATGTCCGTTTCTGAAAAACAGACTGTGGAAATCATCAAAGTTCTTTACAGAGGCGCTGATATTCTTATTCTTGATGAGCCTACTGCCGTTCTTACTCCTCAGGAAACAGAAAAGCTTTTCAATGTTCTTCGCCGTATGCGCGATGACGGGAAATGTATCATCATAATCACTCATAAGCTTCACGAAGTTCTTTCTCTTTCTGACAGAGTTTCCGTTCTTCGCAAAGGCGAATACGTCGGAACGGTTAATACTGCCGAAACCAACGAAACCGAACTTACCGAAATGATGGTTGGTAAAAAGGTTGACCTTAATATTCAGAGAAATGAACCTAAAAATACTGAAGAGCGACTTACCGTAAACAGCATCACCTGTGTTGACAGAGTTGGCTCAACCGTTCTCGACAACGTTTCATTTTCTGCTAAAAGCGGTGAAATTCTCGGTATTGCGGGTATCGCCGGCTCAGGTCAGAGAGAATTGCTCGAATCCATAGCCGGTCTTCAAAGGCTTGAATACGGTGATATATTCTATTTTGACCCCAAAACAGGCAAAAAGGAAAGCCTGAGAGATAAAACTCCTATGCAAATCAGGCAAATGGGGGTTCGCCTTTCTTTCGTTCCCGAAGACAGACTGGGTATGGGTCTTGTAGGTAATATGGATATTGTTGACAATATGATGCTCAGAAGCTACACAAAAGGCCATTCAATGTTCTTAAAACGTAAGAATCCCAAAGACCTTGCTATGAAAATTATCAATGACCTTGAGGTCGTTACACCAAGCGCAAGTACTCCTGTTCGCCGTCTGTCAGGCGGTAATGTTCAGAAAGTGCTGGTCGGCAGAGAAATTGCCGCTTCTCCCACTGTTTTAATGGTTGCCTACCCTGTTCGCGGACTTGATATAAACTCATCATACATGATTTATAATCTTCTCAATGAACAGAAAGAAAAAGGTGTTGCGATTATTTTCGTCGGCGAAGACCTTGACGTTCTTATTGAGCTTTGCGACAGAATTATGGTTATCGGTTCCGGTAAAATCACAGGTATTGTTGACGCACGTACAACGACTAAGGAAGAAATCGGTCTTCTTATGACAAAACCCAAAGATGACGGAAAGGAGAATAACAATGGCTAAAAACTCTGAAATAAAACACCATGAACCGCTTTTCCATATCGTAAAACGCGATGATATGCCCGGCTGGAAGGCATGGATTATCCGCATCAGCACAATTTTAATAGGATTTCTCATCGTAGGATTTCTTTCAATGGCGATAACCGAAAAAAGCCTTGGTGATACATACCAAATTATGTTTTCAGGTGTATTTGGAAGATTGTTTGAGGGCAGTTTCACAATGCTCTGGAAATATCTCCAGGAAATAGCGATACTTCTTTGTCTTGCCCTTGCTCTTACCCCCGCATTCAAAATGAAATTCTGGAACTGCGGTGCAGAAGGTCAGGCACTTATGGGCGGTCTTGCTTCTATCTTCTGTATGATAGAATTCGGCGACAAGCTCCCCTACGCCACATTAATTATAGTAATTGCCGTAACAAGTATTCTTGCCGGTGCTGTCTGGGGTGTTATTCCCGCAATTTTCAAGGCTCTGTTCAATACAAACGAAACTCTCTTCACTCTTATGATGAACTACATAGCCACTCAGATTATTGCATACTACGTTTATATTGAAGGTGGCGGATCAAACGTTATCAACCCCGTATCTTACGGTAACTTCCCCTCTGTTGGCAATAATGACTATTTCGTAAACATAGTAACAGTTGCAGCAATTACCGTGTTTATGTACATTTATCTTAAATACAGTAAACAGGGTTATGAAATTTCTGTTGTAGGTGAAAGCCAGAACACCGCCCGTTATGTCGGTATAAACGTTAAAAAGGTTATCATCCGCACTATGCTGATTTCAGGTGCTTTATGCGGTGTTACAGGTATGCTTCTTGTTGCAGGTAAGGACCACAGCATTAACACCAACCTTGTTGGCGGTCAGGGCTTTACCGCAATCCTTATGTCCTGGCTCGGTCAGTTCAATCCCTTTATTATGGTTTTTATGACCGCTATCGTAGTTTTCTTAAGATTGGGTGTTGCTAAGGTTGCTGATACTTCATTCCTTAACTCATCTTTCTCAGAAATTATTGTAGGTTTAGTAATTCTCATGCTTGTTGGTTGTGAATTCTTTATTCACTACTCAATCAAGTTCCGTCACAGTAAAAAGGAGGTTAAAGCATGATTATACAATTCATTTGCCGTGCAATTCTCCTTGGCGTTCCGCTTCTTTACGGCTCAACAGGTGAAATCGTTACAGAAAAATCCGGACATCTCAACCTGGGTATTCCCGGTGTGATGTACGTTGGCGCAATCAGCGGTGTTGTTGGTTCATTCCTTTACGAAAATGCCTGCGGTAATGATATTGCCAATATGAACGCTTTTCTCGCTATTATCATTCCCCTTTTATGTGCTATTGCCGGCGCAGTGATTATGGGCTTGATTTACAGCTTTCTGACAGTAACACTTCATGCTAACCAAAATGTTACGGGTCTCGCTCTCACAACCTTGGGTATTGGTTTAGGAAACTTCCTCGGCGCATCCCTTATCAATATCACAAAGAGCGAATTACCCTCAATTGCGCTCACAAAAACAAGCTCCTTCTTTGCAGCAAAGCTTCCTTTTGCCGATGATTTGGGTTGGTTTGGCGATTTATTCCTGTCGCACGACTTCCTTACATACGTAGCTATCATTATTGCTATAGTGGTTTCATTTGTTCTTAATCGCACACGAGTTGGTCTTAACCTTCGTTCTGTTGGCGAAAATCCTGCTACTGCTGACGCCGCAGGTATTAATGTTATCAAATACCGCTATCTTGCAACTTGTATCGGTAGTGCCATTGCAGGTCTCGGCGGACTTCAGTATGTTATGGCATACGCAAGCGGTGTTTGGTCAAACAACGCATTTGGTGACCGCGGTTGGATGGCAATTGCACTTGTTATCTTCGCACTTTGGAAACCCTCGGCAGCAATTGTGGGTTCATTCCTTTTCGGTGCTCTTTGCAATGCCAATAACTATATTCAGGGTCTCGGAACCGAAACCCAAGAGCTTTTCAAAATGCTCCCCTACGTTGTTACAATTATTGTTCTTATCATTACAAGCATGCGTAAAAAGAGAGAGCATCAACCGCCCGGAAGTCTCGGTCTTAACTATTTCCGAGAGGAACGTTAAAAAACTAAACACAGTTATTCAGAAAAAATTTCTGAATAACTGTGTTATTTTTTATATTGCAGGTAAAACTAATATCAGGTGATTTTATGCTTGCTGTTATTACTGCTGTTATTTCTGGCGCTCTGATGAGCATACAAGGGGTTTTCAACGAGGGTGTGACCAAACAGACATCCGTCTGGATGTCCGCCTCATTCGTCCAATTAACTGCCTTCCTGTTTTGCATTGCGGCTTGGTTTTTTACAGGACGAGAAAGCTCTGTGGGTGCTCTTTTTAAAGTTGAAAACAAATATATGCTTCTGGGCGGTATTATCGGAGCTTTGATTACCTATACCGTTATTCGCAGTATGGCGGGGCTGGGTCCTGCTCAAGCGGTTATGATAATTGTAACCGCACAGCTTCTTGTTGCATATCTCATTGAATTATTCGGTCTTTTCGGGGTGGAAAAGGTGGATTTCCAATGGCAAAAGCTTTTAGGTGTTATAATTTCTATTGGCGGTATTCTGCTTTTTAAATGGGAATTCAAATGATAAAGAAGCAGAAATTGCTCAGGCAACTTCTGCTTCTTTATCTATACTTTCTGCTATTTCTGTCTCTTTGATAACGGATTCAACATACTCACATTCAATGCCGTTTTTATCAAAAGCACTTGCAAATTTTCCGTTTAAAGCCTTAACAGAGTAGCTGTAGGTTTCACCGTCTGCAACATCCAAATCAACAAAAGATGTTGTATCGCCGACAACACTTGAAATCTTCTCCCATTCGCCTTCAACAGATCTGCGATAAATTTCATAGGTTTTTGCTGCATCCACCTTGTTAAAATTGAGTACTATACCCATTTCACTGCTTTGTGCAGTAAGTTCATCAGGAGTTGTGAGGAAAATTGTTTTAATACCGCTGTTGTTGTAGCAACCTTTAACTTTGCCGTCGTAAGCTCTTACGGTATATTTATATGTTTCGGAACAATTTACATTCGTGTCTGTATAGGTAACTTTTTTTCCGCCCTTAATCTTAGCAATTTGCTTCCATGAGCCACTGTTACCTTTTCTGTATACATAATAACCATCTGCGGAAGAAACTTTCTTCCAAGTCAATTTGACGCTTGAAACATTGTTTTTTACGGACGATAATTTAGGAGCGGCAAGGCAAGTGATTTTTTCTCCCGCATAATACTGACTTACCTTTTTCCCGTCAACAGCTTTAACGGTATATGTATAACTAACACCGTTCTTTGCTGTTTCATCAGTAAATTTCTTCGATTTTGTTGTTTTGATTTTTTTCCAAGAAGAATCTTCGGTTTTTCTGTAAACGTAATATTTATCTGCGCCCTTAACGGAGCTCCATTTAATAACGATACCGTCGGCACCGTTACTTACAGAAGAAATTTTCGGAACACCAACATTGGTTTTTTTACCGTAAAGCTTCGGACCCTCATACATTCTTATGGAATACATTGTCCAACTGTCACCACCGCAATGATTGTATGTATAGGTGGTTTTTTTACCATTGTGAGCATTATTGTGGGCATAGTCCTGAGAATAACCGTTACTGTCCTCACCGTTACAAATAACAACATGTTCAAAATCGCCACAATAATTACATTTATAAAAAATCGGGTCTCCCTTTTCGAGCTTACCGTCATTTGCTGACATACTGATTTTTCCGCTTGTGCCATTGGTAAGTTTTAACTTATATGATTTACCGTACTCACCTTTGAGTTGATTGTATAAATCAATAACAGTATCGCCGTAAACATCCACACCACCTGCCTGCAAACATTTCGATGCAAAATCTGCACACAAGCCTATTCCGTTATTCCAGTTCTTTTCGGCATATTTAAGAGCCTTTGAAACGCTGTAATACTCATTAGCCGCTACGGAATTCACGCTCGCAAAAGGGATAACTCCCAAAGCGAAAATTAATGCAAACGCAAAAGAAAATAAACGTTTTGTCATATTTTTCTCCTAAAGGTTACAATTTGTAATCAAAAACGAGAAAAATTATATCACATTGTTTACAATTTGTCAAATTTTAAAAGGTCGATGACAAAGCCACCGACCTTTTTCGTTTTATTATTCAACTATTTCGCTTGTTATTTCAGCTTGTTTTTCAGCGTTCTGCTTATCTCTTTCGTTTTGAAGCATAGCTCTTATTTGTTGGGGCATTTTGAAGAAATCCTCTTTTTCAAGTCCCTTTGTTTCAATAGGCGGCAGGAAGGTAACATACACAGTACCGCTTGTAATATTGCCGGTTTCTTCAAGTCTTGCTCTGGATCCCTCAATAAGCACGGGAACAACCTTTGCGCCGCTCTCCATTGCTATTTTCATTGCTCCGCCTTTAAACTCGCCTAACTTCCCATCTCTACTGCGGGTTCCCTCAGGGAAAATAACAAGACTACGACCTGATTTTACCATTTCAATAGCCTCGTGCAGAGATGAACGGGAACCGTTTTTCTTCTTTCGGTCAACAAAAACGCAATCAAGCACCCACATCCACTGTTTTAAAAACGGAAACATACTGAGTTCTTTTTTTGCAATAAACATAGGCATTGTGGGAGCGTTGAGAAACACAGCAGGAATGTCAAACATACTTGCGTGGTTAGGTGTATAAATTATAGGCTCGTTATCGGGAACAAGCTCTTTACCTTTAACAACGAAATTAACATTAGCCATATCAATCAACGGATTTAGCCAATCTCTTACGTTCTTATCAACAAAAGGCTTGTATTCCTTCCAGGTCTGAGTTTTTTTCATTTTAAGAGCAGTTTTAAGCTCGGGAGTATAGCCTAAAAGTGAAGTTACAAATTTTGTGTACCATTTTAGTGTAAATGCATTCATAACTGAATCTCCTTATTAAATTTAACTTATTCATTGTATCACAGACACATAAAAATTCAAGTACAAAACAGAAAAAAACAGTTTTTTCTTGAAGGCTGCTTAAAGGTGTGGTAAGATAAATCCATAATATATCAGGCAGGTGTGTTTATGACATATAATTTCACACAATTAAATATTGAAGCTACAGGCAAAGATGCCGTAAAAGCAGCAACTTATTTTGCTAAAGAGTTAAAAAAGCGAACAGGAAAATCTCTGCCCGTTTTTGAAAAAGCTCCCGCTTTCCCGAAAATCATTTTCAAAAGCGATAAAAATATTGAAAACAAGGATTTCTTTAACATACATCAATCCGAAGGCGAAATTATTATTACCGCTAAAACCATACGCGGTCTTATTTTCGGTTATTCTTTATTTTTAAGAAAATGCACCTTTGAAAACGGTGTTATAACGCTTATAAAAAATATTTCCGGTGATTATTCACCGCAAAAAGAAATACGCGGTCATCAGGCAGGCTACAGAACAACTCCCAATACATACGATGCTTGGAGCTATCAGCAGTATTTTCAATATTATCTCGATATGATGGCGTTCGGCTCAAATACAGTTGAACACAACGGTACAAAGCCAAAAGAAAATTTCAGAAATGCTCTTATGAAATATGAGCAGGAGGATTTTCTTGTTGAGGCCTCAAGACTTGCAGATGTAGTGGATTTAGATGTTTCGCTCTGGCAAGCTAATGCTGATTATGAAACTGAAGAAGAAGCCCTCAAAATAAGAGAACAACTCTATTCAAGTATGCCGCGACTTAACATAGTTTTCGTACCCGGCGGAGATCCCGGCGAGCTTCCTGCGGATGTTTTCATTGACCGTTGCAGAAAAATACAAAAAGTATTAACAAAGCATCACCCCGAGGCAAAAATGCACCCATCTGCACAAGCACCTCACTCTATACAGGATTGGGGTAAAACCTTCTGCGATATTCTTAAAGAAGAACCAGCTGAAATTGATGCAGTTATTATGGGCCCCAACCATGCTTTTCCCATACACGAATTAAGAAAGCGTATTCCCGAGAAATACCCAATGCGTTTTTACCCCGATATAACTCACAATGTCCGTTGCGAATATCCTGTTAATTTCCTTGAAGATGATTGGCACTACACCCTTGCCGCCACTCTTTCGAGGGAAAGCGTAAATCCCCGTCCCACAGAACTTCGGACACTACACCGTATTTTCGCCCCCTATACAATAGGAAGTGTAAGCTATTCCGAAGGTGTGCACGATGACCTCAACAAAATGATCTGGTCGGTAATGGAATGGGATGAAAACATCGATTTGCGCGAGGCTGTGCTTGACTACGCCCGTTACTTTATGTTCGGCACGGATGAAGAAAAAATCACGGATTGCATTTTCCTTTTAGAAAAGAACTGGCAAGGCGCTCCCGAGGAAAATCCTTGCATAGACCTTTGCTACAAAATGTTCTGCGAATTAAAAAAGGATTACCCTGTTCTTTCTGAAAACTGGCGTTTTCTTGAACTGTATTTCCGTGCTTGTTGCGATAAACTCGTAAAAATGAGAAGAGTTTTTGAACTGAAACTCTGCAAGGAAGCAACTGAGGAATTGAGATGTAACAAGCTTTCAAGTGCGCTGGAGATATTAAACACACCATTCAGCTTCCAATACTCTCTGTTGAGAAATGAAATAAACACTTCGGCCGAAAAACTATTTGACCTTATCGGTTTACAGCTTGACGTTGAGCATTACTGCGCGGACAGTTGGGAACGAGGCGCAACCCTTGAAACAATTGATAACAATGTTACTGACCGTGCATTTTTATTAAACAAACTCGAATACGCACTTTCTCTTAACGAAAACGAAAGAAATGACTTTATTGCTCGTCTAATTTCCTGCAGAACTTCTAAAGAGGGTGAAATATATTACTCCGTTGCACTTCACGGTCTTAACACTCTCGGTGTTCGTCAGGAAGGCGAATTTTATATGGATGTTTATGCCGATAAGCCCATCTCAAAGGAGCTTTCAATGCCTATGGCAATGACAAAAGTTTATGACCATCTTTCGTTTAAAGCCTTGTTCGGCGGTTTTAAAGCAAACACTGATTACACTCTCAAAATTTCCTACAAAACCGATATCAATCCCGATATCCTGCATCACCGTATTATTGCTAACGGAAACATTATCTATGACGGAACGCAATTCGGCGGAAGAAAAGACCCTGTTTTTGATAAAGAAATATTAGTAAAGGGATTTGAAAGTGCAGAGTATATTTTGCCCAAAGATATTTTTATTAACGGCACGTTAGAATTAGAAATCAAAGAAGAAATTGACGGTTTTAAACTTTGCGAACTTTGGATTAAGCCCCTATAATACCCTCAAAATACGATAAACTAACAAATTTGTTACCTTTTTCGACCGTTTTTGCAATGTTTTTGTAATAAAATGTTGCAAAGAACGGTCGTTTTATGGTATTATAAAGCTTGGTATGAGTGAAAATATTGCTCGAAATACCTAACAAGGTTAGAGTGAGTGGATTGAACCAGATATGTTTTAATCCAGTCACGCTAAAATACCTAACAAGGTTAAGGTGGATTTATGATAAGAATCATTTGTACGGAATGTAAAAACGCTTATCTCCAGAAAAAAGGAGACACGCTTGTTTGTCCGTCCTGCGCAGCAACCTTTAACGAGGAACTTGAAGATCTTATTTTGGGTGTTCAGTATTATAATGAGGAAAACTATGCTGAAGCTGATAATTGTCTTATGAAATACATTGTCAAAAACGGTGCAGAACCTCTTGCGGTTGTTTACAAGGCTCTTTGTGATGCACGTAACTTTGACGAGGACACTGTTTCTCTCGAAGATGCCTATAAAAAAATCCTTGATGCTTTCACAGATGTTACAGACGAAGATTTCCCCGAGTTCATTGCTATTGCCAACGATGAAGCAGAAAAAATCGAGAAAGCTCTTTCGGAAAGTCATGTAAGGCTTTTTGCCGATGCAGATGCAGAAAACATCAAAAAAGAAGTTGCCAATATTCTCAACATTCAAAATGAAGCAAAAACTTTCAGAGGAAATCTCACAGAACTTGTTTCTGAATTTAATGAACGTAACGAGCGGAAAATTTCTGCTAAATTTTCCGATTGCTTCTATGTTGAAAAAGAAATTGCCGAAGAAGTTGGCGACATTAAACATCAAAAAATCTGTGACAATATCGCTTCTCATACCGTATTTACCGGAATACTAACCAATGATATTAAAAATCTTGAGATTTATTATCGTTGTATAGTAATGTTCTTCCAAAAAAGCCATGACAAATACGAGTTCCTTCTTGCACAGGCAGAAAAATTTACTGCACTTGCAGAGCTTCTCGAAAAAGGCCAATACAACACCATAAAAGGCACCGGTGCTATTGCAGACAAGCTTAAAAGCGTTTCTTACGAATTTCTTCAAGAAAGCTATAAAGAGCATTTCGATGAACAAATTGATATGCAAACCGAAACTGTTGTTATCATTGAGCCTGAAATTGTTGAAAAACCTATTGAAGAGATAGCAGAAGAATCTCTTGCAGAAGAATCCGTTGCAGAAGAATCTGTTGCAGAAGAAACGGCAACTAAAATCGAAGAAACTCAAGATGTTATTGAAGCAGTTGAAGAAGTTGCAGAAAATGATATTCAGGAAGGAATTGAAGAAACTGCGGTTGAAAGCGAACAAGAAGAAAATACAGACAGTGAAGAAAAAATTGACGACGCTGTGGAAGAAACTTCATCGGAAGAAATTGAAAATATAATTTCCGCCGATGACGATATAATTGAAATTGAGGTTGAAGAAGCTTCTGCTGAAGAGGTAAAAGAAGATATAGAAGATATTTCTTCCACATCTGAAATTGAAGAAATTCTTGAAACCACCGAAGAAACAGTTTCTGATGAAATCGAGGAAACAGAAATAGCCGTAGAAGGAACAAGCGATGATATTATAGAAATCGAAGCAGAATCCAAATACGAGGTTATAGAATGCAACATTCCCGAAGTCAACGATACCGAGGAAATTGTTGTTGAAGAGGTCATCCTGGAAGAAAAAAACGGTGAAGAAAAACCAAAAAAAGAAAAGAAGAAAAAAAGTAAAAAAGGTCTTATTCTCTTTATTCTTATTATCGCTCTTGCGGGGTTACTTGCAGGTTACAAATATGGTCCCGATGTTGTCAACAAATATAAATACAACAAAGCTGTTTCTTTATCAGAAACAGGGAACTATTCAGAAGCAATTACTGTCTTTAAAGAATTGGGCGACTATTCCGACAGCCGGGAAAAAGCTATTGAATGTGAATATAACAACGCTTTGAAATTTGAAGAAGAAGGAAAATATTCCGAAGCCAAATTAGCTTTTGAGAACCTTGCTGATTACGGGGATTCAAAAACAAGAGCGCAAGCCTGCGCTTACAGTGAGGCAAAGGTTGCTCTTGAAAACAATAATTTTGATACTGCCTCCAAGCTTTTCATAGACTTGGGTGATTACGGCGACAGTAAAGAAATGGTTAAGGAATGTTCTTACAGACAAGCCCTTTCATTAATGGAAAGCAAAGAGTATGAAAGTGCTATCGAAATTCTTACAACCATAAAAAAATATTCTGATGCTAAAGATAAAATTTCAGAAGCTAAATATATGTATGTTACAGATAATTTTGATAAAGAAAACAAAAAAACAGTCAAATATCTTAACGAACTTACAACCGCAAATTACAGAAACAGCGCTGATTTAAGAAAAGAACTTTTAGGTTCTGCAGAGGTTACATCAACTGATGTAAAAGCTTTTGTAAATTACAGCTCAACTGACCTTGAAACATCTCTCACAGAGCTTGATAACACAAAACCTATCTACTTCCACGTTGTTGTAGGCGACAAATCCCTTTACGGTCAAACGCTCACTTTGAAATACACTACCGCATTCGGTTATACCCAAAGAAAAACATTAACCCTTTCTGAAAGCGACAATGTAGCAGTAATGTCTTATCCGGCAACCCAGCACAAAAACTATACCGTCGAATTTGAACTTTTGGATTCAACCGGCAAAAAAGTTGCAGGACAGAAAATTTCATTCTAATAATAAAAATCAGGAATTGCAATTGGGTTTGTAATTCCTGATTTTTTTAATTTCTCTGCGATGAAATAAGCTAACTTACTGCATCATATCGGAAACGCCTTCAGATACATCCGTTACTATATCCGATACACCCTCGGAAACATCTGTAACAATATCACCTAAAACACCGTTATCGCCTTTTTCGGACTCATCTGTTACCATACCCGGATTCATAGTGGTTGTAACATTTGATGTGGCGGGGGTTGTGGTAGTTGTATTTTTGTCGTTACCGCCGCAACCGCTGAACACAAATGCCATACATCCGATAAGCATAGCAACCGCAATAACTGTAATAAATTTCTTCATAAATTCACGCCCTTTCCGGAGATAAATCCTATTAACCGTAATAACTCCTATATAATTATTACCTGATTTTTAATTATTATTCATTATTTTGTCATCACACCGCCATCGGTATAAAGAAGAATGAGAATGTCTTTCTCTTGCCCTGTTACCGGGTCGACATAAACAAGGATTTCCTGTGAATCTTCTGCTCTGCAGCGATATTCGTAAACATAATTTTCCGTTTCGTAATCTGTGGGAATAAATGCTTTTTTATATGATAAAATTTCCAAATCATCTTTCAGAAGCTTCCTTGCAGATTTTAAAGTGTATTGCACATTTCCGGGAACACTTCTTGTTTTGTGGTTCATAATATAACCCGTAGCATCAAAACCTAAAATCTCTCCATCATCAAGTGCTACACTGACTTTGATAAGGTCGGTATAGTAGGTTATCCCGTCCTCATAATAGGAATAATTCACTGTGCAAATTCCGTCAACCGTAGAATAATAGCTTTCCTTGACCTTGGTATAACCTTTTTCATTTAAAAATGCCGTTGCTTTTTTTATGGCATCTTCTGCTTCTATGGTGCTTTCACCAGCATAGCGGGATTTCAACATATAAGAAACCAGCCCGCCTTTTTGCGTTACGGAAACTGTTGCTTGGGCATTATAAAAAGTGTACGTGCTCAAATTGCTGTCGGTTTTGTTCAAAAAATAAATTTCATCTTTATTAACTCCGAGAAATTTCGCTGCCTTTTCCTGCGCTTTATCTTGTGTCACCTCTTCAAGATTTTCCACAAGTTCGGATTTTTTTGAATTGATATGGTCTGAAAAAGGTCCGTCATATATAAGAGTGGGGTAATCTTCCAGAGCTTGATTTGCATCATTAAGCTCTGTTGCAAGATAAAGCTTTTCATCTCCTTCGCTTTGAAGAGTGGATTTTATTTCTTCAAAATTGAGACCACCGTTTTCCTCTTCTTCGATAAGGTAATTAATTGTTTGCGAAAGCTTTTCAGAATAAGATTTTAACTTTTTTAAATTATCTGTTTCTTCTTCGGTTAGTTTTTCGCCCGATGCAAGTTTTTCGTTAAGTGAAAGGGTGTACTCGCCCACTTGGGACAAAAATTTATATACACCCGATATCTCTGTGTTTCCGTCGGTTATTTCTGAAAGACTTTCTTTTGCAGAAGAGCTGGAACGCCAAAGTTTTGAAGCCACATCGGAAAGCATCGCCGAGCTTGAAGAATAAAGACTTTTTTTCAAATTGATGTCAATATCGTCCATATATGTCCCCAACTGTGTCAAAGCTCTTTGCCTTGAAGCCTGAACCTCTCTTTTGATAACTGCTAAATTATACATATTAACCCCGCCCCATACACCAAGAGCTACTACAATTGCTGTAAGGAAACTTACTGTTCTAACTAAATTCCGTCTTTTTTTAATCATACAATTACTCCTCTTTAACAGGTGTTTAAATTCCGTTACCTATACTTCACTTTAATTTTTTGCTAAAGTTAATAAAATATTCAAGAAATTTACATTAAAACTTCATTCAAAAGCATTTACAAAAATGCCTATAATATAGTATAATGAGATGATTATAAAATAATGGAAGATTATTGGAAAGGTAGTGTTGCTTTGACCGTTTATTTTGATAACAGCGCAACCACAAAGCCTTGCTGTGCCGCAGTAAACGCCGCAAAAAAAGCAATGGAAAACTCTTGGGGCAATCCTTCCTCCCTCCATCAATTAGGTCTTGATGCTTCCGATGAACTGAAAAAAGCAAGAAAACAGGTTTCAAAGCTTTTAGGAGTTAATGAAAACTCATTCTTTTTCACTTCATCGGGTACAACTGCCAACAATACAGCTATCTTTGGTGCATACGAGAAATTAAAACGCGAGGGTAACAGAATTGTTACCACCGCTATTGAGCACCCAAGTGTTCTTGAACCAATAAAACGCCTTGAAACAATGGGTTTTGAAGTTATCCGCCTTAATCCCGATGAAAATGGAAAAATAAGAGAAGAAGAACTTTTTGAAAGTATAAATCAAAATACAATTCTCGTTTCCTGTATGGCAGTTAACAACGAGGTCGGTTCCGTTCTTCCCATTAACCGAATTCGCACCGCAGTAAAACGCGCAGGCGCTCCTGCAATTATTCATTCCGACTGTGTTCAAGCTCTTTCAAAAATCACCGTAACGCCTAAAACCGTTGATGCCGATATTATTACCGTAAGCGGACATAAAATCCATGCGCTTAAAGGAGTCGGCGGAATTTACTTGAAATCAAAAGGCATAATTAAGCCTTATATTCTCGGCGGTGGCCAGGAGCAAGGAGTTCATTCGGGAACGGAAGCTACCCCGGCAATTATGTCTTTCGGTGCTGCAGCAGAAGAGGCTATGAATATCAATGCCCACAGTGAATATGTTAAAATTCTTAAAAACCGTCTGGTTACCGGAATAATTGATATTCCCTGTGTAAAAATCAATTCTCCCGAGGACGCCATTCCCTATATTTTAAATGTTTCAATTTTAGGGTTACCCAGTCAGCCCATAGTCAACTTTATGAGTGAAAAGGGCATCTGCATTTCCGCAGGCTCTGCCTGTAAAATGGGCCACAGAAGTCCTGTTTTAACCGCTATGGGACTTTCCCCCGAAAGAATTGACAGTGCTGTCAGAATCAGTCTTTCACGGTCCAATACCGAAGAAGAAATCGATTATTTAATAAGTGCAATAAAAGAAGCTGCAGAAAAATACGGCAAAAAGGACAGATAAAATGAAAGAAATTATTCTTATAAAAGATGGTGAGCTTGCTCTTAAAGGACTTAACCGCTCCTCTTTTGAGTCAATGCTTATGAAAAATATAAAGAGAAGAATTCATCAATTTGGTGCATTTCAGCTCAAGAATTCTCAGTCAACAATTACTGTTACACCACTTGATGAAAATGCAGATTTGGATGCTGCAGCAGATGAAATTTCGCGTGTATTCGGTATTTCTGCTTATTCAAGAGCGGCAGTTTCCGAAAAAGATATTGATAAAATTCTTGAAATTGCTCCCGAATACCTAAAAGACCAATTGGAAGAGGCAAACACTTTTAAGGTTGAAGCAAAACGTTCCGACAAAAGCTTTCCTTACAACTCTCCTGAAATTTCAGCAATGGTTGGCGGCAAGCTTCTCGAATGCTTTCCTCACCTTAATGTTAACGTTAAAAATCCTGATATTAAAGTTACTGTTGAAATTCGCGACCAGGCATATATTCGCGGGAACCAGCTTAAAGGCGCAGGCGGTATGCCCGTTGGTTCATCGGGCAGAGCAATGCTTCTTATTTCAGGTGGTATAGATAGCCCTGTTGCTGCATATATGATGGCAAAGCGCGGTCTTGAGCTTGTAGGAATTCACTTTGCATCCCCCCCTTATACATCCCCCCGCTCAGAGCAGAAGGTTCACGATTTACTTTCAAAAGTTGCCCGTTACAGTGGCAGAATCTGGCTTCATACAGTTCCATTTACAGAAATTCAGGAGCTCATCCGTGAAAAATGCCCTGAAGAATATTTTACAATTATTATGCGCCGCTTTATGATGCGAATTGCGTGTATGCTCTCAGAAGAAACCGATTGTCACGCTCTTATTACGGGCGAAAGCGTTGCTCAGGTTGCAAGTCAGACAACTCTTGCTCTCGGTTGCACCGATGCAGTTGCAACTCAGCCTGTTTTCCGACCTTGCATCGGAATGGACAAGGAAGAGATAATTACAATTTCAAGAAAAATTGATACATTTGATATTTCTATACAACCCTTTGAGGATTGTTGCACGGTATTCACTCCCAAGCATCCTAAAACCCGACCTCAGCTCCACGATGTTGAAGAAGCAGAAAAGGTTTTGGATATTGATGCACTTTGCCGAAGAGCAGTCGACGGTATAACAAGAATTGCAATTAATTCAGACGGTGTTGAAAATGACTGAATTCGATTTAATTAAACTCGCCGAAAAGGCAGTTGAAAAGTTAAAAGACGAAAACAAAACTCTTGCTCTTGCAGAATCCTGCACAGGCGGTTGGGTAAGCAAAATCATAACCGATGTCAGCGGTGCTTCCGCCGTTTACCAAGGCGGAGTCTGCTCTTACTCCAACGAAGTAAAAATGAAGATTTTAGGAGTAAAGGAAGAAACTCTCGATTCTTTAGGTGCAGTCAGTAAAGAGGTTGCCATAGAAATGGCAGAGGGCGTAAGAAAGGCTCTTAACAGCGATATCGGTATCGGTATAACCGGTATTGCAGGACCCCTTTCAGATAATACTGCAAAACCGGTAGGGCTTATTTACGTTTGCATTGCAAACGGCAGTAAAACCCTTTGCACTGAATTAAGAAACAGCTTTACAGATAACGTAAGATTACAAAACAGATTATCTGCCGCAGAAACGGCATTAAATCTTTTGGGTGATATATTATGAAGAAAAACAAAAAGGAAGTTTCTTCGCCCTATGTTTATTTCACGAGGTCGGAAGAAACAGTTTACAGAACCGATGAAACCCAAAAGCAAGAAATTTTCAAGCGTCTGAAAAAGAGAAAATTCAAAAAACGCGCTTTAAACGTAATTAGCTTTATTCTTGCTTTTGCCGTACTTGTTTCAGGTTTTTATGTAGGCAAAAAAGGTATCGAAAAGTTCCTCGTTCTCCGTCAGGAAGAAAAGGTGCAGAACGATGCACTTCTTCCCGATAATGTTCTTAAAGATTTAGAGGGACTTTCCGAAGAGGAAAAATGGGCATATCTCTATGACAAATATCCGGAGTTGTTGGATGTTAAGTTCCCGGCAGGAATTCTTTATGATTACGCTCTTTACTATGCTAAAAACCCTCAGACAGTAGGCTACCTTAAAATTGAGGGAACAAAGATAGATACTCCCGTCGTTCAAGCCGATAACGACAAGTATTATCTCCGCCACGACTTTAACGGAAATTCTACTAGCTATGGTGCAGTTTTTGCAACCTACAAGGCTAATTTCAAGCCCTTTGACAGAAACACCCTTCTTTACGGCCACAACATGTTTGACGGTGAAAGATTTGCTGCTTTGGCAAATTATAAAAGCATTGATTATTTCAAAAAGCATCCTGTTATACAGTTTGATACTCTTTTTGAAAAGCATAATTGGAAAATTTACGCCGTTATTCTTACAAACGGCTCTACTGAAAGCAACAACGGTTATTTCTTTGATTTTACCTTTGATAACTGTTCAGATGCTTGTTTTGAGGAATATATTGAAGAATTAGATAAAAGAAAGCTTTATGACACGGGGGTTGATTTACTCCCCTCTGACAAGCTTCTCACTCTTTGCACATGCTCCTATGAATTCGATGATGCAAGGCTCATAGTAATTGCCAGAATGGTTAGAGACGGTGAAAGTTCAGAGGTTGATACAGACCTTGCTAACTTCAAGCAAACACCGGTTAAATACCCCGAAAGCTATTACGATAATCCGAAAGACAATCCTTACAAAGACGATAAAAAATTCTATTTATATTAAAAAACCATTTCTGTGGTAAGAGGTGTGATATATGAAAATCAAAGCATTTGCTTTTGAACAAAACAGTTTCTCTCTTGCAACTGTAAAGCAAGATGTAGCATCAAAGCTTAACGAAAGCGGAATCTATTTTGAAAGCTTTAGCGATGCAAATGAGCTTTTCAGAGAGATTTCTGCCGCTCTCGAAAGTGCACAAGCACTTTTGATAGGTGTTGAAAAGGACTTGTTCCTTAAATTCAAGCCCGTGCTTATAAAAGCATTTAATTTCACTCCCGCATACAGCGAAAGAATTGAAACTGCCATAGGCAGTGCAATTTTGGACGAAAAACTCATTAAAGCCCATACGCTTGTTCCTAATGAATGCGTTGAGCTTATTTCCCCCGACGGACTTTTCAGTTCCTTCTATGTAAAATCAGCCGACCAATATATCGTCGTTTTCCCGTTGATCGAGGAAAGCGTGGGAGAAACTCTTTTAAATTCAGGGCTCCCATTCTTCAAAACTCCGGAAAGGAAATTCAGAGTTTATGATGACATTGTAAACGAAGAAAAAGCCTCGCCTAAAGCAGAAAATATTGTTGCAAAGCTCGTTAAGAACGATTTAAAACTTGCCGTTCCGTCAACCCCTGCAGCAAAAGTACTTAAAGAAGATATCAGATCCTGCCCCAACTATGAAAACAGTGTATATTTCACTCCCTATGTTAATGATTCAGGTGTAGAAGATCCAAAAGAATATGCAGCTCAATTAGCTAAAGGCTCAATGGACTTGAGAAATGCTGATTTAGGTGCAACCGTTTCTAATATTTTCCGCGAGAAGAAGGGTGATACGGTAATTAATTTTTATTCTTTCATCAGTGTTGCAACAGAGGATAAAATAGTTGTTAAAAAGCTCTTCGCAAATGCAGGCGAAGATGTTGACAATCTTATTATTGAGGCAACAAATGAGCTTTACTCAATGATTGACAAATATGCAGACGAAGTTATTTTCAAGAGAAATGCAACAGAGGAAGAAAAAGCTAAATACGAGCAAGCTCTTATAGAAGCAGAATTCCAAGCAGATCAAAGACCTGCTGCTTCAATCGGCAAAAAAGGTACAATTGCCGCAATTATAGCTTTGGCTATTGCAGTTATTGTTTGCGTAATTTTAGGCTTTAAATTCGGGGGGTATTTTGTAACACCATCTGATTCTCCTGAAAAAGAATCTGTTCAGGCAGGAAACACAGTGGCGGGCACCGCCCCCTCAACAACTCTTGGCAGTATTCCTGCTCTCACCGAAAATGACACTACGAAGAAATCTGAAATTACAGAATTCGTTTCCGAAGAGGAGAGCACCACATCAATTTTCGACGTTCCCGCAACCTCACAACTCACTCCAGTTCCCGATACAAACAATTCTGTTATAAATTACACACCTAATCCAAACACAAGCCCTGTTACAACAGAAGAGCAGACCACAAAAGAGGAAACAACAAAAAAGCAAAAAACCACAACAACCGAAGAAGCTACTACAATGGAAATAGTTGAATTCTAAAATGCACTAAGGAGAGATAGGAATGGCCGTACTTGTTACAGGCGGAGCAGGCTACATCGGCTCACATACCGCAATTGAATTACTGAATTCAGGAAAAGAAATTGTTATACTTGACAATTTCTACAACAGTTGCCCCAAGGTTCTTGACAGAATCAAAGAGCTTTCAGGTAAAGACTTCGCATTTGAAGAGTGTGATATTCGCGACAAAGAAAGCCTAAAAAAGGTTTTCGAAAAACACAATATCGATTCTGTTATTCACTTTGCAGGTCTTAAAGCAGTTGGAGAATCCTGCCAAAAGCCTTTACTTTATTACGAAAACAACATCAGCGGTACAGTTACCCTTTGCGAAGTAATGGCTGAATTCGGTTGCAAAAAAATGGTTTTCAGTTCTTCCGCAACAGTTTACGGAGAACACAATGTTTCTCCCCTTAAGGAAACCATGAAAACCGGAGGAACAACAAACCCCTACGGCACTACAAAATATTTTATTGAGCAAATACTCACGGATACTGCAAAAGCAGACAGCGAATGGAGCGTTTGTCTTTTAAGATACTTCAATCCCATCGGTGCTCACGAAAGTGGCAGAATCGGAGAAAGTCCCAACGGTATTCCAAATAACCTTATGCCTTACATAACTCAGGTTGCAGAGGGTAAAAGAGAATTTTTAAGTATTTACGGCAACGATTACGATACAATTGATGGTACAGGCGTAAGAGATTATATTCACGTTGTTGACCTTGCAAAAGGTCATCTTAAAGCTCTCGAAAAGGTTGAAAAAGAAAACGATACTTTTGTTTACAATCTCGGAACAGGAACAGGTTATAGCGTCCTTCAGGTTGTTGCAGCCTTTGAAAAAGCAGCTGGTGTAAAAGTTCCGTATAAAATCGTTGACCGCCGTCCCGGTGATCTTGCGACCTGCTATTCCGACCCAAAGAAAGCTGAAACCGAGCTTGGCTGGAAAGCGGAAAAAGGTATAGACGAAATGTGCGCCGATTCTTACAGATGGCAACATAATAACCCCAACGGCTACGAGGATTGATATTTTGCAATTTGTTCCCTATAATTCACGTGATATGAGACATAAGTCAATATTCGGTAGCATAGCCTCAAATGAAAATTTGAGGCTTTGTGTTCTTATGCCCCGTTCGTTCGCCTGTCAAAAGGTTACTCTTGTAATTCACAAGGACGGAGAAGAAAACCAATACCGCGATATGTATTGGTGCGGTATGAACGGCGAAAGCGAAGAATGGTGGGACATTAACATTGACTTTGATGCAGGACTTTATTATTACTATTTCACCTATGAAACACCCTTCGGAAGAGGTAATATATTCCTTCACTCCTGCGGTTGCGGTCAGATTTCTCCGGAGGGAAAACAGTGGCAATTAACTGTATATGACAAAAACTATACAACACCGGAATGGATTAAAGGCGGAATAATGTACCAGATTTTCCCCGACAGATTTTGTAAGGGAAAAGGAAATATAAAAAACGTTCCCGAGGACAGAATAATCCACGAGAACGCAACAGATACTCCTGCCTGGAAGCCCAACCACAACGGCAAAATACTCAACAACGACTATTACGGTGGTAATCTTAAAGGAATTGAAGAAAAACTGCCTTATATCGCTTCTTTAGGCGTTAACGTTATTTACCTCAATCCCATTTTTGAAGCCCATTCCAATCACAGATACAATACCGCCGATTACAGTAAAATAGACTCCCTTTTAGGTGACGAAAAGGATTTCATGTCGCTTTGCAAAAAATCTGAAGAATATGGCATCAAAATCATTCTTGACGGTGTTTTCTCTCACACGGGTTCTGACAGTATTTACTTTAACCGTGAGGGCAGATACAACTCGCCCGGTGCATATAACAATGAAAATAGTCCGTATAAAGATTGGTTTACCTTCGAAGAAAACGGTAAATATAAAAGCTGGTGGGGAATTGACACTCTCCCTGAAACCAATGAAGCTAACGAAAGTTTTATAGAATATATTGCAGGTAAAAACGGAATTGCAGAAAAATGGCTTAAATGCGGTGCATACGGCTACCGTCTTGACGTTGCAGACGAGCTTCCCGACAAATTTCTGGATAAATTCTGCAAAAAAGTAAAATCTATTAACAAAGACTATGTTGTTATAGGTGAAGTCTGGGAAGATGCAACCAATAAAATCAGTCATGGCGGAAGAAGAAAATATCTTTTAGGCGAACAGCTCGACTCCGTTATGAATTACCCCTTTGCAAGCGCAATACTCACCTTTATGCGCTACGGTGTTGCAGAGAACTTTATGGAATCCGTTGTAACAATCTGCGAAAATTACCCCCAAACCGCTCTTGATTGCCTTATGAACCACATAGGAACTCACGACACAGCAAGAATTCTTACAAGCCTTATTTATGATTCCATTGAGCACAAACCACGCCATATTCAAATAGATTGCAAGCTCAATGCTGAAGAATATGAAAAAGCAAAGCAACTTCTCAAATGTGCAACCGTTTTGCAATATACCCTCCCCGGTTTTCCGTCGATTTATTATGGAGACGAAGCAGGTGTTGAGGGTGGCGGAGACCCATTCAACCGTTCTTTCTTCCCATGGGGCGCAGAGGACAGCGATTTAACCGAATGGTACAAGAAGTTAGGCGTTATAAGGAACTCACTTAAATGCCTCAAAAACGGCGTTTTTAAACCCTATTCCGCTATGCTTTCATGCGTTGCGTACACAAGAGAAACAGAGAATGAAAAAATTCTTGTTATCGCCAACCGAAATTATCACGAAATTGACTATTATTTACCCGATGAATTCAAATATAAAGAAGAAATGATATATGGCGCACAGGTAACGGATTTTGTAAAAATCCCTGCAAATTGTGCGGTGATTATAAAAAGTAACTGATTTTTCGTCAGTTGCTTTTTAGTTGCAAATAGCAAGTAGCATGTTTGGAAATGGAAATGAAAAATGCAGAATGCAAAATGTCGGTGCACGAAAATGCGCCGAACAGAAAAAATGTTGTTGTTTTGTGAATAAATTGCGAACACTTTATTTTTTCGCTCTAAAAATCATATTGATAAAATTTTTATATTGTGGTAAACTATCATCGCGACACAAATGAATATTCCGAGTTTGAATCGGCAGAATTGAAGTATGTGTTTTTATTTCGGTAAAAATGCAGGCTCGGTTCAGCATACTTGATTCTGTCAAAAAGCTCGAACTCATTTGTGTCGCAGCAAATAAGCCGCGTTTTTCGTGCGTGGCTTCGGCTGCGCATTTTTTGTTTTCAGGAGAATTTATTAAGTCAAAAACTAATACGTTCAGAGAACTTTAGCCTATACGAAAAACAAATTAAACAGGAGTGAAACATAGATGACAAATATTACTATAGCGAGGGAATTAACCGCATATAAGAAGATGTACACGCATATTTTTAATGTTGTTACCGATGCAATTGATACTTGTCAGGATGCAAGAGTAAAATATCTTCTTAAAAAGGCACAACAACATACTGAAGAGATTTATACAGGCAAAAATTTCCGTCCTGAAAAAATGACTACTGATGAAGAAACAATTGCACTACTGTTACATATTTTGATAGAGCAAGAAAGCAAAAAACAGATTCCTGAACAGAATTTAAAGCTTATAGAAGAATGTAAAGAATGGATTTTGGATTTGGAAGAAGACCGCATATCTCAATTTCTTTCGGACTTCCAAAAAGAACCGTAATATCTAAATAAAAACAAGAAGGATTCAGGACAATAATACTTGTCTTGAATCCTTTAACTTTTATTATGCTGACTGCAGGTCCCGAAACTTGCCACTTTCAACTTGCCACTTCTCAATACCCCTTTGTATAAAGCTCTCCTTCTTCAACCTCAATTCCCTTAACCGCCATAAGCTCGGAAACGGTAACAAGCTGATAATCGTTTTTAATGAGCCAGGGAACGATTATTTCTGTTGCATCTCCCGTTGAACCGTAAAGGTCGTGCATAAGCACAATTGAGCCGTCACGCACATTATTCTTGATTGCGGAAACAACAGAACTTGAATTTCTGTTTTTCCAATCCAATGTATCAATTGACCAATTGAATATGGGGTATTTAACGGTTGCTTTCACAGTAGAGTTCACTGAACCACCGGGGGCGCGGACAATTTTCGGAGCTTGTCCCGTTATCTTCTTTACCGCATCATTAGTTTTTGAAATTTCAGATTTTATTTCAGAGACTGAAACGGATGTCAAAATCGTATGGTTATATGTATGGTTTCCTATTTCGCAATCAAGTGCCGCTTCGCGTTTTATGCAGTCCTTATATGTTGAAACACGTGAGCCCACAACAAAGAATGTTGCTCTTGCGTTATTTTCTTCTAAAACATCAAGAATCTGGTTCGTTACGGATGTGTAAGGCCCATCATCGTAGGTAAGAGCCACCATTTTCTTTTTAGGATTAATTCCGTAGAGTGAAGCCGTATTGGAAATAAGACTAGCATCTTTTACAACTATTCTGTAATTATTCTTTTTACCGTAAACAGGCTTTGAATCTGTATATGTAACAGTATTCAAGCTGCTTACATTAGCTAGAGTTTTCCATTTCTTCTCTCCCTCAGCTTTTCGTTGAACTTCATACCCTGTACCGACTTTGGGTTTATTCCAATTTAAAACTATTCCCTTTGGAGAGTGCTCCGCAGTAATTGTGGGGGCTTTAACGAATTTAATTGTAACCCCGTCTTTCAGATAACTTCCCTTCTCCGCGCCTTTAACCTGCAAAACTCTGTAAGAATACGTTTTACCATCTTTTACCTTGGTATCTGTATAAGACGTGGTGGATACACTGTTGATTTTTTTAATCAAATCCCAGTCGGAACCGCCTTTAACCTTTCGGTATATTCTGTACCCTGTGCCCGAAGACATTTTCGTCCAAGAAATCTTGACACCATCAGTGGTACAATTCAAATTAATTTTCGTAGGTCTTTTTAAAGCTGTAATCTTACTGTTTTTTGAATAACCGCTTGTGCCTCCGTTTTCACCTTTTGCTTTGACAGCATATCTATATTCTCTGCCGTTTACAATATCGCAGTCTTTGTATTGGCAAGAGACGGTTTCACAAACCTTAACCCAACTTTTGTTTTCAGTATCTTTTCTGTAAACAATATATCCCTTTGCTCCATTTACATTTTCCCATTTAACTCTGATTGAATTGGAATAGTAGTTTTTAAGGGTAACCCCTTTCGGTGCAGAAACATATTTTGCCGTAACCCCGGCTCTGTCATAACCGCTTTTATATTTGCCGTCTATTGCACGAACCGTGTAAATATAACTCTCACCGTTCTTTACGGTTTCATCCTTAAAGGTAGAATATTCTTTACTAACCGTATCTAAATATTTCCAATCAGTGCTTGCTGTTTTTCTGTAAACCCTGTATTTATCTGCGGTTTCGGTTTTCTTCCAAGAAACCTTAACATAGCCGTTGCAAACACTTGCCTTTTTCAGTGTGGGGGCGGTTATGTATACTTTTGATGTTTTGTAAGCAAAAGAGCTTCTGTGAATACCCTTATGGGCAATTACCGTATATTCATATTTCTTGTTGTTTTTTACATTCTTATCTAAAAGAAGAGTTGTTTCATCGCCTTCAAGCTCTGCAATAACAATGTCTTCTTTGCCGTTTTTTCTGTAAACAGTGTAACCTTCTGCACCCTCACTTTTCTTCCAGATAAGCTCCATTCCGCCGTATACGGAACCTGCCTTTGTAAGAGTAGGTTGCTTGAGATAAATTACTGTGCTTTCTCCGCTTATTGCGCCCTCGTTAAAGGCATTATAGGCTTTTACTGTATATGTATACTCTACTCCGCTTTGGGCGGTTGTGTCTGTAAAAGCAACCGTTTCAAAACCTCTGACATCGCCGATTTGCATATATTCGCCATCTGTTTCACGGCGATAAATTTTATACCCCGCGGTATCATCAACCTGTTCCCATGTAATGCTGACACCAGTTGCCGAGTTCACCGCCGCAACACTTTCGGGTGCAGGAGGAACAACATTTTCTATATCACCTGCAAAAGATACCGTTGTTGCGCAAATCACAAAAATATTTACTACCGCAAGTAAAATTAACACTGCTGAGATTGATTTTTTCATTCTAATCACCATCGAAAAACATATTACACTATCATTATAGACTAATTCACTCGAAACCACAACATAATATGACAAAAAAACATGAATAATTACAATATTGTTACCTTATACTTCTTGCTTCGTTGACAATATTTTTAAAAAATATTATAATGTTTTGTCGGTAACAAATATTCAGGGGTGGTTCAATTGTCCGATAAAGCTTTCAGGCTTTCATTATCTTTTTTATCTCTGTTTTCGGCGCTTGTTTTGACTGTGGGCATTTTGCTTTCTGTTTTCACAGCACAAAATGGCGTAAATAGCAAAAATGATATTCAAGTAAATGCTACTCTTCAAGATATTGGAAATAACACGCAAATCGTAAACACCACCTCTCCTGAAAGTTTTGATGATTTATTGGGTACTGTTTCCTTACTCAAAAGCCATTACCCCGACCTTCTTAAAATATATACTGCAGGCTATTCCGAAAGCGGTAGAGAACTTCTAATGTACACTCTCGGTAACGGTGAGAAAAAAGCTCTTATTGTGGGCGGAATTCATGCTCGGGAGCATATAACAACAAAATATCTTTTAAAGGTAACAGAAGATTACTGCGAAGCTGCCACAAGTCCGACAGGTTACTACGGAAATTATGATATGTATAATCTTCTCAAAGAATATACTCTTTATGTAATTCCCTGTGCCAATCCCGACGGACTTGAAATTATACTTTCAAACGATACCCCCGAAAGCGATGTTCGCGTTTCAAAGCTTTCCGAATACAAAGCTAATAAAAACGGCGTTGATTTAAACAGAAACTTTCCCATTGCCTGGGATTATATAAACAACGGTGTAACCTCTCCTGCCGATTATTATTTTAAGGGATACGAAAGCGGTAGCGCTAAGGAAACACGGGTACTTATGGATTTATGTAACGAAAATGAATTTGCATTTATGATTTCTGTGCATATCAAAGGCAACTGCATTTTCTGGGGCGATACCTACAAAACTCACAACAATCCCATTTATAAAGCTTTTGCTCAGGATATCTGCAATGCCTCGGGACTTTTGATGACCGAACCGACAAAGAAAGCAAAAGACTATGGCGGTGGCTTTGAAAACTGGTTCAGACATACCTTTGACCGTCCCGGTGTTTGCATAGAATTAAGTGATACAGAAAACGATATTCTGCCCTGCGGAAATGAAAACTACAAAAATTTCGATAGTTTTGTCAATTATGAAAAATCATCTAACGCTATTGCAGCGGCAATGGTTTCAACAAATAAGTAAATTTAAAGAAAAGAGACAGTATGAAAACCCAACAGTATTTACAAAGTGAAAAATATTCAAGATTGATTTTTATTGCCTGCTTTGCGGTATATTCTGCATCATACATCGGCAGAATTAACTTTTCTGCCGCGCTTCCTGCCATTATCGGCGAGGGCTTTTTCACCAAAACCGAGGCAGGTATCATAGGCTCTGCTTTCTTCATTGTATATGGCGCATTTCAAATTATAAACGGCTTTTTAGGTGATAAAATTTCTCCTTTTAAAATGATAACAGCAGGAACCTTTCTTTCCTCTGTTGCAAATGTTTTAATGACCTTTTGCGCTTCAAACATTCAAATGGCAATTGTCTGGGGCTTCAACGGTTTTGCCCTTTCTCTTCTTTGGGCGTCAATCCTCAAAATTCTTGCAAATATCATTAATGACGGAATGCGTGCAAAGGCTTGTCTTAACATTTCCGTAACGCTTCCCATCGGTACAATTTTAGCCTACCTTTTCGCCTCTCTTTCCATTAAATTTTTCAACTGGCGATTTGTTTTCTATATCCCTGCTGCAATACTTTTTGTTGTATGCGCATTTTTTACAATCTCCTCAATTATTGTAAAACCCCATATTACCCAAAGGGAAATTATTACAGAGAATATTCCTCAAAAGAAAAAAGCAAAGGACGGTCTTCTCCCCTTGCTTCTTATGGCAGGCATTTTCATCATTCTCCCTGCAGATGCTATTCACGGAGCGATTAAAGAGGGTATCACCACCTGGGTTCCCACAATGATTACCGAGGTTTACTCAACCTCCCCCTCCTTCTCCGTTTTCCTCTCAATTATTCTTCCCGTTTTCAACATTTCAGGTGTTTACATAATCACACCTATTTACAACAAAATATTCAAAAAGGACGAATTAAAAACAAGTGCAGGAATTCTCCTTTTTGCCCTTATTCCCTTGTCACTTCTGATTTTTATGAAAAACTTCCCTGCAGTAGTAAGTGTGGCACTTCTTGCAATAATCACCACCGCCCTTCATTCCTTCAACTATATGATAATCACCCTTGTTCCCATGCATTTCTCCTATTGCGGAAGGACTGCAACAGTAACAGGTATTATGAATGCCACCGCTTATGTTGGTTGCGCCGCCGCTACATACGGCTTCGGTGTAATCTCCGACAAAATCGGTTGGAACGGCTCAATTTTCGTATGGATTGGTCTTGCAGTAACTGCGTTATTTGTTATCCTTTCCGCCTCAGGCAAATGGAAAAGATTTAAAGAAAATACAATGGTTAAGGAATAATCAAAATGAATGTTTACGATTTTGACAACACCATATATGACGGCGAAAGTGTAGTTGACTTTTTTCTCTACTACTGCAAAAAAGATAAATCATTATTAAGATATATCCCCTCTGTGTTTACCGCTCTTTTCAAGTATAAAAGAGGTAAGGTCACTATTGAACAAGCCTTGTCAAAATATGGTGAAGCAGTTGCAGATTATTACAGAAAGCACCCCGACATTCCCCAAGATATGAAATATTTTTGGGACTGCCATATGAATAAAATCAAACCTTTTTATAAAGATATTCAAAGTGATGATGACCTGATTATTTCAGGCTCTCCCGAATTTTCTCTTGAAATCATCTGCAAAAGGCTTGGAATAAAACGTTATATCGGCTCTCTTATAGACACCGAAACGGGCGAGGTTAAAAGGCTTTGCATAAGAGAAAACAAGGTTAAAGCCTTTTTTGAGGAATACCCCGATACTAAAATTGATAATTTTTATACAGATTCCGTTAATGATTTACCTTTAATTGAAATAAGCGAAAACGCTTATCTTGTAAAAGGACACAAAATTACAAAAATAAAATAAGAAAAGCGGTGAACAACTTGACAGAAGATGTAAATATAATCAAAAAAAGGTTTAATGAACTGTCAATGCGTTCACAAAATCGCGGAATTTATTTTTACAGCGATTTTTTAAATCTGTATGAGCAAACAATTCTTTACGATGAAATCAAAAGAGATGTTACCCTCTATGGTGGTTTCACTGAAGCGGAAAGGAAAATTGCATGCTTTGGAAATGAAAACGAGTTCGGTTATGAGCCGAACCCACCCATAAAAATCATTTGCATTAAGCCACTTTCAAAAAAATTTTCCGATGACTTAACCCATAGAGATTTTCTCGGTTCTCTTATCGGACTTGGTATTAAAAGGGAAACACTCGGAGATATTATAATAACTGAAAATGTGGGTTATGTTTTCTGCCTTGAAAGCATTTCTCAATTCATAATCGATAATCTTTTCAAGGTTAGACATACAAGCGTAAGTTGTGAAATTTGCGAAACGATCCCCGAAAATGCACTCCCCAAACCCAAAGAAGAAGTCACAATTGTTTCTTCAATGAGGCTTGATGTAGGCATAAGCGCAATTTATAACATTTCCCGTAGCAAAAGCTCTGCTCTTGTGGACGGCGAAAAGGTTTTTATAAACGGAAGACTCATAAATTCATCTTCAAAAAACATCGAATTAGGTGACACCGTTTCCGTCCGTGGCTACGGAAGATTCCGTTATGTTGATATTTTGGGCGACACCCGAAAAGGAAGAGTCAGGGTGTTGTGTGAGATATATTAAAAGTTGCAAATTGCAAGTGGCAAGTGGCAAGTTTAGGGGCGCGAAAATGCGCCGTAGAGAAATATGGTTGCTATATGGTCGTGCCTGCCTTTGAAGGCACAAATACAACAGCAATTTGGTATAAAATTTTTATAAATATAATTTAAGTATTGAAAGGTGTTGGGTTGTATGAAAACTCTAAAACTCGGCAAAAGCGGTGTAGAAGTACCCGTAGTTGCAGTTGGATGTATGAGAATGGCGGATAAATCCGTTGAAGAAGCGAAAGCACTTCTTGACACCGCAATGGGTGCAGGTCTTAATTTCTTCGACCACGCTGATTTTTACGGTGGTGGTAAAAGTGAAGAGATTTTTGCAAAAGCTATATGTATGAATGACGATATAAGAGAAAAGATTTTCTTGCAGTCAAAATGCGGTATTTGCCCCGGAAAAACAATGTTTGATTTTTCAAAAGAACACATAATTGAATCCACCGAAGGTTGTCTTAAAAGACTTAATACAGATTACCTCGACTTTCTTCTTTTGCACAGACCCGATACACTCTACGAGCCCGAAGAGGTTGCAGAAGCTTTTGCAATTCTAAAAGAAAGCGGTAAGGTTAAGCATTTCGGTGTTTCCAACCAGAACCCTATGCAAATCCGCCTTTTGCAGAAATATTTAGGTGATGAGCCCATCTGTATCGACCAGCTTCAGTTCAGCATCACCGACTGCCATATTGTTAAACAAGGACTTTATGTAAATATGCGTGAAGACAACGCTATCGACCGTGACGGCGGAATTCTTGAATACTGCCGTTATGAAGATATTACAATTCAGGCTTGGTCTCCTTTCCAATACGGCTTCTTTGAGGGTGTATATGTTGATAACCCCGATTTTCCCGAAATCAATGCTAAATTACAGGAATTAGCAGACAAATACGGCGTAACAAAAACCACAATTGTTATTGCCTGGATTCTTCGACACCCTGCAAAAATGCAACCCTTAACAGGCACAATGAATCCCCAAAGACTTCTTGAATGTGCCGCCGCAAGTGATATCACCCTCACTCGTCAGGAGTGGTATGATATATTTTCAAGTGCGGGAAATGTTATTCCCTAACGGCAAAGTTTCACTTTGCTGCGATATAAATCCTGACGGATTTGCGATATATCTGACGATGCGATATACCTGCGGTGCGATATGTGCCTGACGGCACGAGATAATAAGGATTTATATCATATCGCATTGAGCGTAGCGAAATATATCGCATTTTATTCTTAAAATATATCGCACAAGCTTGCTTGTATATCGATAACACTGTGAATATCAAATATCCTCACAAATTTAAAGTTACAGTCAAAGCAGCTTGATGTA
>CAZUZV010000028.1:27394-30322 GCA_964624385.1 uncultured Eubacteriales bacterium | reverse complement strand
TTGCCCAGAAGGTAATGAACCATTGAGGAACATTGGTTGCCCATATTGCAACATGATCACCGGCTTTTACACCAAGTGAAATCAAAGCTGCGGCACATTCGTCAACATCACGACGGAACTGCTCATAAGTTCTTGTGTAGTCCAAAGTGGGATATTTAAATGCATACTGGTCGGGATATTTTTCTGCCATTGTGTCAAGCACATCGGAAAATGTTGCGTCTATAACATCAAATTTTTTCCATACGAATGTGCCTGTTTTATCACGGTTATAATATGCACGGTCATAAACCTTTTTTTCACGGCCTAAAGAAGAAATGTAGTTTGTAAAGTGAGTAAGAACAATATCGGCATCACTGATTTCTTCGTTCCAAGCAGCACAGATAAAGCCCTCGTAATTAAGTGAAGAAAGAGAGTTTAATAATTTTTCAACATCTAAATCGCCTTCACCGATTAAAACAGTCTTTCCGTTCTTCATATCTCCGAGGCGTACATATTTAATGTATGCACCAAGATTTTTAATAGTGGTTTCAGCGGTTTCGCCTGCATCAAAATATGTTCCTCTCACATTCCAGGATGCACCGATAGCCGTAGAAGCAAAGTGGTTGATAACACCGATTACATTTTCGGTTCTTGCAAGGTAACCGATGGTTTCAAATAAAATATTAACATCGCTTGCCTCAGCACGCTTAATTGCCACAGCCATTTTTTCATCAAGTACGTCAAAGGGTGTTTCGTTTTCTGTACGGACAATAACATTTTTAATACCTGATGCAGCCGCCATATTTACATATTTTTCTACAAGCTCAGCGGTGGTTCTTTCACTTTCAACAGGATCGGGCATACGGAGTGCCGAAACAGAAAGGTTTCTGTTGACAAGTTTTCTTTTGGCATCGGCGATACGGTCGCGTCTTAATATACTGTCGTGATGGTTGCTTCGTTCCTTTATGGCATCGTAAATTTCAAAGCCTTCAAAACCATAGTCAAAGGCATAACGACAGGTGTCAAGGAATGAGGCTCGACTCACATTTTTAGTCGAAAATACAATTTTCATATTATGCCTCCTCGAATACGATCTTGTTTAATGCATTGATATATGCTCTGATACTTGCAGCAACAATGTCAGTAGAGGTGCCGTTACCTGAATAAAGCTTTCCGTTATTACGAAGTCTTACCAGAGCAGAACCGAGAGCTTCTTTTCCCTCTGTTACAGATTGTACCTGGAAATCGTCAAGCTCATAGTGGTGGCCTATGCACTGCTCAATTGCGCGGAAAACGGAGTCGATAGGACCGTCGCCGTTACTTACGCCGCAAATAATTTCGTCATTGCATTTTAATGTAACCTGAGACATAGATGCAGACATATTGCTGCTTGTAGTTGTGTATGTTTCGAAATGGTAGGTTGAAGGTGCCTGCATAGCTGAGCTTGCTATAATTGCCTCGAATTCTTTATAGCCAACTGCACCCTTCTTTTCGCACACCTTTTTAACAGCCTTGTGTACGTTGCCAACGTCAGAATCTGAAAGCTCGTAGCCTAATACAGCAGCGGCCTGAGCAACCTGAACAACTGTAGAATCAGAATCAATAAGAATCTTTTTTTCTTCGCTTATTGTTTTTTCGTTTTCGTATGCACCATGGCTGATGTTTGATAACATATCTTCAATACTTGCATGGATTTTTGTGTTGTTAAGCTTAATCTCGCTATCAATCTGTGCGCCGCAAGCATTAATTGCATCGGAAATCTCACCTGCAAGAAGTATATTTTTGCCAACCATTGCACATTTAAGCCCATCTGCACCGGTTTTGATTGCAGAAAATGCTGATGCAACCGCCATATTAATGCGATCTGATACCTGTACGAAAACCGGGATGCTTACTGCTTCCTTTACCTTTGCAACTAATTCTGCGATATCGTCAGGAGTTGAAACACCTGCATCATCGCAAATGGTAACCATATTTGCACCTGAACTTTCTGCTTCTTTTACTGCGGCAATAAGGAAATCCTCATCTGCTCTTGTTGCATCAAGTGCAGAAAATTCCACATCAGAGCATAAGGCTTTTGCTTCTTTAATAAGCTCTGCGATTTTTTCAAGCATTTTTGCCTGCTTTACATGGTAAGTGTATTCCATCTGGATGGTGGATACGGGAAGCTCTACCTGAAGACGAGGCTTACGGGCATCCTTGATGCACTCCCAGGCAACAGCAACATCCTCGTTGTTGAAGCCTACGGGAATAGCAAAAATAGCATTCTGCACATTCTGTGCGATTGTTTTGTAAATGATTTTATCTTCACGAGGGGATTTTACTGAGGGTATTTCAATTACGTCTGCACCGATTTTGTCGGCACAGTTTGCGATAGCTGACTTTTCACGGAATAGCAAGGATACAGCTCTGTCCTCTGAAATCTTTTTAAGTGTGATGTCTGAAATATTAATTTTTTTCATTTTACTCATCCTTTCAGCAGTTAAAATAAAAATATAATGTAATATAAAATAGCATAAATAAAGTCCCTGAGATAATAATCTTTATCTCAGGGACGAATTCACATAAAATCCGCGGTACCACCCCGGTTACTGACAAAAGTCAGTCACTCATTAGGACTCTTAATAAAGCCTGTAGCCATGGTAACGGGGCCGCCGTAGCTCCTTACACGAAAGTTTCGGTTGGGGAGCTCTGCTCCGGAACGAGACCGAATTTTTGCAACGTACTGACTTGCACCAAACGTCAGCTCTCTGAAACGTCAAACCAAAAATACGTAATTCCTTCATCGCATTTGAAAAATATGTGATAAATGATAACACCGATTTTTTTATTTGTCAACAGTTTTTTGAAGAAATTCGGAATTCGAAATTCGAAATGCGAAATGTCGGGGTGCAAAAATGCGCCGGATTGTAAAGTCGCCAGTCGCCAGCCACCAGCAATTAGCAAATA
>CAZUZV010000028.1:0-27294 GCA_964624385.1 uncultured Eubacteriales bacterium | reverse complement strand
GCGAAGCTTATCATCCCTGTTTTGTTGAAAACAAAATAGGGAGGGGGACCACCGCAGGTGGTGGGTGGTACATTTTAGCACAATAAAGTAAAATTAGTGCAAAAGTAGGGGACGGTCTTGACCGTCCCGAAAATGCGCCGGATTGTAAAGTCGCCAGTCGCCAGCCACCAGCAATTAGCAAATAGCAGATAGCAATTAGTAAAAGTATTGCGAAGCTTATCATCCCTGTTTTGTTGAAAACAAAATAGGGAGGGGGACCACCGCTAACGCGGTCCCCCCTCCTTTTCGTTTCACGAAAAAGAGGGATAGGTGTTGCAATACTTTTACATACCGGCAGGTATCTGGCATCTTTTTTCAAAAAAATACTTGACATATTCAAACCAAAGTGTTAAAATTCTCTCAATTGAAAATATCACAAATAAAAGCTGTGACGAAGACGGTTGAATTTTACAACTTCCAGAGAGTCGGCGGTTGCTGCGAGCCGATAGCTTGTATTTTCAGAACCTATCACTTCCGAGCTGAAGGTCCGAAAGATTTTTTTGAGTAGGCGCCTTCCGAGAATGCTACGTTAGTGCAACGGGGTTGATTGACTCCTGAGTGGCAATTTTTATTGCAATTTGAGTGGTACCGCGGAATTTATTTTCGTCTCAAAGTAAAGCCGAAAGGTTTTGTTTTGAGGCGTTTTTTATTTGTGTGCTTCAACTAAAATAAACTTTTCTTTTGAAAGGACTGAAGGAAATGGCAGACAAAACAGTAACAAACAAACTCGCAGAGGTTGCCCAACGTATTGAGGAGCTTCGCGAAATTTATGGTTTTTCAAATGCTGATATGGCAGAAAAAACCGAGGTAACTCTTGAAGAATATTTGTCCTTTGTAAAGGGCGAAGAGGACCTTCCTTTCTCATTCATTCATAAATGTGCTCTTGCATTTGATGTTGAAATCACAGACCTTCTTGAAGGACAGAGCGCAAAGCTCACTTCATATAACGTGACCCGTCGCGGAAAAGGTCAGACAACTGCAAATGAAGAAGGCATTCTGATTCAGAACCTTGCACCCAAATTCAGAAATAAGCTTGCTAATCCCTATTGGGTTAAGTATGAATACAGAAGTGAGCTTCAGTCACAGCCTATCGAGGTTACAACCCACTCAGGTCAGGAATTTGACCTTGTTATCAAAGGTTCTCTTAAGGTTCAGATTGGTGACCACACCGAAGTTCTCCATGAGGGCGACAGTATCTATTATAAGAGCTCAACTCCTCACGGTATGATTGCTGTTAACGGAGAGGATTGTCTTTTCTTGGCAATGGTTATGGCAGAGGATGAGGTTGTTGCTGATACAAATATGAATTCTGTAAGTGTAAGCAGAGCTCCCAAACGGATTCCTCTTATTTGCGACAAGTTTATTAAAACAGTTGAAGATGAAAACGGCGTTTGCACAGGTATTTCCTTTGAAAATGAAGATGAATTCAACTTCGCTTTCGATGTTGTTGATGAAATCGGCAGACAGTATCCCGAAAAGCTTGCAATGCTTCATATTGCAGACGATTTAACAGAACGTCGCTTTACATTTAAAGATATTAAAGAGGCATCTTCACAGGCTGCAAACTACTTTAAATCTCTCGGTATCAAGAAAGGGGATAGAGTTCTCCTTGTTCTTAAACGTAACTATCAGTTCTGGATTGCAATTCTCGGTCTTCATAAGCTTGGTGCAGTTGCAATTCCTGCAACAAATCAGCTTGTTGTTCATGATTATGAATACCGTTTCAATGCGGCAGGCGTTTCCGCAGTTGTTGTAACTGCTGATGGTAATGCAACCGAGTGTATCGACGAGGCACAGAAAAACTGTCCTTCTCTTACAACAAAAATTGTTGCCAACGGCAAAAAAGACGGTTGGCATTGCTTCGATGAAGAATATGCTCTCTTCAGCCGTCGTTTCGTTCGTGATGAAGAATCTCCCTGCGGTAACGACCCGATGATTATGTTCTTCACATCAGGTACAACAGGTTACCCAAAAATCGCAACACATTCCCACAAATACCCCTTGGGTCATTTTCTTACTGCTAAATATTGGCATTGTGTTGAGCGCGACGGAATCCACTTTACAATTTCCGAAACCGGTTGGGGTAAAGCTCTCTGGGGTAAGCTCTACGGACAATGGCTTTGCGAGGGTGCAGTTTTCGTATATGACTTTGAGCGTTTCGATGCTTCAAAGATTCTTCCCATGTTCGCAAAATACAATATCACTACATTCTGCGCACCTCCCACAATGTACAGAATGCTTATTAAACAAGATATTTCACAGTTCGATCTTTCTTCAATCCACCATGCAACAACAGCAGGTGAGGCGCTTAACCCCGAAGTATTCAAGCAGTTTGAAAAAGCAACAGGTCTTCGAATCCACGAAGGCTTCGGTCAGACAGAAACCACTCTTTCAATTGCAAACTTCAACGGTAGCCAGATTAAAATCGGTGCTATGGGTAAACCCACACCTCTTTATGACATTGATGTTGTTGATGCCGATGGCAAACCCGTTGCAGACGGTGAAACAGGCGAAATTGTTGTTCATACAGAAAACGGTGCTCCCTGCGGTCTCTTCCTCGGTTATTATAATGACCAGGATAAAACCGATGAAGTATGGCACGACGGTCTTTATCACACAGGTGATACCGCTTGGCGCGATGAGGACGGTTATTTATGGTATGTTGGTCGTGTTGACGACGTTATCAAATCATCCGGCTACCGTATAGGACCATTCGAAATCGAAAATGTTATTATGGAGCTTCCCTATGTTCTCGAATGTGGCGTTTCAGCCGCTCCCGATGAGGTAAGAGGTCAGGTTGTTAAGGCTAGTATTGTTCTTACACCCGGCACAGAAGGAACAGAAGAACTTAAAAAGGAAATTCAGCAGTATGTTAAGAAAAATACAGCTCCTTATAAATACCCTCGTATAGTTGTTTTCAGAGATGAACTCCCCAAAACAATCAGCGGTAAGATTCAGAGAAATAAGCTTTAATAAAAATGCAAAATGCAAAATTTCGGGACCTGCGATCAGCATTGTAAAAGATGCCAGTCGCCAGATGCCGGATGCAAGTATCAGGACCTGCGGTCAGCATTTTAGATAGCGTCGCAGACCCTTAACTTGCCACTTGCCGTTTGCCGCTTGCAATTTAATTAAATTTATTTAATAAAAAACTTGACATTTTCCTTATATTATGGTATCTTTGAGGAAATTAAATATAAAGGCGTTGAAGAAAAGGGCGCGGTTGTTTCACCTTTCAGAGAAGTGGCGTTTGGTGTAAGCCATAGGTTGAGAAATCGATGTTTGTAGTTTCCGAGCCGGGAGGAAGAAAGGCTTTCGCTTAGTAGAACCTCTCCGTGATTGCTGCGTAAAAGCATAGAAGTTGATGGACTTCGAGAGAGGCAGTTTTAACTGCAATTTGAGTGGTACCGCGGGTGTAAAATCAGATTTTTTACTCGTCTCAAAGAATATCTTTGGGACGAGTTTTTTATTGTCCCTACCGAAAATGGAGGAAAGATTATGGACAAAATGACCGGACTTGATTTTAAAATCAAGGAAATGGCGGCACGTATCCGAGAGTTACGTGAAATTGAAGGTTACACCGCTGCAGAAATGGCAGCAAAAACCGGTGTAAGCGAAAGTGAATATCTTGCTTGTGAAAACGGTGAAAGCGATCTTAACTTTGCTTTTATTTACCGTTGCGCTCTTGCTTTTAATGTTGATGTATCAAGTATCATTGAGGGTAACACCCCCAAGCTTACAAACTACGTTTACACAAAAGCAGGTAAAGGTCAGAAGATTGAAAAAGCTCATGGTATGACTTATTTCAACCTTGCAGCTAAATTCAAAAATAAAATAGCTGAGCCTCTTTTTGTTGAAGCTACCTATAGCGAAGAAAATCAGAATAAAGATATTGAACTTACCTCCCATGACGGTCAGGAGCTTGATATAGTTGTTGAGGGTAAATTAAAGGTTCAGGTGGGCGAACACTCCGAAATCCTTGGTCCCGGTGACAGTATCTATTATGATTCCTTGACTCCTCACGGTATGATTGCCGTTGACGGTAAGGATTGTACCTTCTATGCAATTGTTCTTAATCCTTCAGGTGAACCAATCCCCGAACTTCAGCATGTGAAGACAGAGGAATATAAATCACCCGAAAAAATTAAGGAAGACAAAAAGGAAAGAATATATCATAAATTTATTGATGTTGAGCGTAACGAAAAGGGTACACCCACATCAATTAAATTCAAAAACACAGAAAACTTTAACTTTGCATTTGACCTTATCGACACTCTCGCTGACAGAGAGCCTGATAAGCTCGCAATGCTTCATATTTCAAGAGATAAAACTGAAAGAAGATTTACTTTCAAGGATATGAAAAAGGGCTCCGCTCAGGCGGCTAACTATTTCAAATCTTTGGGAATCAAAAAAGGCGATAAAGTTATGCTTATACTCAAGCGCCACTATCAATATTGGTTCGCAATGCTTGGTCTTAATAAATTGGGGGCTATCGGAATTCCTGCTCCCAATCAGCTTCAGGAGCACGACTTGGAATATCGTTTCCGGGCAGCAGGCGTTAAAGCAATTATTTGCACAACCGACGGCGATGTTGCAAATCAGGTTGATTTAGCGGTGGTAAAATGCCCCGACCTTCAGATTAAAATTGCAGTTGGCGAAGATCGTGAAGGTTGGAGAAACTACGATGAGGAAAGTAAGCTTTTCAGCTCTCATTATGAGAGAGGGGAAGATGCCCCCGGTGGCAACGATTTAATGCTTATGTTCTTCACTTCGGGAACAACCGGCTACCCCAAAATTGCCGCTCATAGCTATACCTACGCTCTCGGTCATTTCCATACTGCAAAATTCTGGCATAATGTTGACCCCGACGGTCTTCATTTCACAATTTCAGACACCGGCTGGGCAAAGTCAATGTGGGGTAAATTCTACGGTCAGTGGCTCTGTGAAGGCGCACTTTTCGTATATGACTTTGATCGTTTTGATGCCGCAGATATTCTTCCTATGTTTGCAAAGCATAATATTACAACCTTCTGCGCACCTCCCACGATGCTCAGAATGATGATTAAGCAGGATATTTCAAAATACGATTTTTCTTCCGTTAAGCATATGACAACGGCAGGTGAGGCGCTTAATCCCGAGGTTTACCGCCAATTTGAAAAGGCAACCGGTCTTCAGATTCTTGAAGGCTTCGGTCAGACCGAAAGCACAATGATTATCGGTAATATGACAGGTGCGCCTCATAAAATCGGTTCTATGGGTAAACCTGCTCCTATTTATGATGTATGCCTTGTTGACTCCGACGGCAATAAAGTAAATGTTGGTGAAAACGGCGAAATCGTTGTTAATGTTAAAGACGGTGCACCTTGCGGTCTCTTCAAAGGCTATTACAATGACGAAGAGAAAACCAAAGAGGTTTGGCATGACGGTTATTACCATACAGGTGACGTTGCTTGGATGGACGAAGATGGTTTCTATTGGTATGTTGGACGTGTCGATGACGTTATCAAGTCATCAGGCTATCGTATAGGACCATTTGAAATCGAAAGCGTTATTATGGAACTTCCTTATGTTCTCGAATGTGGCGTTTCTGCCGCTCCCGATGAGGTAAGGGGACAGGTTGTTAAAGCAAGTATCGTTCTCGTTCCCGGTAAAGAGGGTACGGAAGAACTCAAGAAAGAAATTCAGCAGTATGTTAAGGAGAAAACAGCTCCTTATAAATATCCGAGAATTGTTGTTTTCCGTGATGAATTGCCCAAAACAACCAGTGGCAAGATTCAGAGAAATAAGCTTTGATAAATTGTGAATCAGAGTATTTGCTCACCTCTCAGTACTTTGTACAGCTTCGGTTCGTAAATATATCTGCTTCATTGATTCTCTGTGCTTATAAAATTGCGTCGCAGACCCGAAATTTTGCATTTTGCATCTTGCATTTTGCATTTGAACGGAGTGATATATTGAATAACAAACGAATGACCCTTTTCGCAGGGCACTATGGTAGCGGTAAAACAAATATTGCCGTTAACTACGCTTTGTATCTTAAAAGCCTTGGTGAAAATGTTGTTATCGCTGACCTTGATATAGTTAATCCCTATTTCAGAACCCGCGACAGTCTTGAAGATTTGGAAAAAGCAGGAATAAAGCTTATCTCCTCCCAATTTGCAAGTTCAAATGTGGATTTACCTGCTTTGCCACAAGATGTGTATTCTCTTCTTGACAAACGTGAAGAAAAGGCGATAATGGATATAGGCGGTGATGACCGCGGTGCTTATGCTTTGGGAAGATATGCGGATGCTATTAAAGAAGAAAACAATTATGAAATGATTTTCGTTTTCAATAAATATCGTCCTTTGACTCCTGATGCAGAGTCTGCGTTCGAAATAATGCAGGAAATTGAAGCTGCATGTAAAATTAAATTTACAGCAATTGTTAATAACTCCAACCTTGGTGAACTCACCACGGCAGAGGATGTTTTAAATTCGGTTGGCAGTACCGAAGAATTATCAGAGTTAACGGGACTTCCTGTTAAAATGACAACTGTCACAGAAAAATTAGTTAATAATCTCAACGGAAAAGTCGAAAATCTGTTTCCGCTGACTTTACAAAAAAAGATTATTTAGGAGGCAGAAAAATGGCAAAAGTAACATTCGCAGAAAATGTTTGCAAGGGTTGCGGTTTGTGCGTAACTGCTTGTCCAAAAAAAATCGTGGAACTCGATTCTGCAAAACTTAACGCAAAAGGACACCATCCTGCACATTGCATCGACGAAAGCAAGTGTATCGGTTGCGCATTCTGTGCAACAATGTGCCCCGATTGTGCTATAACTGTTGAAAGGTAAGGTGAAATAAATGGGTGAGAAAGTTTTAATGAAAGGTAATGAGGCTATTGCCGAAGCTGCAATCAGAGCAGGTTGTATGCATTATTTCGGTTACCCCATTACTCCTCAGACAGAAGTTGCCGCATATATGGCAAAAAGAATGCCCAAAATAGGTGGCGTGTTCCTTCAGGCAGAAAGTGAAATCGCTGCTATCAATATGGTTCTCGGCGTTGCTGCAACAGGCAAACGTGTTATGACATCATCTTCAAGCCCCGGAGTTTCTCTTAAGAGTGAGGGTATTTCCTACATAGCAGGTTCCGATGTTCCTGCGCTTATCGTTAACGTTCAGCGTGGTGGTCCCGGTCTTGGCGGTATTCAGCCCTCACAGTCTGACTATTTCCAGGCTGTTAAAGGCGGTAGCCATGGTGACTTTAAGAAAATTGTTCTTGCTCCTGCATCAGTTCAGGAAATGGCAGACCTTACAAGTACTGCATTTGACCTTGCAGATAAGTACAGAATGCCCGCAATGATTCTTGCAGACGGTACTCTCGGTCAGATGATGGAGCCCGTTGAGCTTCCTGATACAGCTCCCAACACATTCGATAAACCTTGGGCGCTTACAGGGACAAAAGGGGAGAGAAAACACAATATCGTTAACTCCCTTTACCTTAAACCCGAAGAACTTGAAAAAACAAACTTCGAACGTTTCGAAAGATATAAAACAGTAGAAGAAAACGAAGTTCTCTTTGAAGAATATCTTATGGACGATGCAGAAATCTGTGTTGTTTCCTTTGGTATTACTGCTCGTGTTGCTAAAAACGCTATTGTTGAAGCACGTGCAAAGGGTATCAAGGTTGGTATGGTTCGTCCTATTACTCTCTGGCCCTTCCCTGAGAAAGTTCTCAGAGCTGCGGCAGATAAATGCAAAGCATTCCTTTGCGTTGAAATGAATATGGGTCAGATGATTGAAGATGTTAAGCTTGCAACAGAATGCAAGAAACCCGTATATCTTTGCAACCGTACCGGCGGTATGATTCCCGCTCCCGAAGAGGTACTCGCAAAAATCGAAGAAATCAATGAAGGAGGTAACAAATAATGGTAGTATTTGAAAAACCGAAAACATTAACTGATGCAACGCTTCACTATTGTCCCGGTTGTACTCATGGTATTATTCACAGACTTGTTGCCGAGGTTATTGATGAACTCGGTATTGACGGCAGAACAATCGGTGTTGCTCCCGTTGGTTGCTCCGTTATGGCTTATGATTATTTCACCTGCGACTTTATTCAGGCTCCTCACGGTAGGGCTCCTGCAGTTGCAACAGGTGTTAAGAGAGCAGACCCTGAAAACAATGTTGTTTTCACATATCAGGGTGACGGTGACCTTGCTGCTATCGGCACTGCAGAAACCGTTCACGCTGCTGCAAGACGCGAAAATATTACTGTTATTTTCGTAAACAATGCAATTTATGGTATGACAGGCGGTCAGATGGCTCCCACAACTCTTCCCGGTCAGGTTACTCAGACCTCTCCCTATGGTAGAGATGTTAATACAGTTGGTTATCCTGTTAAGGTTTGCGAGCTTCTTCAGAATGTTGACGGTGCCGCATATCTTGAAAGAGTTTCCGTAAATAACCCCTCTAATGTTAAAAAGGCAAAAGCAGCCATCAAGAAAGCTTTCCAGAACCAGCTTGACGGTAAAGGCTTCTCTCTTGTTGAAGTTGTTTCCACTTGTCCTACAAACTGGGGTATGACACCCGAAAAAGCACTTAAATGGCTTGAGGAAAATATGCTTCCTTATTATCCCTTGGGTGTTTATAAAGATATCTACGCAGAGGAGGCAAAATAATGAGTAAAGCATGTAACATTCTTTTTGCCGGTTTCGGCGGTCAGGGTATTCTTTTTGCAGGTAAATTCGTTGCATATAAAGGACTTCTTGAGAATAAGCAGGTTTCCTGGCTTCCTTCTTACGGTCCGGAAATGCGTGGCGGTACTGCAAACTGCAGCGTTATCGTTAGCGAGGAACCCATCGGTTCTCCCATTGTCGGTAAACCCGATGTTCTTGTTGCAATGAACCTTCCCTCACTTGATAAATACGAAAATGAAGTTGTTCCCGGCGGTAAAATCTTCGTTGACTCAACTCTCATTTCAAGAAAAGTTGAAAGAACTGATGTTGATGTATATTACATTCCTTCAACACAGATTGCAAATGAGCAGGGGATCGGCACTCTTGCTAATATGATAATGACAGGTAAAGTTCTTAAAGAGGTTGAAGCACTTGGCTTTGATGGTATTGATGCACCTCTCTCAAAGGTTGTTTCTGCTCGTCATCAGGACCTTCTTGAAGTTAACAAATCTGCTCTTAAGCTTGGCTACGATTATTAAGAAAAGAGGTTATTTTCAATGAGTTACGAATTCAAAATTGAAAGAACAACCGCTCCCAAGGCAAAACCGCAGGATGAAAGTAAGCTTGGTTTCGGTAAGCTCTTTACAGACCATATGTTTATTATGAACTATGATGAAGGTCAGGGTTGGCATGACGGAAGAATCGTTCCCTACGGTCCTCTTCAGCTTGACCCCTCATCAATGGTTTTCCACTATGCTCAGGAACTTTTTGAGGGACTTAAAGCATACAGAACTGCTGAAGGCAAAATTCAGCTCTTCCGTCCTCAGAAAAATATTGAAAGAATGAACAATACTTGTGACCGCCTTTGCGTTCCGAGAATTGATCCTGAACTTGCTCTTGAAGCAATTAAGGCAGTTGTTGAAGTCGATAAGGATTGGGTTCCCCACAATGACGGAACATCTCTTTATATTCGTCCTTTCATTATTGCAACTGATGCTTTCCTTGGCGTTCATGCTTCTCATAGTTATATCTTTGCAATAATCCTTTCACCCGTTGGCTCTTACTATGCAAACGGTATGGACCCCGTTAAGATTTACATTGAACGTGAATATGTTCGTTGTGTAAAGGGCGGTACCGGTATGGCAAAAGCCGGTGGTAACTATGCTGCATCCCTTATCGGTCAGGAAAAGGCAGATAAAATGGGTTATGCTCAGGTTCTCTGGCTTGACGGTGTTGAGAGAAAGTACATTGACGAAGTTGGCGCAATGAACGTATTCTTCGTTATTGACGGCACAGTTATTACTCCCTCTCTTGAAGATGGCAACATTCTTCCCGGTGTTACAAGAGCTTCTTGTATCGAAGTTCTTAAAGCAAACGGCTACAAAGTAGAAGAAAGAAAACTTTCTGTTGACGAAGTTAAAGAGGCTCACAAAAACGGTACTCTTACAGAATCTTTCGGTACAGGTACAGCAGCTGTTATCTCTCCCGTTGGCGAATACATTGATGGTGACGAGCATCTTGTTATCAATGACTCCCAAATCGGTCCCGTTGCTCAGTTCCTTTACGATGAACTCACAGGTATTCAGTGGGGCAAACGTGAAGATAAACACAATTGGATTGTAAAAGTTGATTAATTAATGTGTAAAATACTCTTTGCATTTTGTTGCAAGGAGTGTTTTTGTATCTATATACTTGAAAATATATAGAAAAAAAGTTATAATCTAATAAATTAAAAACCAAAGGAGGTAATTCTATGTTGAAATATGAAATTGAAGGCGGTAGCTTGCCCGTTGTTATATGCTATCCTGAGCAGGGGCAAACACTTTGCACCGAAGGCGGTTCAATGAGCTGGATGAGTCCAAATATGAAGATGGAAACCACTTCCGGTGGCGGTGTAAAAAAAGCTATCGGCAGACTTTTTGCAGGGGAGTCACTATTTCTTAATGAATTTACCTCTGTAAGCGGAACAGGTATGATTGCTTTTTCGTCAAGCTTTCCAGGTAATATTATTCCTTATGAAGTAACTCCCGGTAATGGTGTAGTAGTTCAGAAAAAAGGTTTTCTTGCAATGGAAAAAGGTCTTGACCTTTCAATCTTCTTCCAACATCGTTTCGGAACAGGTCTTTTTGGTGGCGAAGGCTTTATAATGCAAAGAATTACCGGTAACGGTATGGTGTTTATTGAAATTGACGGCCATTGTAAGGAATATACTCTTGGTGCAGGTGAAAGCATTATTGTTGATACAGGTCACCTTGCGGCAATGAGCGAAACTTGTTCAATGAGAGTTGAAACAGTTAAAGGCGTTAAAAATGTGTTCCTCGGTGGTGAGGGTGCTTTCCATACTGTTGTTACAGGTCCCGGTAAGGTTTATCTTCAGTCAATGCCCATAATAAACCTTGCAAATGTTATAGACCCCTATCTTCCGAAGCCTGTGTCAAATTCAAATGGTTCCGGTGGTATAAATATCAGATTAGGTGAATAATCAATAACCTTTATTGTAGGGACGGTTTTTACCGTCCCTTTTTGTATATAGTTGCAAATAATTCAATAATGTGTTAGAATTAATCAAATTATAAAAAAAGGAGAAAGCTCCATTGGCAGATAAAAGAAACCCAAACGAAGACAAAAAAGTGTCTATAAATGACGATTATATAGAGCTTTTGAGCAATGTAAAGGGCAAGGACGATTACGAGGATGTTTATAGTTATTCTTCCCGTGATACTGATGATTTTGAGGATGTTTTCAGCGATTCTTCTCACGAAGATATCTATATCAGCAAAAGTCGAAGAAACCAAGAGCCTCAGGAAGAGGGAATATATATAAGTCGGAGCAATTCTGTCTCTCAGCAAAATCATAATTATATGAATATTACGGACGAGATACCTGAGGTTCAGGTGTCTGCCCCACCTTTAACAAGGAAGAAAAGTATTCGGGATACTGATGAAATTTCGGATTTTGAAGCAAGAAGAGGAAAATTTGTTTCTGAAAAGAACGGCTCAAAAGGCAAAAAAATTCTTGCAATTGTTCTTGCTGTTGTTGTAGCATTAGGTGGTATATTGTTTGTAATGGCAAATAGTATTGTGGGCAAGTTTGCACAAGCAGAGAAAATAGAACACGTTGAGGGCATAGATCTTGTAAGCGATAAAAATGTCAGAAATATTCTTCTTATAGGTGCAGATAAAGAAAAGGGCGGAGCATCCAGAAGTGACAGTATCATGATAGCATCTGTCAATAAGAGAACAGGTAAAATTACAATTTGCTCCATCCTCCGCGATACACATCTTTATATTCCGGGTAACCGCGAAGCAAAGGTGAATTCCGCTTATGCTTGGGGCGGAGCAAATCTTCTTATACAAACTATTGAGCAGAATTTTGGCATCAAAATCGATGATTATGCAACGGTAAACTTCGAGATGTTCACAGCCCTTGTTGATGGCTTGGGCGGTATAGATGTTGAGGTAACGGAAAACGAAGCCGATTATATTAATAACCGACATAGTTATGGTAATGAGAAAAAACCTGATTATTTTGAAAGTGGAGAAAGCGTTCACCTTAACGGTTATCAGGCTCTTTGGTATGCGCGAATTCGTAAGCTCGACTCCGACTTTATGAGAACTGAGCGTCAGAGAAAGGTTATTTCCTCTATTGTTTCAAAGGTTAAAGGTCAAATGAATCCTATAGGCATTTTCGGACTTATTTCTACTGCAAAAGAGGTTGCACCTTATATTGAAACAACGCTTTCAACAACAGATTTCTGGAGCCTTGTGTTCAGTCTGAGTACTTGCCTTGTAAAATCAGGTGCAGATATGGACAAGCTTCTCGTTTCTCAACAGATACCTTTTGACGATACATGGTGGTATTCTTCCCAATGGGACGGCTCAAGTATTTCAATAAACCTTGAAGAAAATAAACAGATGCTTTATTCACTTCTTTATGAAGAACCTGTTGAAGAAACAACTGAAAATGATATAACAGAATAAGAATAAAGAGGATTCAGAACAATCACTGCTCTGAATCCTCTTCTTCGTTTACCAGAGAAAAAATTTTCTTTATTTGTTCTTCAATAAACTCTTTCGACAATTCAACTTTTTTATTCTGTATAGCCAATGACCGGTCAACACAGTCATCTACAAGCTTCATATCTGCATCAGTTACGCGGGAAATTTCGGTATCCGCAATAAAAGAAAGCAACGCAACTATTATACGTTCATCTGCATTTAAATCTTTATATTCATATATTTCACCGGTATAAATATCTTCAGTTTCTTGTTGAACTTTTATAAGCTTTTCTTTCACGACTAGGTCCCGGCACACTGCAATACACTCAGTAATGGTTCTTTGGAGAGTACTATACATTTTTTTATAACAGTGCAATTCTCTGATAACCTCTATATCTGTCATAAAAACCCCCCATAAAACAAAAAATGCGCAGCCGAAGCTACGCAATAAAACACATAACTCCGGTTGTCGCCAAACGAACCATAATTCCACACAACAAAGTATGCAAAACTGGAGTATGTATTTTTTCAAATGAAAAACACATACTTGTCTGTGTGGAAAAAATCATTCAATTCGTTTGGCACTAATAGTTTACCACAACATTAAACTTTTATCAATAGTTTAGTTTAGCATAGAAGAATAAAGTTGTCGTTAGTTGTCGTTTTAGGTACCTCTCTTCGAAGAGAGGGCCGGCTCCTTTCGAAAGGAGGTTCAACAAACCGACAATTTATTCTACTGTCGGCAAAGCACCACAAAAATAAACAGAAAACTTACGGGAGGTTCAAGACCGTCCACTACAATTATATTTGGCGTATTTTCGCGCTCTGACATTCCGAATTCCGAATTCACTTGCATTTTGCATTTAAAAACATTTATCATAACTCAAAATCTCTGCGCATATACTTTCACAGAAGGTATATGAAGGGAGTAAATTATTATGGACATAGCCTTAAAAAGAGAGAATTATAAATTATTACGTACAGTTAAAGATAATTCTGTTGAAGAGTGCGTCGAGGCAGATTTTTCTTTGCCGGAATATATGCCTGAGATTTTAAGAATTATAAAATCGACAGCTCAACCCAAAGTGAATTCCTGCAAAGCGGTGGGTGAGAGGGTTACCATTGACGGAGAATGTGAATTGAGAATGGTCTATACTGCGGAAGATGGCGGTATTTACACCTTTTCCCAGACTAGACCCTTTACCCGTCATTGTGAAAATAATATTTTTAACGAGGCAACAGATGTGAATGGTGAGATTGCGGTTTCATACGTGAATTGCCGAGCCACAAGCACTAAACGCGCAGAAATTAAAGCAGGACTTGTTATAAAATTGACTGCATTTCTTGAAGAAACCGAAGATGTAATCTCGTTGGAAGAGGATTCTTGCATAGAAGAAAAATGTCTTCCAATCAGGGCAATGTCTTTGGGGTGCAAAAAAACAAGGGCGTTTTCCATGAGTGATACTGTTTCTCTTCCCGTTGCGGCAGCATTTATTGTAAGTTCAAGAGCAAATGCGGTTTGTACTGAAATTAAAAAAATCAGTAACAAAATAATGGTGAAAGGTGATGCGGTAGTTGAAATATGCTATGTGACTGCAGCCGATAAATCCTGTACCGAGCATATAAAACACGTTTTGCCAATTAACCAGATTCTTGAGTTCGAGGGTATGGAGGAGCGTTACACGGGCAATGTAACTCTTAATGTGACTGCGGTTGATGTTATGCAGAAAAATGAGCAGGATGGTGCAGGGACATCTTTTGATGTTGCTCTGGGTATTGATGCTTCTGTTTGTATGTGGGAAGAAAAGGAGTTAACTGTAATTTGCGATGCTTATGCAGTAGGCGGTAGCGTTGAGTTGAAAAAACAACCGTATATATTCTTTACGGCACTTGATGAAATTCGTGATACATATATTTTTAAAAGCGATTTTCAGGTGTCGGGAGAGGGTGTAAGCAAGGTCCTTGATTCAATATGTGAAGTAACCAATGTTACCGTAAAAAAAGAGAACAGCTTAATTGTAGTAAGCGGTAGCCTTAATTTATCTGTTTTGTTGAAGGATTCATCGGGAAGTCTTTCCAATATCAATAAAATAATTGATTTTAAATATGAAAGAAAGGCAGATTATGATAATAAAGATATTTTCTGCTTGCCCACAGTAACGATTATGTCCCTTGACTGTATTGAAAAAGGCAACAACGGCATTGATGTCCGTGCTGAAATAAATATGGTAGGAACGGTTTTCGGTAAGGTAGGTCTCGATGTGGTAACGGATATAGCCGAATGTGAAATGCAAATTGAAAGAAAATCTAATGCAATAACCGTTTATTTCCCGGAAGAGTCTGAAAGTCTTTGGGCGATAGCAAGGCGATATAATACAACAGTCCGCGCAATTGCAGAAGAAAATAATTTAGAAGGAGATACAACAGAAAATTTAAAAATTATATTCATTCCTGCGGTGTGAAATCAAGAAAAAATCAACTGTTTTGTAAAATATTAAAAAAACAGTTGATTTTTTGTTTTTTGTGTGATATTATTATCAAGTCTATGTGTGCGTTGTTTCGAGACAACGGCAGTTAATGGCAACATTAAAGCTGGCGGTCCGCTGCCAATAGGGTATGAACGCTTGAAAAAATTCGGAGGTTTATTATGGACGCATTAAAACTTATTGCACAGGACAGCCTTAAGGCTGAGAAGCCCGAGTTTAACGTTGGTGACACAGTAAGAATCGACGTTAAAATCCGCGAAGGTCAGAGAGAAAGACTTCAGGCTTTCGAAGGTACAGTTATTGCTAAAAACGGTAGCGGTATCAGCGAAACATTCACAGTTCGTCGTGTTTCTTACGGCGTAGGTGTTGAAAGAGTTTTCCCTGTTCACTCTCCCAACGTAGCATCTGTTAAAGTTGTTCGTTACGGCAAAGTTCGCCGTGCAAAACTTTATTATCTTCGTGACAGAGTTGGTAAGGCTTCTAAGGTTAAGGAAAAAATCGGCTGATAATGGTCGAAAAACGGGGCAGATGTATAATCTGCCCTTGATTTCTTTTAAGAAAGAATTTATTTTTGCTGAGAGGTGAGCTCTATGCGCAAAACTGAGGAATATAATATTACTTTGGGAGAATCGTCTTCCGTGAAAAAGAAAAAACGTGACCGACAAGGAAAGCTTAATGTTTTTGAGGTGTTTGAGGCAATAATCGCGGCGCTTGTGGTTATAACAATCATATTCACGTTCTTTTTCAGAGTCTTTAATGTTGACGGTCCTTCAATGAAGCCTACTCTTCAACATAACGATAGGGTTATTGTTTCAACCGTTGGTTACAAAGCTCAAAGAGGAGACATTGTAGTAATTTCCGAAACAGGTGATCTCGATGAGCCTATTGTTAAGCGCATAATTGCAGTAGGCGGAGATACTGTTGATATTAATTTTACAACCGGCGTTGTTACTGTTAACGGAAAAGAAGAGGACTACACAGACGAATTGACCTCTCAACAGTTTGATATCGCATTCCCGATTACAGTTCCCGAGGGGACAGTTTTTGTCCTTGGTGATAACAGGGGAAACTCGCTTGATAGCCGTTCCACAAGAGTTGGTTGTGTGGACGAAAGATATATTGTAGGAAAAGTTTTATTCAGATTTTTCCCTATTGGTGATTGGAAGGTAGAATAAAATGAACAATGATGAAAGAATTGTTGATATAACAACTGAAGAGACCGTTACCGAAATAAAAACAGAGGCAAAGAAAACTGAAAAAAAGAAAAATAGTTTCCATCTTTCTGTTTATGATTTGGTTTCAATAATTATGTCTTCTTTCATAATTATTGCAATTGTGTTTACCTTTATGTTTCGCCTTGTTGGTGTTGAAGGTTCTTCAATGACAAACACTTTGCAAGATGGTGACTGGCTTCTTACAATTCAAAAGGAAAGCTATGATCGCGGAGATATTGTAGTTATAACTCAACCTAACTATTTTAATGAGCCGCTTATAAAAAGAGTTATAGCAAAAGGCGGCGAAACTGTTGATATTGATTTTACAACAGGGACGGTATATGTTGACGGCGTAGCTTTGGAAGAACCGTATACAAGGGAGGATTTTATTGCTCCAAAACTTGATGATATTGATTTTCCCTATACAGTACCCGAGGGTTACATTTTTTGTATGGGCGATAACAGAAACGGTTCCACCGACAGTCGCTCCCAGCTTATAGGACCTTTAGACGAAAGATATGTTTTAGGCAAAGCAGTTGTAAGAATTTTGCCTTTTGGAGATTTTAATATATACGATTATGAGTGATTACCAGAAACAAACAGTTCAATGGTTTCCCGGTCATATGGCAAAAACGCGCAGGCTTATCAAAGAGAGTCTGCCGTTTGTCGATTTAGTGACAGAAATCGTTGATGCAAGAATACCTGTGAGTTCTTCAAACCCGGAGCTCAAAGAAATGATAGGTAACAAACCTCGAATAGTTCTTCTCAATAAATGCGATGTTGCCGATGAAAAAGCAACTGCAAAATGGGTGGAATATTATAAAAATAACGGAATGTATGCACTTCCTGTTGATTGCCGAAGCGGTAAGGGTCTTAACGCCTATTTGCCTCTTGTACGTGAGGTTTTGAAAGAAAAAATTCAGCGCAACACCGAAAAAGGTATGATAGGGAAACCTTTAAGAGTTATGGTTGTAGGAATTCCTAACACGGGAAAATCTTCTTTCATCAATAAAATGGCAGGACGTAATCGTGCAAAAGTTGCCGATAAACCCGGAGTTACTCGCTCTAACAGTTGGTTTGCTGTGGGGAACGGTGTTGAACTTCTTGACACCCCGGGTGTTTTGTGGCCGAAATTTGATGATAAAGCCGTTGGCGATAAATTGGCTTTTATAGGCTCTGTTAAAGACGAGATTCTTGATAGCGAGGTTCTTGCTATGCGCCTTATTAACGTGCTTAAAAACGGCTATTGTGACCGAATAAGCGAACGTTTTAAAATATCCGGCTTTGAAGATAAAGAGGATTATGAAATTCTCGAAATGATTGGCAGAAAAAGAGGTATGCTTATTTCCGGTGGGGAGATTGATACCGAAAGAGCTTCAATTATGCTCCTTGACGAATATCGAGGAGGTAAGTTAGGAAGACTCACTCTTGAAAAACCTGAATAAATATTATAAAATGAAAGTCGAAACATTTTTGTTTTGACTTTTACTTTTTCAGAGGTTTTAAATATGTTGGATTATTCTTATGAAATACAAGCCCATAATGATGGTTACACTATTGTTTGCGGTGTGGACGAAGCAGGGAGAGGACCTCTTGCAGGACCTGTTTTTGCAGGCGCGGTAATTTTGCCGGAAAATTATTCCCATGAAATTCTTAACGATTCTAAAAAACTTTCCGAGAAGAAACGAGAACTTGTTTATGAAGATATAATCAGAGATGCGGTTGCTTGGTCTGTGGGGATCGCAACTGAAAAGGAAATTGATGAAATCAATATTCTTAATGCTACCTTTCTTGCTATGAAACGCGCTGTGGAGGGTCTTGGCATAAAACCCGACCTTGCCTATATCGACGGCAACAGGTACGCTAATACAGGCGTTAAAGAGATAACAATAGTAAAAGGTGACAGTAAATGTATGTCCGTTGCGGCGGCTTCAATTATTGCAAAGGTCAGCCGTGACAGATTTATGCTGGAAATGGATGCAAAATATCCTCAATATCAGTTTTCCAAGCATAAAGGTTACGGAACTAAGCTTCATTATGAAATGCTAGAGAAGTTTGGCGTTTCCGAAATTCACAGAAGAACATTTTTGAAAAACATATTGGGTGAAAATAAATGAATAGTGTTTTACTGGGAGCTTTGGGTGAGCAACTCGCGGCTAAATATTTGCGGTACAACAACTATAAAATAAAAGCAGCAAATTTCCGGACCTATACAGGGGAAATTGATATTATTGCTCTAAAAAAGGATGTTCTGTGTTTTATTGAAGTTAAAACAAGGCAAATAGGTGGTATGACTTCTCCTGCCGATGCCGTTGATGTTCATAAACAAGAGAATATAAAAAGCGCTGCGTCCGTATATATAAATAAATGGGCACCTGATATCAAAAACATCCGTTTTGATATCATTGAAGTTTTTGTTGATGGAAGAAATCTTCAAAGTTTGAACCATATCGAAAATGCTTTTTGAGGTGAGTTATGCATTTTTTTGATTTGCATTGTGACACAATAGGGGAATGCAGCAACAATAATGCTTCATTAAGGAATAACAATTTTCATATTGATTTGGAAAGAGCGAAGCTTATTGGAGATTATACTCAGATATTTGCAATCTGGATTCCCGATGAACTTCGAGGCGATGAGGCAATAAAATATTTTGACAAAACCGCAGATTACTTTTATAAGGAACTTGAAGAAAATAAAGATTTGATTTCTCTTTATAAAGACAATCAAAATACTCCTGTCAAAGCAATTCTTTCTGTTGAAGGCGGTTCGGGATGTGGCGGAACGTTGGAGGGCTTAAATCACCTTTATAAACGAGGGGCTCGTTTAATAACGCTCACGTGGAATGATAAAAACGAAATAGGTTCTGGTGCATTTTCTAAAGGCGGTTTAACTTTTTTTGGAAAAGAATTTATAAGAGAAGCGGAAAGATTGGGGATTATACTCGATGTTTCACACCTTAATCGTCAAAGTTTTTTTGAGTTTGCGGATATTGCACAGAAACCTTTTGTTGCAAGTCACTCCAACGCTGATATCGTGAATAATGAATTTGCACAAAAGCGTAATTTAACCGATGAACAAATAGAGATTATAAAGGAAAGAAAAGGCTTGATCGGATTTAATTTCTGTAGAGATTTTATAGAAACAGAAAGTGATTTTGGTGTTGAAGCTCTTTGTAATCAGATTCAATATATGCTTTCTCTCGGTTGTGAGAATATTATGGCTTTCGGAAGCGATTTTGACGGTTGTACCGTTCACGACGATTTTAATGGTATACAAAACATTCCTGAAATATACAGTAAGCTGAAAAATAAAGGAATAAGTGAAAGAATACTGAATAAAATATTTTTTGAAAACGCAGAAAAATTCTTTCTGCAACAAAAAACCGTGTCTTCGGATTAACTCCAAAGACACGGTTTTTTAATTTAATTAATAGCTGATGGAAGAAGAGGATGAATATGAAGATGCGTAATATGAAACATAAGTATCAATCATTTTTTCGTTTGTTTTAACGAAATGGTTGATTAAGAATTCAGATTTCTCAATTTTCTCTGCGATTCCTTCATAGAGTTCTGTTGAGTAGTTTGTGAATTCCTCAGTAGCAATTGCATCACGAACATCACTTTCCCATTTTTCCATTTCTTCAGCGCCTACAAAGTACATAACGTGATAACCGTAATCTGTTTTGATTATGCCGGTGTCGCCAACCTTGTGTGAAGCGAGAGCCCAATCAAGGAATTCGGGAACATAACTGCTTGTTGAGGTGATATCTTCGTAAAGACCGCCTGTTTCAGTAGAACCTGTATCATCAGTTTTTTCTGTAGCAAGTGCTGCAAAGCTGTCCTCTGTAGCATCGCCGTCTTTCCACTCTTTGAGAATCTTTTCTGCCTCTTTTTTAGCTGCGGTGAAGTTTGCTTCAATTTCATCTTCAGAAAGGTCAACCTCGTTGCCCTCTGAATCTTCGCCTGTTGTTGCAGCTTCAACGAGGATGTGTCTTACATCTGCGCCTGCAGTAAGTGTGTCGGGTGCAGCGGGAGAAACAACATATACGATATAGTATACTTCTGAATCTTCTTCATCAATAACCGCAGAGTCTCCTGCTTTTCTGGCATCATCAAAGAGCCATTCAGCAACATTTGCTGCAACATCAACGATTGAGGATTTTACAAGGCCTTCAGCAAGAGTAGCACTGTCTTCTTCGTAAGATTCTACCTGAGAGGGAAGTGCATATTCTTTTGCGAGTTCAACGAAGGAAGCTTCATCAGTAATTTTGTTTTTGAATTCTGTTGCAAGCTTTTTAGCTTCTTTCTTTGTGTAAGTTGGGTCTTCGCTTTCGCTATCTTCTTCCGCTTCTGCATATGAAATTGCGAAAAGTCTTGCATCTGCTAAATCGTAGTCAGCTTTATTATCTTCGTAATAAGATTTTACATCATCATCTGTAATTGTTTCCGAGATGTTCTCTTCGTACCAGGTGAGGTATTCTTCAACAATAAGATCACGATTTATAAGCTCTCTGTATGATTTTTCTGTAAGACCTTCACCACAGGATTTTGAGATGTAGTTATCAAGAGAATAATCATTTTCCTCTGCAGACTCTGCAAGTTGTTCGATTGTGGACTCAATTTGCTCATCAATTTCAGCCTGCATTTCTTCAGTGATTTCAAAGCCCGCTTTTTTAGCTTCGTCACCCATAGCGTCATTGTAAAGGGTTCTCTGAATAACCGCTTTTTCGGGAGCCATAAGTCTGAAATAGTCTGCCCAAGTCTCAACATCTTCAGGAGCGTCTTCACCGATATAGTCCTGTTCCGCAGGGTCAACAGTAACATCAAAGCCTGTGTAATAAGCACCGTAGCCCGAACCGTAGTAGGAATCAATCTGCTGAGTTGTTGTTGCAATTTGGTTGTAAAGGCTCATATAGTAGTAGTTGTATTCTGCAACATTGATTTTTTCATCACCGTATGTAGCAACGGTAAGAATTTTCTGAGGAAGACAGAAAACCTTTGTAAGAATGTTGCCTGCACCGTAAAGCACCAAACCGGCAATAAGTACAATACAAACTACCTTAACAAGAACTCTGATGATTTTGTCAGCTTTGCCGTTGCTTTTCTTCTTGGCCGCTTTTGCAAGGCGTTCCTTACGCTGCTCGCGGTAGATTTCGGCATTAGTTTTGATTTCATTGTTTGCCATTAATTTTCATCCTTTGCTTTCTTTTATAATGTGACATAAGTCGCCACACAATATTGGTTTTATTTTATACTAAAACAAAAAAATTTACAAGTACATTTTGCATATTTATTTGTATATATTACTTTATTTACATTTAGTTAAGAGTTATTTTACAATTTCTTTAGCCAATGCGGGTTCTTTTGGTTGCATAAAAAGTGCGTTTATGTTATTATATTATGGAATTTGTTTTATGGATTGGTGCTTTTATGAGCAAGAGAAAAAGTAAAAAGAAAATTTTGATACCTGTACTGTGCGTTTTGGTGATTGCAGGGATTTTATGCGGTATTTTTGTTCCGCGCCTTTTTACCCAAAATGCTATTCAGATAAATCTTGGTCAGGGGGAGCAAAAGGGGTACGAATTCGGAGATGATTATGAATCCTTCGTAGAAACCGATTCAGCTACTCTTTATGTGAATAAAAAAACTTCCGCTGTTGCAATAACCGATAAAAACGGTAAGGTGGTTTTTAATTCTCATTCAAATGATGCCGCTGAGAATAAACTTGCCTGTGTGCTTTCGTTAACTGTAAGAGATAATATGGGCAATTCTTATATAAAAAACAGTACGGTAAACAGTTCTGATTTTGGCGAATTCATAGTTGAAAGTGATAAGAAAAATACAGTTACTATAACATATTCTTTCGTTGAGGACAAAGAGGGGAATATCTCCGAAATTATTCCCGTTAAGTTCTATGAAGAAAACGGAGGCTTAAAAGTAGAGATAGACACAAATGATGTTGTTTTAAAAGATGGTTATTGTATAGAAAAAATCAGTATTTTACCCGGACTTTTTTCAGAGAATGATCCTGAAAATGAATGCTTTTATACTGTTCCTGACGGTTGTGGTGCCCAAATCGACTTAACTGCAAAAGCTGATAAGGCTTATTCTCAGACTCTTGATGTTTACGGAAGTGACATAACCTTTGGTGAGTATGCTCAAGGCGCAACCTTGCCTTGCTTCGCAATGACGAAAAACGGTATTTTGTTAACAACAGTCATAGATGATGGCGATGCTCTTTCTTCAATTTATGTAAAACACAATAAAAATACGGGCGGAAGCTTATATAATACATTCATTGTAACTGCTTACGGCAAGGTTGACGGCAGACTTGTTAAGGGTGAATCATACAGTGGAGTGATTTCCCAAATCTATTATCTGTCAACAAAAGGTGATATAAACTACAATACAGTTTCCTCTATTGTTAGAGATAATCTTACAGATAAAGGTTATTTACCTTCAGAAATGAGTGATGCATTTGTTGATTTTCCGTTCTTTATTACAGCAATCGGTAGCGAGAACGGTAAGAAAAATGATGCTTACACTACCTTCGAAAATGGTTCGGAAATTATTGCGCTTTTAAAGTCCCGTGGTGTCAGATGCATTGCTTTAAGATTCGCAGGTGCTGGGGATAGGGGCTTAAATTCAGGCGCTAAAGGCTGTGACAGCATAAGTAGTGTTCTCGGTGGTGAAAAAGGCTATAACTCCCTTTGTGATCTGGCAAGTGAGAAGAACAGCACCGTTTGGTATGATGTCAATTTCTCTGTTACACCTGATAAAAACGGTAGCAACAATGTGGATTTATATAGTGATTTGCGAACTTATCTTGCAAAAGAAAAGGTCAAATCCGATGTAAGTACCTATAATTATGCCTATTCCAATATTTCAAAGGTTTATAAATTTATTTCCAAAATTGAATCAGGGAATATTTGCATAAATGATTTATCGTATCTTCTCTATACCGATGTTTTAGGCGGTGTGGACAGGCAAACGGCTTTAAATAATTTAAAAGATAAAACTCAAGCATTAAGTGTGAGCGGTGGTCTTATGCTGACTAATCCTGCAGTTTATCTTTTGAATCAGGCTGATGCGGTTTTCTCGGTAACTCAAAGTTGTGTTCTTGAAGAATATGAGGGCGTTACGGCTGTTCCTCTTCTTCAAATGGTTCTTCACGGAAGCGTTTGCTACGGTTCGGAGCCTGTGAACCTTTTTGAGAACAGCGCCGATGCAGTTTTGAAAGCGGTTGAATATGGTGCTTCTCCATCATTTGTTTTCACCTATGATAAATGTGATGTTCTTGATTACGGCGTTTATGCAACCCAAACTGCAAAATATTATTCTTCTGTTAAAAGAATGTTGCCTTTGATGGATATGAAAATGACCTCCCACGAGCAAGTGGTTTCAGGTGTTTATAAAATAACCTATGATTTCAGCAAGGTTGTTTATGTGAACTATAACCCATCTGTTGTAGAGGTTAACGGTATTTTGATTTCTGCAAAGGATTTTGTTATAATCTAGCTATCGAAAAAAGACTTTTGTTTTGCAAAAGTCTTTTTTGTCGCTTTTGCGAGAAATAGTTATTATTTTAACAAAAAGTATTTGCATTTTATATGTTTTGTGTTACAATGAAATATGTGTTAAACCGTAATTCAAGAAAGGATGAATATGATGGACTACAAAATGGAATTAACCCCGGAACAACTCGCCATGCTTAATGGTGAACAGGGTGAAACAATGGCAAAGGTTGTAAAGACCCTTGTTATGTACGGTGAAGCTTTCGGTGCAACCAAAATGGTTCCTGTAACAAGCGAAATGGGTCACCTTGTTACAAGCTTCGGTCTTAAGGTTATGACTCCTGTTTATGACCTTATGCAGCAGCTTATTGATGCAGGTCTTTCATCTAAACAGAAGTTTTCTGTTGACCCCAAGCCTGTTGACCCTAAGGTACCGTCAAACTTTGCAAAGAACCTTGTGTTCAACAAATTTATGTACACAAAGCAGGACAGCTATGATGAACAGCTCAGAAAGTTAGGTCTTGTAAGTGATGAAGCATATACCTGTACTTGCTATATGAACGAGGTTGGTAACCTTCCCAAGAAGGGCGATATTCTTTCATGGGCAGAGTCAAGCGCGGTTGTTTATGCAAACTCTGTTCTTGGTGCTCGTTGTAACCGTAACTCGGGTATTATTGAACTTTTCGGCTCAATTGCAGGTTTTGTTCCTTACTTTGGTCTTGTTACCGATGAAGGAAGAAAAGCAACTTGGGTTGTTGAAGTTAAATGTAAAAAGAAACCTGAAGCTCAGGTTCTTGGTTCCGCAATCGGTATGAAGGTTATGGAAGATGTTCCTTTTGTTAAGGGCCTTACTGATTGGATCGGCACAGAGCTTGACGATGATGCAAAAGCATACCTTAAAGACTTTGGTGCGGCTACTGCCTCCAATGGTGCGGTTGGTCTTTATCATATCGAAGGTCTTACTCCCGAAGCAGTTGAAATGGGCGATAGCCTCATTGCTGAAAATGCACAGGTTTATGTAATTGATGATGCAGAGCTTGAAAGAGTTAAAAATTCCTATCCTGTAATGTGGAAAAAGCCTGACAAGGCTCCTCAGCTTTGCTTTGTAGGTTGTCCTCATCTTTCACTCCGTCAGCTCAAAGAGTGGACAGATAATGTTTGTGAAGGTCTTAAAAAGAGTGGCAGAAAGAAAGTTACAATCCCCACAGTATTTACAGCAGCTCCTGCTGTTTGCGATGAATTCAACAAAACAGAATATGCTGCAAAACTTGCTGCAACAGGTGTAACTCTCAGCTACATTTGTCCTCTTATGTATATGAATAACCCCCTGGCTAAAATCGGTAGAGTTATTACAAACTCAAATAAACTTCGTACATACACAACATCTCGTTACTACACAAGTGAAGAGATACTTGATATAATCACAAAGGGGGCAAAATAAGATGAAAACATTTAAAGGACGTCCCGTAGTACCGGGTACAGCAGAAGCAACTGCTCTCGTTTCACATGGCGGTTTTAATACACTTGCATCTTTCCAGACTGCACTTCAGTTTGATAAGCCTGAGGATAAAACTGCAAAATGCGGTGACCAGAACAATGCTGATATTTTCGAAAAGCCCATGGGTGGTTCAGCTCTTTGTCTTCCTCAGACTATCGGCTCAACAACAGGTGGTATGGTTCTTTACTGTGCAAAGGTTATGGAAAAAAGCCCTGCATGTATGCTTTTCTCAGAGCATATTGACTCTCTCGCAGCAGCGGGTTGTATTCTTGGCTCTGTATGGACAGATACTCCAATGCCCACAGTTGACTGCCTCGGTGAAGAATTCCTTAACACGGTTAAGACAGGGGATAAGATTAAAGTCTACGAAGATGGTACAGTAGAGATTCTTTAATAAATTTGCTGATTTGCATAAAAAAGGTATGATGCTTAACGCATCATACCTTTTTATTATTCATCTATGTGACAATCGCCATCGTCTCCACCATTACAAACAACTTTTATACCTACTGTTGAATTGAGATTTTTTGTCAATGTTATTGTGTATGTTCCGTTTCCGGGACAGTGATAAACTTCTCCACCAAAAACATCGTTGGTTATCATTTCAACATTGGAAGCCGGTTCAGCGACAACTGTTCCGCTTTCTCCGTCGCTGGTAATTGTAAAAGAGTAGTCTTCGTTAAATCTATTATCGTTACACCATGCTCTAACCTCTGCTACAACTTCCCGCCGTTCAACACGGCAAACCTTTACTCGATTACTTTTAGAAACATTACGATAAGAAGGAATACCAATTGCAAGAATTACACTTAAAATTACTAATACCACCATTAATTCAACAAGGGTGAAACCTACTTTTGTTTTAAAAAACTTTAACATAAATAGTAAACCTCCTGAGAGAATTATAAGAAACTATTCCGAAACTTTTACGAAACCAATTTAACATAATTCTAACAAAAAGTAAATATTTTTTATTGAATATTTCAAAAAATGTGTAGATCTACAAAAAGAGTGTTAAAGTGTTGGGTAATTTAGACAAACAAAAAAGACGATAACTGTCGAAAAAGTTATCGTCTTTAATATTCTTAGTTTTTTAGATAACCCCTTGTGCCATCATAGCGTCAGCAACTTTTACAAAACCTGCAATGTTTGCACCTGAAACAAGGTCATAGCCAAGACCGTACTGTTCAGCAGCGGCTGCGGAGTTGTCGTGGATTTGTTTCATAATCTGCTGAAGTCTTGCATCAACTTCTTCTGCAGTCCAGTTGTATCTCATTGAGTTCTGACCCATTTCAAGAGCAGAAACTGCAACACCGCCGGCATTAACTGCCTTTGAAGGTGCAACAACCTTGACATTTTCCTTGAGGTATTCGAGAGCATCGTTTGTTGTGGGCATATTAGCAACCTCGATGTAATACTGAACACCGTTTGCAACAAGCTTCTTTGCTTCGTCCATATTGATTTCGTTCTGAGTTGCACAAGGCATTGCAACATCAACCTTTACACCCCACGGTTTCTGACCGGGGAAGAACTCAGCACCGAATTTATCAGCGTAATCCTGAACTTTATCACGACCGGAAGCACGCATTTCAAGAAGATATTCAATCTTCTCATCTGTGCTTATGCCGTCTTTGTCGTAAACATAACCGTCAGGACCGGAAATTGTAAGAACTTTACCGCCAAGTTCGTTGATTTTCTTTGCAGCACCCCAAGCAACGTTACCGAAACCGGAGAGAGCAAATGTTTTGCCCTTAATATCTTCGCCGAAATGTTTGAAAACTTCAACTGCATAGTATGTAGCACCAAAGCCTGTTGCTTCGGGGCGAACAAGAGAACCGCCGTAGGAAAGACCCTTACCTGTAAGAACACCGTTTTCAAACGCAC
>CAZUZV010000027.1:0-31200 GCA_964624385.1 uncultured Eubacteriales bacterium | reverse complement strand
ATCGTGTAAACGGCCAAAACCGTTTCGAGGGTTCGAATCCCTTGCTCTCCGCCACAAAGCCGTCAAAACCTTGATTTTAAAAGGGTTTTGGCGGTTTTCTTTTTGCGTTTTTCTTTCCTTGACTGTTCGCCTATGTTCGTAATTTTTCGGTTTTTTGTCCTACTTTTTGTCCTACTTTTTTTATAACAAAGATAGCATACGATACCAAACGCACTTTCAAAAAAACACTAAAAATTTTTAATTTTTTTCGCGTTTTTTTCTTGACATACTGCACGCAGTATGTTATAATATAGACAGTTAAGGGAGGTGAGAAGAATGAAAAAGGCAAACAAAAAACCTACCGCCTTTGAAATCGCCGAGTTGGTAATTAAAGCAGTAGTTGCTGTAGCCGCTTTGATAACCGCAATTCGTTGGTGGTAGGTAAACGAGGGGCGAAAGCCCCTCCCCCCCTTGGGGTATTTATATTATATCATAATGAAAGGAGTTTTACAAGTGAAAAAAAATAGTTTTTGGTTTATACTTCTTGTTTGTTTATTAATTATATATGCAAATATCGGTTTAACACCTGCAATGCGTGTTTTGTTTTTTGCTTATGCGGTTATTATAATTATTGATATCATTAAACAGGTTAGGAGGATAAAAAATGAACGAAAAGCCTAAACGTAAGACTACAACATCAACGGAAGTTAAAAGCCGATATAATAAAAAGGTTTACACTCCCGTTTCAATTCGCGTACCCAAGGACTTGGCGGAACTCTTCAAGGCAAAATGCATTGAAGAAGATGTTTCACAAGCAGAGGTACTCAAAAAAGCAATGGAGAACTTTATAAACAAATAAAAAAAGCCTCATCAAGAATTATTCCTGATGAGGCTTTAAGTTTACTTTTTAACTGTTTTAGCTTTTGCAAGGCAGCCTTTGCCGAAGCGATTGCCTTCAGTGAGTTTGGTTTTCTTTCTGAAGTCTGCAACTGCTTTTGCGGTGGCCGGGCCGTAAACACCGATATATACACTCATATAAGGTCAAATCGACTGTCATTAGCACAAGAAAAACTGCAAAATTATATCGTTTCTTGACCTGTTTTTCCCCGTTGTCCTACAAATTGTCCTACTTTTTTATAAAAGAGATAATTATAGTATTCAGTTGATAATGTATATAAACAACTTTTTTTTATTTATATGTTTTATATCCATATTTACAACACATAATTTTTATTGTAAAATGTAAATAATATAGTCAGAAAGTTCTTTATGAAAGAACTAAATTTTAAGAAAGGATTAAAATTTATGATATCCCTTTCCGAATTTAAAAAGACGAAAGATTTTCTGATTTGTGTGGACAGCGACGGTTGCGCTATGGACACAATGGACATTAAGCATTTCAAGTGCTTTGGTCCGTGTATGGTAACGGAATGGAAGCTTGAAGAATGGCAGGATGAAATTCTCAGGCGTTGGAACGAAGTCAATCTTTACACAATGACTCGAGGTATAAACCGTTTCAAAGGTCTGTCCCTTGCATTGAGCGAGGTTAATGACAAATTCTGCACAATTGAGGGTGTAAACTCTTTAGCTAAGTGGGTTGAGGAAAGTCCCGAGCTTTCAAACGTGGCTTTAGAGCGTGAAATTGAAAGCAGAGAAGATAACGAAATTTTCAAAAAAGCTCTTAGTTGGAGCAAAGCAGTCAACGAAAAAATCAAATCACTTCCCGAAAGTGAAATCAAGCCCTTTAAAAAAGCCCGTGAAGCGCTGGAATTTGCTCACACAAGAGCGGATGTTGCAATAGTTTCGAGCGCAAATCTTAATGCGGTTTTAGAGGAATGGGAACGTCACGGTTTACTTGCTCACGTAGACATTGTGCTGACTCAGAATGACGGAAGCAAGGCTTTCTGCATAGGCGAGCTTATTAAAAAGGGTTATTCTCCCGAAAATATTCTTATGTGCGGTGATGCTTCCGGTGATATGCAGTCGGCAGAGAAAAACGGAGTCTATTATTACCCCATATTAGTTCGTAAAGAAACTGAATCCTGGGTCGAATTTATTGACGAAGGCTTTGAAAAATTCATAAATAATTCCTACGGCGGAAAATATCAAGAAAGTAAAATTTCTCAATTTTTAAATAATCTCGGAGGTAACAAGAATGGTTGATTTAAGAGCAAATCCCTATTATCTTTCAGATGAGGATATTTCCTGGGTTGAAAGCACCATCGCTTCTATGAGCGCTGAAGAAAAGGTTGGTCAATTGTTTTTCCAGCTTACTGCAGATATCAAGGAAGAATATCTTAAAGAACTAATGGAAAAATACCACCTTGGCGGTTGCCGTTATAACAATATGCCATCAACGGCAGTTCAGATGCAAAATGCTACCCTACAAAAATATGCGAAAATCCCCTTAATAATTGCCTGCAACACGGAAACGGGCGGTAACGGTGCTTGCGGTGACGGCACATATATTGCGAGCGGAATAAAAATCGGCGCAACAGGAAAAAAAGAACACGCTTATGAATTGGGTAAATACTCAAACGAAGAAGCTGCCGCAGTCGGTTGCAATATGGCTTTTGCTCCCGTTTGCGACATTCACTATAATTGGGAAAACACCGAGGTTGTTGCCCGTGCTTTCGGTAACGACCACCGGCGAGTTGCCGAAATGAGCCGTGCATATCTTGACGGCGCTCACACTATTGACGGCTTCGCTTGTGCTGCAAAGCATTTCCCCGGTAATGGTCAGGATTTCCGCGATGCTCATATTGCAAATAACCTTAACGCCTTCGGTGAAAAGGAGTGGATGGAAACCTACGGCCACGTTTATAGAGCTCTTATTGACGGCGGCCTTGAAGCCATAATGGGCGGTCATATTATGATGCGCGAATATATGCGCGAGGTTCGTCCCGATATCACAGATGAAGAGCTTCTTCCCGCAACTCTCTGCCCAGAAATTATGACGGGCTTATTACGTGATAAATTAGGCTTTAACGGTATGGTAGTTACAGACGCAAGTCATATGGTTGCCATGACCGATAGAATGACAAGAAAAGAAATGCTCCCTGCTTCAATCAATGCAGGTTGCGATATGTTCCTTTTCTTCAACGACCCTGACGAAGATTTCAACACAATGCTTGATGCTTATAAAAACGGAATTATCAGCGAAGAGCGTATGACAGAAGCGCTTACAAGAATTATCGGTCTTAAAGCCCACATGGGACTTCACAAGAAAGAAAATCTTGTTCCCTCAGCGCCTGCTTCAGAGGTTATCGGAAAGGAAGAATACAAAAAAGCTGCCGAAGAAATCAGCAAGGACAGTATCACACTTGTAAAATACAAGGACGCTGACGTTCTTCCGTTAACACCCGAAAAATATAAACGCATTATGATTGTCTATGTTAAAGGTGCGGCAGGTGCAATGGATGCCCTTATGCAAATGGCAATGGGTGGCGGTGCTAAGAAAAATCCTGCAGATGAGCTTCGCGACCGTCTTATCGAAAAGGGGTTTGACGCGTTTATTTACGAAAGTCCCCTCGAGCAAATGAAAAAGCAAATTGCTGCAGGTGAAAAGCCAAGCCTTAACCTTTACTTTGCAGGCAAAAATGCTATTTCAGATTTTGTTTCGGAGCAGGATTTGGTAATCACACTTTGCGACGTAACAAACGGCAGACCAAGCTTTGGTCTTTCGAAGGGTGGCGGTGAAATTCCGTGGTATGTATTCGAGCTTCCCGTTGTTGCAGTCAGCGTTAACGCTCCTACAATGCTTGCAGACATTCCACAGGTTCGCACCTATATCAATGCTTACGATAGTAAGCCCCACACGCTTGATGCTCTTGTTGACAAGCTTCTCACAGGACCCGATGCTTTCAAGGGAACCGATCCCATTGACAGCTTCTGCGGTTTGTGGGATGCAAAAATATAATCCCGAGGTAGTATACTATGAAATTCACACCATATCACAAAACTCTTGAACATTTACACGTAGGCACTGAAAAGCCCCGTGCCTATTTTATTCCCTACGATAATCTTGAAGCTGCTCTTTCAGGCGACCGCAATAAATCATATTATTTAACCAATCTTTGCGGTAATGACTGGAGCTTTAAATTCTTTGACAGCTTTGAGGATTTACAGGACGAATATCTTACAGTGGAATTTCCGACTAAGGATTTACCCTTAGTTGAAGTTCCCGGTAATATTCAGCTTTATAAAGATATTCACCACGATTCTCCCCTTTACTCCAACCTTAAATACCCCTTCCCCACAGACCCGCCCCATGTTCCCGAGGACAATCCCTGCTCCGTATTCATTAAGGAATTTGATGTCAGCGCAGAAATGCTCGAAAGAGATAATATTATAACTTTCGAGGGTGTTTCCTCCTGCTTCTATCTTTTAATCAACGGTGAATTTGTTGGCTACAGTCAGGTTTCCCACTGCACAAGTGAATTTGATATTTCAAAACATCTTCACGAAGGCAAAAACAGAATTACCGTTATTGTAGTTAAATGGTGCGACGGCTCATATCTCGAGGACCAGGACTATTTCCGCCTTTCAGGTATTTTTAGAGAAGTATACATTCTTTCAAGAAGCAAAAACCGCTTGAAAGATGTTTACATAAGACAGAGCTTTAACGAGGATTATTCCCTTGCAAAGCTTACTGTTGAATGTGATTTAGTTGGTGATGCTCCTGTTCTTTACGGTCTTGCTTCTCCCAAAGGTGACGTTATCGCTACAAGCGAAAGTGGAGAAAGCACATTCAATATTGAAATTCAGAATCCTTTAATGTGGAATGACGAAACACCTTTCGTTTACACTCTTTTCCTCACTGTTGAGGATGAAATTGTTCCTTTCCTGATTGGTCTTTCGGAAGTTAAAATTGAAAATAAGGTTTTCCTTGTTAACGGCAAGGGTGTTAAGCTCCGCGGTATCAACCGCCACGATTCAACTCTCAACGGCTATGTTGTTACAACAGAGCAGATGGTTGAAGATTTGCTTCTTTTAAAACGCGCAAATGTTAACTGCATAAGAACATCTCACTACCCTAACGACCCGAGATTTTTGGACCTTTGCGAAGCTCTCGGCTTCTACATCGTTGACGAGGCAGACATTGAAACTCACGGTATGGGCTTCAATACAGACGCAGATTGGGATTGGATGCGCTGGTCAATGCTTTCAACTGTTGACGAATGGGAAGCGGCTTATGTTGACAGATCTGCAAGGCTCTTCGAAAGAGATAAAAACCACGGTTGCGTTGTTATGTGGTCCCTGGGTAACGAAAGCGGTTGCGGTAAAAACCACCGCGCTATGAGAAAATACATAAAATCCCGTAACGAAAATGCTCTCGTTCACTATGAAAACTCCCACCTTGAATTCAAGGCGGTTCCCGAAGGGGAATGCTTCAAGGATATTTCCGATGTTGAAAGCAGAATGTATGCAGGGGTTAATTATATTGACGCTTACTGCAAAAACGAGGAATATACAAAGCCTTTCTATATGTGCGAATATGTTTGCTCTATGTCCACGGGTGACGTTTATGATTACTGGGAGCTTGTTGATAAACACGACAATTTCTGCGGCGGCTGTATCTGGGAATTCTGCGACCACTCGGTAAATATTCCCGACGAAAACGGCAACCCCCGTTACCTTTACGGCGGTGATTTCGGTGAATTCCCCAATGACGGAATTTGCTGCCTTGACGGTCTTGTTTTCCCCGACAGAAGTCTCCGCCCCGGTTACTATGATATGAAAAAGGTTTATGAGCCTTTCAGAGCAACATTTGAAAACGGCGAAATGACTGTTAAAAGCGTTCGCTATTTCACAAGCCTTTCTGACCTTACTTTGAAATGGAAACTGACCTCAAATGAAAAGGTTATCGCAGAGGGTGAAATTGATACACTTGATATTGCACCGCAGAGCTCTGCTGCGTACAAGCTTTTTGACGAACGTTTATACGACCTTTCAGGTGACTGCTTTGTAACTGCTTCTATCTGCCAGAAAAATGATACCCCCTGGGCAGAAAAAGGCTACGAAATCGGATTCTTGCAGTTTGAAATTGAAACAGAAAAGGCAGAGGCAGTCAAGGACGGCAACAAGGTTGTTCTCGGAGAAAATGAAAGATATGCAGTTATCACCTGCGGTGATATCGAATACATTTTTGACAAACCCTACGGCAGAATTGCTTCCATTAAAAAGGACGGCAAGGAATTCCTTGAAGCTCCCGTCAAGTTCAAAATGTGGCACGCCCCTGCTTACAACAGAGGCTCTGTTGATGAATGGTATGCAAACCATCTTCATCACGTTGCGCAGAAAACTTATTCAACTGAAATTGAAGAAGGCAATAACAAGGTTATAATCGTTTCCGAAATTGCTCTCGGCGGACCTGCAAATCCCCCGATTTTAAAGGGCAAGCTAACTCATATTTTCCACGGTGACGGCTCTGTTGATATTGCGCTTTCAGGTGACATCCGCGAAAACGCACCTCTTCTTCCCCGTTTGGGACTTGAACTTCTTATGAATGAAGAATTTGAGGACATCAGATATTTCGGTCTCGGTGAAACAGAAACCTATCCTGACCGCTACAAATCTGCCCGTTTCGGCGAATATGAATTGACAGTTACAGACAATTTCGTTCACTATATTCGTCCTCAAGAAAACTCCTCACACTTTAAAACAAGAAGAGTTGCTGTCGGTAAAAATGGCGGGAACGGACTTTTCGTTACAGGCTCCTGCGGTGCAGAGGAATTCTCCTTTAACGCTTCTCACTATTCTGCAGAGCAGTTAACAGAAAAGAAACACGATTTCGAGTTAGAAAAAGAGCCCTACACAATTTTCAACATTGACGCTCGTTTTAACGCTTTAAGCGAAAGCAGTGAGCTCAATAATGACGAAAACAACAGACTGTTTGACGAGAAATATTTAACGTTCTGCTTTAACATTAAACCTATTGAAATGAAATAAAATTTCGGGGTGATAATATGAAAAAAGATAAAATCAAAAATATGCTTTCCTACGGTGTGGGCGCGGTAGGTCTTGATTTAAGCTACGGACTTTTTTATTCATACCTTGCAAAGTATTTAACCGATATTCTGCATCTTAATAAAAAATTCCTTTTATTTCTGACACCCGTTGCGCGTATCTGGGACGGAATCAATGACCCTATGATGGGTACAATTGTTGACAATACAAAAACCAAGATGGGTAAATACCGCCCTTGGATTCTTATCGGCTCCTGCTGTAATGCAGTGGTTCTTTCGCTTTTGTTTTCAAATCCCGGTTTTGAACTGGGCGGAATTCCCCTTTACATTTATGTTGCGGTGCTTTACGTTGGTTGGGGTATGACAAACACAATGGCTGATATTCCCTATTGGTCAATGGTTCCATCCTTCACAAGCGACCCTAAAGAGCGCAGTTTAATCGCAACGGTTGCAAGAACCTTTTCAGGTCTTGGTCAGGGAATCATTTCAATTCTCACTCCTGTTATGCTTCCCTTATTGAGCGAAGCTACATATAACGGAGAGAAAATTGCAGATGCTAAAGGCTACAGCCTTTGGGCAATTATCTGCGCTTGCGCTCTTGTTGGTTTCTCATCTCTTTCTGTTTTAAACACAAAGGAAAAACATATCACATCACAACCGGAAAAATTTACATTCAAGAAGATGTTCAACATTGCAAAAAACAACGACCAGCTTCTTATATTTATGCTTTTTGCAATGCTCTCAAATGCAGGATGGTATATGATTTCAGGCGTTGGCGTTTATTTCTTCGACGTTGTGGCAGGTGACCCCGCAAAGCAATCCACCTTTAACATTATCGGTGCGGTTGGCTCTGTTTTGGGTCTTGGTGTTGTTCCCATTCTTACAAAGTTTATGTCAAGAAGAAGATGCTATCAGGTTTCCCTTTCCCTTGCAATTGTCGGTTTCACCGCTATGACAATTTGCGTTACGGCTTTTGGTTCGTATATGGCAATGAACTTCAGCTACCTTGTGGCTTCTATAGGAGTTGCCTCAATGTTCGTTTCCCAAACTGTTTTCCTTGCAGATATTGTTGACTACGGCGAGGTTAAAATGGGCTTCCGTTCTGAATCCATTACCTTCTCTATGAAGGGCTTTTTGCAGAAAATGGCATACACCATTCAGACAATCATCCTCTTCTCAGGTCTTGAAATTTCACACTATAATGAAAATCTCCACGCCCAGAATAGCGAGGGTGTTAAATCCGCAATCAGCTTTATGATGCTCATTGCACCAATTATTCTCCTTGTGCTTTCTTTGTTGGTATTCACCTTCAAATTCAAGCTCCACGGAAAATATATGGAAGAGATTACAGAGAAAATTAATGAAAAGCATGCTGAACTCAATTCGTAATTCGTAATTATTCAATCATTATTAAAAGTTTTGTTAATATTTGGTAGTTTTTTGTGGTACAATATACCTAATAATAGAATTATAAATAATTATAAGTATAAGGTGAATATAAAAAATGAAGAAATTAAGAAAGAAATTACCTGATAATATTTTCAATGTGGTTATCGGTGGTGTTTTTGCAATAGTAGGGCTGTTTGTGCTCCTTTTCCCCGATACATCTTTAATGACAGTTTGTTATGTTTTAGGAACAGCTTGCCTTATCGGCGGAATAATAAGACTTGTTCGCTATATCAAAGATAAAAAAGAAAGCACACCCAATATTATTGATATAATATCGGGAATTGTGCTTTTGGCAGTTGCCTTTATGCTTCTTTTACACCCGAAATTTCTGATGTCCGTTCTCCCCTTTATTATGGGCGTCGCTGTTGTGGTTTACGGAGTTTCAACCTTTTTTTCGGGTAAAGGAGGTCTTTTTTCAAAAATCTTTGCAGGTTTTATTGCAATATATGGCGTTTCACTTGTCCTTAATCCCTTTAAGGGTGCAACCTCAATTACATCAATGGTCGGCTTCGGACTTTTAGTTTTTGGTATAATTAAAATAGTTTCTGAAATTGTTATGAACAAAAACAAACCACAGTTGCCTGAGGATATTGATGGTGATGGGTATATTGAGGTGGATTATACCGATGTATAATCCAGTGGCAAGTTGAAAGTGGCAAGTTGCAAATTTCGGGTGGCTGCGCACAGCTTTGTATAGATGCCAGTTACCAGATACCAGTTTAAAAGTTAAAGGATTCAAGACATTTTACTGTCCTGAATCCTTGTTTTTATTTATTGTAGCCCAACTCAAATGCTTTAAGGTTCATTTCCAGGAATTTTGCGGGGACGCAGGATTTAACTGCATCAAGCCAGATTTCCTTTGGAATATCTGTATTCTTTGCCATTGCGCCGATAAGAACAACATTTGTAGCCTTAGGTGAACCTGCTTCTACTGCAAGAGGAAGAGCATCAAGCTCAACTACTGCTGCGCCTGCAGCTCTTACTGCATCAAGAACACCATCGGGGTAAACGCAGTCACCGATAACAACTGACATAGGGTCAATTTTCTGTGTGTTAACAATAACTTTTCCTTCGGGCTTAAGGCATGAAAGCCATCTTGCTGCTTCAAGCTGTTCGAAAGCAAGAATAAGGTCTGCTTCTCCTTCGCCAACAACGGGAGAATAAACCTTCTCACCATATTTAACATAAGTTACAACTGAACCGCCACGCTGACTCATTCCGTGAACCTCAGAAACCTTTACATCGTACCCTTGTGAAAGAAGAGCACTACCTAAAATACGGCTTGCAAGGAGTGTTCCCTGACCGCCAACGCCAACTATCATTATAGCTTTATTCATTTTTAGCCTCTCCTTTCTTATTCAATAGCACCGAATTTGCAAAGCTGAGAACAAACATTGCAACCGAGGCACTGTGTAAAGTCGATTTCAGCCTTACCGTCCTTCATGCTGATCGCAGGGCAACCGATTTTCATACACATTTTGCAGGATTTACATTTATCTTTATTAACCTTAAGAGGGGGATTATGCTTAACAGTTTTAAGAAGAGCACAGGGTCTTCTTGAAATTATAACCGCAGGAGCATTAAGCTCAAGTGCATTTTTAATTGTCGTGTAGCACTCATCGAGGTTATAGGGGTCAACAACGAAAACATTGTTGATACCAACTGCCTCACAAAGCTTTTCAAGGCTAACTGCCGCTGCAGGCTCGCCCTTGATATTGAAGCCTGTTGTGGGGTTCTGCTGGTGGCCTGTCATACCTGTGATACTGTTATCAAGAATAATTGTAACAGAATTACTGTTGTTATAAGCAATGTCAATAAGTCCCGTAACACCTGAGTGAATAAAGGTTGAGTCACCGATAACCGCCACGGATTTGTTTGCATGTTCAGGGTCTGCGAGGTTTCTGCCGTGAAGCCCTGAAACACTACCGCCCATACAGAGAACAGTATCCATCATACCGAGAGGTTTAGCAACACCGAGAGTATAACATCCGATATCACCGCTAACTGTTACATTCAATCTTTTAAGAGAATAGAAAAGTCCTCTGTGAGGACAACCTGCGCAAAGAACAGGCGGTCTTGCAGGAATATCTACATCTGCTTTAAGTGATTTGCTTTCTTCACCGAGAATAACTTTTCTGATAAGGCCCTGCGAATATTCACCGAGAAGAGTGAACTCTGCTTTACCTTTAACATCAACACCGATTTTACGGCAATGAGTTTCAATATAATCGTCAAGCTCTTCCAGAACATAAACTGTTTCGCATTCTGCGCAGAAATCCTTGATAAGCTTTTCGGGTAATGGATAAACGCAACCTAATTTAAGGTAAGACGCATTATCACCAAGGGCTTCTTTTGCATATTCATAGCAGATACCTGCGGTAATAACACCGATTTTCTTATCGTTATATTCAACGCTGTTAAGACCCTTGTCTGCTGCTTCGGTTTCGCAGTATTGGATTTGGTCGAGAATTCTCTTTTCAACTACAACGTGCTTTCCCTTTGCATTAGCAGGAACCATAACATATTTCTGCGGGTTCTTTTCGTATGCTTTAAGTCCGTTATCAACTCTATCAGAAACTTCTGCAAGGCTTCTTGAATGGGAAACTCTTGTTGTAAGGCGGAGAAGAACGGGAGTATCAAATCTCTCGGAAAGCTCAAATGCAAGCTTTGAATATTTAAGACATTCATCGGAATCAGAGGGTTCGAGCATCATAATTTTTGAAGCCTGAGCATAATGACGGCTATCCTGCTCATTCTGGGAAGAATGCATACCGGGGTCATCCGCAACAACCACAACAAGACCTGCATTAACACCTGTATAGGAAGAAGTGAAAAGAGGGTCTGCTGCAACATTAAGACCAACGTGCTTCATAGCGCAGAATGAACGCGCACCTGCAACTGCTGCACCGAACGCAACCTCCATTGCAACCTTTTCATTGGGTGCCCATTCGCTTGTAATTTCATCGTATGCAGAAATGCACTCCGTAACCTCTGTACTGGGCGTTCCGGGGTAGCTTGAAGCAACTCTGCATCCGCCTTCATAAAGACCGCGTGCAACCGCTTCATTACCTAAAAGTAATTTTTTCATTTTATGTACCTCGTTAAATTATTTATTAATTTCATTCTGTGAAGCAACAAGGCTTTCACCGCAATACATTTCGCGAAGCTTGGGCTTCTCAATTTTACCTGTAGGGTTACGGGGAACCTTTGCGAAAATAAGCTTTCTCGGACGTTTATATCTTGGCAAGTCATAACAGAATTCGTTAATATCCTCTTCTGTTATGGTTTCACCCTCTTTTGCCTCGATAATGGCGGCGGCAATTTCACCAAGACGGGCATCGGGAAGACCGATAACTGCAACGTCTTTGATTTTATCGTACTTACGAAGGAAATCTTCAATCTGTACGGGGTAAAGGTTTTCACCGCCTGAAATGATAACGTCTTTCTTTCGGTCAACAAGGAAGATAAATCCGTCCTCATCCTCTTGCGCCATATCGCCTGTATAAAGCCAACCATCGCTGAGAACTTCGTCTGTTGCTTTTTCGTCCTTATAATAGCAAAGCATTACACCGGGACCCTTAACTGCAAGCTCACCAACCTCGCCGCGAGAAACGACATTTTTGCGCTCGTCAACGATTTTAACTTCCCAACCGTAGCCGGCTTTACCGATTGCGCCTACTTTATGGACATTTTCAACACCGAGATGCACGCAACCGGGTCCGATTGATTCGCTGAGACCGTAGTTAGTATCATACTGATGGTGAGGGAAAACAGAAAGCCAACGCTTAATAAGGCTTGGCGGAACAGGTTGAGCACCAATGTGCATAAGTCTCCATTGAGAAAGCGTATATTCACTTAAATCAATATTTCCGCTTTCAATTGCATCGAGAATATCCTGTGCCCACGGAACAAGAAGCCACACAATTGTGCATTTCTCTTCGCTTGCGGTTTTTATAATCAACTCAGGCTTTGTACCTTTAAGAAGAACCGCCTTGCTACCTGCCACAAGAGAGCCGAACCAATGCATTTTTGCGCCTGTGTGATAAAGGGGCGGTATGCAAAGGAAAACATCATCTCTGCCTTGTGAATGATGATTCTGCTCTGTCAAAGCCGCGTGAACAAGGCTTTTATGAGCGTGGAGAATTGCTTTCGGGAAGCCCGTTGTACCTGAAGAAAAGTAAACTGCCGCTTCGTCTTCATCGGTAAGCTCTATTCCGGGTGCATGAGAAGAACAATATGTAACAAGTCTGTCGTAGCTTTCTGCAAATGTGGGGCAATCCTCGCCCACATAGAAAGTATATTTAACATCGGGGATTCTGTGAGCAATTTCCTCAACACGACCTGTAAACTCGGGACCGAAAACGAGAACATCGCTATCGGAAAGCTTAAGACAATATTTAATTTCTTCCGCAGTATAGCGGTAGTTAAGAGGAACTGCAAGAGCACCCGTTTTAAGAATACCGAAGTAAATCGGGAGCCATTCAATTCCGTTCATAAGAAGAATTGCAACTCTGTCCCCTTTCTTAATACCTCTTGAAAGAAGAAGGTTTGCAAAACGGTTTGCGCGTTTGTCAAACTCGCCCCAGGTAAGCTCTGTTCTGCCAACATTAAAGGGATTAGTTTCAATAAGAGAATATTCCCGCCATGTCTGGCGGTTTTTCTCCTGAATTTCGGGGTTAACTTCAACGAGTGCAACCTCGTTTTTGTAATTTTTTGCGTTATTCACAAGAAAATCTATAATAGGCAAAGCATTCATTCCTTTTATTTAATTTATTAAAAAATTTTATCAAAACTGTCGTAAAAAGTCAACAATTTCAGAGTATTATATACTATCAATATAGCTTTCTATATCAAAATCCTCAACAGGACTGTTGTTTTTAAGATACAATGGGTGGTGGGGGTGTCCTTTAACAGAGCGTTTGCCGACTGTATACCATTTTGCACCGAATTCATTACCGATTTTAATCATATCTTTAACACAGGGAATAAGATACGGTCTTTTTTCAATAATAGTACCCCAGGCAGCCCACACCGAAGGAGTTTTGCCCTCCCCATAGGAAGAAAGAATATAACGGAAAGCATTCATATTTTCGTTATGTAAATATTCATTGAAAGCGCCGTCCATATCCTTGGGATTGGTTGCTCTTTGGGCATAGACATTAAACATTATAAAACTGTCAAAGCCATTAAAATTGGCGGTGCGTTCAACAGACTTTAAAGTATTATCAAGGTCATCGGGCTTTGCAGTTGATGGGTTAATTCCGATGCAAATAAGGGGGTTTTCCCCTCTTGTACCCAAGATATAACGATACTCTGTATAATCATTCGGTACATAAAGCCACTTTTTTCTGTCATACTCAAAAGAGCCGTCTGCCTCTTTCAAAAGAGCCTCTTCAAATGGTATGATATTAAGTTCATTTGTTTCGCAGGTTGGAATGTGCATACTGTCACCCTTCGCAATTATAGTAAATATAGAACTATTATACAATAATATCGGACTATTTTCAACATTGTTTCTTATTGACCTTTTTCTGCCGTTATTATATAATTAAGATGTTGAAAAATGGCGTATTTTTATACACCCCAAAGGAGAATACATATGTATCATTCAATGAAAATTGCAGGTTTAGACAGAAACCTCCCTCTCTGCCCTCTTAACGAAAAGCTTCAGATTGGTGCTTTCGTTATGTTCGGTGACGCAGAGCTTACAGTTGCTTGTGCAGAAGAGCTTCTCAAAAAAGCTCCCGAATTCGATTACATAATCACCGCAGAGGCAAAGGGTATTCCACTTGCTCACGAAATGTCCCGCCAGAGCGGTAAAAAATATTTTGTTGCAAGGAAGAAACCAAAGCTCTATATGACAGGGGTTTTTGATGTTATTGTTAACTCAATCACAACAGAGGGTGAACAGCATCTTTACCTTGACACTGCAGAAGCAGAGCAAATGAAAGGTAAAAAGGTAATCATTGTTGATGACGTTATTTCAACGGGTGAATCCTTAAAAGCAATCGAAAAGCTTCTCGAAGCAGGTGAAATCGACTGTATCGGCAAGCTCACAGTTCTTGCAGAGGGTGAAGCAGCTGACAGAGATGATATCATATACCTTGAGCGTTTGCCCCTCTTTGATGCGGAAGGTAATGTTTTATAATGGCAGGAATACTTTATGTTGTGGGTACGCCCATCGGAAATCTTGGAGATTTTTCTCCCCGTGCGGTACAGGTGCTTTCCGAATGTGATTTTATTGCCGCAGAGGATACAAGAGTAACAATAAAGCTACTTAACCATTTCGGTATTAAAAAGCCAATGGTAAGCTACTATGAACACAACCGCGCCCAGCGTGGCGGTGTTATAATTGAACGCCTTTTAAATGGTGAAAGCTGTGCTCTTGTTTCCGATGCAGGTATGCCGATAATTTCTGACCCCGGTGAAGATTTAACAAGGCTTTGTCATGAAAACGGTATTCAGGTTCTTGCCGTTCCCGGTCCTTGTGCTTTTGTTACAGCTCTTGCAATTTCGGGTATGCCCTCGGGAAGATTTACTTTTGAAGGCTTCCTCACAAGAGCAAAGCAGAACAGACGCGAGCATCTTGAGGAGCTTGTAAACGAAAAGCGCACAATGATTTTCTACGAAGCACCTCATAAATTAGCCGCCACACTTTCCGATATGGCAAAATACTGGGGTAACAGAAATATTGCTCTCGTAAAGGAAATTACCAAAATCCACGAAAATGTTGAGCGCACTACCCTTTTTGATGCGGCAGAGAAATACAAGGACGGCAGCGCAAAGGGTGAATATGTTCTTATTGTTGAGGGTAAAACCGAAGACGAGGAAAAAGAAATCACAATTGAAGCGGCAGTTAAAATGGCAGAAAAGCTGGTTGAAGACGGACTTTCAAAAAATGAAGCCGCCAAGGAAATTGCCAAAGAAACAGGTCTTAAAAAGAGTGACATTTACAAATCTTTACAGAATGGGTGATTAAATGCTCTGGGGTGTTCAATGGTATTACTGGGTAATACTTCTGGTTGCAATTATTCTTGCAATAATACTTTGGATTAAAGCTATCAAATCAGGTAAGGAGCGCCGTGAAAGATTGAAAAAGGAAGCGGCAATCTGGAAAAGAGATTATGATTTAAGAGAAAAATATTCTGTTTTAACAGAAGAAAAGCTTAGTTCCACAGAAGAAACGGAGCTTCTTCACGGAGTCAGTATGAATATTCAGGTAGCGCTGGAAAAAGCAACGGATATGACAGAGAGCTTCAACGCTTTGCCTGAGGAAAAGAAATATATTTATGCTCTCGAATATTTTGACGAGGATGCAAAGAAAGGTCTTTCTACTTTCTTTAAAAACAACGGCGAACCGCTTATTTCCGTAGTTCCCGATGCTTTAAACGCTATTGGTGCAGGAAAATATATTGAGGCATACGAAACGCTTTTGCCTATGTACGACCCCGATAGTGAGGTTGCCATTGATTACGGAATTATAAATAAGGTTGACGAAGAATTTTCTTCTGTTTACAATTCCGACGAGCTATTAAGGCTTTCAGCTAAATATATATTAAAAAATAAAGAAACATTTTTATCATAAAACACAATAAACAACAAACAATTTAAAGGAGTTAAAAATATGGCTGCAACATTCTATCTTTCCGCTTTTGCAGATGAAGCAGGCGGCGGAATAAAAGATCAAATCGCCGCTTTAAAGGCTCACGGTATGACTCATATCGAGCCCCGCGGACTTGATGAGGGCAACATTTCTCTCTATACAGTTGAACAAGCAAAAGAACTTAAAAAGATACTTGATGATAATGGTATCGGAGTTTCCGCTATCGGCTCTCACTACGGAAAAATTGAAATAACAGACGATTTCGCACCTCATTTTGAGGACTTTAAAAACTGCGTTGAGGTAGCAAATATCCTCGGCACAGAGCGTATCAGAATGTTCAGCTTCTTCTTTACAAAGGGACAGAGCCTCGAAGAATATCGTGACGAGGTTTTCCAGCGACTTGATAAAATGTGCACGTATTCTCTCGAAAACGGAATTTGGTGCTGTCACGAAAACGAAAAGGATATTTACGGCGACATTGAAACCCGTTGCCTTGAAATATACAAAGCCTTTGAAGGTAAAATCAAAGGTATTTTTGACCCCTCAAACTTCATTCAATGCGGTGTTGATATTCTCCCTGCTTATGAGCTTTTAAAGGATTATATCGACTATTTCCACATTAAAGACTGTCTTTATGATGGTGGTAAGGTTCGCCCGGCAGGTCTTGGCGACGGTAATATCGTTGAACTTCTCAAAAGATTTTCTAAAGAAAAAGATGGTGAGCATTTCCTTACTCTTGAACCCCATCTTAAAGTATTTGAGGGTCTTAAGGATTTAGAGGGTGAAGGCGGTACTGCTGACCAGCTTAAAGACGACTACACCTACCCCACCAACCGCGCAGCATTTGATGCGGCGGCAGATGCACTTGATGTGTGCCTTGAAAAAGCAAATATTAAAAACAATACAGTAAGAAAATATTAAGGAGTGTTAAAAATGTTTAATCACGAAAATTTAAAAGGCAGAGTTGCTGTTGTTACAGGCGGCGGCGGAGTTCTCTGCGGTGGCTTTGCAAAGGACCTTGCTCGCCAGGGTGTTAAGGTTGCAGTTCTCGATTTAAGAGAAGAATCTGCAAATGCAGTAGCGGAAGAAATCAAAGCAGAAGGCTTTGAAGCTATCGGCGTTGCTTGTAACGTTCTTGATAAAGAGAGCCTTGAAAATGCAAGAAACACCATCAACGAAAAAATCGGCACTTGCGACATTCTCATTAACGGCGCAGGCGGTAACCATCCCAATGGTAACACAACAAAAGAAAAATTCGAGCTTTGCGATTTAACAGAAAAAGCAGAAGATGTTAAAACCTTCTTTGACCTTGACCCCAAGGGTATTGAGTTCGTTTTCAATCTCAACTTCCTTGGCACTCTTCTTACAACTCAGGTTTTCGCTAAAGATATGGTTTCGAAGGAAAATGCAACAATCATCAACATTTCTTCAATGAACTCCTACAAGCCCCTTACAAAAATCCCTGCATACTCTGCAGCAAAAGCGGCTATTTCAAACTTCACTCAGTTTATGGCAGTTCATTTCTCCGAAGTAGGTCTCAGAGTTAATGCGATTGCTCCCGGCTTCTTCTCAACAAACCAGAACAAAGCGCTTCTTTATAATGAAGACGGCTCACTCACTCCCAGAAGTGAAAAAATCCTCGGTCACACTCCTCTCGGCAGATTTGGTGTTCCCGAAGATCTTACAGGTACTCTTCTCTTCTTAAGTGACGAAACCTATTCTAAATTTGTAACAGGCGTTATCATCCCTGTTGACGGCGGTTTCTCAGCATATTCAGGTGTTTGATTAGCTATACAAAATTCACACCCCACAGTTTCTTCTATTGTGAAAACTGTGGGGTGTATTGTTTTTGGGATTATGCTACTGCATTTGTTGTTTCAGGTTCTGTTGATGGGTCTGTTGTAGGCTCTGTTGCATCGGGATACGTTGCTTCAGGCTCACTAACATCGGGTAACGTTGTTTCAGGAGCAACATAGTTGTATCTAACACCGTAATAGCTATAGCTACCTTTGTTATTTTCAGCATCTGCACGAACGGTATAAATATAGCTTGTTTCGCCTAAGGCAGAAGTATCAACAAAGGTTGTTTGGTCTGCTCCAACCTCACCAACTACTACCCAAGATGTGGACTCATCAATATCTCTTCTGAGGATTGTGTAACTGTCAGAACCGCTAACTGCTTTCCAGCTTACGCTGATACCGTTTTCAACTGCAACTGCTTCGTTAAGAGCAGGAGCTTTAAGGTATTTAATTGATTTTCCGTTGGTTGTATAATAACCGCTTGTTGTCTTACCGTAGTCTGTGGTAAAAGTAGCTTTTATAGTATATTTATATGTTTTGCCACTCTTTGCGGTTGTATCCTTGTAGGAGGTGCCGGAATAGTTGGTTTTAATTGTTTTCCAGCTACCGTCACCCTCTTTACGCATAATTGTGTATTTTGCACCGGTTTTTGTTTTTTTCCACTTAACCTGAACTGTATTCTCTGCAATAACAGATACCGAGCTGATTACCGGAGCTTTTGCAAAGAGGCAGGTAAGACCTGAATAGAGGTATCTTGAAGCTGTACCTTTTTTGTTAATTGCCTTAACGGAGTAGATATAGTTACCGTTTTTATCCTTTACGGATGTATCGGTGAAGCTGGTTTTTTTGCTGCTTACAGAACCAACCTTAGTCCACTTTGTACCTGTAATGCTTCTGCGGTAAATATAATATTTACTTGCACCGCTGAGCTTACCCCAAGTAATTTTAGGACCGTTGTATGTATTCTTAACGCTTTTGAGAACTACAACCTTTTCGTCAAAATCTGCACTTCTGTCAACTTTGATATTAAATTCATACAAGGAGTTCTGGTCGATTTTTGCACTACCGTCGGAATAGATTTTTGCGGCATAGGTAACCATATAATATGTTTTTGTTTTGTAAGTACCTTTTAATTTGATTTTTTGTGAAAATGCATAATCGCCTTTGTCACATTCTACATAACCGCTTTCAATTCCCTTAGTATAATCCTTATCGGAATATATCTCATAGAAGAAATAGCTACTATTCTTTTTTGAATTAATATAAAAGTTTATGTAGTCATAATCCCCGTAAAGCTTTACGGTTTCTATAGTTTTTGTACCCTTTGCATTTGTGGGTGCCATATAACCCAAATTCAACTTACCCACTGTAAGACTTGCCGCCTCAACAGCAATCCCCATAACTGAAACAAGAGTCACAATAGCCATTACTATTGAAAGCACGCGTTTTGTCATTTTCATATTTTTTCTCCTTTCATTTGGTAGAAATTCTATCAGGTTAGTACATATACATATTAATATATTCATTGTGTAAAGTCAATAAAAAAGTGCAACCTCATTTCTGAGATTGCACCATTGGTTTTATTCAGCTTTAGCAGCTTCCAAAGCTTCTCTTTTTGCGATTTTTTCCTGAATTTCTTTTTCAAGCTTCTTCTGTTTTTTCTGATACACAAGATACCAGACAACACCGATAACAACAAATACAAGAGCAATAACAATGAGGAGTGAGCCTGAGCTATCTTCAACATTGATTGTAACTGCATCGTAGTTTATGTAGTAGCAACCGTCGAAGGCATTATCTGCATAGTCTGTAAGGTTGCTGTTTACGATAAACTCGCGGAGATTATCGCAGGAAGCAAATGCATAATCGCCGATATCTCTTGCGCTTTCGGGCATATTCACTGTTGTTATATTATCGCAATCATAGAAAGCCTCTGCTCCGATATTGCCGAAACCGTCGCTAAATGTAATAGCGGTCAGTCCGTCACAGTTGTAGAAAGCTCTGTCTGCGATGTTCTTAACTGTTTCGGGAACTGCATATTCGCCTTTTTTACCTGCGGGGTAAAGAGCGATTGTTTCAAATACGAGAGAACCGTCCTCTGCTGTTTCTTCATTTGCAACAAGAACAACACCGTCAAGTGATTTGTAGAGAGAATTACCCTCTGCAACCTCAACTGCTTCGAGAGAAGCGCATCCGTCAAAGCTTACGGGGTCAAGCTCTGTGAGAGTTGCGGGAAGAGTGATTGTTCTAAGGCTTTCGCAACCGCTGAAAGCATATTTACCGATTTTTTCGGCACCTTGTATTTCAACATTTGCGAGCTTTACGCAACCTGCAAAAGCATCGGCAGGAACAAGCTTAACACTTTCGGGAATTACTACTGCTTTCAATACAACGCAACCTGCAAAAGCACCTGCACCGATTGTTTCAACACCGTTTGCAATAGTTAATGTTTTAAGAGCTTTAATATCTTTGAAAGCACCAACGCCGATATATTTAACACTTTCGGGAATTGCTACTGAAACGATTGAAGAGCCCTCAAAAGCATTGTCACCGATTTTAACAAGTGTTTTGGGAAGAACAACTGTTGTTACAGCAGGATTATTTACTGCATTGTCGGCAATTGCAACTGTTCCATCGGCAACCGCAACATTTGCAACAGCGCCTTTTACTTTATAAAGAATCTTTCCGGCATATACAGTACCGCTTGCATTTTTATACCAAGCGGTATTATCAAGTGCATTACCCTGAATTTCTGTAAGTGAAGCAGGAAGGCTGATTTCGGCAACATTTTTTGCAAGCTCGAAAGCGTTTGCTTTAATAACCTCCGTGCCGTCTGCTACGATAAGAGAAGTTGTTTTCTTATTTCCTGCAAGAACAAGTGCTTTTCCATCTGCAGAGTAAATTGCAGCGCCTACTGCTTTGTAATTTTTATTTTCAGAATCAACTGTAATTTTCACAAGGGAGCTACAACCGCTGAAAGCATCACCGCTGAAGGAAACGAGAGAAGCGGGAAGATTAACTGTTACAAGCTTTGAGCAATCTGCAAAAGCACCGTTTCCGAGCTTTTCAACGTTTTTACCTACGTAAAGGTCTGTAAGGTTTTTGTTGCCTGCAAAAGCTTCGCTGTTAACCTTTGCAACACCGTCACCGAGGTCAACGCTCTTGAGACCTGCATTTTTAAATGCAGAATTTGCGATATCGTGAAGAGTATCGGGAAGAGCGATTTCTGCGAGAGTCTCGCAACCCTCAAAAGCAGATGCCGCAATATATGTAAGCCCTTCGTTAAAGGTTACCTTACTGAGCTCCTTTGCATTTTTGAATGTATTGCTGTTGATTTTTTCAACATTTGCAGAGATTTCGATTTCAGAAATCTGTGAATTCTCGAATGCACTTACTCCGATATAGCTGAGAGCCGCATCCTCTGCAAGAACTACTACAGAAATCTTTGTATTCTTAAATGCATACTCTTTGATTTCCTGAACACCCTGAGGAAGCTGATATTCACCGGTTTTGCCTGCAGGGAATGTTACGAGAGCAGTGCCTTTTTTATTGTAAAGAACACCGTCAACGGAAGAATATTCTTTATTGTTATCAACAACATTGATAGCTTCAAGTGAAGTATTTCCTACAAATGTATTTGCACCTACTGATGAAATATTCTTTCCGAATTCAATTTCTTTGAATTTTGTATTTGCAAACGCGAAATCGCCGATATCGGAAATAGTTTCGGGAAGCTTGATTTCTTCAAGAGAAGTACAACCTGCAAAAGCCTCATAACCGATTGTTGCAAGAGTTGTTTCGGAGAAATCTGCAACCTCAAGAGAAGAGCAACCCTTGAAAGCGCCTGCTTCAACAACACCGATTGCATCGTCGAAATTGAAAACCTTAAGGTTTGTACAATTCTGGAAAGCATAAAGTCCGATTTCTTCAACGTCGGAACCTAATGTAACGGTTTCAATATAGTCGCAACCAATGAAAACGTAATCTTCAATAAGAGAAACGCCCTTGGGAACTACGATATCTTTAACCTGACCCTTAACTCCATATAAAACTCTGCCGAAATTGAGAGCTCCGTCGGGTTGTGCATTTTCCCAAGCAGTATCTTTGAAAGCATCAGCTGCAACATTTTTAAGGTTCTTATGCTCTTTAACTTCTTTAAGAGCGGTACAACCTGCAAAACATTTTTCGGGAACTTCCGTAACTGATTCGGGGTATTCAAACTCTTCAAGAGCAGAACAACCTTCAAAAGCAGATGCACCGAGAGATGTAAGAGATTCGGTATTGGTAACCTCTTTAAGAGCAGTGCAATCTTTAAATGCTCTGTCTTTAACATTAACAATTTCGCTGTTGAATTTAACACTCACAACAGTTTCATTGCCCTCGAAGCAACCCTCACCAACGGTTATAACACTTAAACCGCCTAATTTTGAGGGAAGCTTAACTTCCGTTTCATCGCCTACATACTTAACAAGTTCAACTGCAGAGCCTTCTTCGACTTTGATATACTCATAGCCATCTTCGGTCTTTTTGTTGAGTTCAATCTCTTTTGCAGACATGGTAGTTTCTCCATCTTCTGCAAAAACAGATACGGGTGTGGCGGCAACAAAGACAAATACAAGAATAAATGCCAAAATACCGCACAGGGGTTTCTTAAATGCTGTCATAAAACAACGTCCCTTCACTAAAGTAGTTTTACCGTAAAAAGATAAGTGTAATCCACTTTACAGATAGAATTATTATAATATAAACACCCTTGGTTGTCAAGCAAACTGTTGACTCCCAAGGGCGTTTTGAAACTTTAATTATTAACAAAAATTAACACATTTTTATGTGTATTATGCCATTTGCAGTAAACTTGCTTTATCTCTGAACTCGACCTGAACCGTCGCCACCTGCAAGCTTTTCAACTTCTTTAACACCAACACGGTTGAAGTCACCTTCAACAGAGTGCTTGAGAGCGGATGCTGCAACAGCGAATTCAATAGCTTCCTGAGTAGATTTACCGCTGAGAAGTGAATAAATAAGTCCACCGCCGAATGAATCGCCACCACCTACGCGGTCAACGATGTGGAGATGGTATGATTTTGAGAAGCAGTAGTTCTCGCCGTCATAGAGCATACCTGCCCAATCGTTGTCGCTTGCAGAAATTGAAGTTCTCAGAGTAATTGCAACCTTTTCAAAACCGAATTTATCTGCCAACTGCTTTGCAACGGATTTATAACCCTCGTGGTTAAGCTTACCGCCGTAGATATCTGTATCCTCAGCTTCAATGCCGAAAACATCCTTTGCATCCTCTTCGTTAGAAATGCAAACATCAACATACTGACAAAGGTCGGTCATTGCTTTTCTTGCCTCTTCCCTTGTCCAGAGCTTACCTCTGTAGTTAAGGTCGCAAGAGATTTTTACGCCCTTTGCCTTTGCAGCCTTACAAGCCTCACGGCAAATATCCACAAGGTTTTCACCTAAAGCGGGAGTGATGCCTGTAAAGTGGAACCAATCTGCGCCATCAAAAATTTCATCCCAATCGAAATCGGAAACAGAAGCCTGTTGAATTGAAGAATATTTGCGGTCGTAAATACATACAGAGCCTCTCTGGGAAGCACCTTTTTCAAGATAGTAAATACCTACTCTTTCGCCACCTCTTGCAACTTTAGAGGTATCAACGCCAAAGTAACGAAGAGAATCAATTGCCGCCTGACCGATAGCGTGGTCGGGAAGCTTTGTAACGAAAACGCTTTCCATACCGTAGTTAGCAAGGGAAACAGAAACGTTTGCTTCACCCCCGCCGAAGGTCGCCTGCATTTTGTCATTCTGGAAGAATCTGTAATAGCCTTCCGGTGCAAGACGGAGCATTATTTCACCAAATGTAACAACTTTTGCCATTATTTTCTTGCCTCCTTAACAATTTCAACACTCTTTTTACAAAGGTCAATTATTTCGTCCCATTTCTGATTATCAATAAGGTCTGCAGTAACCATATAAGAGCCGCCACAAGCCGCAATCACAGGACAGGAAAGATATTCTTTAAGGTTACTAAGACCGATACCACCGGTGGGCATAACCTTGAACATTGGGAAAGGTGCGCTCATAGCCTTGATTTTTGCGAGACCGCCTGACTGCTCTGCAGGGAAGAATTTGAGAACCTCAAGACCGAATTTGAGAGCTGCATGGTAATCTGTGGGAGTTGTGCAACCGGGGTAAATGGGCATATTCTTTTCCACACAGTATTTTACGATTTCAGGGTCAAAGCCGGGTGTAACAATAAACTCTGCACCGGCTGCAATAGCCTTGTCAACCTGCTCTGTTGTAAGAACGGTACCTGCGCCAACGAGCATATCGGGACAAGCCTCTTTCATAAGTCTGATAGCAGTATCTGCACCTGCGGCACGGAAGGTCACCTCTGCAACGGGAACTCCGCCCTCGCAAAGCGCCTTTGCAAGAGGAGCCGCATCTCTTTCGGGGTTATTAAGCTTAATTACGGGAACAACACCGATATTAGAAATTTTTGTATTCATTTCGTTCATTTTATTCTTACTCCTTTTCACAAGCCTCAAAAAGACCGTTAATATAAGCTGCACCTAAAGCTCTGTCAAAAAGACCGTAACCCGGTTTTCCTGTTTCGCCCCAGATCATTCTGCCGTGGTCGGGACGAACATAGCCCTCATAATTATTATCTGTAAGTGCTTTAACTATTTTATACATATCAAGAGAACCGCAGGAAGAAAGGTGGGCGCGTTCCTCGAAAGAACCGTCTTCCATAATCTTAACGTTTCTTATGTGCATAAATGCGATTCTGTCCATCTTTGCATATTTTTCGATCATTGCAGGAATATCATTGCTTTCAGCACAACCGAGGCTACCTGTACAAAGACAAAGACTGTTTGCAGGACTGTCAACAATAGCGAGCATTCTGTCAAGGTTCTTTTCATTTGTAATAATTCGGGGAAGTCCGAAAATGGGATATGGCGGGTCATCGGGATGAATTGCCATTCTTACCCCGCATTCCTCTGCAACGGGAATAACTTTTTTGAGGAATTTTTCAAGGTTAGCCCACAAGCCCTCTTCACCGATTTCGCCGTAAGCGGTAATAAGCTCACGAACCTCCTCCTGAGAGTAGCTTGAATCCCAACCGGGAAGATGAATATCATCTTTAAGAGGGTCAAGACCTTTCATCTGTTCCCAATACATTACCAGGCTTGTTGAACCGTCTTTAGCTTCTTTATCGAGCTGGGTACGAGTCCAGTCGAAAACGGGCATAAAGTTATAGGTAACGCATTTAACACCGTATTTTGCACATCTTCTGATGTTTTCGCAGTACACATCAAGGAGATGTTCAACATTGTTTCTGCCTAATTTAATGTCTTCGTGAACGGGAATTGACTCAACAACATCGAAAACAAGACCGTGCTTATCGCATTGCTCTTTCATTTCTTTGAGAGCTTCCTCGGGCCATACCTCGCCGGGTTTAACATCGTAAACCGCAGAAACGATGGAGCGCATACCGGGAATCTGGGAAATATACCGGAGCGAAACAGGGTCTGTTTCACCGTACCAACGGAATGAAAGCTTCATTTTCATTATTTTCTCCTCCGAAATAAACACTATTCAAGTGTCTGTTTTTATCTTAAATAAATTATAGAATACACTAATTTTCTTGTCAAGTAATTAACAAGCTTGCAAAAATACGATTTTTATATATTTTAGTAAAATTTTTGCCAAACCGTATAATTTTTAGGTAAACATTAGACTTTATACATCTCTGCCGCTCTTACTGTATTTTCGAGAAGCATTGTAATTGTCATAGGACCAACACCGCCGGGTACGGGTGTAATATATGACGCCCTTTTTTCAACCTCATCAAAGCAGACATCACCGCAGAGCTTGCCCTCGCTATTTCTGTTCATACCCACATCAATAACAACTGCGCCCTCTTTAACCATATCGGCAGTCACAAAATTTGCAATACCAACTGCCGCAACAAGAATATCTGCCGAAAGAGTTTCTTCTTTGAGATTTTCTGTTCTTGAATGGCAGATTTCAACAGTTCCGTTCTCTTTAAGGAGAAGCATTGCCATAGGCTTACCAACAATATTACTTCTTCCGATAACAACACATTTTTTACCGCTTACGGAAATATTATAGAATTTTAACATTTCCATAATTCCTGCAGGTGTGCAGGGTAAAAATGTGAAATCACCTATCATAATATGACCCACATTTACAGGATGAAATGCATCAACATCTTTGAGGGGGTCAATGGAATTTAAAACAACTTTTTCATCAATATGTTTTGGTAAAGGCAACTGACAAAGTATACCGTCCACCCTACTGTCGTTATTTAGTTTTTGAATTAAAGAAAGAAGCTCTTCCTCGGTTGTTTCCTCGGGTAAAGCATATTCAAAAGAGGTAACGCCGATTTCCTCGCAACCTTTTTTCTTATTATTGACATAAACACGGGAAGCACTGTTATTACCCACGATAATCACGGCAAGACCAACAGATACATCCTTTTCATTCAAGGCTTTCACGCGTTCTTTAAGTTCTTCTCTTTTAGCCGCGGAAACCTCTTTACCGCTGATAATTTCAGCCATTGTCGCTATCCCCTTTCTCTTCATTTATTTCTACAGTTTTAACACTTGACTGTGCTTTTAACTTTTCTTCCTTTATCTCTTTAAGCATTTTCGCCGCATCGGGAGGGAAATAATCCACTCCTTCAATTTTAACGGGATGCTTCTTAACTTTAATAAGCATTGCAACAAGGATTACAGAGCAAACTGCAACAATGCAGATTGAAAGAAGCTGTGAAACTCTTATTCCGGTTGCGCCGATATAGAGGCTATCTGTTCTTAAACCTTCAATAAAGGTTCTTCCCAAGCCGTACCAGATACCGTAGGAAAGGAAAAGCTGTCCGCTGAACTTACGGAATTTTTTAAGAATTATATAAAGCACAAGGAAGCCCAACATACACCATACAAATTCATAAAAGAAGGTGGGATGAACGAAAAGATTATTTTCTTCGATATAAGCATTAACATCCGCCACACCCTCTAAACCGAATTTATCGGGGTGAGAGGCTATGTAAGCCGCAACTTTTTTACTCATCATACCGAAATTTCCGTTTGTGAATGTACCGAAAGCCTCCTGATTTGCATAGTTTCCCCATCTGCCGATACCCTGACCGATAAGAAGGCTCATACCAACCATATCAAGAAGATTGTAGAAATTGAGCTTTTCTAATTTACAAGTTATAAACGCCGCCAATATACCGCCTATTATACCGCCGTAAATTGCAAGTCCTCCGTTCCATATCCGGAATATTTCTGCAGGATGCATACTGTAATAATCCCACTGAAAAATAACATAATAAGCTCTTGCACCGATTATTCCGCCGAAGGTTCCGTAAATGAGAACATCAACCATTTTACTGAGATTAATTCGCCATGTATAAGCAATTCTTCCTCCAAAAAGTGCCGCAAGAATAAAACCGAAAGCGATAATCACTCCGTACCATTTTATCTGAATAAATTTTTCGCCGATATTAAATTCACAGAAAACGGAAGAAACATCGAAAACAGTATCAATTCCGCCGAATGTAACTCGGGCAAAATCTGCAAACCATTCCATTTTTATCACTCCTATGTATGACGGGTGTTAAGCCGTCAATGAAATTTAGTTTTTCACTACCGAAAGTGCCGCTTTATCTTCGTTGAAGCATTTTTTCAAAAGTTCATTAACAAACTCTAATTTCAAATTCTTTATAACTTCAAACTCGGAGAAAAGCTCTTCTTTTTCAAAATGGGAAACAACAAGTCCGTTTGCAACGGTGTCAATATCGGTAAAAGCTCTTACGGTTTTACCGTACTGCTTTTTACGGACGGTTTCAAACTGCTCGACGGTTATGCCCGTCTCCTTTAATTTTTCAATACACGAATTGATTTTCTTTGCAACCTTTTCGGGATTTACGGACTCACCCGAGAAAAGACAAGCGGCATAATTATGACCGTTAAAAAATTCTGTACTGAAAGCGCCGTTAATAAGACCACCATCGAGAAGCTCTTTATACAAAGGCGAAATCTGCCCTGCGATTATATCAAGCATTAAAGACATTGCAATTTCTTCTTCAAGAGTACAACTTTCATTAAAGAAATTTTCTTTATAACCGAAAGCAAAAACAGGTGTTCCTACGGGAAGCTTTTCTTCAACATAGTTTTTAACTATACTTTCCTCTTCTTTTTCAAAAGCGCGTTCAACAGTAACGTTTTCGTCACTTTCAAGAAGTCTGTCAGCAACCTCAAGAACCTCTTCAACAGTTGTTTTTCCTGCAACGGCAAGAGCCATATTTGAAAGATTATAAAAAGTTTCATAGCAGGAAAAAAGCATTTCTGCGGTAATTTCTGCAATAGACTCCTTTGTGCCTGCAATATCTATTTTAACGGGGTGCTTATGATAGAGACATTCAAGCAAATTGAAAAGGCATTCCCACTCGGGTGAATCCTTATACATATCAATTTCCTGACCGATTATCCCCTGTTCCTTCTGAACAGTTTCCTCGGTGAAATAAGGATGCCTTACAAAATCAAGGAGTATTTCAAAATTCTCTTTAAAATGCCCCGTACAAGCGAACAAATAACAAGTTCTGTCAAAGCTGGTATACGCATTTGCAGATGCACCTGTCTTTGCATATCTCTGAAAAGCGTCAAGCTCTTCGCTTTCAAAAAGCTTGTGCTCGAGGAAATGTGCCGTACCTGCAGGAATTTCAGTAAAGCTCTCCCTGTCGCTACGTTTAAAGCGAGTGTCAATTGAGCCGTATTTTGTACCAAAAACCGCATAGGTTGAAGTATATTCAGGCTTTGGGTACACAAGAATTTTAAGACCTGATTTATGGTCAATACTGTAATAACCCTCACCGAGAATTTCATTTTCGATATACTTAATTACATTTTCGCTCATTCTTCAACACCGCCTTCCGCAGTTCCTTCAAGCATAAATACAGTATCAAGAGTTACTTCCTTTGCAGCCTCAATGATATCTTCACGGGTAACCTTTTTAAACTGTTCAATAAAGTCCTCAGGATATAAAAATTCTTTTGAACAAACCTGAGAGGTAAACCAGGAAGCAACGGATTCAGCAGAATCGGAAACACTTCTGAACCCATCTTCAAGAGATTTTACGGATGATGCAATATCATCATCGGAGAAATTACCCTTTTTAATATCTTCAAGCTGGTCAAGAATAGCATTCTTTGCTTTCTCTTCGTTATAGCTTTCAATTCCGCTCTGAACAAGCATAACACCTTTCTGGCGGAACATCATAGCAGAACAATAGTAGCAAAGGCTCATTTTTTCGCGGACAACGGTAAAAAGCTTTGAATGAGGACTTCCGCCGAACAAGTCAACCATAACTCTACGGGCAGCGTATTTATCCTCCTCACCTTTCATACCAAGTCTGAAGCCCATAACAAGCTTTCCCTGTTTTACGGCTTCCTGCTCCTTAACATATTTAACATCTTCGCATTCTTCAACATAAAGAGTTTCGTTAAGGTGTATATCACGGTCTTCATCATCTATATATTTTTCAAGAAGCTCTTCTACATTACTGAAATTACCACCACTTACGCAAACAAGAAGTTTTCCCTGTGAAAGAATCTCCCTATAAGCATCGTAAAGGGCTTCGGGAGTAATTTTTTCAATATCTTCTACAGTACCGTAACGATGAATTCCATAGAGCTCGTTTTCAAACATTATTTCGTTACAACGATTTTTAGCATAAGTTCTCTTATCGCTGTTTTCTGCAATAAGGCGTTCTGAAAGAAGTCTTTTTTCGCTTTCAACATCATCACTGCAGAAAACACCGTTTTCAAGACGTGGTTCAAAAGCCATCCGGAACAAGAGCTTTAAGCATTCGTCGGTTATGCTTTCACCGTCAATGGAAAATCTGTCATCTATGCAGGAAACCTCAATCTTCAAAACCTGATTTTCACCTGATTTTGTCACATCAACGACAACCTCCGCTCCGTAAAGAAGGGCAAGCTTCTTTTCGATGCTGGTAACATCGGGATAATCCTTGCAGGAACGTGTAAGCACATTAGGAACAAGAGCATAAAGAGATGCTTTCTCCCCCAAGGGCATAACAAAGCTCAAAGACGCACAAGCCGTCTTGAAGCCCTCGGCACTTACCGTGCAAAGCTCAACTCCCTCAAAAATCTTTTTATTCTTTAAGTCGTATTTCACCGTACCACTCCAATTCAGTCGATTATTGATATAGTTAATGAACATTTTATCATAATATGGTAAATGTTTCCACACTTTTTTCATATTTTCTTATCCTCCGCCTTTCAAAAAATTTCTCTTATCTTTGGTATTTTTGACTATTTTTAATTAAATATATACAACTACTGAAAATATTGACAAAATTAATGTATTGTGGTAATATATTCGGGTTGTAATATATATCGGAGGGATATTAAATGTCAGGACATTCCAAATGGAGTACCATTAAAAGAAAGAAAGAAAAAACCGACGGCGCAAGAGCAAAGGTTTTTACTAAAATCGGCAGGGAGATTGCAGTCGCAGTTCGCGAAGGCGGTCCCGATCCGGCAGGTAACTCCAAGCTTAAAGATGTTATTGCAAAGGCAAAAGCAAACAATGTTCCCAACGAAAACATTGAAAGAATAATCAAAAAAGCTGCAGGTGATACCACCTCTGACAACTACGAAGAAATCATCTATGAGGGCTATGGTCCCAACGGTGTTGCAGTTGTTGTAAAAGCGCTTACAGATAACCGTAACCGTACTGCCGGTGATGTTCGCCATTATTTCGACAAATACGGCGGAAATATGGGTACATCAGGTTGCGTTATGTTTATGTTTGATTACTACGGTGTAATTATTATAGAAAAAGAAGATGTTGATGAAGACAAGCTTATGGAAGACGCTATCGAATGTGGCGCTATTGACTTCATTACAGACGAAGAAGAGATCTTTGAAATCCGCACTGACCCCAATGACCTTGGCGCAGTTACAAGCGACCTCGAAGCAAAGGGTTACAAATTTGTCAGCAGCGAAACTGCTTATATTCCCCAGACATATACTCGTCTTGAAGATGAGGACAGTATGAAAAATATGACCAAAATGCTTGATATGTTCGATGATAATGACGATATACAAGACGTTTGGCACAACTGGGAGAATGAGGACGAATACGAAGGCTAAGTTTTCTTTTCCCTTTCTATTGATTTTTATTTATTATTAATATATAATATGTAGTAACAACTTACGCTCAATTCGGTCATGCGACGGGTGGGTCCTGTGCGGCGGGGCACCGTGAACCATGTCAGGCGGGGAACCGAGCAGCATTAAGCGGGCCGTCCTGTGCGCCACAGTCCGCCTGCTCGTCGTATGACC
>CAZUZV010000026.1:0-33517 GCA_964624385.1 uncultured Eubacteriales bacterium | reverse complement strand
TAAACGCCGTTACATCTCGGATATACTTTTCTACGGTGTTTTCGCTTTTTTCCTCGCTTTTTAGATATACGGCGAATGCCGCTATTTGATTTTTTGTTAAAATTTTTCCTTTCATCGTATTTACCTCCGGATATTTTTCTTTATATAGTTTACCCGAAAAGTATGATTATAAATTGTCACCATAATTTTAGGTAAAGAATTGCACAGGGGAGAATTGCACAGGGTACGGTTCTGTGTGTTGACACAAAATATTGGTCAACGGAATTTGAAACGACCGCTTTGCCAACTCAACAAGTTGATGAAAATGGCAAGTTAAGGGTCTGCGACGCAATTGTAAAGCTGTAAAAAACAATTTTGTTATAAATGTTTTTAGTCTAAAGCAAAGTTAATAAGATAGAATTACTTTTAGTTACGGATCCGCAATACAATATTTGAAAACGAAGTTTCCCCGAAACTTGCCACTTATATGCCTTTTGCCCAAAAAACTCGCTTCAATATTAGCAATTGTAATAAATTTACTTTTTATATTGAAATAATGGGAAATTCGTTGTATAATGATATTTATAAAAATGGGTGGTACTGTATGCCCAAATTTGTAATTCATTTAATTACGGAGGTAGTTATGAAAAAGACAGCAAAGAGATCTCTCGCTGCTTTACTCGCAGTTATTATGCTTTTCAGCTGCGTTGGTTTAAGCGTTTCCGCAGAGAGCACAGGTTTTGAAACACTTCGCGTTAACTGCACAATGTACGGTGATTCACAGACACAGCGCGGTTTCACTTGGTACACAGAAGAATACTGCGACACAACAATCCAGATTGTTAAAGCAGCAGATTTTGACGGTACTTTCAATAATGCAAAAACATATACAGGTGATGTATCTGTTTTCAAGGATTACTATTGCCATAAGGTTGTTGTTACAGGTCTTGAAGCAGGCACAACTTACAACTATCGTGTCGGTAGTATGACAAAAAATACCTGGAGCACAACAGGTAAATTCGTTACTGATGACGGCAACAAGAAATTTTCATTTATAGCTATTGCTGACGTTCAGGCAAGCAGCCTTGAAAACTTCGAGAAGGCAGCTCTTGTTATGGATGCTGCTATGGAAATGGATCCTAATGCAGAGTTTGTTGTAAACCTCGGTGACTTCGTAAACGATTGCACAAACGAAGAATGGAACTGGTATGGTCAGGCATTCAACGATGCTAACACAAACCTTACTCTTGTTCCCGTTGCAGGTAACCACGAAGGTAATATCACAAACAAGCTCAATGTTGGTTGGTTTGCAAGTATGTTTAACCTTGATGCAGGCGACGGCGTAGGTAACGGAGTAAACGGTGTTTACTATTCATACGATTACGGCAATGCTCACTTCTGTATCGTTAACTCTAACGACATGTACCCCATGATTGAGGCTCAGAGAAACTGGATTATCAATGACCTCAAGAATTCTGATGCTCAATGGAAATTCCTTCTTATTCACCGCGCAGCTTATTCCGCAGGTAAGAACATCAACAAGCCCGATACTCTTGCTATGAGAGAAACAATTATCGAAATTGTTGATCAGACAGATGTTGACGTTGTTCTTTCCGGACACGACCATATGTATTTCAGAACAAAACAGGTTGCAGGCGATGCAGTCGTTGAAGATGTTACCTATGTAACAGAAAAATTCAATGGCGAATCAACGACATTTGCAAAAGATCCTGACGGTGCGGTTTACATTCTTCCCTCAACAGCGGGTACAAAGAGATATACTGTAAACGAGAATCCCGTTGACCCCATTAACGAATGTGCAGACGTTAAGCTCTCCACAAGAGATATGGGTGGATGCTTCGCAAATATTTACATTGACGGCGGTAAGCTCGTTTACGAAGCTTATGTTGTTGATGATGAAACTCAGGAAGTTACAAAGATCGACGAATATGCAATTAAGAAAACTGTAAAAGCAGAAGCAAGTGATGAAGAATCCAAGCTTCCCACAGACTTTATCGGTACTATCGATAACACCATTGCAAATGGTTTATCTGAGTGGTTCGGTCTTATCATTAAATACATTACAATGATTCCTCAGTTAATCGCAGGTTTATTCTAAAAAAACGAAAGCGTATTCGGTTTTTCGAATACGCTTTTTTATGTTATAGGGACGATAAAACAAAATGTTTTATCGTCCCTATAACTATTGTTTATTAAAATTTATTAACCAACAAATTCGCGGTAAATTGCATTGAGTGTTTTGATGTAATCATCCTCGCTGATACCAACGATAATGTTAAGCTCACTTGAACCCTGGTCAATCATTTTGATATTGATATCGTTCTCTGCAATTGCTTTGAAGAGTCTTCCTGCAGTACCTTTAGCACCTGCCATACCTCTGCCAACAACTGCTACGAGAGCAATACCGCCGTTAACTGTAACGGAGTCTGCTTTTGTTCTTCTTATGATGTCGTTAACAACATTGTCTTTCACAGGGAGGAAGTCATTGTCGTTAACAACAACGGACATTGTGTCAATACCTGAGGGAAGATGCTCGAAGCAAAGATTGTAGTTTTCAAGAACTTCAAGAACAGTTCTGCCGAAACCAACCTCTGCATTCATCATATCTTTTTCGATAGCAATAACGGAGAAGCCTTTTTTACCTGCAACGCCTGTGATAACTGTGTCAACCTTGTTGCTTTCAACGGAAGAAACAATCATTGTACCTGCATCTTCGGGAGCGTTTGTATTTCTGATATTAATCGGAATACCCATTTCCCGAACGGGGAAGATAGCATCTTCGTGCATAACGGTTGCACCCATATAGGAAAGCTCGCGGAGCTCGCTGTATGTGATAGTTGAAATTACCTTGGGGTTTTCAACGCATCTGGGGTCTGCCATAAGCATACCTGAAACGTCTGTCCAGTTTTCGTAGATATCGGCTTTAATTGCTCTTGCTACGATTGAACCTGTAATATCGCTACCGCCACGGGAGAAGGTTTTGATTGTGCCGTTGGGCATTACACCGTAGAAGCCGGGGATAACAGCGTGTTCGTGATTTGCAAGAATTGCTGTAAGCTCTTCATTAGTTTTTTCTGTGTCGAGAGTGCCGTTTTCTTTGAAGAAAATGCCGTCTTCAGCATCTATGAAATCGTAACCGAGATAGCTAGCAAGAACCATTGAGTTAAGGTATTCGCCACGGCTTGCAATGTAGTCGCGACCTGCGTGATGAACAATTGCATTTTTGATTCTGTCGAATTCAGGTTGAAGCCAGAGCTTGATACCTAAATCTTTAATAATACCATTGTAACGGTCTTCAATAAGCTTGAAAGCATCGTCAATGGGTTGGTTTGCTTTAACAAGCTTGTAGCAATCGTAAAGCATATCTGTTACTTTGATATCGTCGGAAAATCTTTTACCGGGAGCAGAAGCAACAACATATCTTCTTTCGGGTTCTGCCTTGATTATAGCGGCAACCTTTTTGAACTGCTCTGCATCAGCAAGAGAGCTACCGCCGAATTTAAGAACTTTTACCATAATACATTCTCCTTAGGGGAATTTCTTGATTTTAATTCTAATATATATTATCACTGACTCTAAAAGTTGGCAACAAAAAATTTGACCTTTGAAAAAAGTTCTATTTATCATATAAAATTTACAAAACTAAAACCGTTCTCTTGTGCAAAAACACAAGGGAACAGCGGTAGTTTCCAGAGTTATTAATATTAAAAATCGTCGAAGAATTGAGTTGTGCATTTGGGGAATGCTTTTAAAAAGTCTTCGTTGTAGTTTTTGATTTCCACATTGGGTAAATATGAAATTTCTTCCAAAGAAAGCCCTTCTCTGCCAAGAATAATACGAGCGAATGAAGCGATGTCTGAAGAAATATCGTATTCACCACTTTCGGATTTTGTTACGGTTGCTTTTTTGTTTTCGTATTCAACTGTAAAAATACCGTTATTATTTTCAATTTGTTTGTCGGTGACTTTTAAAGTGAATTTGCCCTTTCCTGCGGGGTAAGTGGTATTTTCAAGAAGGGCTTTTATATCAAGAATTCGACCTGCACCATGTTTAAAAAGACTGCGTTTAAAAACTCTGTTTTCATAATCCAGAACATCGGGAATTACTGAGTTATGAGGTAGCTTTGTGAAGTTTACATTGTCATAGTTTCCTTCGTAAGTTCTTAAAAAACCTAATAGTTTTAAAAGAGCGGCTTTGTCTGTGAAGGAGATGTCAAAAACCTCCACAACACGACTTGCACGAACAAGGGTGAAGGTAATATAACCTTTAGAAGTTCCTTCATTGATAAAATATGTGAATCTGCAGTCACTGTATGGTTTTAGAGAAAAATTTGATGAATTTTTCCCTTCAGCCATCATATTATATTTTTTGCAGATTTCTGTGTAAAGTTTAAAAAATTCGTCTTTGTTTTCTTCCTTTAAAATAACTGCATCAGTAAATCTTTCAATGTTTTTAAAGCAAGTAAAGGAACATTCAGCGTTAATGTAATTAGAAATTATTTCATAACCGAATTGACGGTAATAACTGATTGAAAAAGGATAGAGAATACTGATAATTGCACCTTTTTCAATAGAATTTTCAAACACTTTTTTGAACGCTTCTCTTACTCCGCCCATTCTTCTGTATTCAGGTTTACTTGCAACACCGCCCACCATAGCGCAGGAAATAAGCTCTTCACCATACCAGCGGTTTCTGAACTCGGTTTCAACTTGGGAAATAAGAGTTTTTCCATCATCAAGAAAAGTTCCGAAAATATCTTCGTTTTCATTGAATGTGGTTTCTGCTGCATCGTGAATATACGCGCAAGAGGAAATCTCTGCAAATTGTTCGTAATCTGTTTCTTTATCTAATTTTCGTGTAATCATTTTCATCACCTTTTAAGTACTGATAACATTATATAGTATTTAATAATCTCTGTCAAAATTTTCTTGAAATATTTTCGCATAATAAACTCATAATAAAAATGCAAACGCAAGATTAATTGCGAAGGAGTGTAATGAAAATGGCTTCAAAAAACAGCGGTATGCCTGCAGATACTAAGGCAAACGCAAAGCAGGTTCTTAATCAGGTAAAGATGGAGGCTGCTCAGGAGGTTGGCGTTGATCTCAAGCAGGGTTACAACGGCGACCTCACATCTCGTCAGGCAGGATCTATCGGCGGCCAGATGGTTAAAAAGATGATCAAGGCTTACGAAGAAGGTAACGTTTAATTAGTGTCCTGAAATGACTTTTATTAAGTCGAGAAAAGGAGAAACGCTCATTGGAGTTGTTTCTCCTTTTTGCTTTAACATCATTTATTGGAATAATTTACTGCTATTTTTATTGTATTTGTGGTGTTACTGTGGTAAAATTATTGTGTATATTTATTTAATTTAAGAGGCGATGTCATGAACAAAACAATGCAGAAAAAATATGCCCGTCTTATTGCAAGAGTGGGTGCAAACATAAAGAAAGGTCAGCCCGTCAGAATTTATGCAGAGGCTGATCAACACGAGTTTGTTACAATTCTTGTTTCAGAGTGCTACAAGGCAGGGGCATCAAGGGTTGAGGTGGATTTCAGCTTTCAGGCAATTACCAAGCTTAACTATAAGCACAGAAGCCTTAAATCTTTAAGTGAGGTTCCTGCTTGGCAGGAAGAAAGACTCAAATTAATGGTCGAAGAAGTACCTTGCAGAATTTACATTGAAAGCGAAGACCCTGACGGACTTAAAGGGGTTAACCGCGAAAAAATGCAGAAATCTCAAATGGCACGCTACAAGGTTACAAAAAAATACAGCGATGCTCTTGAAAACAAAGACCAATGGTGCATTGCTGCCGTTCCTTCTTATGCTTGGGCAAAAAAGGTTTTCCCAAATGAAACTAAGAACAAGGCTTATAATATGCTGTGGGAAGCGATTCTTAAAACAGTTTATGTTACTAAGGACAATGACCCCGAGGAAGCATGGAAAAATCATAATGCAGATTTAAAATCAAGAACCGCATATCTTAATGATAAAAAGTTTGATTACCTTGAATACAAGAGCTCAAACGGAACTGATTTTAAAGCAAGTCTTATTCCCGAAAGTCATTGGTGCGGTGGGGGAGAAAATACTCTTTCAGGTAATTTCTTTAATCCCAATTTGCCCACAGAAGAGGTTTTCATTTCCCCCAAAAAAGGCTTTGCAGAGGGAAAGCTTGTTTCCACAAAACCCCTTTCTTATCAAGGTCAGATTATCAATAATTTTTCGATTACTTTTAAAGACGGCAAAGCGGTTGAATGGGAAGCAGAAGAAGGTAAGGATCTGCTCGATAAAATGCTCTCCATGGACGAGGGTGCAAAGTATCTCGGTGAACTTGCACTTATTCCTTATAACAGTCCGATAGCAGATACGGGAATTCTTTTCTATAACACTCTTTTTGATGAGAATGCGAGCTGTCATGTGGCTCTTGGTAGAGGCTTCTGCGATACTATTGACGGATTTGAAGAAAAAAGCCTTGAAGAATGTCAGGCTTTGGGAGTTAACGACAGTATGATTCACGTTGACTTTATGATAGGCGCTCCCGACCTTGAAATAACAGGGTATAAAGATGGAAAAGCTTATAAAATATTTGAAAATGGTAATTGGGCATTTTAAAAAATGCAAAATTGAAAATGCAAAATGCAAAATATCGGGACCTGCGGTCAGCATTTTAATATTTGTTATAACAATTTTTATATAATTGCGTCGCAGACCCTTTAATTCTGCATTCTGAATTCTGCATCTTGCGTTATATTTAAATTCACGGAGGAAATGTACTATGGCAATGGGATATCCTAAAAAATGGAAAACAGACAGATTTAAAAGAGAAGCACCTGCACCGCTTAAATTCGGTGCAGACGGTAAATTCAGAATTTTACATATTACCGATATTCACGATGTTGAACCTATAATGGACGATGATGAGGACCGTTCAATCCCTGAGAGAAGAGATAAAGAAACTCTCAATGTTATTGAAAGCCTTGTTGCGAAAACAAATCCTGATTTAGTTGTTTTCGGCGGTGACAATATAAGCGGTTATTGGGAAGAATTTACATATAACTATGTAGAAAGCACAATTAATAAAATTACAAAGCCAATAAGAGATAGGAATATTCCTCTTTGCGTTGTTTTCGGTAATCACGACGGTGAAGTTGGTTTCCATACCGAATTTCAGATGCTTATGTATATGGAATACGAAAACTGCCGTTCAAATCTTAATGATGCAGATGTTTACGGAACTGGTAACTGCTGCGTAACAATCAAAAGCAGTAAAGAAGATAAGGATGCTTTTGCAATCTGGCTTATTGACTCAAATGACTACCAAAGAAATTCTGTGGGGGATTTCCCTTATGATTGTGTTCACGCAGACCAGATTGCCTGGTACGAAAGACGCGCCGCTGAACTTAAAGAAGCAAACGGCGGTGAACCTCTTCCTGCTATTCTTTTCCAGCATATTCCTGTTCAACAGGAAATGATTGGTTTCAAAGAGGTTACAAAGGATGACGAATACACCTTTGAGCGTAACGGCAGATATTTCTATCTGGAAAATGAAATTCTTGAGGGAAGAATAAGAGAATGCCCCTGTCCTCCTTATATGGAAAATGACCATACTCAGCAGTTTGAATCCTGGAAGAAAACGGGGGATGTTTTTGCCGCTTTCTTCGGTCACGACCATGTTAACGATTTCAAAATGAATGTTGACGGAATCGACCTTTATCAGACTCTCGGTGCAGGCTTCTTCACCTATGGTATGGAGCATGGCGGAAGACTAATTGTCCTCGATGAAAACAATCCGCGAGAGCTTTACACAGAGTCAATTGAAATTCCTCAGATTACAGATTTAGGAAAATATTAATTTGAATTATTCAAAGAAAGAGTGATATCTTTGGGTGAAAGATTTAAAAAAGCGATAGGTGTTGAAGGTAAATTCCTGGATACCGTAAAGCCTATGGTGCAGTATTGCTTCGCCAATATTTTTATGGGTGGCGGCGGTTACATAATCAGTATGTATTTCACCGCGTTCCTTACTAATGTTGTTGGTATGGAACTGAAATATGCTACCTTTATTGTTATGATAGCAACTGTATGGGACGGTATAAATGACCCGCTTATGGGAATTATTACCGACCGCACACGCTCAAAATACGGTCGTCACAGAAGATATCTTCTGTGGAGTATTCCACCGCTTGTTATCTCATACACAATGCTTTGGAACTCCTTTGGACTTAACGCGAATGAGCATCCCACAATATGCGTAATATACTACGCTTTTGCGTATATTCTTTATAAAACTGCATATACAATGGTTGACGTTCCTCATACGGCAATGCTTCCAACCTTGGCTCCTGAATATAATAAGAGAACACAGTATACTTCCGTTAGCTACATTTTCAACTCAACGGGAATGATTCCTTCATATATTATTCTTTTGATACTTCTTTCAGCTTTCGGTTCCTCGGATTCTCTTTCTGAGGCTTCCAAAACACCTTTCTTATTAACAGGTATCATTCTTTCAATTGTTTATGCCTGTGCGGTTTTTGCAACCTTTAAAACCTGCAAGGAGCCCAGTTCTTTAAACGAGAAGCTTCCGCCCCTTGACCTTAAATTTGCAATAAATGAATATGTTCAGGTGTTTAGGAGCAAGGCTTTCAGAGATTATTTTTCAATGTCGTTCTTCTGGCAGATGGCAAGAAGCTTTTATTCAACAACCAATGTTTATTACATAACCTATCTTGCAAATTTATATAAATATTACCCGCTTTTCAATACCTTTGCAGGTGTGTTCGAATCTTTGGCATTCCCCTTAAACTATGCTCTTACAATGAAAAAGGGAAAAAGCAAATGCGGTGCGGTTGTTACGCCCTTTATGATTATCGGTCTTGGACTTCTTCTTTTTGTTAAACCCGGAACCCAAAATACAGGCTCATCAATTCTTCCTTTAGTCATTATGATTCTTGGCGGAGCAATTCTTTACCCATTTGGTATGAGCGGTTTAGGATTTGTTGGAAATAACGTTCTTCCTGACCTTACTGACGTTGACGAGCTTATAACAGGAAGACGTCGTGAAGGGGTTATCGGTACATTCAACACAATGGTTAAGCAAGTGACCGGAGGTGTAATGACCTTTGTTGTGGGTATTATGCTTGATTCCTTCGGACTTGTTACGGGTAACAAGGGTGAGTTTATTCAGCAGACCGATGCAGCCCTTATGGGTATAAGAGTTTGCGTTTCAATTCTTCCTATGATAAGCGCAATCGTTGCTTATATTTTACTTAAAAAGTTCAAGATGACAAAAGATGACCACACTATGATTCGTGCGGCAATTGCCACAAAGCATAAATACGGCAGCGTAACCTTGACAGATTATGAAAGAGAACGTTGTGAGCTTTTGACGGGTTATAAATTAGAAAATACATGGCTCGGTAAAGATAATGACGAAGCTCAGGGTCATACTCTTGACAAAGACGAAAACGACAATTATGTAATTCTTCTTGAAAGAGATGCTGAACTTAAAAAGTTGATTGCGGAGGCAGAATGATTATGGAAAATATAGATATTACCAAAACTGAACCTACTCCCAAAGAGAAAAATTTAAAGAACGCTGTAAAAGATATACTTTTTTATGTTGTTCAATGGACTTGGGGACTTCCCGTGAACATTGTTGGCGGAATTGCGTACTTAATTTGCACTAAAGTTTTCAAGAAAAGGCATTCCAAATTCGGCTATGCCAATATAGTTTATCTTCCCTGGAATGCAGGCGGACTTTCAATGGGTCTTTTCATATTTATGCGCGATAACCACGAAAGCGATGAATGGACTTATAACACAAGAATTCACGAATACGGTCATACCTGGCAGTGCCTTCTTTTGGGCCCTCTTTATTATATTGTTATCGCTATTCCTTCTGTTATCTGGTGCAACTGCTTTGCAGGTTACAGAAAGAAAAACAATGTTTCCTATTATAAGCTCTATTGCGAGGCTTGGGCTAATAATTGGGGTCAGAAGGCTTCAAAAATGAAGATGGTTGATACAGGTAAATAATAAAGAAATCTCCCGAACTTTCTTCGGGAGATTTTTTTGGAATTTGAAACTTTTTTGATTATTAAATCGTTATATTATATGAAAGGGGTGTGAGGTTTGAAGGAAAAGGAGCTTATTTACAGAGCAAAATGCGGAGATAAAGGTGCTCTTGGAGAAATAATAGAAAAATATTATTCCGATATATACAGTTTTTTGTGTCGCCGTATTGGTGACAAAAGCTACGCAGAGGATCTCACACAGGATGTTTTTTTAAAATTTTCCGTAAGCCTTCCTCAGTATAAAGAGCAGAATAAACTGAAAAGCTATCTTTTTGCCATTGCAGTTAATAGCTCAAATGATTATTTCAGAAAGAGCAAAGATGAGCCCGTTGAAAGCAATTTTGACAATGTATCATATAAAATTCAATTTGAAAAAGAATTAGAAAAAGCACAGACGATAAAAAATGCAGTTATGAGTCTCTCACCCAAGCAAAGAGATGTGGTGCTTTTGAGATATTACCACGATATGAAAATTAAAGAAATTGCAGAGGTTTTAAGCATACCTCAGTCCACTGTTAAAACACAGCTTTACAGAGGCGAAAAAAATCTTAAAAATTTATTGAAAGGAGAGTTTGAGGGTTGATTGATAAAAGATTAAAAGAAAAATTGCTTTTATATCAGGTGGAAAAACCTCGTAGTGAGCAAATAGAAAAAGCAAAACAATTGGTTTTAAAAAATGAGCGACCTGTAAAAGTGCCGTATATTTCCGCAAAAAGAGTAGTTTTAAGCCAAATTCAAACTGTTAGTAATTGGTTTTGGTTATTTTCATTAAGTTTTATTTTTGTGGTAGTTTATTTAAGCTTTAAAATAAATAATCAACTGACAACTCTCTTTCTTTGCGGAGCGACTCCCTTGCTTAGTATCGCTTCTATACCGATAGTGCTAAGTAATATTGATGCAAGCAGAATGGAGCTTGAAAGCACCTGCTTAATAAAGCCGCAAACTGCATTTTCTGCAAAAATGCTTATATGCGGTTGTTTCGATTTGCTTGTTATAATTATCACTTTGCTGTTTTCTTCCCGATTAAGCGAAATAGATATTGTGAGAAGCGCTGTATTAGGCTTGATAAGCTTCACGGCTTCCTCTTTTCTTTCTCTCGGTGCAAGTCTTATATTTAAAACACAGGTGGCAATTTCTTTAGTATCGGCAGTATATGCAACAGTGGTAGCTTGCTTTATTTCAATGAATTTTCTTTCCGAGAAGCTTTTAGAAATAAAAATGCCGTTTTTAGTATTGGCGCTTGTTATAAATTCAGCTCTGGTTTATGCAATGTATTCCATAGCAATGAAAAATTATAGTTTTGAAAAGGTGGCGAAAAGATTTGGAAATAAAATATTCTGAAATCACTAAAAGATATGGTGATAAAAAAGCTGTTGACGGAGTGAATCTTACCTTAAACAACGGTATTTGCGCTCTTTTAGGTGCAAACGGAAGCGGTAAAACCACTTTGATGAGAATTACCGCAGGAATACTTGATGCTACAGAGGGAAGCGTTTCTCTCGATGGCAGAAACATTAAAACACTTGACTCCTCGTACAGAAATATTCTTGGTTATTTGCCCCAGAATTTTGGTTGCTATAAGGATTTCAAAGCAAAAGATTTTTTAATGTATATGTGCGCCCTCAAGGGTATTGACGGAGACTTTGCTAAAAAAAGATGTAAAGAAATGCTGGAAGAGGTAGGTCTTGCAGAGGTTCAAAATAAGAAAATAGGCTCTTTTTCAGGCGGTATGAGGCAACGATTGGGTATTGCTCAGGCTCTCCTTAACGAGCCTTCGGTGCTTATCCTTGATGAGCCTACCGCGGGGCTTGACCCAAAGGAAAGAATACGCTTTCGTAATATGCTTTGCGCCCTTTCCAAAGAAAGAATTATTATTTACGCAACGCATATTGTTTCGGATATTACATTTCTTGCAGACAGAGTTCTCATTATGAAGGATGGTAAAATTGTTGCAGATGGCTCTCCCGAGGAGCTTATAGAAATTGCCGTGGGCAAGGTTTGGTCTGTTAATGTGAAAAGAAGCGAGCTTTCGAGGGTGCAAGCAAAGTACAGTGTGGGTACAATTACCGATGGGGAAAACGGCTCTGTAAATGTGCGTATAGTCAGTGAAAGTAAGCCTTTTGAAGATGCGGTAAATGTTAAGCCCGAGCTTGACGATGTTTATTTGTACTTTTTCGGGGAGGTTTCGGAAGATGCCAAAGCTGATTAAATATGAGTTTATAAAAATATGGAATAGCCGAATAAGCTCTGTGGTGATTGTTTTAGTTCTGATAATCGCCTGTTGCTTTTCGGGTTATCAGATATTTAAATGTAAAACCGGTAAAGTGGTTTCAAGCATAAACAGAAGCGAATACCCTTGTGGTATTGTTTCCGATGAAAATATAGACTCTTTCAGAGAAAAACTCCGAGAATTTGAAGGCAGGGAAGAAATATACGAAAAGGATTCTAATGTTCAAAATTCCTATGCAGGATATGTTCTTAAAGGTAAATACGATGTAAAAGAAGATGATTTGTTTAAAAAAACACTTAATGGTGAAATAACAAATGAGGAATATCACAAAATTCTTTCCGAATATAAATCTGCACCTTGCATAAAGAAAGCGTATCTGTCGGAATATTTTGCACTTTATTACCCCATAAGCGTTTATGAAGCTGCAGAGAGGGATATGGATACTTATTTTGAAAATTCCGAAAGAACGGATTATGAAATTAACAAAAGAATTGATTACAGTATGAATGCCTACAATATAGCAGAAAATCTGGAAAAGGGTATTTATTATGGCTATGACTACGGATGGAATGTAGCAGAAGGTGTTTTTGATGGTGTCGGAATACTTTTAATATTTGTAATAATATTCGGTTTGTGCGGTGTGTTTTCTACAGAATACAATCTGGGAACTGATTCATTACTGATGGCGACAAAAAAAGGTAAAAAGCAATTAGCTGCTTCAAAGATACTTACAGGAATAATTTATAGCTCCATTTGTACCTTTTTGGCTGCATTGGTAAGCTATATACCCTCTTTAATTATTTTGGGCTTTGATGGTGGAAATGTCGGTTATTCTGTTACACATTTTCAATACCTTACAGCTAAAGTGATTTCATTGTTTTTAGCTTGTTGCGTTATTTCAATGATAACCCTTTGCTTTTCTGCTTTTTTCAGAAAGGTCACAAGTATTATTTTCTGTTCTGTTTTGGTGAGTGTTGCACCTATCGGGCTTACAATGTCTTTAAATTTCATGAGTAATATGCCATTTGATGCAAGTGTGATTTTAAATACCTTGCCCGTAAATATGATTATTAACAGTCATCAGATTTTTAGACAGTATGCGACCATAGTTCAGGGCTTATTTACCGTACAAACATTATATATATCAATGTTGGTATCGGTGCTTCTTATAATTCTGTTAAGCTTTTTTGTTAAAATACTTTATCTTAAGCACAGAATCAGAAATTGAGGTGATTTGATGGGTTCTCTTATAAAATATGAGCTGAAGAAGATTTTTAAAAATAAGCTTTGCTTTGGTGTAATTATTCTTGTTTTTATAGGTAGCCTTGCCCTTTGCGGTTATCAGATTTCTCAGTATAAAGCAGGAATCAGAGGAGAATATACCTTAAGTGATATGAGTGGCAGAAAAATGCCCGAGGTTGTGGTTTCCCGAGAAAATATTCAGGTATTAGAGCAAAAGCTTGAAGCCTTTGAAAGCAGAGATGATATTTATACAACAATGGATGAAATAATGGAATCCTTGGAATATGTAAATGGTGTGGCTCGTATGCCTATGGACAGAACATATCACGGTAAATACGAAATTGATATGGCGGAATTATACAACAGGCTCGAAAGCGGTGAAATAACTGAAAAAGAGTTTGTGAATATAATGAACGATTCCTCCGATAAGCCCATAATAAAGCCGGAATATTATTCTGAATATTTTGCGTTTTATGCACCTGTGGAAAGCTTCCGTGAGCAAATCAGAGCCATTAAACAGCTAAAATATGAGGCTTCAAAGCTTGAGGGAACGGCGGATTCTTTCGTGTATTTAAAAAAAGCGGAAGCTATAGAAAACGCTTTGAACGAGGGCTATGTTTACGGCTACGATTACGGTTGGGAATCTGCATTTGATGCCTTTTCCGACGGCACATTATCACTGTTATTGATTGCAGTTGTTTTATTAGGAACCTGCACGGTTTTTTCTTCCGAATATTCTCAGGGAACTGATGCCATTATTATTCCTACAAAGCGCGGAAGAAGAATGACGGCTTCCGCAAAAATAATAGCTTCGTGTATATATGCGGTTATTTGCGCGGCTGTATTTACGGCTATTGTGTTTGGGGTGAACTTCGCTTTTCTCGGCGCCGAGGGAGCTGATGTTGGTGTGGAAATAAGCAATATTGATAGGTTTTTTACAGTTTTTCCATTTATCATTTTAGGTAGTATATTGCTTTCTCTTATATCCTTGGCAGCTTCTGTTATTTTCAAAAAGCCCACGGTTGCTTCCTTTGCTTCGCTTTTGTTGGGATTTTTGCCGATTATTTTGAATTTTTATGTTTTAGTAGAAGAACCCTTGGAAAGTATACTGAAGCTTACACCTGCATTAATGATTTGCGGAAGCTATATAAGCTATTCGGAATTTATTGTTATTAACCAAAGCGCCTTAGCTATAACCACATTTTTCTTACCGGTTGCTGTTCTCGTAGGAGCAATTACCTTACCTGGTATATACTGTGCTTTTTGTAAGCATCAGGTAAAAAACTAATTAAGCATCAAGTGAAATAATAAAAACGGTAACAGATTATTTCTGTTGCCGTTTTCTATTGCCATAAGCTGAAATAAAGGTTATAATTAAGAAAATGCCTAAGGATGTGTGGTGATATGGGTGAAAATTATATTTTCAGAGGCTCTTGGATTGGCGCAGATATGATGGTTGAAGACCGTCGTGCGCCCATATTTAAAAAGAACTTTATAATTGAAAAAGAAATAGAAAAAGCAGAGCTTTTTATTTGCGGACTCGGTCTTTTTGAGGTGAAAATTAACGGTAAATTACCTGATGATACTGTTCTCAACCCTGCCCATACTCAATATAATCGCACTGTTTTATACAGAAGCTTTGATGTTTCAGATTTGCTGACTTCAGGCGAAAATGAAATAACAGTTGAATTAGGTCATAGCTTTTTCAATGAAACAACTAATGTATGGGATTGGGATAAAGCTTCATGGCGTTCATCACCGAAGCTTATTGCAGATTTGAATGTAGCTTACCAAAATGGTGAAATTGAAAGCATTTTTACAGATGATAATTGGTGCTATACTCTTGATGGGCAGATAACTAAAAACAGTATTTATTACGGTGAAACCCACGATTTGAGAAAAACTGATTTTAAATGGGAAAAGGCGATTTTGGTTGATGCACCTGAGGGTAAATTAAAACCTCAGAATATGCCACCCATAAGAAGAATTGGTGAATTCAAGCCTGAAAAAATTGAGAAGCTGTGTGAGGGTACATACCTTGTAACTGCACCCGAAATGATAACGGGTTGGGCAAAGCTTAATCTGTGTTTGCCGAAAGATACTGAAATAAAAGTGGTGTATAGCGAAAATCTTAATGAGAAAGGCTATATACAGAAAATCGGAAAATATGAAGGGCACGACGGACCTTGGTGGCCCGATGAATATATACAGCAAGATACTTTTATTGGCAATGGCGAATTGTGTGAATTAGAGCCGAAGTTCAGTTATAAAGGCTTTCGTTATATTCAAATTGAAAATTGTCCTATAGAAATTACAAATGACAATATTATTATTTATCGCGTTGCGAATGATATGGAGGTTATTTCCGAGTTTGAATGTTCAAATGAAAGCGTTAACAAGCTTCACGAAATAATGCAAAGAACACTTTTCAATAATTTTCAGGGCAAGCCAACCGATACACCCGTTTGGGAGAAAAATGGTTGGTTGGGGGATTTCAGTTGCGGTCTTACCTCAATAATGTTCAATTTTCAAATGGCAGAGTACCTCAAGAATTTTGTTGATGTAATGAACGACTGCTTTGAGGTTTACGGGATTGTTCCTGTTATGGTACCCTCGGCAAATTGGGGGCTTGGCAATTCTCCTGTATGGAATACGGTTTATGTATTCTCTTGTGAAGCGCTCCTTGATTACTGCAACGAGAAAGAATATGTAAAAGCTCTTTACCCAAATCTTAAAAAATTTGCTTTAAATGATATTGAAGTACTTGAAAATCAAGGCTGGGTATGGGGCCATAAAGGTCTTGCAGATTGGCTTTCTCCCATGGGAGAAGAGAATGCAGAAATTGACCCGGGTTCATCAGAGGGTTGCGAAATCTGCGGTGCGGCATTTATTTATAAAATGCTTTTAAGTATCACAAGGATTGCGGAAATTCTTGGTGAAACAGAAGATATAGAGCTTTATAAAAATGCTTGTGAAAATATTTATAAAGCATTTAATGAAAAGTTTTATAATGCAGAAAAACAGATTTACGAAACGACATTCTGGGACCAAAAAGGTTTTCGCACAAAATACCGACAGACCTCGAACCTTTTGCCTTTGGCTTTTGGTATGGTTCCCGAAGAGAATAAAAAAGCCGTTTTAGAAAACCTTGTGAATGATATAATAGAAAAAGACTATCATTTTGACACAGGTTGCACAGGTGTTAAATTTGTTCTTCCTGTTTTATATGATAATGGCTATTCTGATGTGGCATATAAGGTGCTTACTCAGAAAACTTACCCAAGCTGGTGCTTTTGGTTAGAAAACGGCGCAACATCTGCATGGGAAAGCTGGGAAACAACAACCCGCTCCCAAGACCACTATTTCCTTGGCTCTTATGATGAAGCTTTTTTTACCCATTTAGCAGGAATCAAGGATGTTCGTGACGGTTATAGAAGTTTTACTGTTTCACCGAAGTTTGATTGCGGACTCAGATATGTTAAAGCAAAAATAAAAACTCCTGTTGGTATACTTAAAAGTCAATGGGAAAAAGATGAAAATGGTAAATTTACGGTGAAAATTGAAATACCCGAGGGTTCAAAAGCCAAAATAATTTTACCTGCCAAAGAGAACATAATTGAATATGTCAGTGGCGGTAAATATACTTGGGAAATTGTTTGATGATAATTTCTTTGGGTGCTTTGAATTGTGTTGAAGATTTATTTGAGTTATGATAAAATAGTCCAAATAATTTTAAACAATGTAACAGGTGAGCTTACAAAATGAAAAATGCCTTATATGTTGATACTATGATAGGCACCGTGGGTGACGGTCAGATGGAAAAATCCCACGGTGGCGGAAAAACCTACCCGGGTGCTTGCGTTCCCGGGGGAATGGTACAGCTTTCTCCCGATACTGTAAGCGGTGGTGATAATGGCAGTGGTTACAACTATTGCCATAATACCGTTGAGGGTTTCAGCTTTAACCGTATGAGCGGTATTGGTTGGTATGGAGATTTAGGGAATATTCAGATTATGCCTGTAACAGAAGATACTGACCTTCGAAGCGGAAGTAATGAAGAACAACCTTTTAATAAAGGTACAAGAGGTTGGAAATCCGAATTTTCTCACGAAAACGAAAAAACTCGTGCAGGGTATTATTCCGTTCTTTTAGAAAGATATAATGTGTTGGCAGAAGCAACTGTTTCTGAGCATACCGGATTATTAAGATTTACATACCCCGAAAACGCAGAAAAGAAAGTGATAATCAACTTTTCAAGAAGAATTGGCGGAAAAGCGGATTATCAGGAAATAGATATATTAAATGACAGGAAAATTGAAGGTCATATTAAATGCACTCCAAAGGGTGGAGGCTTCGGTCACGGTAATGGAAAAATTTTCTACGATGTGTATTTTGTTATGGAATTTTCTGAGCCTGTTGTTGAGAAAAGATTCTTTTCAAACGAAGAGTTTACCGAAGAGAACAAAGGTGAGGATGTAGGACTATTTCTTGATTTCTCAAAGGAAATTAAAGAGCCTTTAACCGTAAAATGTGCTATTTCCTATGTAGATATAGAAGGTGCGAGAAAAAATTTCACTGCAGAATGTGAAAATATTGATTTTGACACTATGGCAGAAAATGCTTTGCAGAAATGGGAAGAGGTATTTTCTTGTATCGAGGTTTCAGGCACTGATGAAATTGATTTGAAGCTGTTCTATACCTGTCTTTATCACGTGCTTTTAGACCCTCGCACAATGGCAGATGTTGATGGTAGATATACCATTAACTATCAAGTATTTAAAGATTCCGACTATAAGCAAAGAACTGTTTTCAGCGGTTGGGATGTTTACAGAAGTGAATTTCCGCTTTTAAGCATTATTCGTCCTGACATGGTTCGTGATGAGGCTAATTCCCTTTTAAAAATTGCCGAGCTTAATAATTCTTCATTTCCTCGATGGGAGCTTTTGGGAATAAATGCAGGTTGCATGGTAGGCGACCCGGGACTTATTGTTGTTGCAGATGCTATCACTAAAGGAATAAAGCCTTATAACACAGAAAAGGCGTATGAAATATCAAAAGCATCAAGTGTTTGCGCAAAAAAACTTGACGGAAAAGAGTTTAAATCTATAAGACCGGATTGTAAGGCATATCTTGAGGAATGCTATGTGCCAGAAAAATTAAGTGATACTCTTGAATATTTGTTGGCAGATTTCACTATGTCAAAATTTGCTGAAGCTTTAGATAAAAAAGACGATGCGGAGTTTTTTATGAGCAGGGCTAAGCGTTATAGTGAAAACTATAATGAATTGTTAGGCTTTATGGCACCGCGAAAAGAGAATGGCGAATTTGTTTTTGAAGAAGACAGATACGATGATGACGGCACTGTTGAAAGCAACATTTTCCAGCAGTCCTGGTTCGTGCCTTATGATGTTATAGGTTTAAGTGAACTTTTCGGTGAAGAGAGAACTATAGAGCTTCTTGAAGAGTTTTTTGAAAGAGCAGATTTGAAAAGCCTTTGGAATGATGATTACAACCATTCAAATGAACCCTGCCATAATATAACACACTACTTTAGTATTTTAGGACTTGCTGAAAGAACACAGTATTGGACAAGAAGAGTTCAGAAGGAAGCTTATCGCACGGGTGCATACGGCTTCTGCGGTAATGAGGATGTAGGTCAGCTTTCTGCATGGTATGTGCTTTCTGCATTGGGCTTTGCTCAGGTTTGTCCTGCAGACCCTAAGTATTATATAAATACCCCTCTTTTCAAAGAGGCTGAGGTGAAGCTCAATAAGATTTACCACTCTTGCAAGAACAGTGAAACATTAAAGATTATATGTAACGAAAATCCTTTAGATTTTCCCTATATAAAATCTGTTAAATTTAACGGTGAAAGGGTTCAAGAAACATTTTTGACCTATGAAGAAATCACATCGGGCGGAGAAATCCTTTTTGAACTTTCAAAAGAGCCTTGTAATAGCTTTTAAAATGTAAAAAAATCCTAAGAATTGTTTTAATTCTTGGGATTTTTTTCTTTACCAGACTCTTACGCCATCTATGTGTAAAAATCTGGCAGTATAGTAGTTGTATGTTGATAAAGGTCGGTCAAGGGCATCATAGGTGTGAGCGCAAACAAGGATCTGAGGCTCAACTGCCGTAATAACAGGGGTGTGATAAAAATCTCCGTCGGCACGTCCTAATTGCACTATGTCACCGGGCTGAGCTTCTTCTTCGCTTACTTCCCGTGCATAAGGCCCCACGGAAGCGTTGGTTGTAAGAAAATTATAAAGATATTCAACACCGCTCCAGGCAGGCGCACGGTCGGAAAGGGAAATATAATACCATCCGAAAACAGGGGTGTAGTTCATTATTTTTGCACCTGCATAAATACATTGGGATGCAAAATTTGTGCAATCACCACCGATATTTTGAAAATCATAGAACTTAGGGTTTCGGCTCAGCGCCCATTTACGAGCGTAAGCAACCGCTGCAATTCGGTCATAAACTCGTTCTCGCATAAAAATCCCTCCTTTTCACACTACCATAATATGAAAAGGAGAGTTTTTGTTTAATGACTATATGTATTTTTTCTTCCTGTAACAAAATGACAGAATACTCTGCCTGTTTTGGTGAGAAATCTTTGAGGAATGCCTTTAATTGTAACGCTTATTGCGGTTTTATAGCCGAAATCGTCACCGCTTGCTTTGATTTTTTTAAGATCTTTTAAAGCATACATATTGTACCAACGCTCGACCCGACTTGTGTATTTTGAAGTGTCATTTTCATCAACCTCAAGTATACGATAGCCGTATTGAGAAGAAAATCTGTCGTTGTTGTAGCGTGTGCTTAATGAATTACCGATATCAATTCCTTGAAGCTTAACGGCAAAAGCATTTGTGTGGTCGTGACCGCTGAAAATACCGAGGACATCGCCTTTCTCAACCATTGCATCAAACTGACCGTAGTTGTGAAAACCGCTGCAAGGTGTTTCATTAAGAGTACCAAAATTCTCGAAGTCAGGGTCAAACATATAGAAATCATTTTTGTTATACATATGAGCGAATGAATAAAGCTTCCTTTTATTAACTTTTTTGAGAGCTTTGTAAATATCTTCAACAATCATATGCTGGAATGCGAGAGAATAAACCTTTTCACCATTGTTTTCTTTTGTGATTTCATCACTTGTGTTTTTGTACCATTCAACCTGAGGGGGAAGAACACAACCGTAATGTCCTTCATCATCGTAATCGTTGGAGTCGAAAATCCAAAGGTTAAATTTGATTTTTGAGCCATCGGAAGAAAGTACGGGTACATTGAAGGTTGCGCAGTCGGGTAAATCCGTATACGCTCTGCTTACGGAACAAGAGAAAGTATTGTAATACTCCATAAGTTCTTCACGAGTCATTGCTCCTCTTTCGGAATCGTGGTTGCCGAAAGTTATTGCAACAGGAATGTTGAGCTTTTCAAACACATTCATAAGCTTATCAATGTAAGCCTTGGTTTTGTTGGGCTCATCATCATTATGAACATTGTCACCTGTGACAATAGCTATATCGGGCATTTCTTTTTTACAAGCCTCATTTATAAGCCATACGGACATATCAATATTATCGTCCCCAAGATGTGTGTCCGTAATGTGCATAATTTTAAGTTTGCCGTTTGAGTTGAATTTTATTGGGTTCATTATTACATCTGCTCCAGAATATATTGCTTTACGTCTTTCAATTTGCTCTTTTTCCAATCGCCACCTTCGGCTTTTTCTGCTAGTGGACAAAGAATGAAAAAGTCGAGAGTTTCGCCGGGAACTCTACCTGTTCGTAACTCTTCTGAAAAATGCTCTTTCCATTTTTCTTCTGTTGCACCCTTGAATTCTTCAGGTTTTAGGTAGGTCATTTGGCGTTTGGTTGCTTCAATGTGCATTTTTGCCGAAAGAGGAGAAAGTAAATTATAATCTTCCTCCTGCACATCAACAAAAATTCTCGGTAGCTCGTCTTTTACTATGTGTTCTTCACCGCGGACAATTCTGAGACCCATAGGCTCATAAGAAAATTCTGTTTCGGTAAAGTTTAATTTTACAATTAAACCGAGTTCGGTGTTGAATTGGGAGCGCTGATAGTCTGTATCAAAAATGAAGTTACCCAAGGAATAAAAAATAATTTTATCCCCGACAGTTTCATAGTTCATCGGTACGTGAGGGTGGTGTCCAACAACAATATCAGCACCCATTTCAAGATATTTGTGATATCTTTCTCTTGTGTAGGGTGAGGGGAGCGGAGTGAATTCTTCACCTGCGTGGGCAACAACAATGCACCAACGGCATTTTGCTTTGATTTCGTTTATTGTATTCTGAATAGCATCCAAATCACTCCAGCTATAGCAACCGGGTTTGTCAACATCTGCTTTTCTGCAAGCTCGCTGATAACCAACACCGAAAAGACCGATTCCACCTGCCTCATTAATAATAACAGGCTTTCTCGCTTCATCAATATTCATACCTGCGCCTATTGTCTGCACACCCATTTCTTTTGCTATATTGAGAGTGCGTTCAATACCGTAAGGCCCTGCATCCATAATATGATTATTGCAGATGTTCCATATATCTGCACCCATTTTCTTTAATACCTTAACGGCTTTAGGGTCTATTGTGTGAAGGAGCTGCTGAACACCGCTTTGGGTGGTGTTTTGAGCTGCTTCGGCAACAGGGCCTTCAACATTGGGAATAACATGGTCGGCACTACCGAGAAAATCAAGAATTTCCTCGGAGATTAAATCTTCATCATCCCATTTGCCGTAGAAATAACGGTCAAAGCCTATATCACCTGTGAAAACTAAAGAAGTTTTTTCTTTCATAAATTAATCACCAATAAGTAGTTTATATAATGTTGGTCGAATATTGAATTCTTTTATTGCATTGTTAACCTCATTCAAGGCTTTTTCTTTTGCAGCTTTTGGGTTGGAGCCTTTAAGAACTGCACGAATGAGAATGTTTTTGGGGGTATGGTCAAAATCAATGAACTCTAAAAGCTGAGTTTTGTAACCGCAATATTCAAGAAGATTTCCGCGGATCGAGTCTGTAAGTAAAGCAGAAAAACGTTCCTGAATTATGCCGTAGCGAGTTAAAACTGAAAGATTATCGGTTTTAATCTGGCCATTTAATTCGTGCTGACAGCAGGGAACGGAGAAAATCATTTTTGCTCCCCAGTTAATTGCATTGTAAAGAGCGAAATCCGTTGCGGTGTCGCAAGCGTGGAGGGTGATTACCATATCAACGTCGAAAGGACATTTGTAGCCGTTGATATCGCCTAACTCGAAACGGAGATTTTTGTAACCGTATTTTTCTGCCGCTTGGTTGCATTTCTCAATAACATCTTTCTTCAAATCCAATCCGATTATATTGGTTTCAATTTTCTTGATTTCAGTTAAATAATAGTAAACAATAAAGGTTAAATATGACTTACCGCAACCGAAGTCAATGATGTTAAGCTTCTTTAAATTCTGCTGACGCACACCGTCATCAATTATTTCAATAAGGCGGTTAATCTGCTTGTATTTATCATACATTGAATTAACAACCTTGCCATCTTTTGTAAATATACCCATATCAACGAGGGGTTCAATAACCTGACCCTCGGGGAGAAGATACTGCTTCCGGCGGTTATGCTGAATGGGAGCAACAGGCGTTTCTTTGCCGGTGTTTCTTGTTTTATAAAACAGCCTTCCGTTTTTAGATGTTATATAAAATTCTGTATCGTTACTCCAAGCATTAAATTGTAAAAAATCATTTTCCATAAGGTTATGTGCACGATTTGCTACTTCATTAAATTGTACATTTTCGTGAAAAACCTGTTTTTCAGTGTGCTTTGCAATCTGAAAAAATTTGGGCATTCTGCTTATGGTGATTTTTTTGAATTCACCTTGCTTTGAAACGGGTTTACTGATAACCGCTTTTTTTATTTCATTTTCGAAAATTTTGTTTATTAATTCATTGAGTTCCGACATATATCGTCCTCCAAAGCGTCAGTTAGTAAGTGCTGTTTTTTCTCCTGCAGAAAGTTCTGCTACTAAGCAGTTGCCCTCAATGACAAAGGCTTTATCTGCTTTAAGATTTTTGGTTTTATCATTTAGTTTAATTCTCAGTGTAGTATCGTCTGAAGCGGTAACGCTTGCGCTTTTGAGAACTGAATTTTTCCAAGCTATATCAAATGTGAGATTACCCCTTGCTTTAAGACCTTTAATTGAACCGTCTTTCCATTCATCAGGTAAAGCGGGTAAAAGCTCTGCAATTCTGCTGTCGGGAGAACCTAAATGACTTTGAAGAAACATTTCAGTTATACCTGCAACGCCACCGAAGTTACCGTCGATCTGGAAGGGTGGGTGAATGTCAAAAAGGTTATTTGCGGTACATTTTTTGAGAAGATATCTAAGATGGTTGTATGCATTATTGCCGTCTTTAAGACGTGCATAGAAGCAAATTGTCCATGCCCTTGACCAACCTGTTGAGCCACCGCCGTTTTCTATTCTTCTTGCAATTGTTCTTTTTGCAGCCTCGTAGATTTCGGGGTCGCTTTCATTGATTTGGTCACCGGGGAAAAGACCGAAAAGGTGGGAAATATGTCTGTGACCGGGCTCGGTTTCTTCATAGTCCTTAATCCATTCACGGATTGTACCGTAGCGGTTGCTTATTTCCATTGGAGGTAATTTCTCTAAAACGGCAAAAAGAGTTTTTGTAAAATCTTCGTCAATACCTAAAACCTTGCAAGCATGAGCGGTGCGAGTGAAAAGGGCATATATAATCTGATAATCTATTGTTGCACCTTCGGTAAACATACTCTCTTGCTTTTTACCATTAGCATCAATGTAATAGAATTCATTTTCAGGAGAGTTTGAGGGAGAAGTGATAAGCTCGCCTTTTTCATTTTCAGTTAAATAATCCTGAACAAATTCGCAAGAGCCTTTTAAGATGGGGTAAATCTCTTCGAGATATTCTTTAGAATTTGTGTATTCATAATGCTCCCAAAGGTTGAGGCAAAGCCAGGGACCTGCCATTGGGAAAAATCCGCAGTCAACGCTATCGTGAACACCTGTTCTGCCGAATGCATCTGTGGTATGGTTAATAACCCAACCTCTTGCACCGAAAAGCTCTTTTGAAGTTTCAGAACCGAAAGCGCTTACCATTTTCATAAAATGAATAAACGGTGCGGTGGTGTCGGAAAGGTTTGCGCTTTCAGATGGCCAATAGTTCATTTGAAGGTTGATGTTTGTGTGGAAATCACTTCCCCAAGGGGGATTGAAATCGTGACACCAGATACCCTGCAAATTGGCAGGCAGACGAGCATTTTTACCCGAGCTTTCAATTAAAAGATATCTGCCGAAATTGTAATAAAGAGCGAATAAATCCGGGTCATATTCATCCCATTTAAGCTCTTTAAGTCTTTGATTTGTGGGAAGGGAGCTGAATTCACTTTCTTCCAATGTGAATTCAACATCAGCGAACCATTTTTTGTGAGAAGATATATGTTTTTCTTTTATTTCTTCATAATCTGCAACACAAAGTTTTTCAATTGTAGCATTTAATTTAGCTTTAAAATCAATGGTTTCATCAATATCATATTTTTCTGCATTGTAGTTTGTTTCAAATGCGGAAAAAACGATAAGATATGTTGCATCTGTAACTGTTATTGTGCTGTGATCAGCGAAAAGTTCACCATCGGTTTTTATTTTGAGCTTTGCTCCGAAGGACATACCTTCACCGCCCTCACCATAGTAGTGGTGGGAGTTGTATGTAACTCTGCCGTTCATAATAATAGTGTCAGGGTTAATTAAAGAGCTATAAGCATCCTGCTTTCGTTTGATGCTAACATTGCAGGAAAAGGGTTTGCCGTCGGTTTCAACTTTATATATAAATCCGTCAAAATCTTCACTTATAAAGCATTCGCTTTTGTAGTTCGTTTTACTCTTTGTCCAAAAAACACGACAAATAGCTTCGCTTAATTCCAATTCCTTGCGGTAGTTTGAATAGGGTGACTTGTCAAGAAAATCAACGAAAATCTCACCGAAGCTTTCATAGGAACGGACAACTGGCGGGTCGGATAAAAATGTTTCTCGGGCAAGCTGTGCCGCTTCTTTCAGCTTTTCTTCGTGGAGTAAACGGCGGATTTCGGAAAGTGCTTCGGGAGATGCGTGGTATTTTTCTTTAATCTGTCTGCCACTCCAAAGGGACTCTTCATTTATCTCAATCTGTTCGCAGTCAGGGTTGCCATATTGCATAGCACCCACTCTGCCGTTACCGAGAGGCAACGCCCACATCCAGTCATTTATAAATTCATCATACCAAAGTTTTGTTGACATAGTTTCACGACCTATAAGAAAGTTTTGATATATTATATCATTTGAAAAAGGGTATTTCAACAAATAAAGGTTTTTTGTTGAAAAGTAAATTTCAGATTGGTATAATACTGAACATAAATAAAAAATGGTGGTAAAGTTTATGGAGAAGTTAGTGAATGAAATAATTCTGTTAGTTAAAAAATGCGGTAGAGTAATACTTAATGCAGACAGAGAAAAAATGGCAATTAATATGAAATCGGGCATTGCAGATTTAGTAACAGAGTATGATACTAAAATTCAGGAGCAGCTTTTCGCGGGTTTAAAGAAAATTCTTCCCGAAGCTGAATTTATAGGTGAAGAGGGGGCTTCAACTACATTATCATCAGAAGGCTATGCTTTTGTAGTTGACCCTATTGACGGTACAACCAATTTCATTAAGGATTATCATTACAGTGCCATATCCGTGGCTTTGTTAAAGGACGGAGAACCTGAAGCAGGTGTTGTTTATAACCCTTATCTTGACGAGGCTTTTTGTGCAATAAAGGGTCAGGGTGCTTTTTGCAACGGAAAACAGATTAAAGTTTCCGAAGCTCCTTTAAGCAATGCACTTGTTCTGTTTGGTACATCGCCCTATGATAAAAAACTTTCCGAGAAAACATTCCAACTTGCTGCACAGTATTTAAGTCAAGGTTTAGATTTAAGGAGAAGCGGTTCGGCAGCGTTGGATTTATGTGCTGTTGCAGCAGGACGAGCAGAGCTTTATTTTGAGTTACAGGTGTCTCCTTGGGATTTTGCCGCAGGTAAATTGATTGTGGAAGAAGCAGGTGGAGTTGTAACAACAGTGGACGGAGAACTACTTTCATTTCACAACAAAACCTCAATTTTAGCGAAAAATAGTGTGATATAAATTAAAATAAAGAAAATTACGATTAGCCCAAGTTGTCATAAGGACAGCTTGGGCGGTTTTTTTCCTTCGGTGTGGATGTTCATAACATATTGGATAGTAATTTAGAAATACCTACAGTATTATTTTTTTGTTATAGAAACCCATATCCCATTACGGTAATCGGGGGTGCTCATATTTACTTCACAACAGGCCTCTGTATCCATTTCATAAGTAGGTAGATAACATAAAGTAAATAGCATAGTTGGTTATAATAAATCAGGGAGAGATATGTTAATAAAAAATATACTCTCAGGTTTGTATGTAATATAAGAAGATGAGTATGGTACATGTCAAAAGTAAGGGAATTCTCGGTTATTTTATTGAAAATGAACTTTTTTAAAACAAATTGAAGTTTCTGTAAATAAATGGTAACCAATGCGTTAAATTATCGATTTTGGGTTGTTTTTCTGTTTTGAAGTCGGTATTTTAAAAGGAAAAAAAGCTTGGTGGTCTGTTTGTGAGTTATCAATCATTTAGTTTTTTCCTTTTTACAGGGATAATGCTATTGTTTTACTATTTGGTTCCCGGTAAATTACAGAAGTATGTTTTGCTTCTGTCCAACATTATTTTTTATGCGTTTTCTGATTTGAGTTTTTTTCCGTTTTTGATTGCAACGATGCTTGTCACTTATTTAGGTGGGTTTGGTATAGGAAAACTATACGAAAAGGAAAAAACGGAACTTGCGGAATGTTCTGTTCCTTCTGAAAAGAAAACGGTAAGAGCCAAGTATAAAAAGAAAGCAAAGGCTATTCTTGTGCTTTCTTTGATAATTGTTGTTGCTCTTCTTGTTGTTTGTAAATATACAAAGTTTATTGTAAAAACTTTTGACAGTATTTTTGATACTTCAAATGCCGATGCGTTAAGTATAATTGTGCCTTTGGGAATTTCCTTTTATACTTTTATGTCTATCGGTTATATTCTTGATGTTTTTTGGAAGCGTTATGCCTATGAAAAAAACTTTGTGGATTATGCGGTGTTCCTTTCGTATTTCCCTCATATCGTGCAGGGACCTATTGACAGATACAATCTGTTTAAAGCCCAGTTGCCCATTAACAAAAAGCTAAAATTTGATGCAACCACTGTTGTAAGTGGTGCGCAGTTGGTTGTTTGGGGACTTTTCAAGAAGCTTGTTATAGCGGATAGGCTCAATATATTTGTAAATAGTATATATGATAACTATGATGACTATTATGGTGTTATTTTAGTTCTTGCTACAATAGTATATTCAATTCAGATTTATGCAGATTTTTCAGGTTGCATAGACATTGTTTCCGGTGTATCGGAAATGTTCGGAATTAAACTGAAACAGAATTTTAACCATCCGTATTTCTCAAAAACAATTCCTGAATTCTGGCGCAGATGGCATATTTCTTTGGGTGATTGGTTTACCGATTACATATATTATCCCGCCTCAATGAGCAGACCTATCAAGAACTTTAAAAAGAATTGTAAGAATAAGAAAATTGCGGATATAGTTACCTCTTCTTTTCCGATACTCGTCGTGTGGATGATAACGGGTATATGGCACGGTGCTGCTTGGAACTATGTCGCTTGGGGTATGTATTATGCGTTTATAATGGTTGCGGGTGTTGTTTTTGCGGATATGAATGCATGGCTGAATAAAAAGCTTCGTATTGATACAGAAAGCTTTTCCTGGAAGATATGGCAAATGTTCAGAACATTTACACTTTGCACAATAGGAAGAGTATTTTTTCGCGCACCGCGCTTTATGGTTTCATTGAGTATTTTTAAAAGAATATTAGTTTCATTTGATATAGAAAATGTATTAGGCGATGCGCTTTATAGCTATGGTCTTGACCGCGCAAATGTTGCTTTGGTGATTTTTGCAATTGCGGTGCTTTTGGTTGTAGATATTCTTCAAGAGCAAATGAAACTGCGCGAGAAAATCAACCAACAAGGTATTGTTTTCCGTTGGTTAATCTTCTTAATCGGTATTTTTGCGGTTATGATTTTTGGGATATACGGCCCCGGTTATGATGCCGGTAGCTTTATATATGAACAGTTCTAAAATATATTAATTTTATAGGAGTAAAAAAAATGAACGAACTTAAAGCATTATTAAAGGAAACTTTCCCCAACATTGATTTTGAAAATGAAAAAACTCTCGTTGACAGCGGTATCGTAGATTCTCTTTCAATGGTTAAAATTATTTCTCTTATTGAAGAAAATTTCGGCGTTTCTGTTACAATGGAATATCTTCAACCTGAATATTTCCAGTCTGTTGAAGCAATGTGGGAAATGATTGAGGAATTACAATAATGAAAAGTAAAAAGAATCCGGTTGCCCTGATAATTGGTCCATTATTGTTTTTCGTAACATATTGTTTGTTGCCTGAATCAATAATTCCCGAGGCTCTTGCGCGTGGAGCTATAGGTACAGTTCTTTGGATGGCTTTTTGGTGGATAACCGCTCCTGTTGATTATGCAGTTACGGCTTTTTTGCCAATTGCAATTAACGCTCTTTTTCAGCTTGTAGATATGTCCTCGGTTATTGCTAACTATGCCTCAGAAACAATATTATTGCTTCTCGGAGCTTCCATACTCGTTGTATCATGGGAAATTACAGGACTTGATAAAAGAATTGCTGTTAAAAGTCTTTCTTTGGTTGGCGGTAAATTATCTTCACAGATAATATTCTGGTTTATCTTATCCGCTCTTTTATCATCGGTGTTGCCAAATGCTGTTGTTTGTGCAACTATTACTCCCGTTGCCGTTTCAATGCTTAAATTTATCGGCGAGGGAGATATTGCCAAAAGTAAAAATGGCTCTGTAATTCTTTTGACAATTGCTTATGCTGCAGGCGTGGGTGGTTTGGCTTCGCCTTTGGGTGGCGCAATGAATCTGGTCACTGTTGATTATATTGAACAGCTTACCGGTGAAGAATATATGTATACCTCTTGGGTAATAAGATTTTTACCCGTTATGATTGTGCTTTTTGTAAGCAATATTCTTTACCTTATAAGGCACTGTAAAAAAGGTGAGCAGTTGGCAGGTTCAAGAGAATATTTTAACTCACTTTACAAAGAAATGCCCCCTATGACCAAAGAGGAAAAATGGTCTTTGGCTTTGTTCCTGATCCCGACTGTTTTATCTTTCTGCCGTCAACTCTATCAGGACTATTTACCCGGTTTGAAACCCGCTTATGTATTTATTATCTGCGCAATTCTTTCTTTCCTTGTAAAACGTAAAGACGGTTCAAGGGTTATGAAGTGGAAAGAGGTTCAGGGTAAAATAATTTGGGATTTGATTTTTATTTTTGCAGGTGGTATGGCGGCAGGTACTCTTATAAATGGTAGCGGTGCAGCAGAGGCTATAGGAGCGCTTGTTTCATCAGCTAATCTTGACGGTGGATTCGTTACGATATTAATAATTGTAACTTTAACAATTATACTTTCTGATGTAACAAGTAATACTGCAACTGCTGCTGTGGCAATTCCAATTGTAATAAGTATTGCCCAGGGTATAGGAAAAGATCCGATTCCTTATGTTTATATTGCATCAATTGGCGTAAACCTTTCGTATATGTTACCGACTTCAATTCGTGCAATTCCCGTCGGATATGGTTTACAGCCTAAATATATGCTTAAAGAGGGAGTACCTCTTACACTCATAGTTGTTGTATTGATGACTGTTTTAAGTTATTTGTTATTGAATTATTGGCCTGCATTCAGCACGGTTTGATTTTTGGAGGTGCTTATGTTTCGTTCTGTTGTAGAAGCGGTTTTTTTTCATGCTGAGAATACACCGGACAAGTTGTGTCTTGCTGATGAAACACGTTCTGTTACATATTTTCAATATAAACAAGAAATTTGTAAAATGGCTTCGCATCTTGTGTCTTTGGGAGTTGAGAAATCAGACAGGGTTTTGGTTGAGTCATCTCAGACAGTTTCTTATCTCGGATTAGAATTAGCTCTTCAACTTATTGGTGCAGTTTTTGTTCCTGTTGAAAGAAATTGTGCTTGGAACAAAATTGTGAGACTTATTTCTGTCAGCGGTGCAAAAATTGCAGTTACAATGAAGCCTGCTGAAGAAGATGTAGGGATTAAGGTTTTAACTCTTGCAGAAATTGTTGAAGCATCTGAAAAGGAAGAACAGTATAAATACAGTAATTTTCCGGAGAGTGATGATGTTTCCGAAGTTCTGTTCAGCACAGGCACGACAGGTGCAGAAAAAGGCATTATAATTTCACACGACAACAATATTGCTTTAGCTGAAAATGTAATGTATGGCGTGAAAATGCTTGAGGATAATGTTGAAATGATACCTTCACCTTTGAACCATTCACACGGTCTTCGCAGATATTACGGCAACATGGTTAAAGGCGCAACCGTAATTCTTATTACAGGTGCTATGAATGTTTTGAAGTTTTTTCAAATGATGGATCGATACAAGGTGAATTCTTTGGATCTTGTTCCAACAGCTTTGAGCGTTCTGCTTAAACTTTCGAAAAATAAATTTGCTGAATATAAAGACATAATTCGTTATATTCAGTTCGGTTCCGCTCCTCTTGTTGTTGCAGATATGGAAGCAATTAAGGGTATGTTGCCAAACACAAGACTTTATAATTTTTACGGCAGTACCGAAAGTGGATGTATTTGTATTTATGATTTCAATACAGATAAAGATAAACCTAAATGTATTGGTAAGCCTGCCCATAACGTTAAAATTGTTATTGTTGATGAGGACAGAAAAGAAATTCAATCTTCTGCTGATAGTACAGGGCTTGTTGCAAGTTACGGAAGAATGAATATGTTGGGTTATTGGAACGATGAAGCTGAAACCGCAAAGGTTATGGCTGATGGTTTTATTTATTCCAATGACGAAGCCTATTTTGATGAAGACGGTGATATCATTCTTTTAGGAAGAAAAGGTGACGTAATCAATACAGGTGGTAATAAGGTTTCTCCGGAAGAAATAGAGGAGGCAACCCGTAAACACGAGTCTGTTGCCGATTGCGGATGTATTGGTGTTCCTGATTCAATTAAGGGTAGCGTGCCGAAACTTTTTGTTCAGATTAAAGATGGTTTTTGTTTTGATCCTATAGCACTTCGTTCTCATTTATCGGGTCTTTTAGAACCATATAAAGTTCCTGAATATATTGTTCAGATTGACAAAATTCAACGTAGCTTTAACGGAAAAATACTTAGAAGGGTACTGAAAGATTTAGATGTCTAAAAAAATAATTAAAGTTGTTGCCGCTACGCTTGTATTTATTTTTATATTTAATTGTGTTCAGAATATTTTAGTCGGTGGTAGCGATAGTAACAGAACAACAAAACGTTTTAACGGTTTTTACAGAACAGAAGAGAATACTCTCGATGCTGTGCTCTTAGGATCGAGCGCTTCATACGCCTTCTTTATGGCACCGTATGTTTGGCATGAATACGGAATAACTGTGTATTCGTTTACATCTTCTGCTCAACCCATTCAGGCAGCACAATTTTTGATTGAAGATGCACGAAAAACGCAACCTGATGCATTGTATATTGTAAATCTTTCTACCATAAGAAGTGATGTTTCGAAAGAAAGATTTCATATACTGTTTAATGATATGCCTTTTTCTGTTAATAAATTAAAAGCTATCAATTATATTTGCGATTCTTATGAATATACTTTTGAAGATAAAATGCAATATGTTGTCCCAATTGTAAAATTTCATGATAGATGGTCAGAGTTAACTGAAGATGATTTTGAAAAACTTTATGATGCTTATAAAACAGGAAATAGTTATTCAAGTTTTTTGAATTTGTCTGTAGACGTGGGCTCTATAGGCTATGTAAATAACGAAATTATATCTCCTCTGTATGATAATATTTATGATTCTATAAAGGATTTGTTGGATTATTGCGAAGAAGAGTCAGTTAATGTTATGTTTATAATTACGCCGCAAGTAATAAAAAATAAAGATTTAGTAGGGATGATGAATACGGCAAAAAGCATGGCAGAAGAAAGAGGTTACCCTGTTCTCGATATGCGTGAGAATTATGAAGATATTGACTTGGATTTTGCGGTGGATTATTATAACAAGAGCCATGCCAATATGCACGGTGCATTAAAAACATCTTCCTATCTTGCAGAGTATTTGATTGATAATTACGGTTTTGAAGATAAACGCGGTAATTCTGAATATGCGGACTGGGATGAAGCATATTTAAGATATTATTATGAATGTTTGGAGCCAAATCTAATTGAAGCCGACAAAAAATATTTTAACGCTCCGTTGCCTGATAAAGCGGAGTGGGAACTCCTAATGGTGTCTTAACAATAATTAAATATAAAAAACAGTAAATGGTTTTTTGCGTGTCCGTATAATTGTTACAGTTAGATTTCTCATTTAATAAAAAGTACAAAACCGCTTCACTATTAACTTTAAGTGATTACTTCAAAAATTTAAGGACTTATTAGTGAGAAGTAATAGGTAATAAGTAAAAATCCCTCAGACTTTCGTCTGAGGGATTTTTGGTGCGGGTTAACGATCTATATCCGAACCATATTGATTCGTTCTCGTAAGGGCGCACTTACTCACCACCGTAAAGGCGGTGCAGTGTGCTCTCCGAGGGATAGCGAAAAAATATATAAAAAAGCACAAAGCTATAACAATCATAGGAGCAAACAAGAAATCAATGAATGGTGTCTTTATCGTTATTGTGAGTCGTTTTGTTACAGAAATAATGAGTCTGTTTAACTTGCAAATAA
>CAZUZV010000025.1:0-34000 GCA_964624385.1 uncultured Eubacteriales bacterium | reverse complement strand
CCAAAAGTAACAATAAACCGGAAATCTCAACTCTCGGGAGGGTCAAGACCCTCCCTACAATTATTCTGAATATATAAATCAAAAACAAAATGCAACATCACCGTCAAAAAGATTTGACGGTGATGTTGCAATATTTATTATATTAACTTCACTTCAAACTCAACAAACTCGCTGTCGCCTTTTACATATTCGCCGAACATAAAGTTACGGGCAACGAAAAGGATTTTGTCGTCATAAACCTCTGCATAATAACCCATTCCGCAGGGCTTGATACCGAAGTTATTCTCCTTACGGTAGCCGGGAACGCTTAAAGAACAAACATTATTCTCTTTATTGAGATATTCAAATGTTTTTTCGTAAATACCGCCGTGAAGATGGCCGTTGATGAAGATAACGTTTTTATATTTCTCCATAACCGCTCTCACAAGGTCACTTTGCTCACCCATATCCCCTGTTTTCCAGACCTCAGGAAGACCGTGGGTTTCTGCGAATGCCTGATGGCACATTACAAATACGGGTTTACCGTCCTTTGTACCTCTTTGAAGCTCTTTATCAAGGAAATCAATTTGTTCCTGAGTAATATGTGCTTTTTCAAGAATACGCTTTTCAGTACCGATAACGATAAAGGTATAGCCTTTTATATCATAAGAATAAAAGCTTTTACCCTTTGTATCTATTTTAAGGTACTCGTTAACCTTATCCATTATGATTTTCTGATTCTTGCCGTATGTAAAACGGACATCGTGGTTACCCATTGTAAGAAAAACATTGGGTATAACGGTCTGTTTGTCCGTAATGCCGAAAAATCTGTCGTACTCTTTTTTTCTTCCGTATTCGGCAATATCGCCTGCCATAAGAAAGGCGTCAAGCTTTTCCTCGGAGTTTCCGATATCTTCAAAAACGTTTGCAAGGTTTTTTGTTGCAATATCATTATCAACTAAATGAGTATCGGCAATCATGGCAAAGGAAAGCTTAACATTTTCACTGTCTTTGAATTTGATTGGCTCTTCCTTTGAAACCTCATAGGCAACGTCATAATTCGGATTAACCGCTTTTAACTGTGCTTCCCATTTTGTTATAAAAGTTTTAAGGGACATAATCTCTCTCCTTAATTTCCGCTTAATATTTAAGCTTTTCATTAGCAGTCTTCATAACCTGGGGAGTTACCTTAATAACCTCTCGGTCATAGGTAAGAAGACCGTTACATTCGTCCTCAACGTCACTTACCTCTGTATAAATAATGGCTGAAAGGCCCTTATTCACCATACAGTTGTAAATACGGTTTTCGTAAAGATTTTTAATAGCATTATCAAAGCTTTCCTGCTTGAAATACTTTCTGTAGCCGAAGAATTTATCTTTATTAAAGCTATGGTCCTTGAACTGCATTGAATAACCGCCGAACTCCGTAAGAGCGATGGGGCGTTCGTCATTTTTATCGTATTTCGGGAAAAGGAAGGGTGTGAAATAGATATGGAAGCTGTTCACATCACCTGCACCGTGGTCAACCCAACCGCTTGCATGGTCAACAAGGCGAGTGGGATCCTTTTCTTTGTAGAATGCGCAAGCTTTAGCGCTGTCAAACTGTCCCCAACCCTCATTCATAGGAGTCCAGAGAGCAAGAGATGTAACATTGTAAAGAAGCTCAATCATTTTTTCGGAATCCTCATAAAATTCCTTTCTGCCCTCTTCATCCTGTCTTGCAAAATATTTGTAATGCTTGGGTCCGTCAGAAACCTTACCCACGTGCTTATTATTGAAAATCATTGAAAAAGCAGGAGCAGTACCGATAGCCATAAAGTTATATGCACCGCCGCCGTTAATCATATCCTGCCAGACAATCATACCCAGTCTGTCGCAATGATAGTACCAGCGCAAAGGTTCAATTTTAATGTGTTTTCTTAATGTATTGAAGCCCAAATCCTTCATTGTCTGAATATCGTAAATGAGTGCTTCGTCGGAGGGTGCGGTATACATACCGTCACTCCAATAGCCCTGGTCAAGAAGACCGTTATAGAAATAGGGCTTGTTATTGAGCATAAGTCTGGAAACGCCTTCTGCATCCTTGCCTACGCTGTATTTTCTCATACCGAAGTAACTGTCAACCCTGTCATCACCTGCGGCAATTTTAAGGTCATAAAGGTAGGGATTTTCAGGGCTCCAGAGCTCATAATCGGAAAGCTTGATTGTGCCTTTACCGTTTGTGAGCTTGACTGCGCCTTTAACCTCGCCCTTGTCCATAACAACTGCTGCCATTTCGTCCTCGGGCTTGCCGTTGTATTTAATTTCAATATTAATTTCGTCATTGTCAATATCGGGGGTGAGCCTGATATTTTCAATATAGCCCTCGCAAACCTCTTCAAGCCAAACGGTCTGCCAGATACCCGACTGAGGTGTATACCAGATTCCGCCACGCTTAAAGGTCTGCTTACCTCTTGCCTGATGACCTTCGGTAGTGGGGTCTGTTACGGTAACTCTCAAATCATTCTCGCCGTCAAGAATAAGAGTTGTAACATCAAATGTAAAGGGAAGATAACCGCCCTTATGCTCACCTACCACACTGTTGTTGAGAGTGACGGTGCATTTATAGTCAACTGCACCGAAATGAAGAAGAACTCGGTGATTTGTTCTTTTAAACTCGAAAGTCTTCTGATAGTAAAGATTGTCCGTGGGTTGAACCATTTTTTCAACACCGCTCAGAATACATTCGGGGCTAAAGGGAACTGTGATTTTGCCCTGATAGCCGTTGAACTTTTTGAATTCATCAAGAATTGCATAGTTCCATTCGCCGTTAAGGTTAATGAAGCTATCTCTTTTCATCTGGGGTCTGGGATAGTCGTTTAAGGGTAAGCTTTTATCAAGAGTTTTGCCCCATCTTGTAAGTAATCTTTCCATAATATACTCCGTATTATAAGATTTTTCTTGCCATACATAACATATAATATCATAATAGTAACCATTTTTCAACATTTAATCAAAGCCTTTTTTACCAAACTCTTACAAATAATCGTTGACTAAATATGTTTTAAGTGTTATAATCAAACCAAATAAAATGAAAAGGTAGGGTCTTTATGCAATACATATCAGGCTTATTCCAAGAAATTGCCGCACTCCTTCTGTCAATAATTATGATGTTTGGCGGAGTTACAACTCCTGCTTCAAACGACCTTCTCAGAAACATCAATCCTGATACAATCATTGATTTTGTTCTGACAGGTGACACTCAGGTTTGCGACTATATGCCCGAACGCGAGGCAAATCTTATGTCCCTTTCAGAAGACATTATGAATTCCGATATCGATTTAGATGCATTCCTCATTGTTGGTGATATCGCTGAAAACGGTATGCAGGAAGAATTCGACAGAGTTGCAAGTCACATCGCAGGCTTCAATACTCAGAACTTTATCATGGCTACAGGTAACCACGACATCCGTCTTCGTGAATTTGAGCAGTCAAAAGAGCGTTTCCTCAGCTTTATGAACAACCTCAACTCTACTGAAAATGCACAGGACGATATTTACTACAAATACATGGTTAACGGCTACACCTTCCTTGTTATGGGCTCTGAAAAGAGCAGATTCGAAGATGCTTATATCAGTAATGCTCAGCTTCAATGGCTCAACATCGAGCTTAAAAATGCTACAAAAGAAGGCAAACCCGTATTCGTTATTTGCCACTATCCTCTTGCAGAGGGTCACGGTCTTCCCAATACATGGGGCTCTGCAAACAATGGCGCAGGTGATGAATCTCTTCCCACATATGAAAGAAAAGACGGTTACGATATGACCGGCTCCATCGGTGACCAAACAAACGAAGTTTATGATATTATTTCAAATTATAAAAACGTATTCTTTGTAACAGGTCACCTTCACACAGGCTTCGGTAAATACACTTACGAAACAATCAGCGAAGAAAACAATGTTCAGGGTGTTAACGTTCCTTCCGTTGGTATTAACAACAAAGACGGCGTTTACAACAACCCCGGCACAGGTCTTTTCGTTGAGGTTACAGATTCTCAGGTTATCTTCTATGCAAGAGACTTTGCAAACGGCAAATTCCTCACAACAGAAGACTGGTCAAAAGCTGTTATGGCATTTGATATTCAATAATTTAAACAATATACAAGCCTCCCGCATAAAATACTGCGGGAGGTATTTTTATGTTATCCGATATTGTAGCATTGGCTTTAGCTATTTTAGGAATACTTTTTATTTTGTTCTCTCTGATTTTCAAGCTTATGATTTGGAAGGAAAAGGAGGTTGCAATTACAGTTGCCTTGGATTCTGACAACAGAGAGATTTATAACCGCATTATAAACATAAGGGAGATATGCTCATTTTTGGGAATACAAAAGCAATGCACCATAGTCCTGATAAACTACGGTGCATCGCAATGGTTTATTGATGAATTAAAGGACTGCTTTTCAGACTATAGCTTTCTTAAAATCGTTGAAAAAGAAAGCTTAATTACAGAGTTGCATACATAACCGCTTTAATGGTGTGCATTCTGTTTTCTGCTTCTTGGAAAACGACGGATTGTTCGCTTTCGAAAACCTCGTCCGTAACCTCCATAGCAGTGCGGTTGAATTTTTCGCACATTCTTTTACCGATTTCGGTTTTGTTATCGTGATATGCAGGAAGGCAGTGCATAAATATTGCATTGTCACCTGCATTTTTCATTAACTCTGCATTTACCTGATAGGGAGAAAGCTCATTGATTCTTTCCGCCCAAACGAGCTCGGGCTCACCCATTGATACCCAAACATCAGTATAAATAACATCTGCATTTTTAGTTGCTTTCATAGGGTCAACCTCGAATTTAAGGGTTGCACCGCTTTGCTTTGCAAGCTTTTTGCATTCGTCAACAAGAGCGCTGTCGGGGAAATATTTTTCGGGAGCGCAAGCGGTGAAATTAAGACCCATAATAGCGCAACCTACCATAAGGGAATTTCCCATATTGTATCTTGCATCGCCCATATAAACAAAGTTTATACCTTTGAGCTTACCGAATTTTTCTTTAATTGTGAGGAAATCTGCAAGAATCTGTGTGGGGTGGAATTCATTTGTAAGACCGTTCCACACAGGAACAGAAGAATATTTTGCAAGCTCTTCAACAATTTCCTGACCGTAACCGCGGTATTCAATACCGTCATAAATAGAGCTGAGAACTCTCGCAGTATCTGCAATACTCTCTTTTCTTCCTATCTGAGAAGCGTTGGGGTCAAGGTAGGTAACACCCATACCCAAATCCCTTGCCGCAACCTCAAAGCTGCAACGGGTTCTTGTGCTTGTTTTTTCAAATATGAGAGCAATATTTTTGCCTTTGAGAGTATCGTGGGGGATTCCGTTTTTCTTTTTCTTTTTAAGGTCTGCCGCAAGATTTATGAGGTATTCCATTTCCTCACTTGTGTAATCAAGAAGCTTTAAAAAATCTCTGCCTTTTAAGTTCATTTTCATACCTCACATACATTTTTAATAACTGTTATCGCTTTTTCCAAATCCTCAAAGGAAATGTTAAGAGGCGGTAAAAGCCTTAATTTATTCTTTGCCTTAATGGGTAAAACACCGTTTTCACGGCATTTAAGAAGCACCTCGTTTACGTCCTTTTCGGTTTCAATACCCAGCATAAGACCTAAACCTGTAATTCCTTTTACACCGTTGCAAGCTGAAAGGGCTTCAATAATGTACTGACTTTTCTTTTCAACATCCTGAAGAAAAGCATCATCCAATCTTTCAAGAATACTCAAAGCACCTGCGCAGGAAACAGGATTTCCGCCGAAGGTTGAGCCGTGCAAACCGGGAGTATATACATTCTCTGTTTTCTCAAAGAACATTGTTGCTCCCAAGGGAAGACCTCCGCCGATACCCTTTGCGGTGGAAACAATATCGGGATTGATGCCGTATTTCATATAGCCGTAAAGAGCACCCGTTCTGCCGTTGCCTGTCTGCACCTCGTCAACAACAAGAAGAACATCATATTTTTCCGCAAGCTCAGAAAGACCTTTTACAAAGTCTTTTTCCAGAGGAACAACGCCACCCTCCCCCTGAACAGTTTCAAACATAATTGCGGCAACCTTTTCCTCTTTTATGTATTTCTCTATGGTTTCAAGGTCGCCTGCATCTGCATAGAGGAAGCCATCAGTAAGAGGAAGAAAATCCTTGTGGAATGTGTCCTGTCCCGTTGCGGCAAGAGTTGTTATTGTTCTGCCGTGGAAGCTGTTGTTAAGAGTTATAATATTATAATATTCCGCTCCCTTTTTCTCTGCGGCATATTTTCTTGCGCATTTTATTGCACATTCATTTGCTTCCGCGCCTGAGTTTGAAAAGAAAACTTTTTTTGCACCGGTTTTAGTGCAAAGAAGCTCAGCAAGGCGAGCACAAGGAGCGGTGTAATATAAGTTTGATGCGTGTTGGAGAGTGCCGAGCTGTTCTGTTACCGCCTTAACCCATTCTTCATCTCCAACGCCGAAAATGTTCACACCGATACCCGTACCCATATCAATGTACTCTTTACCCTCGTCGTCATAAAGCTTACTTCCCTTACCCGAAACCAATTCAATTGGAAAACGGACATAGGTATTCGCTATATATTTATTGTCAATTTCTTTAATGCTCATTTATTCCACACCCTTAACCAATGTACCTGCACCCTCATCGGTAAGAAGCTCAAGAAGAAGTGCGTGGGGCACTCTGCCGTCGAGAATAGTAACTCTTCTTACACCCTTTTCAATTGCTTCAATGCAACATTCTACCTTGGGAATCATACCGCCTGAAATAACACCCTCTTCAAAAAGTTCACGAGCTTCTTTTACAGTAACGCGCTTGATTATTGAATCAGGGTCATTAACATCTCTTAAAATACCGGGAATATCGGTCATTGTAATAAGTCTTTCGGCTTTCATTGCACCTGCAATATAAGAAGCAGCGGTATCTGCATTAATGTTATAAACATTGCCGACCTTATCGCAACCTACAGTTGAAACAACAGGAATATATTCTTTTTCTATAAGGTCGAGAATGGGCTGAACATTTACATTTGTAATTTCACCAACAAAGCCAAGTCTTTCGTCCTTAACCCTTGCTTCAATAAGGTGACCGTCAATACCTGAAATACCCACTGCATTACCGCCAAACTCACCCAAAAGGTTTACAAGCTGCTTATTGATTTTACCTGCAAGAACCATCTGAACGATTTCTGCAGTTTCCTTGTCCGTAACACGAAGACCGTCAACGAATTCACTCTTTTTGCCAACCTTTTTGAGCATATCGGAAATTTCGGGGCCGCCGCCGTGAACGAGAACGGGCTTAACACCGATAAGCCACAAAAGAACCAAATCTTCCATAACCTGAAGCTTCAGCTCCTCGCTTACCATTGCATTTCCGCCGTATTTAACAACAATTATTTTGTTGTGATATTTTTGAATATAGGGAAGCGCCTGTGTAATAACCTGAGCGCGTTGTAAGTTAGAAATATTTATATTGTCCATTTTATCACGTCCTGTAATCGCCGTTGATTTTTACATATTCATAGGTAAGGTCGCAACCCCAAGCGGTTGAAGAGCTGTCGCCCGAATTAAGACCTACATTAATAATAATCTCTTTTTCTAAAAGAATTTCCTTTGCAATTTCCTCGGAGAAATCTATTCCCGAACCGTCTTTGCATACGGGAATAATACCTTTCGCTGATTCAAAGGAAACGTCAACCTTTGTTACGTCAACATCTGCACCGCTGTAACCGATGGCACAAAGAACTCTGCCCCAGTTAGCATCCGCGCCGAACATTGCCGCCTTTGTAAGAGAGGAGCAAATAACACTCTTTGCAACTGTTTTGGAAGTTTCCTCATCACTTGCACCCGTCACTCTGCATTCGAGGAGCTTTGTTGCACCCTCGCCGTCACCTGCAATCATTCTGCAAAGGTGAACAGTTGCCGTGTTAAGAGCTTTCATAAATGTATCAAAGGCTTCACCCTCTTCGGTAATTTCTTTATTACCTGCCATACCGTTTGCAAGAACGCAAACCATATCGTTTGTTGAGGTGTCACCGTCAACACTGACCATATTAAACGTGTTCTGAATATCGGATGAAAGTGCTTTCTGAAGCATTTCGGGAGCGATATTGACGTCACTTGTAATGAAAACAAGCATTGTTGCCATATTGGGATGAATCATTCCGCTACCCTTTGCAATACCGCCGATTTTGCATTCAACGCCGTCAATTTCAAAGGAAACTGCAACCTCTTTTTTAACGGTATCGGTTGTCATAATACCTTCTGCGGCTTCGGCACTGTTATCGCCTAAAGAATCCTTGAGGGCAGGTAAACCGTTTTTAATTGGCTCTATATCAAGAGGAAGACCTATAACGCCTGTTGAAGCAACAACAACATCATCTTCCTCTATACCGAGAGTTTCCGCCGTAAGCTTTGCCATAGTCTTTGCAACTTCAATACCGTTTGCATTGCAGGTATTCGCGTTACCGCTGTTGCAGATAACTGCCTGAGCCTTGCCGTTTAAAAGGTGCATTTTCGTTACTGCCAAAGGTGCGCCTTTAACAAGGTTAGTTGTATAAACTGCCGCCGCGCTTGCTTTAGCTTCGCTGAAAATAAGAGCGAGGTCGCGTTTTGTTTTATTCTTTCTTATACCGCAATGAATACCACCTGCGGTAAAACCTTTTGCGGCACAAACACCGCCGTTAATGAGTTCCATAATTATATCTCCAAACCCTTTGTATCGTCATTTCCGAGAACAATGTTAAGACATTCAACCGCCGCACCCGATGCGCCTTTGCCGAGATTGTCATATCGTGCGGTAAGAATGATTCTGTCCTCATTTCCGAAAACGGAAATAATCATACTGTCTTTACCTGAAAGAAGACCTGCGGAAATGAAGCCCTCTTCACTTAAATTCTCTTCATATTTAACAAGAGGACCGTTGTATTTATTTTTATAAATTTCTTTTATCTTCTCTATATCAAAACCGTTCTTCAAATCACTTTTGAATACGGGAACGGTTACTTCCATACCCGAATAGAAATCTGAAACAACAGGACAGAACGCGGGAGCATTTTTAAGTCCCGAAATTTTCACCATTTCCTTTAAGTGCTTGTGGCTCTGAGTAAGCCCGTATTGACGGGGAGCACCTAAAAGCTCATCGGGTTCCTCTTCATATTCGGCAATCATTTTCTTACCGCCGCCGCTATAGCCTGTAAGGGAAAAGCAGGAAAGGTTTTCCGTACCATCCAAAGCACCTGCTTCAACAAGAGGGTATACGAGGGAAATAAATCCGCTTGCGTGGCATCCGGGAACGGCAATTCTTTTTGAATTTTTTAATTTCTCTCTGTGAGAAGGAGAAAGCTCGGGGAAACCGTATGCCCAATCCTCAAGAGTTCTGTGAGCAGTTGAGGTATCAATCACAACTGTATTCTCATTCTCTATAAGAGAAACGGACTCTCTCGCTGCATCATCGGGAAGGCAGAGGAATGCAATATCAGCTCTGTTAAGCGCTTCCTTTCGGCTTTCCTTGTCTTTCCTTTTTTCTTCCGAAAGACTTATAAGCTCAATACCCTCAAGCATTTCAAGTCTTTCATATATTCTTAAACCGGTTGTTCCGGCTTTGCCGTCAATAAATACTTTCTTTGCCATTGATAAACTCCGTAACAAATTCAATTTGTTTTTCTACTGATTTATAGCCCGTTGAGCCTGCTGAAATTCTTTTTGCAATACAGGTTTCAAGTGAAATTTCATTGAATAAATCTTCTTCGAAGAGGTCGCTGTGGGCTTTATATTCTTCTAAAGTGAGTGTTTCAAGAACCTTATTTTTCTCAATGCACTCTGCAACTGTTTGTCCTACGATTTTATATGCGGTTCTGAAAGGCATACCCTTTTTAACAAGGTAATCTGCAAGGTCAGTAGCATTAATAAATCCTTTCTGTGCTGCAGAATACATATTCTCTTTAAGAACCGTCATTGTTGCAATCATAGGAGCAAAAATGCTCAGGCATTTCTCAACTGTTTCAATACTGTCGAAAATCGCTTCCTTATCCTCCTGCATATCCTTGTTATATGCAAGAGGGAGACCCTTGAGAGAAGTAAGAAGAGCGAAAAGGTCGCCGTAAACTCTGCCCGTTTTGCCTCTTACAAGCTCTGCCATATCGGGATTTTTCTTCTGGGGCATAATGCTCGAACCTGTTGTGTAGGCATCGTCAAGCTCAACGAACTTAAATTCCCAGGATGACCAGAGAATGACCTCTTCGGAAAATCTTGAAAGGTGCATCATAATAACTGAAAATGCGCTCATAAGCTCAACGCAGAAATCCCTGTCGGAAACACCGTCAATACTGTTCTGCATAATTCCGTAGAAGCCTAATTTTTGAGCTTCAAATTCTCTGTCCGTGTCATAGGTTGTGCCTGAAAGGGCGCAAGAGCCGAGAGGAGAATAATTCATTCTCTTAACTGCATCCTGAAGTCTTCCGCAGTCACGCATAAACATCTGGGCATAAGCAAGTAAATGGTGAGCAAATGTAATAGGCTGAGCTCTCTGAAGATGAGTATAACCGGGAAGAATTGCATCCTGATTTTCCGATGCTTTATCGCGGATAACCTCAATAAGACTGTAGAGCAAATCATTTACCTTTTCTGCTTCGTCACGAAGATACAGTCTTATATCAACTGCAACCTGGTCATTACGGCTTCTTGCAGTATGAAGACGTTTGCCCACATCACCTTTTCTCTGTGTAAGCTCACTTTCAATAAACATATGTATATCTTCCGCATCGCTGTCAAAGGTAAGCCTGCCGTTTTCAATATCTTCTAAAATTCCCGAAAGACCGTCAATAATTTCTTCGCAGTCATTTTCGGTAATAATACCTTGCTTTGCAAGCATCTGAGCGTGCGCTATTGAACCGCCGATATCCTGACGAAACATTTTGCAGTCGAAATGAAGTGACGAGTTAAAATCATCCGCTTCCTTATCAAGAGCCTTTGTAAATCTGCCTGCCCACATTTTATCCATAGTAATTTATACCCTTTCAAAAACTACTTTTGCACATTCTCCACTTTTCAGCATTGAATGTGCAAAGTATATAATTATTGATTAAAACATTTAAATTTATAACTGCCGTGCGCAGCACCCGATATTTTGCATCTCGCACTTTGCATTTTGCATTATTCTCCGAGATTTGCAAGTCCCGCTTTATCTCTCATATTTGCCATAACCTTAATGGGAAGACCGTAAAGGTTAATGAAGCCTGCGCTGTCCTTCTGGTCGTAAACCTCATCCTCATCGAATGTTGCCATATCTGCATCATAAAGTGAGTAAGGTGAGCAAACGCCCGCGTTAATCATATTACCCTTGTAAAGCTTGAGCTTAACATCACCTGTAACTGTTTCCTGAGTCGAATCAACGAAAGCAAGAATAGCTTTTGTGAGAGGTGTGTACCACTGTGCATTGTAGATAAGCTCTGCAAGCTTCTGAGCAACAAGTGCTTTATAGTGCGCGGTTTCTTTATCAAGACAAATGCTCTCGAGAACACTGTGTGCCTTGTAAAGAATTGCTCCACCGGGAGTTTCATATACGCCACGGCATTTCATACCAACAAGTCTGTTTTCAACGATATCAAGAAGACCGATACCGTTTGCTCCGCCAAGCTCGTTAAGCTTTGTAACAAGCTCAACTGCGCCCATTTCTACGCCGTCAACCGCTGTGGGAACACCTTTTTCAAAGTGAATTGTAACATAGGTGGGTTTATCGGGAGCCATTTCGGGAGAAACGCCCATTTCCAAGAAGCCTTCCTTGTTGTAAAGAGGCTCGTTCATAGGATCCTCAAGGTCAAGACCCTCGTGGGAAAGGTGCCAGATATTTTTATCTTTTGAGTAGTTTGTTTCTCTGTTGATTTTAAGGGGAACATTGTGTGCTTCTGCGTAAGCAATTTCTTCCTCACGGGATTTGATATCCCACTCTCTCCAGGGAGCGATAATGGGCATATTGGGAGCAAATGCTTTGATAGCAAGCTCGAATCTTACCTGGTCGTTACCTTTACCTGTGCAACCGTGGCAAATAGCGTCTGCACCCTCTGCAATAGCGATTTCAGCAATTCTTTTTGCAATGGGAGGACGAGCAAAAGCAGTACCGAGAAGATATTCTTCATAAATTGCACCCGCTTTAACACCGGGGAATACATAATCTTCAAGGAATTCTTTTGTAAGGTCTTCGATATAAATTTTGGAAGCACCTGTTTTAATTGCCTTTTCTTCAAGTCCTTCAAGCTCGCTTGCCTGACCAACGTTACCTGAAACTGCAATAACCTCGCAGTTGTTATAATTTTCTTTAAGCCAGGGGATGATAATTGATGTGTCAAGTCCGCCTGAATAAGCGAGAACTACTTTTTTAATATTTTTCTTATCCATTGTTTATTTCCTCCAAATTGCAACTTATGCAAAAATATTCATTCGATATGCATAGTTATACACCTTTGTTCAAAAAAAGTCAACCTTTTTGAATAAATAATTTATTTTTTGCGCATTTTCGACTTTTTGCAGTAAAACCGCCTGTTTTATAGGTGTTTTTTGTATATTTTTGAGTGGATTTTACACACTCTTTTATTTTTATATATAATGTATATATTATGGCAATATACATTTTTTTGTATATTATTCATTTTTTATACATTTCAGGGACAGGAATTGGCTCGATTCCGAATAATTCTTCCTTCTCCCTGATTTTATTAACATTTTCATCAGCATAATAATGCTCATTTCCACAGTCCGTCTGAGGTTCGCTTTCCTGCTTTGCCTTTTCCCAACGTTTTTTTGCATATTCGGAATTTCTCTGACAAATCTTTTCATATTTTTCTTTATCATCATCAAAACGGGACTGCATAAAGCTAAACACACCCGACAAAAGCTTATCTTCAAACTCAGGCACCACACCGTTTTTGTTATAATCGAAAACAGCACAAAACAGTTCACCCACCTGCTCCTTTGTCATAGGCTTCAAAAGATTTTCCCAATCCAAATAAATCAAAAAGCTTTTCTTTTCCTTCATTAAATACCTCCTATAAGCTTGATACTATTTTATGAGTAGAACAAATGTTCGTCTGTTATTATAAAGCTTTTTTAAAATAATTCAACCCTTTTTTGTACTTGTTTGAAATTTTTTTGCAGTAGTATTGATAGGTTTCCCCTCTCCCCTTTCACACTATCCCCTTTTCTCTTCCTATGTCAGAGAGCTTTCATTTTCATTTTCATTTTCATTTTCTATATCTATATCAATTTCTATACCTATTTCTGTTTCATTATCTATATCGGCATATTTCGCATACGAACGCATACTTAGGCATAGCTTTTCAGAATTTTTATGGTGTTTTAAGGCTTAAAATGGCATTTTGGCGATATTTTCAAGCAAAAACCTATAGTTTTTTTGGTTTTTCAATATACCATCAGGCTTTTTGGAATAAGTTGGTATATTATTTTTACCAAATCTACCACAGTATTTTTGGTATACAGTGGTATATTTTTTATACGAACGTATTCACATTACCTCCGGCTTTCAACTTGCAGCTAAAAAAACGCCCGACATAGTCGAGCGTTTTTGCTTATAATACATATATAATAATATCTCTTCTGCCCCAGTTTCTGCACTGCGCCTCGGAATTCATATATAAGTCAACTGTCCAGTCAACATCGTAGATGTAGCTGCCTGTGTCAGCAGCGATGCAGTAGCCGTAAACATACTGACCGTCTGCGGAAACGATATACATCTCTGTGCCATAGGGGATTTCCTTGGGGTCAACTGCAATGTAACCTGTCTGAGCTTTTTTACCTGTGGAGGTAATACCGCCGGGAATACAGTATGCAGTTGCCTGAGCATTAATAACTGATTTATAATTTGCAGGCACACCATTTTCACCGATTTTAAGGTACGAAGGCTCTGCCATTTCGCTGATGGGTGTTCCCACGGGAAGACCTGTTGTAACAACGTTTACCTTTGTACCAACCTGAACAAGCTCTCTCACGGGTTCTGAAAGAACTTTTTCGGATTTAACTGTGCTCTCTTGAAGCTCACCGTTAACATAGCGGTCCTCATAAACAACAGCTTTTGTGCCCTCTTTACCGCTTTCAAGAGTTTTAGTGCGGTTTTTGTAGAGAGAGTCGGAGTAGGTGTACTCTGTATCGTAAGCGACGGACTCTTTCTCTGTTCTCTCTTTAATATCTACTCTGTAAACGGAAATTTCCATACCGTCTTTGAGTTCTTTATCGAGAGCGGGTTTTGTGAAATCCTCACCCTCAAGTTCAACACCGAAAATGTTTAATGCATCCTCAACTGTTTTACCGGAAACCTTTTTAGTTTTGGTTTTACCGTCAACTGTAAGAGTGATTTTATAGATATCGTAGATTTCGATTGTCATACCGTCCTCAAGAAGTGTGTCTGCGGAATAATTCAGCGCAGTACCCTTTTTGAGAGTGATTTCTGCTTTTTCCAGGGCATCTTCAACCGTACCCAAAGCATATACGGTATTTTGAGTGCCGTCAAAGCTTTTAATTGTAACTTCAACGCCTCTTCTTATAATAATGGCACTGCCGTCCTTACCGTCGAAGCTAGAAAGACTAACCTCGTCACCCTTTTCCTCATCAATTTCAATTCCTGCATCTGCAAGAATTTCGTTAGCATCGGTTCGGGCTGTGGTAACGGCAATTACCGAGTTACCGTCGTAAATTGTAACATCGTACATTACGGGCGGTACGGCGAACGCTGTGACTGAAACGAAAAATACAACCGCTAAAATCAAAAGAGTAATTCTTTTGAGCGGCGAATGCACGGACGTTTCGCCTATTTTTCTGACTGTCATGGTATAAATATCTCCTTAGACAAGCAACTTTTCTTTTTTTCTTATAATTTTGTGACGATTTCGTCGCGAAAAGCTGCCGTTGTAGACATTTTTATCAGCAATAAAAAGTTGAATTGTCACATTTTCAACCTCAGATTACCAATAAAAAGGTCGTAGTTATCCGATGGCATTTGGTATTATAACCAACTTTTCTTAAAAGTCAAATAATTTAAAATGTGCTTTTTGTTGACTTTTCACAAAGGTTTTGAACACAAAAAACTAACAACCCCAATATTTTGTGGCGAATTTTGTGAGAACCACAAGCATTTTCGAATTTCTTTTGGCAAAAGTGCAGAAATTACAAACTGTAACTTTTAAGGGTGTTTTTACTCCATTTTTTACCATTTTATTTTCAAATTGTAATTATTTGTTGACAGAAAACTCATTTTTACCCATAATATATACTATAATAATATAATTGCTGTGCGCAGCACCCGACATTCCGCATTTCGAATTCCGAATTCCGCATTTCAAAAGAGGTCCTTTATGAAAATATATATTCCTGACAATGTAAAAATAATACTCCAAAGACTAAAAAGCGCAGGGTTTGAAGCTTACTGCGTTGGCGGAGCCGTGCGCGACAGTCTTATGGAACTGACTCCGGAGGATTGGGACATAACCACCTCCGCCCTTCCCGAAGAAACAAGAGAGCTTTTTAAGGATTTCAAAACTGTTGACACAGGACTCAAGCACGGAACTCTTGCGGTTATAATAGATAAAACACCCTACGAGGTTACAACCTACAGAATAGACGGCGAATACGGTGACAACCGTCATCCCGAAAATGTTACATTCACAAGTAAAATCGGTGACGACCTTGCAAGAAGGGATTTCACTATCAATGCTCTCGCCTATAACGAGGAAACAGGACTTGTGGATTTATACGGCGGACAGGATGATATATATAATGGTATAATAAAAACTGTTGGCCATGCAGATACTCGTTTTAAGGAAGACGGACTCCGTATTATGAGAGCCTTGCGCTTCTCTGCCACTTTAGGTTTTGAAATTGAAGAAAACACAAAAAAAGCAATCCACAAAAACAAAGACCTTTTAAAAAACATATCAGCAGAACGAATTACAGTTGAACTGACCAAGCTTCTCTGCGGTAAAAATGCCTTTAATATTCTTATGGAATACCCCGATGTACTTTCCGTATTCATTCCCGAAATAGCTCCTGCGATAAATTTCGAGCAATACGGCGAAAAACACGCTTATGACATTTGGGAGCATATTTGCCATACAGTTGACACAATTCCTGATGACAGAATATTAAGATTAACAATGCTTCTCCACGATTTAGGTAAAGTACCCACACATAAATTAAATGAAAATGGCGACAGCACCTTTAAAAACCACGCCACAGTTGGCGGAGAAATGGCAAAAGAAATTCTCACCCGACTTAAATTTGATAAAAAGACCATAAACAGAGTTTCTTTCCTTGTAGGGTGCCACGATTTTGAACCGCCCGAAAGCAAAACGGAACTGAAAAAGCACTTAAAAAATAAAACTCCCGAAGATATCCGAACTCTTCTTGTTATAAAGAAAAGTGACCGAGGCGCTTTAAGCGAAAGCTATCGGGATATAAGCGAAGCTACTGCTCAAGCTCTCAGATGGTTAGAAGAGATTGAAAGTAACAATGAATGCTGCACAATTTCACAGCTTGCAGTAAACGGCAAGGATTTGGAAAAGAAGGGTCTTAAAGGTGAAAAAATAGGAAATGCATTAAATTCACTTTTAGATGCGGTAATTGAAAACAAAGTCCGGAACACTAAAACCGATTTATTGACATACTTATTATAATAGTATAAAATATATATGATTGTTTAAATGCACAGAAAGGGTGGTAAAATGCGTACTGCACATTCTCTCAACTTTGGTTGGAAATATTCTCCCGAATTCACGGAAGATATGATTCAGATATCTTTTGACGACAGTAAATTTCAGACTGTTGACATTCCCCATACTAATAAGGAATTACCTTTAAACTATTTTGACGAAAAATCATATCAGTTTATAAGCTGCTACCGTAAAAGCTTTGATATCGGCAAAAAAGCTAAAGGCAAACGCTATATTCTTCATTTTGAAGGTGCGGCAGTTTATTCAAAGGTTTATCTTAACGGCGAATTTATCGGTGAATATAAGGGCGCATACAACGCCTTCACCTTTGATATTACCGACAAGGTAAAAGCAAAGGACAATTTACTTGTTGTTGAGCTTGACTCCACCGAAAGAAAAGAAATTCCGCCCTTTGGTAATGTTGTTGACTATCTCGTATACGGCGGTATTTACAGAGAGGTATGGCTTGAAGAGGTTAGTGAGGTTTATATTGACAACGCTTTCGTGAGAACTCTCAATGTGCTTCAGCCTAAAAAGGTTCTTGATATTGATGTAACCCTTTCCGAAGGTGCAAAGGGTGAGCTTACATTTACTCTCTTTGACGGTGACGAGGTTATCGGTGAAAAGAAAACCGATTTCAGCGGAAGAGTTATTAACGCTAAATGGGCAGTTTCCGATGTTGAGCTTTGGGACACCGAAAACCCAAAACTTTATACTCTTAAAGTAAAGCTTGATGATAAAGACGAAATTTCTGTCCGTTTCGGTTTCAGAGAATGCAGATTCTTGACGGACGGCTTCTACCTTAACGGCAAAAAAATCAAAATCCGCGGTCTTAACCGTCACCAGAGCTACCCTTACGTTGGCTATGCTATGCCTAAAAATGTTCAAAAAGCAGATGCAGACCTGCTTAAATATGAGCTGGGTGTTAACCTTGTAAGAACCTCCCACTACCCCGACAGCGTTCATTTTCTTGACCGTTGCGATGAAATCGGTCTTTTGGTATTCACCGAAATGCCCTCATGGCAATATCTCGGTGAGGGTGAATGGAGAGATATCTGCCTTGACAATGTTCGCAGAATGGTTCTTCGCGACAGAAATCACCCCTGTGTTATTCTTTGGGGTGTTCGTGTTAACGAGGGTCTTGATTGTGATGAATTCTACTCACAGACCAATGCTCTTGCAAGAGAGCTTGATAACACCCGTCAGACAGGTGGCGTAAGAAATATGCCTATGAGCCACCTTCTTGAAGATGTTTATACAATGAATGACTTCATTCATTCAGGTAGCTTTATAAATCTTTTACCCCCTGCCCTTGTTACAAAGAGCCTTACTGCTCCCTACCTTGTTACAGAGCATAACGGCCATATGTTCCCAACAAAGAGCTTCGATAAAGAGGGCGTAAGAGCAGAACACGCACTTCGCCACACAAGAGTTCTCAACTCCGCTTACGGCAACCCAAGAACCAGCGGTGCTATCGGTTGGTGCATGGCAGACTACAATACCCACAAGGACTTCGGCAGCGGTGACAGAATTTGCTACCACGGTGTTACAGATATGTTCCGTGTTCCCAAAATGGGTGCTGCAGTTTACCGTTCTCAGCAGGATGACAAGCCCTTCCTTGAGGTAACCTCTGCTATGGACATTGGTGAGCATCCCGGCGGAACAATCGGTGATGTCTGGGTATTTACAAACTGCGATTATGTTAAGCTTTATAAAAACGGTAAATATACGAGCACAATTTACCCCGACGGCTCCAAATTCAAAAATCTTCCCCATCCCCCGATGATTGCTTCCGACTTTATCGGCGATGCTCTCGTTTCAGATGACGGACTTGACCCCAAAGCAGCGGCACTTCTTACAGACACCCTTATTGCCGCTCAGACAAAGCAATGGAAATTACCGCCCTCAAAATTTGTTAAAGCAGGTGCTGCAATGGTTGTTGGTAAAATTCCATTCGGCAGAATGTTTGATATTGTTACAAAATATGTTGGCGGTTGGGGCAACGAGCAGATTACCTATGCTTTTGAAGGCTACAAGAACGGCGAATGTGTTGCAACAGTTGTGAGAACCGCAGTAACGGAGCTTCACCTTGAGGTTAAAGCGGATTCATACACCCTCAAAGAAGAAGACACCTACGACGCAACAAGAATTGAAATCGTTGCTAAAGACCAGAACGGAAACCGCGTTCCCTTTGCAGATAGCGCAATTAAAGTTACCGTTAAAGGTGCGGCAGAAATTATCGGACCTTCAGAATTCCCCCTTATCGGTGGTGACAGAGCATTCTGGATTCGCACAAACGGCGAAAAAGGCGATATAACAGTAACCATTGATGCAAAAGGAATTGAAAAGGTTAAACTTGACTTAAAGAGCGAATAATACTATAATAAACACCACCTCTCCCATTCGAGAGGTGGAATATCTAATCAGATTAGGAGACAGGAAAATGAGCAAACAGCCCTATTACATTACTACTGCAATTGCATACACCTCAAGAAAACCCCATATCGGAAACTCTTATGAAATCGTGCTTTCCGACGCTTTGGCAAGGTTCAAACGAATGCAGGGCTATGACGTTTTCTTCCAGACAGGTACTGACGAGCACGGTCAGAAAATCGAGGAATACGCTGCTGCGGCAGGTGTTTCACCCAAGGAATATGTTGACAAGGTTGCAGGCGAAATCAAGGACATCTGCGATTGCCTTAACACAACCTACGATAAATTCATTCGTACTACCGATAAAGAGCACGAAGAATCAGTACAGAAAATCTTCAAAAAGCTTATTGACAAGGGCGATGTTTACAAGAGTGAATATGAGGGTTGGTACTGTGTTCCCTGCGAAAGCTTTTTCACAGACAGTCAGCTTGTAGACGGTAAATGCCCCGACTGCGGAAGAGAAGTCCGCAAGGAAAAGGAAGAAGCATATTTCTTCAAAATGAGCAAATACCAGAAACAGCTTGAAGAATATATTGAAGAAAACCCCAATTTCATTTACCCCGAAAGCCGTAAGAAAGAAATGATAAATAACTTTATCAAGCCCGGTCTTCAGGATTTGTGCATTTCCCGTTCCACATTCAAATGGGGCATTCCCTTCCCCGGTGACGAAAAGCACGTTATCTATGTTTGGGTAGATGCTCTTCTCAACTATATTACAGGCCTTGGCTACGACCCCGAAAACAATTCTGAAATGTATAAAAAATATTGGCCTGCCAATGTTCACATTATCGGTAAGGATATTCTTCGTTTCCACACTATTTATTGGCCCATTATGCTTATGGCACTCGGTGAGCCATTGCCCAAACAGGTATTCGGTCACCCCTGGCTTCTTTCGGGTAATGACAAAATGAGCAAATCCCGTGGCAACGTTATTTATGCAGATGACCTTTGCAACCGCTTCGGTGTTGACGCGGTTCGTTACTATCTTCTTTCCGAAATGCCTCACGCACAGGACGGAACAATTACCTACGAAACAATTATCGAGCGTTTCAATTCCGACCTTGCAAATACTCTCGGAAACCTTGTTAACCGAACAGTTGCTATGAATAACAAGTATTTTGACGGCGTTATTCAGTCACCCGATGCAGTAGAAGATATTGACAACGAGCTTAAAGAAATGGCACTTTCTACCTTGGGTGAGGTTACAAAGCTTCTTGACACATATAAAGTAAGTGACGCGCTCTCGAAGATTTTTGACCTTGCAAAGCGTTGCAATAAATACATTGACGAAACAATGCCCTGGGCACTCAGTAAGGATGAAGAAAAGAAAGCAAGACTCGGCACAGTTCTTTATAATCTTATTGAAGGAATCCGCTTCATTGCAGTTCTTCTCGAACCCTTTATGCCCGAAACAAGTGTTAAAATTCTTGAGCAAATCGGAACAGATGTTAACACTCTTGACTCTCTCGCAGAGTTCGGTGCAGTTAAAGAAGGTGACAAGGTAGGAGTTGCAACACCTCTTTTCTCACGTCTTGATGTAGAAAAAACTCTTGCAGAAATCGAAGCTTCTCTTCCCCGGCCCGAAGCAGAAGAGGAAGAAAAAGAAATCGTTGGTCTTGCAGAAATTCAGTACGACGATTTTGCAAAGGTTGAGCTTCGCGTGTGCGAGGTAGTTGACTGCAAGCCTATAAAGAAAGCTAAAAAGCTTCTTGAACTCACCCTCAACGACGGAACAAAAGAACCCAGAACAGTTGCATCGGGTATTGCAAAATGGTATAAGCCCGAAGAACTTATCGGCAAAAAGGTTATTGTTGTTGCAAACCTTGCACCCCGAACTCTTTGCGGTGTTGAAAGCCACGGTATGATTCTTGCAGGTGAAATTACCGAAGATGATGTTAAGGTTGCTTTCATTGACGGTCTTCCTGCAGGCACACAGTTAAGCTGATTGTTGTGGCTTCGCCACAGCGATATAAAGCCTGACGGATTTGCGGTATATCTTACGATGCGATATACCTTCGGTGCGATATGTGCCTGACGGCACGCGATAATAGGGATTTATATCATATCGCATTTTGTGAAGCAAAATATATCGCACAAGCTTGCTTGTATATCGCTTCATTTAGCCACCGGTGTTATAATCGCAGGGTACAGGCTTGCCTGTACCGCACAACAAAGTAAAAGTATTTTTAATTTATATGTATAACAATATTTTTGATTCACACGCACATTACACAGATAAAGCGTTCAATGACGACCGCGAAAATATGCTCGGCTCTTTAAAAGAGTCGGGCATTTGCGGTGTTATAAACTGCGGTGCTGATATTGAGAGTTCAAGAGCATCTTTAGAGCTTGCTGAGAAATACGATTATATTTACTTTGCCTGCGGTGTTCATCCGGAAGAGGTTGAAAATCTCACCGAAAGCTATATTGAGATTTTAAAAGAACTTGCCAAGCACAAAAAATGCGTTGCAATCGGCGAAATCGGCTTGGATTACTATTGGCGACAGGATACAAAAGAAAAGCAAATAGAGGTTTTTGAAAATCAGATTCTTCTTGCAAAAGAGCTTAATTTACCTATAATCGTTCACGACCGTGAGGCTCACGGAGATACCTTGGAAATACTTAAAAAGCATAAACCGAAAGGCGTTATGCATTGCTTCTCCGGTAGTGTTGAAACGGCAAAAGAGGTTTTAAAACTCGGAATGTATATCGGCTTCGGCGGTGCATTAACCTTTAAAAATGCAAGAAAAGCCATTGAAGTGGCAGAAATGTTACCCTTAGACCGACTTCTTCTTGAAACCGACTGTCCCTATATGGCACCCGTTCCAATGAGGGGAAAAAGAAACGATTCAAGCCTAATTCCCTACGTTGCCGAAAAAATGGCAGAAATAAAAAACACCGACGCACAGTCGGTGCTGGACATTGCAACAAAAAACACAAAAGAATTGTTCAATATATGAGAGCACCCCAACAAGAAAATTTTTTCTCGTTGGGGTGATAATTTTTATTCCGTTGTATCGGTATTTTCAGAATCTGTAGGTTCTTCGGTGTCTGTGGGTTCCTCAGGGTCTGTAGGCTCCTCAGGGTCTGTAGGCTCCTCGGGGTCTGCAGGAGTTTCGGGAAGTGCCCAACAGAACTCTGCACCCGCCTCATTAATTGCCTCGCCTCTTAAAGGAGCGGAAACTTCTATTGTATAGGTGTACTGAACACCTTGAACGATTGTATCGTCGGTATATGTTAATTCGTCACCTGCTGAAATTTCGCCTATAGTTTCCCAATCAGCTTCCGCGGTTTTTCTCAACACTTTATACTTTTCCGCATTCTGAACCTCATCCCAAGTGATTATTGCAACGGTTTTTTCTGTAACTGTTCCGTCTTCTGCCGTTTGGGTTACAACACCTTCTTTAGCAATAATGCCTGCTGCAGGTTCAACGGGAATACGAACCGTTGCGGTTTTGCCCTCTTCGTTATAAATACTGTCTCTGTCAGATGCTACTGCTTTAACTGTATAGTAATAAGTTATTTCTTCATCAACATCAACATCACTGTATGTTGTTTCTTCGGTAATATCGGAAGCAGCAATTGTTTTAATTTTGCTCCATTCTGCATCTGAAGAAGATTTTCTGTAGATTTCATAGCCTTCTGCAAATTCAACGGGAGAGAAGGTTACTGTTATATATGAGCCATCATCGCTATATGTGGGAGCGACATCAAACTCTACTTCAACAAGAGGAGCATGGGGATACTTTGCAGTTGCTGTTTTTTCGGTAGAAATTTTACCTTCTTTAATCGCCTTTACGGTATAAGTGTACTCCGTGCCGACAGTAATATCTTCGTCCTTATACTGTGTAATTTCGGAAGAAGTCTCAAACACACCTAAAGAAACCTCGTCTTCTCCGATGCTCTTAAAAAGCTCAATACTTTCTACTGAACTGTCAACTGTCCAATTCACAGTAATATTCGGGTTTTCGGTTTCTGTTGCGGGAATAAACTCTGCCGTAAATCCACTTACTTCAACAAAGTTTTTAATTCCTGCTGTATCATAAGCACTCTTGTAGCCGTCAGCTTCTGCCACAACAGTGTAATAGAAAGGTGTTGTTTTTGCCTCTTCGGAAGTGTCAACAAAAGAGTTAAGTGAATATGAACCTATTACACTCCACTTTCCGCCTTCAACTTTTCTGTATACATAGTAGGTATCTGCTCCCTCAACTGCGCTCCAGAAAATAGCAACACCGCTTTCTGTGATAACAGCATCCTCCATAGTCGGTCTGTTTAATGCAACAATTTTTACTGTGCTGTAACGGCTTATGGCTGAACCGTTTACCGCTCTTACGGTGTATTGATAAAGCGAGCCGTTTTCAACCGCTGTATCGTAGTAAGCTTTTGCGGAAATATTTTCCGCAATGCATATTAGTTTTTTGTCACCGGGAGCTTTTCTGTAAACATTATAACCTGTTGCGCCTTTGATGGATTTCCAGGTAACATTTACTCCCACTGCATTTTCATCGGTAACCTTGTTTGCAAGAGTAACAGAGGGTACTGCGAGATACATATTTTTGATGCCGGTTCTGTTGTAGTAACTTGTAACCTTTCCGTCAACTGCTTGTACTGTATATTCATAGGTGTAGCCTGACTTTTTGGTAACAGTGTCAAGATATGAAACCTTTGAACCGCCTTTGACAGTTGCAATTTCTGTCCATTCTTCAGCAGAATTAATTTTTCTGTAAATCTTGTAGCTGTCTGCACTGCTGACCTTTGACCATGTAATCTTTGCTCTGTTGCTTGAATCAAAGGTAACCGTTCCCAGCTTGGGCATTGCCAGATAGTTTACTTTAATACCCGTTGAACTGTATGCACCGTCATTGGTTTTACACAAGGCTTTAACTGTGTAAGTATATGTTTTTCCTGATTTTGCTGTAGTATCTACAAAGCTCTTCTTTGTTGTTGTACCAATCTTTTTCCATCCTGATGAAGTCTTTCTGTATACGTAATATTTTGTTACTTCATCATTGGAATTACCCCATGTAATTTTTACACCGCTTGTATACGAATATGCTTTTTTCAACGAGGGGGCTTTAATATAGCTGAAATCAAGACCGTCTGTATTATATGTACTCTTGCAAGAACCGTTGACAGCTCTTACAGAATATGAATAATACCAATCGGTTTTTGTTGCGCTTTTATCCGTATAGGTAACTGTTTTATTTCCCTTTACCGTAGCAATTTTCTTCCATTCGGAATTGCTTAAAGAGCCACCTTTACGATAAATCTCATAACTTGTTGCACCCGTAACTTTTTTCCATGTGAGCTGTGCATAACCTTTTGAACCGGTACCGTCAACATCTACAAGCTTAGGCGTTGAAAGGTATGTTATAGAAAGACCTTTTTTGTTATAAAGGCTTTTATAGTCACCGTCATAGCATCTTACAGTATATTTATATGTTTTACCACTTTTAACAGATGTATCGGTATATGTGTAGGAGCCTTTGCCGAGAGTTTTAACTGTTGTCCACTTTGTTTCACCCTCAGCTTTTCTCATAACCTTATATTTAGTTGCGGTTGTAAGAGGCGTCCAAGTGATTTTAATACCCGTTGAGGTATTTTTCACCGAATTGAGTTCAACAGTTTTTTTGCTCAAACGATCAATTTTTATTTTAAAGGTTTCAACAGAATCCGTATCTATAACATTTCCGTCATCTCTTGAAATATAAGTATAGCATTTGCCGTAATATGTTCCGCCGGGCGTACTTTTAAAGCTCCATGAAATAGCCAACGGGCTGTTACCTTTTTTGGAGTCGAATTCGCCCGACATACTTCTGATGAGCTCTGTACAGGCTTTATCGGAATAAATCTCCACGGCATAGTTAGCGTTGCTTTTACCCTCGCTTATTCTCATAAAGTAAAGTGTAGCTTTATCACCGTAGAAGGTAAAGCTGGTTTTACGGGCTTCGAGCTTTGAATCGGTGGGAACAATCTGACCATAATCTTTGTCGTAAGAGGCAGTTTTATCTGCGGCAACAGACACCACCGCTAAAGCACCAACCAAAAGCAAAGTAACAATAAGAGTTATCAATACCCTTGTCTTTGTAGTTATTTTTTTCATGGAATAACCTCCAATGGTTTTGTAGTCTTATACATTATAGTATATAAATACATTCTTTTCAATAAGATTTTGTGAAATAAATGTTACCAAATTATCGACAAAAATCATATTATTTTTTCTTTATTTAAAAAAAATTCACACTTGTAACAGGGCATTAATATCTTTTATCAACACTAACCAAAAAACTTTGTTTATTTTTGGTTGCGCTTTTCTTTGCATTTCCGTTGCTTTTTTTTCACGAAGATGTTATTATATAATATAAAATTAGGTTAACTATGAGGTGTACGATGGCGACAGACAAAACTCAGAACAGTAATGTTCAGTTGTGCAAAGCCGCATTTGACAAAATACCTAAAGAAAAGCGCGACAGGATTTTAAATGTCGCTATCGAAGAATTTGCAAACAATGGATTTGAAAACACTTCAATTCAGCAAATTGCAAAAAAATCAGGTATCAGTGTAGGCTCTGTTTATAAATATTTTGAGAATAAGGAAACATTGTTTTCAATGGTGGTTCATGAGGGTATGTCCTCCTTAGAGGAACTTCTTATGGGTCTTGCAGATTCTTCTGAGGACATTCTCATAAAAGCGGAGAAAATCATTCGCTCTCTTCTTGAATATTCCAGGCAAAAGCCCGAGCTCATCAAGCTCTATTGCCAACTAACCACAAGCGATAATTCCGAATTCCTTAATTCCCTGTCCCAACGAATCGAGGCAGTTTCCGCTTCAATTTATACTGTTACCATCAGCAAAGCACAGGAAACGGGGGACGTGCGTAACGACATCAACCCCGCTTTCTTCGCATTTTTATTAGACAACATTTTTATGATGTTGCAATTCGCAACTGCTTGCGACTACTATAAAGAAAGATTCTTCATTTACACAGGAAAACAAGCAAGCGAAAGTGACGATTTAATCGTTGAGCAAACCCTCAAGTTTTTGAAAGCGGCATTTAACTTTAAATAAAAAGGTGATTTTATGAAAAAAACAATTAGCATTTTACTTACAGTTTGTCTTCTTTTTTCACTTCTTTCCGTAAGTTCTTTTGCTCTTACAAGTAATGAGATACTCGACGGATATGATTTTGCCTTAAACGTCACCCAAAAAGACGAAAACAATAATATTATCGGTTATACAAGTGACGGCAAAATAACCCTTGATGATGCAAGAGCGGTTTTACGTGTATCAGCAGGCATCGAAGAGCCTCGCGAGGGCTTTAATTACGATGTGGACGGCGACGGTTATATTACCGTAACCGATGTAAAAGCGGTTATCGCAGTTGTATTGGGAATTGATGTTTCTATTTCTGATGATGAATATCTTCTCTCCCTTTTCAAAGCAGAGCTTAACAGTGTAAAAAGCGCTCGTCCCGGTTTTACAAAGACTGCAACCGCACAATGCCACTCTATGAAAGTAACAACCCATAATGCCCCTGCCGATGAGCTCAATGTTACTAATATAGAGTTTGACGTTTACACAAATAAAACCTGCGACTATATGGAGGATCTTGTCAATAATCCTCTCTATAGTTTAGTACTGACTTCAGCTCAAAAAGCAGAAATGAAAACACAAATAGCAGATTTGAGAAAACAAGCTGACGAAATGTACGATTTAAAAACAACTACAAAAACAGTTAACCGTTACAGCAGCCACTATTATTACTTCCCTGTAAACAATCTTGGTAATTCTTGTTTTCTTGAAATCGAAGACATAAAAAGTATCGAATGTTACGAAGAAGACGGCTACATCATAAGAAAAGTAACCATGAACGAGGATACATATATCGGTGATGAATTCCCCACAGGCAACGAAGGTTTTACTGAAAGATGGAAAACGATTCCCTACGGAAAGGTTTTCAACATCCCCGATTTCGATGAAACAGAAGGCACAAAACAAACATCAGTTTTAAACAGCGTAACCTTTAAGGACGGTGTTATTATTTCAAAGGTTGATAAGCTTTCAGGTCTTCCCGTTAGCGTTGAATACTCATATTCCTATATTGCAGATATTTCAACAATTCCCGAAGTTGACGACGACGGCACTGTAGGTCTTCAGATGGATTCTGTTACAACTGCAACAAACACAGAAAGCTATGTAATCAACCCTGTAACCACAAACTAAGGAGTATATATCACAATGGAAAACATTAAAGTTACTATGGAAAACGGCGAAAGCTTTGTTATTGAGCTTTGTCCCGAACAGGCACCCATCACCTGCGAAAACTTTTTAAAGCTCGTTAAAAGCGGTTTTTACAACGGACTTACCTTTCACCGCGTAATTGACGGCTTTATGGCTCAGGGCGGTGACCCAGAGGGTACAGGCTGCGGAGGAAGCGACGAAAACATCAAGGGCGAATTCGCAATAAACGGAGTTAACAATACTCTTTCCCACACCCGCGGTGTTATTTCAATGGCACGTTCTCAGAATCCCAACTCAGCAAGCAGTCAGTTCTTTATCTGCTACGGCGACTGCACCTTCCTCGACGGTCAGTATGCCGCATTCGGAAAGGTAATTGATGGTATGGAAACTGTTGATAATTTCCTTAAAATTGACCGCAGAATGAGCTTTGGCGGTGAACGTTCCACACCTGTTGAACCCATTGTTATGAAAACTGTTGAAGTTTTGTAAAATACATAATAAGGAGAAAATGTGATGAATTCAAAAATCAACGGATTGCTTCATAAAGTTTACGGTACTACCCCCAATGACGGCAATCTCCAACCCAAAGAAGCCCTTGCTTACGGTATTGCAGGCTTCGGTCAGAACTTTATCTGTACAATTATCGGTTCTTACTTAACCATCTTCCTCACAGATGCACTTCTTTTCGGTGCAGAAGGTGTTACAATCGGTAACATTGCCGGTTCAATGGCTGTTGCTTACCTTATGCTCGGCACTCGTATTTTTGACGCACTTAACGACCCGATTATGGGTAGCGTTGTTGACAAAACCCGTACTAAATGGGGTAAATGCCGACCCTACCTTAAATGGATGGCTTTCCCCATTGCAATTATGACAATTGCCTGCTTCCTTCCCATTTTCCAAGCAAAAGCACATTGGTCTTTCGTTGTTGTTGCAATCGTTTATGTTATCTGGTCAGTTGTTTACACTGTTGCAGACGTTCCTTATTGGGGACTTTCAACCTGTATGACAAACGACACAGTTGTTCGTGGTAATCTTCTTACTGTTACTCGTCTTCTTTGCACATTGGGTGCAGGTATTGTTACTGTTTTCCTTCCTATAATCACAGGTTCTGTTACAGCTAAATATAAATACCCCGATACAGCAGAAGGTATTGCACAAATTATGTCTGACAAGGGCGTAGATGCAGAAGCTGCAAAAGCCTTTGTTGGTACTGTTATTGCAGGTCAGGAAATTGCAAACGCAGACACTCTTAAATGGACATATTTCATTGCTGCGGTTATTCTTGTTGTTGTCGCAATTCCCATGTTCTTCTACGGCTTCAAGCACACTAAAGAACGCTTCACAGCAGATGACAATCCCCCCAGCTTCGGTCATAACATTAAACTCCTTTTTAAAAACGACCAGCTTCTCCTTATCGTTCTTTCAGGCGTTTTCGGCGGTGCAAGAATGGTTTATACATACACCGGCGGTCTTTACTTTGCAAAATATGTTCTTCAGAACGAAGGTATGTACAGCCTTATAACCTTATTGGTTGTTCCCGGTGGACTTGTTGCTTCAATCCTTGTTCCCTGGATGTCAAAGAAATTCACAAAGAAATGGGCATACATCTCAGTTCACCTTTTCGGTGGCATTGTAATGGCAATTATGTATTTCGTTGGTTACGATGCTCCCTGGAAGCTTATAGTTGCTGCTATCGGTCTTGTTCTCCTTGGTATTCCTCAGGGTGTTAACAACATTATCACCTACGCTATGATTGGCGACACAGTTGACTATCTTGAATGGAAAACAGGTGAACGTGGCGAAGGTATCTGCTTCGCTATGCAGACTCTTATTAACAAAATCGGTATGGCTGTTGGTGCTTTCATCGGTGTTATCTCCTTCGCTGCAGCAGGCATCAATGCAGAAACAGGCTTCATCTCTGCAGAAGGCAAACAAACACTCTGGAATATGCTTGTTCTCTCAGGCGTTATCAGTATGTTCGCTTGCGCAATTCCTATGTTCTTCTACAAAATCACAGAAAAACGTCAGGCAGAAATGGTTGCAGAAGTTGCGGCAAGAAAGAAATAAAATATATGTTATTAAGCCCTTGTTGCAAATCCACTTTGCAACAAGGGCTTCACTTATTTTAATCTCAAATAATTTATTGCATATTTAGTATTTATTTTCGGATAAGCTTTTAAGCTTAATCCCTCGACTACAAACAATGCTTTTGATATTTTAAAATACGGCAAAACATATATTAACGGGATTATACCTATGCAACTTAAAAACCAACCAAAAAACGAGCTTTCAAAAAGCACACTTTCCCGAAGAAGTCCATCAGTAAAATAAATACTTTTTCTTATTGCCTCTTTAGGTGTTATCTTTGGATTCAAGCAAACATAGTAAGGTGCCGCATTATATCTGAAAAATGTTACACGCCACATAAGAATACAAAAAGATAAAAGTATAGAGCTACCTGCTGTCAATATATAAAAAACGACGGGTAAAATACTTCCGTAATTATAAAGGTAAAATGTTATACCGTAACACACTGCGCAGGGAAATAAAAAATATAATAACCAAAGCATCTTCAAAGCAGTTAATCTGATATATAACGAAAAGGCTCTGAAGCTTCTGCTAAATGTAAAAAAACGGAACAAAAGATTCAGTCGTCCCCTTCCTCCCGAAGCCTTTATAAAATAAAGAAACTGCTCCCCCAATTTTAATGAACAAATGAATAAAAATAATACACCTGTCACAAAAATCACATCAAATAAAACAATAGCATAAACAAAGACATCATTGTAATTATCAAAATAAAAATCCAAAAATCCATTTTTAAAAAGGGAAACAAGACAATAAAACCAAAGAGCGAAAATGCCCCTTCTTATTATAAAACTAACTAATGAAATAAAAAACAAACGTATAGTGTCACCTTTTAAAAGCATTTTGCTTTTCAGCTTTACAGATGTACTCATATAACCACCCAAATAAAAATATCTGTGCACCGAAATAATGCACAGATATATTTTTGCTGATTTTTTAAGATTTAATCACGACGATTAAGTATTCCTTTCATATTTTCCAAAACATAATAAGGAATAACTAAATCCCCTTTCCCCTTACCTATGGAAATATGGGGTTTCATACTACCGTGAAAATCCGAGCCACCTGAAATTGACAAAGAAAGCCTTTCTGCAAGAGCGCGATACTCTGCAATATGCTCTGCACTATATTCAGGATAATACCCCTCAATTCCGTTAAGCCCGGCTTCTTTTAACTGAACCAAAAGCTTTTCAAGCTGTTCCATATCATAGCCCGTTTGATTAAGATGGGCAAGGTAAGCCAGTCCCCCTGCTGCTCTGATTGCTTTTACCGCTTCAACAGCAGAAAGCTCATTTTTCTCCGCGTAAGCAGGTTTTCCCAGGCCTATATATTTATCAAAGCATTCCTTTACAGTTTCGCAATAGCCTTTCTGCATCATCAGCTTTGCAATATGAGCTCTTCCAACAAAATTACCACCTGCAAGCTCTAAAGCTTCATCGTGGGTAATTTCAAAACCCAACCCCCGAAGCTTACTGCAAACCTCCTCCATTCTTCTTTTTCGACTGCCTTTAAGCTTCTCTATGGTCTTTAATAAGGTTTCGTTTTCGGGGTCAATAAAAAGTCCTATAATATGTGTTTCCGTTTTTTCTGCGGCAGAAAACTCAATTCCCGGAATAAATTCAATTCCTATTTCCTCTGCTCTTTTCTGCGCCTCTTTTATTCCGTCAACACTGTCGTGGTCTGTAAGAGCAAAAGCGGAAAGTCCCGATTCTTTAGCGTGTTCAACAAGCTGAGAAGGAGTTAATGTTCCGTCAGAACAAGTGGAGTGAGTGTGGAAATCAACTGTTCTTTTATCAGAAATAATACGACGTACATCTTCAAGATTTTCGACTGTATATGCATTGTGCTTTTCAAGAAGCTTTCGTCCCTGATGACCATAGGCAACAAGAACACAGTCGATACCCAAAGCATTTGCTGTTTCAAGGTCGTGAAGTGTGTCGCCTATAAGTATTGCATCGTTTTTTTCTATTTCCTTGCTTTCAAAAAAGGCTTTGGCTCTTTGAATTTTACTTTCTGCAAGAGTATTATCCGCACCGAGTATTTCCTCAAAATACTCAAAAATCCTGAATTTCTTTGTCAAATCAAGAGTTTCGTCAATAAAATTCGACGTGATTATGTATTGATGAGCACCATTTTCTTTTAATTCATAAAGCAGCTCCTTTGCTCCGTCTGCAAGGGTTGTTTCTTCCATATGACGTGCATAATCCTCGTGATAAGCTTTTGATATCTCCGAAAAAACAACCTCTTCCGGAGGCAATATTCTGTAATAAAAGTTTACTATGGGAGTTTCTACATAATCATAATATTCTGTCAGGTTAATGGTTTTCATACCCTTCCTCAAAAGCATATCATTAACACATGCCAGAGCGTTGTGAACATCATCAATAATAGTTCCGTTAAAATCCCAAAAAATATGTTTATATCTCATCTTATCACCACCGTTTTTTTATTTTACCACAACATAAAATAATTAGCAACTCAAAAAAGAGTTGCTGAAGCAAGACCAACCACAATACCTGATACAAAAACGGCGGCGAGTATTATTGCATTTTTTATTCTTTTATTTTTGTATTTATAGCTCCTGACGGGCGGTTTTCCTGCATTTTCTATTTCCTTTCGTGCACTCTCCCTCAGTCTTCCCTCACCCATACCGCTGTATTCGGGCTTAACAAAAAATATTGCTTTTTCAAAAAAACCGTTCTGGGTTTCATTTATTTCCAAAACCTGTTTATTAACACCTTTAATCATTTTTTCTTTCTCCTTTTTAAACTTATTATTTATAATGTGAAAATCAGATTGGCTTTATACAAAAATCACTGAAAATCATAAAATAAAATCCCATTAAAAGTTTGCAGATTTTTTCACAAAATGTAATCTTTAATTTTAAAAAAGAATATAAAAAAATCACGTTCAAGCTGAAATTTTTACGCCTTTGTTAAAATTGACAACTCCGAAATTATACGAATTGTATATTCATCTTTTCTGTAAAAAATGTTCAAAACTGTGTTCAAAATGTTTACAACCCACCCCTAAAACCCTATATACAAATGGGTTTTCGACATTTTTTACACTTTTTTTGACAAAGTTTAGGAAAACTAAAAATATACTATTTGTTTTACTGTCTTTACAAATTATACAAAACGGAAACTGTTTTTCTACACAAAAAATAAATGTTCGTTGTTAAAAATATACAATTACAAAAGGGTACAAAAACCGCTTTAAAATACTGTTAAAAACGGAGAAAAAATTTAATTTTCTGAAAACAGGTTGACAAAAAACTTTACTATTTCAGAAAAATAGTTTATTGTTATTTTGGTGATAAAATGAATATAGAAAACATCAACGGAAGCATTGTTTTAAATGCTACCGAACACCTCAACATTCCTCTTTGCCTTGATTGCGGTCAGGCTTTCAGATGGAAAGAAACCGAAAACGGTATTTGGCAGGGAATTGCCTGCGGAAAATTTCTATGTGTTAAGCAAGAAGAAAGCACCGTAACCTTTTTTAACACAACCCAAGACGATTTCGATTTAGTATGGTCTAAATATTTTGATTTAAACAGAGATTACAAAAAAATAGTCCAGAGCTACACAGAAGAAAACCTTGTTACCGCTTGCAAAGCCTACCCCGGAATACGCATTTTAAAGCAGGATGAATGGGAAACAATTTGCTCGTTCATAATTTCTGCTAATAATAATATTCCTCGAATCAAAGGTATAATTGAAAGACTTTGCGAAAATTACGGAGAGAAAATTGACGGCGGTTATACCTTTCCTTCTCCCGAAAAGCTCTCCGAACTCACTGTCGAGGATTTAGCAGTAATCCGCTCGGGCTTCAGAGCCAAATATATAATTGACGCCGCCCGAAAAATATCAAGCGGCGAAGTGGATTTAGAAAAAGTAAAAACAATGGATTTTGACTCTGCCAAAGCAGAGCTTTTAAAAATCAAGGGTGTGGGCGAAAAGGTTGCCCAATGCGCTCTCCTTTACGGCTTCGGCAGAATGGAGGCTTTCCCCGTTGATGTCTGGGTAAAAAGAATTGTAGCCGAGCTTTATCCTGATGGGCTCCCTGAATGTATTAAGGGTACTGAAGGAATTGCGCAGCAATATCTCTTTCACTGGAGAAGAAATTTATAAAAGTTGCAAATTGAAAGTGGCAAGTGGCAAGTTTTGGGGAAGCTTTGCTTCCAAAAATTATATTGCTTCGCAAAACTTTTACTTTTCCCATAACAAATATAAAAGGATTCAGGACAACAAATGTCTTGAATCCTTTAACTATTTTACAAGCGGCTCTGCGCCAAAATTTGCCATTTAGAATTTACAATTACAATGCTGTGCGCAGTACCCGAAACTTTCCGCTTTCCATTTGCCGCTTTCAACTATCAAAATCTATTTTTAAATTGATTTCAATACCTTCTCCCCTATCTCATTTATCACATCAAAATCCGTTGCTTTAATATAATAATCTTCAAGCCGGTCGTGAATATCCTTTGCTAAAGAAAGCTTTTTTACTGCCTCGT
>CAZUZV010000024.1:0-34402 GCA_964624385.1 uncultured Eubacteriales bacterium | reverse complement strand
GCAGTTCTTATCGGTTTCCTTATGTTCGGTAACCTTATCAGAGAATGCGGTGTTCTTGATTCACTTTCAGAAACCGCACAGAAGGTTCTCGCAAACCTTATTACAATTCTCCTCGGTATCACCGTTGCAAGAAATATGAACGCAGATGCTTTCTTAACCTGGGAAACCGCTCTCATTCTCGGTCTCGGTCTTGTAGCTTTCATTTTCGATACCGCAGGCGGTGTTATTTTTGCAAAAATCTTAAACATTTTCCTCCCCGAAGGGAAAAAATTCAACCCAATGATTGGTGCGGCAGGTATTTCTGCCTTCCCCATGAGTAGCCGTGTTGTTCACAAGCTCGGCCTTGAGGAAGATAACCAGAACTTTCTTCTTATGCACGCAACAGGTGTTAACGTTTCAGGTCAGGTTGCCTCCGTTATCGCCGGTGGTATGATTCTCAATTTCTTTAGTCAAGGTTAATAGGGGGTATAAATTATGTTTAATATGCTTTCACAGGCTGTTGCCGAGGCAGGTACAGTTGAAGGTCTTCATTTTACAACAGAAAACATCGGTGAAGCTCTCCTTTGCTCCGGTGCAGGTATGGTTGGTATTTTTGTTGTGGTAGGAATTATCATTGCAAGCGTTTCCGTACTCAATAAAGTCGGCTCACCTAAGAAATAAATAATAATTTTTATCGAGACTGTTTCTGCAGTCTCGATTTTTTAATATATTTTTTGCACATAAATATTATACAATTTTCATTAAAGTTGTTACTTGAATTTGAATTGGTAAAGTATTACAATATAATATAACATATTATGGGGATATTGGAGTGTGATGCATTTGGTTAAAGAAAAAGCAAACAAAAATCCCCTTTGGCAAACTACCAACAAAGAAAGAAAAAGCTATTACATTTACTTTACCGGTCAGAATATGATCTATACCCTTGTAACAACTATTTTGACAACAGCATTGCTTTTTCAAGGTATCGATGTTGAAAAAGCCGCCGGCATAACCTTGCTTATAAAAATCTGGGATGCGGTCAATGATGCGATTTTTGGTTGTATCTTTGACAAGGTTCGCTTCAAAAGCGGTAAAAAGTTTATGCCCTGGTTGAAAATCTCTTTAATTGCCATCCCCGTTTCAACAGTGTTGCTTTTCTCAATGCCGAAGGATGGTAGTGAAGCTTTCAAGCTTGCCTGGTATGCAATAACCTATATACTTTGGGATACTGCATATACCCTTTGCGATGTTCCGATTTATGGTATGGTTACTGCTATGACCGAACGCCTTGATGAAAGAACTGCTCTTCAATCCTATAAGAGTATCTGGGGCGGTGTGGGTTCAGGTCTTTCAACCATACTTGCAACAGTTCTTGCAGGTGAAGGCGTCGGATTCAGTTACAGTACTGTTTCAATCATCATCGCGGTTGTTGCCCTTATCACAATGAGCTTCATTTGTAAAAATGGTGTTGAGCGCTGCGGTGGCGAACAAGACGAAACCTTCACCATAAGAAAGATGTTCAAATATCTGTTTTCGAATAAAAATCTTCTTGTTTATTACGGAGGAATATTCTTTTACAGCGGTGCTAATATAACAGGGCTTATGACTCTGGTCGTGTCCTTCTATCTTTTCAACAGTTCATTGTTCAGCCTGATAGTTATGGCTCTTTCCGCTGTGCCCGCTCTTATCTTCTCGTTGCTGGTTCCCAAAATGGTAGAAAAGTTCGACAAGATGAAAATTTTTATGTTCTGTGCATTTATAACAATTGCATTAAGTGTAGTTATGTGGTTGTTAGGCTACAGCAACACATGGCTCATTGTAGCGCTTTATGTCATCCGTGCAGTGCCTCAGAGCATTATGGGTGTTATGATGTTTATGTTCACTCCCGACTGTGCAGAGTACGGTAAATTCAAATCAGGAATTGAAGCAAAAGGTATTACTTTCTCAATACAAACCTTTATGACAAAGCTTACCGGTGCAATTTCTTCAGCTCTTTATCTGTTCCTCTTGGGTGTTATTGATTGGAAAGATGTTTCCGCTGCTGAAAACTTTGATCAGCTTAAAGAAATGGGTATTACACAAACACCGCAAACCTTGGAAGGCTTATGGTTCTTGTTCATTATGGTTCCCGCAATCGGCATTGCATTAGGTATGTTATTCTGGTCATTCTATAAATTAAAAGACAACGATGTTCAGCTTATGACTGATGCCAACAACGGCAAAATTACCCGTGAAGAAGCTATCGAAAAGCTTATATATAAAAAAGAATTTTTGAATTAATAAAGAAAGGTGATAAAAATGAAAACAACAAAGAAACTTATCTCTGTAATTTGTGTTGTTGCTTTGCTTGCAGGTGTTCTTTCAACAGTTGGTTATGCCGCAAGTACCGACCGTGATTACACAATAGTAAACCCCTATGCAGATGTTGATTGGTCCTGGGATCAGTATAAAACTGACCTTCACTCTCATACAACTGCTTCTGATGGTAGAGATACCCTCAAAGATATGCTCGAAATCAACTACAAATACGGTTTTGATGTATATGCAGTTTCAGACCACGGTCTTTCAAGCTACTCCTGGACAGAGCAACAGGTAATCCCCGCTCTCAAGGTTTTCGTTGATATGAGAAACCCCGGCACCGAAATGGTTAGCCTTGATGCAGAAGGCGGACTTACATTTGACGGAAACAGCTATAATGTTATAACCGAAAACGGCGGTGACTATTACTATCAGACATTTGAAGATGGCTCCGAAGGACAGAAAATGCTCCGCGTTCCTTTCGCTATTGAAAACAATCCCAGTTCCTTGAACAATGCACATGTTAACTCTTGGTTCGTTGATTACGGTAACGGTCTTCTCGGTGGTACAAGTGACTACGAAACACCCATTAAAGCTATTGACGAGCTCGGCGGTCTTTCAGTTATTAACCATCCCGGTGAATACACAAACGCTCGTGACGAAGAATGCACAGCAGATGCATACGATTACAGCGACACGATGTATAAATACTACATTGACAAATTTACAAACCTTCTCAGAACATATCCCTCTTGTATGGGTATTGATATGAACAGCAAGGGCGACTCCAGAACACGTTTTGACAGAAAGCTCTGGGATATTCTTCTTATGAACCTTGCTCCCGAGGGAAGAAATGTTCTCGGTATTGCAACCAGTGATGCTCACAGCGTTGAAGCTGCTTACACAGGCTACACAATGATGCTTATGCCCGAAAACACTGTTGAAAACCTCAAAACTGCAATGAGCACAGGTGCTTTCTTTGCTGCAAGTAAAAAACTCGGCAACAACGAAGAGCTTAAAGAAATCTGCAATTATCTTCTTGAAAACGGTGACGAAGAAGCAAAGGCAATTGCAGAAGATGTTCTTGCTCGCCAGGTTGACGACTACGATGCAAAATATGAAGCTCCTCTCGACGTTGAAGCTCCTTACATCAGCTCCGTAACAGTTGACGATGATGCTGACACAATCACTCTTGATGTTGATGATGCTCTCTGCATCCGCTGGATTGCAAACGGTAACACAATTGCTTACGGCGACTCTATCGACCTTGATGATTATGCTGCAAATATCGGTAGCTATGTAAGAGCTGAAATCTTCGGCGTTGGCGGTATCGTTTATACTCAGGCATTCCTTCTTGAATATGAAGATGCTCCTATCGATACAACGGAAGAAGACAGAGATTTCAGAGATTTCTGGAAACTCGCAAGCTTCATTCCTGATAACCTTGTAAGATTCCTCGGTTCACTTGATTTATTCAGAATTATCTGGGAAGCTCTTAACGGCTAATTCAAAATAAAGCTAAAGCAACTCGGATTTCTTCCGAGTTGCTTTTTAAATAATTTTTTGGGAGTGTTATTATGAGTAACGAAACAAAAAGAACTTATATCCCCTTCAATGAATGGAAAGAACCTTCAAAACAAACTGAATATACTGAAAGAACACCTCTTCTCTCACCCGATGGCACCCTTCTTGCAAAAGGGTGGGCAAGACATAATGTTTTTGACTACGAGCGTTCATTTTCAAAACCCAACAAAAGAAAAAAAGAATGGGATTTCTACCAATTGGGTAACAAGGATTATTCCGTTCAAATCAGTTTTGCCAATATATCTGTTGGTGGCTACGCTGCAGCAAAGCTTATTGATATCAAAAACGGAAAAGTTCTTGCTGATGCATTTGCTCTTTTCCTTGGCGGAGATAACAAATATATTCTCCCTGCAAGAGGCGATGCTCCCAACCGTTTTAAAACAAAGGTAGGCGCAGCCGAGCTGGACTTCGACACAAAAGAAAACTCAAGAACACTTTACTTTAAAATGCCCGTTAAAGGAAAGATTGTTGAATGCAATTTCCAAATGGATATTATGCCCGATCTTGAAAACATTACAACCGTTCTTCCTTTCCACGATGCACCCACAAAGTACTTTATGACAACAAAGCAGAACTGTATGCCTTGTGAGGGTACTTTTAAATATGGTGACGAGGTTTGGGAATTCAGTAAAGAAAACACCTTCTGTGCTCTTGACTGGGGTCGCGTTAATACTCCTCACAAAATGGTTTGGTATTGGGGTAATGGCTCAACCTATTTAACCGACGCAGAGGGTAAAAAGCACATTTTCGGCTTTGAAATCACCTGGGCAATCGGTGACGAAAGTAACGCTACCGAAACCTGCCTTTTCTATGACGGCAAAGCCCACAAATTCGGCGCAGTTGATGTTGAAACCTTCCCGAAGCCCGATAAATATATGAATCCTTGGAAATTTATTTCAGAGGACGGCAGATTCAATCTTACAATGACTCCTTTCTTTGACCAACATTCCGATATGAATGTTGGAGTTGCAAGAATGCACACTCATCAGGTACACGGCCTTTGGAATGGTGACGTTACCTTGGATGACGGAACAAAGCTTGAAATCAAAGATATGTACGCTTTCTGCGAATACGTAGAAAACAGATGGTAAAAAGCTAAAAAATCAGTCGGTTAAAATTCTTTGGAATTTTAACCGACTGATAAATTTTTATTAAGCTTTTGCGGCTTTTCTTTCAGCCTTTTTCTTTCGTGTTTTATATGTGTTTAACTCTTGAACACATTCATCGGGTAAGTCGCAGTCACCAACGGAAACTACCATTTTATTGTAAAGACCTTTGAAATTTGAACCGCCCGTTGTAAGAAGCTTGTTTGCTTTTGCATATTTAATGAATTCTGCTTTTTCCTCGTCAGAAAGCTCGGGAGAATAAACCTCAATACCGTCAAGACCTGCTTTCACAAGCTCGTCCACAAGCTTTTTATTTTTGCAACGCTGGGGATTTGCAAGAACTGCAATACCGCCTGCATCGTGAATAGCTTTAAGCACATCGAAAATATCTTCATATTCGGGAACGTTGTTGATGTTGCCTTCCACATCTGACGAAAAGAGCTTTTTATAAAGGTCGCCATAAATTCTGTCGGTATAGCCAACCTCCATAAGAGCCTGCATAATGTGAATTTTGAAAATATTTGTTGAACCTGAAGCACATTTAACAACAAATTCGGGAGTTATTGGGTAACGCTGCGCCGCTTTGAGCATCATAATATGTGATGATTTTTTTCTTATAAGCGAACTGCGACGGCAAAGTCCCTCAAGCCTGTCCGGAAAATCCGGCTTATAGCAAAGCATATGTATTTCCTGACCCGTAGTCTTGTCCGTACCGGAAAGCTCAACACCGGGAATAACGGTAACTCCGTGTCTTTCACCAATAACCTTACCTCTTACCGTACCCGCAAGGCAGTCATGGTCGGTAATAGCGATTGTTGAAATACCGCGTTTTTTTGCAAGTAAAATTAAATCTTCAATACCGAGAGAGCCATTAGACAACCGAGTATGGCAATGCAAATCCGCTGACAAAAAAATCCATCCTTTCGTTCCTCCTGAAATCCGGAGTTACTTTTTCCACATTTACCTCTAAATCCTTTGATACATATAGGATTATGCCATATTTTAAAAATTTCATTTTACAGAAACAGAAGTTTTTCCCTGCAAAATAGCCTATACACCCCGAATATATCAATGGTATTATTTTACACCAAATCCCGAAAAAATTCAAGTGGGTTTTTCCGCTCTTTTTTGTAAAAAAGAAATATTTTTACAGATAATATAAACATACTGTTTGATTTTTTTATATACGTATGTTATTATTTTTAAAGAAATAATTTTAGAGTGGGGAAAGTATGTCTGAAACAGTTTTCGTAGCTATAAGTGGCGGTGTTGATTCAGCTGCCGCAGCAATACTTTTAAAGGAACGCGGATACAATGTCCGTGGCGTTACCCTGCGCCTTAAACCACATGACCTTGCAGACAAGGATATTGAAGATGCAAAAGCCGTTGCTGAAACCTTGAATATTCCTCTTGATGTACTTGATATGAGGGAAGAATTCAAAAAAATTACCGACTATTTTTGCAACGAATACCTTGATGGAAGAACCCCGAATCCCTGTGTTATGTGCAATCCCAATGTTAAGTTAGGAAAGCTTTTGGAATACACCCTCGCCCAAGGCGGTGACCTTTTGGCAACGGGACATTACGCCAACATAATAAAAGATGAAAACGGTATTTACCACATAAAGAGAAATCCCTCCAGCAAGGACCAGAGTTATTTTCTTTGCGGACTTAATCAGCACATTCTTTCCCACGTAATTTTCCCTATTGCAGATTTATCGAAACCTGAAATTCGGGAATTGGCATCAAACCACAACATTCCCGTCGCAGAAAAAAAGGACAGTCAAGAGGTTTGCTTTATACCCGATAATGATTATATTTCTTTTATTGAAAGAGAATTCAAGCCAAAAGCAACACCCGGCGACTTCCTTTCTTCAAGCGGTGAAAAATTAGGAACTCATTCGGGAATTTATAAATACACCATCGGTCAAAGAAAGGGACTTGGCGCATTCGGGAAGCCAATGTATGTGCTTTCCATAGATGCGGAAAACAATACCGTAACCATCGGTGACAACCCCGAGCTTTTCAAAGAGAAAATATATATCCGTGATATTAATTTCACATCGGGAAAAGCACCCGACAGCACATTCGAATGTGAAGTAAAAATCCGTTGTGCCGCAAAACCTGCTAAAGCAACAGTTTCGCTTTCAGGCGATAAAGGTGAAATTATTTTCGAAGAACCACAAAGAGCCGCCGCTCCCGGTCAAACGGCAGCCATTTATATTGACGATATTCTAATCGGCGGAGGTACAATATGCAATCCTTAAAAATGCTTTATAAAATAGGTTATGGTCCCTCAAGCTCACACACGATGGGTCCCCAATATGCCGCAGAATATATAAACGAAAACTACCCAGATGCCGCATTTGTTAAAGTTATTCTTTACGGCTCACTTGCCCTCACAGGCGAGGGTCACGGGACGGACAAGGTTTTAAAAGAAACTATCTCTGCCCCCAATGAAATTGTACTCGATACCGAAACTAAAGATTTACCCCATCCAAACACCCTTGATTTTGTGATTTTTGATAAGGATAAAAACGAAATTGCAAAGGTTCGCGCTATGAGTATAGGCGGCGGTGAAATTCGCATTGAAGGCGTTCCCGCAGTTACTGCTCCCGAGGTTTATCCCCAAAAGAACTTCGACGAAATCAAAGAATACTGCCTTATGCACCATCTCCGTTTGAGCGACTATGTTGCAAACTACGAGGGTGAAGGGATTTTTGTTTTCCTTAAAACAGTATGGGAACAAATGAAAAGAACGATCCGTGAGGGTCTTTCTGTTGAAGGCATCCTCCCCGGTGGACTTGAGGTTGAAAGAAAAGCAAAATATCTCTATGCTCAACGTCATATGGACGAAACTCCCGAAACCCGTGAAAATAGGCTTGTTTGCGCTTACGCTTATGCAGCAAGTGAGCAGAATGCCGGTGGCGGAATGATTACAACCGCCCCCACCTGCGGTGCATCCGGTGTTCTTCCTGCGGTACTCTTCTATATGCAGGAGAAAAAAGGCTTTACGGATTTTGAAATTGCAAAAGCACTTGCGGTGGCAGGGATTGTAGGAAATGTTGTTAAACAGAACGCATCCATCAGCGGTGCGGAAGCGGGCTGTCAGGCAGAAATCGGAACAGCTTGTTCAATGGCGGCGGCAGCTCTTGCAGAGCTTCATTTTATGGATCTTGACCAAATTGAATATGCCGCCGAAAATGCTATGGAGCATTACCTCGGTCTTACCTGCGACCCTGTTTGCGGTCTTGTGCAGATTCCTTGTATAGAGAGAAATGCAGTTGCGGCAATGAGAGCAATCAATGCCCTCTCTCTCGCGAACTTCCTTACATCAACAAGAAAAGTTAAATTTGACACAGTTGTTGAAACAATGTATCAGACGGGTAAGGACTTGAAGCACCACTACCGCGAAACAAGTGAAGGCGGTCTTGCAGTAAATTACCAGGCTTTGGATTGATATCATCTTAGAAATATGATAGAATTTTTCTAAACTTATTGAGGAGTTGAGAATATGGCAAAGGAAAACACAACTTCAACGGAAGCTGTAAAAACAGAGCACCCCAACAAAATCGGTATCCGCGAGGGTATAGGCTACATGCTCGGTGATGGCGGAAACCTTTTTCTGCTTACATATGTTTCTTCATATCTTAAGGTTTTCTATACCGACGTTTTGAAAATCCCCACAGGCAAGGTTGCAAACCTTTTCCTTTGGACACGTCTTTGGGATGCAATAAACGACCCGATGTGGGGCGCAATTGTTGCAAAAAAAAGACCTAATAAAGACGGCAAATACCGTCCTTACCTTAAATGGTTGGCTATTCCCCTTGCACTTTCCCAGGTTTTGTGCTTTATTGATGCAAGTAAATACACTCAAAGCCCTCTTTTACTCCTTGTTTTCGCATACATTACATATATAGCTTTCGGTATGCTTTATACAGGAATGAATGTGCCTTTCGGCTCATTGGCATCTGTTATTACCGATGACCCCGACGGCAGAACCCTCCTTTCCACATTCCGCACAATCGGTAGCGGTGTCGGCGGTGCGGCTCCTGCTCTTTTGGCGCCGTTCCTTATTTACACAACCGTTACTGCTGCAGACGGCTCAACCTACAATGTAGCAGACGGCGGCGGTATGTTTAAATTCGCTCTTGTAATGGGCATTCTTTCTATTATTTTCTACTATGCTTGCTACGGTATGACAAAAGAACGCGTACCCTCGGAAGCAGAGCCCAAAGTAAATATGAAAGAGATCTACGGCGGTATGATAAAGAGCAAGCCCTTTGTTGTTCTCGCTCTTACAGGTATTCTCATAAGCGGTCAGCTTCAATTCGGCTCACTTAACCAATACCTTTATAAAAACTATTTCTGCGACACATCTCTTTCCGTTATCGGAACAATTGCACAGTATGCTCCCCTTGTTCTTATGCTCCCCTTCTCGGGAAAAATTGTTAAGAAATACGGTAAAAAAGAGATTTGCGGTGTTACCTCCTTTGTTGCAGCGGCGGCAGCAGTTGCCACATTCTTTATTAAACCCGATCCCGACCAGGCATGGCTCTTCCTTGCAATGCAGTTCCTTATCGGCTTCGGTTACTCCTTTGTTTCTATCACAAACTGGGCAATCGTTGCAGATGTTATTGACTACCAGCTTTATAAAACAGGCATCAAAAACGAAAGCGCTGTTTACGCGGTTTATACTTTTTGCAGAAAGCTCGGTCAGACTGCCGCAGACTACGGCGGACTTATGCTTCTCGGCAAAATCGGCTACGAGGCAGAAACAATGGCAAACGCAGGCTATGTTGACGGCATAAGCGACGGTATTTTAACCGTTTGCACCCTAATTCCTGCAATTACTTACACTCTCATTTTCATCCTCTACAAATTCTTCTACCCCCTCACAAAAGAAAAGCTTGAGCCGGTATATGAATATGTAAGAGAGAATAACGAAAGTCTTGTAAAATAGATATTATTGACAACTCTAAAATCAACTGTTACAATATGAAAAACAACTGAAAGGCAGGTGGACAAAATGATGCATACAAATATCTCAACAATCAGGAGAGCCGTTTTGTCCGTTTGCGATTGATATAGTTTTTATCTTTTTGTAAATTAAGGCATCTCCGTATTTTCGGAGGTGCCTGTTTTGTTTTTTATAGGAGCATAGTTTATGAAACTTATAAAAGAAATAACAGATAAAGAAATTTTAGGAACAGACGGCATTTCTACTGCTAAGCCGAGATATACAGCAAGAGCTATATTAAAAAAGAATGACAATAAATATGCTGTTATGTATTCTCATAAATTCAATCTCCACTCACTTCCCGGCGGTGGAGTTGATGAAGGGGAAGACGTGCTCACGGCACTGAGAAGAGAAGTGCTTGAAGAAACCGGGTGCTTATGTGACGATATAAAAGAACTTGGTTATGTGAGTGAAAATAGGTTTCACTGTGATTATACTCAAATATCGTATTACTACATTGTTGAAACAAGCGGTACAACACAAAAAACTCAAATGACGAAAGATGAAATAAATAACAGTACAGAAACTCAATGGCACACTCTTGAAGATATGGTTAGACTGATTTTTTCTCCTATACACGACACAAATCAAAAAAACTTTTTACAAGCAAGAGATGTTGCCGCAATAAAAGAATATTTGAGTATTCTAAATTGATAAAGAGGATTTAAGAGTAACCGCAAATGCAAATGATTAACACTTGCGATAAAATATAAAATTCACTTGCTGAATGTCACAAATAATTCAGTGTGAAAACGACAATTTTATATGGTATGTTAGTATAAAGGAGGAATCAAAATGGATAACGATTTGTGGATGAATGTACACGTTGATGACATAGAAAAACGATTGTTCGTATCACGCCCAAAAGAAAATAAGAGCGGTGCATTTTCGCCCTGTAACATGTCACCTGATGACGTCGAATACGAAATGTCGTTTCCGAAAGACAAAAGAATTCTTGAGATTTGTGGTATGAATCAAGAAAGCTTTGAATACTTTGTTGACAACTATGGCGAAACTTACGAATCGCTATATTTCTTCAAGTGCCAATTGATTTCTGACTTTTCACCGCTTTCAAAACTAAAAAATTTAAAAGCTGTTCGCATTTTTTGGAATATCCGTTCTGATGGGTTGTGGGATATGAGCGAGAACGACTCTCTTACCCACTTAAAAATAAGTGACAGTAAGATAATTACTCGTAATCTGCAAATGCTCAAAACTGGTAAAAGTTTGAAGAATGTGGCTATTATTGGAGGCATGTTTGAGAAGTATCCATTGGAGAATCTTTCTGTTTTTGAAAATATGCCGTCCTTGGAGTGTTTGAGCCTTAGCGATATAAAACTTAATAATAGGAATACCGATTTTTTGAAAACTTTGCCGAGTCTTACAGAGTTTAATTTTGATGCCGGAATGTTTACAACCGAGGAAATTGCATATATGTGCGCCAGATATCCTAACATTCACGGAACGGCATTGTGTGCTTACAATAAGGTTGATGCTCTATTGAAAGATGTACGAGTATGCGGATATCGTAAACCTGGGCTAGATCTTCCCGAAGGACAAAAAAGACTTGATAAATATGTTGCCGCATTTAACGCTTTGGTCGAAAAATATAAAACTGAGGAATTAGAGTGATGAAAGTAGTTGAAATTGAACCCCTCAAACTCGAAGAATATCACAAGTGTTCAAATATTTGGAATATGAAAGCTCAACCTCTTGCAGATAAGTGGTTCGAGGAAATAAAGAGCGGAAACAGAATGGTTTTTGTTTATAAAATCAACGGAGAATTTATCGGGGAGGGTTCATTGGTTTTAGAAACGGGCGACCCGGATTACACAATACCCGATAAGCGTGTTTATGTTTCAAGAATGATTGTCAAAAAAGAATACCGCAACCGTGGTATAGGTAGTGAAATTCTCACTTTTCTCATAGCCAAAGCAAAAGGAATGGGCTTTTCTGAAATGACAATCGGTGTTGATAAAGATAACGGAAACGCCTTGCATTTATACAAAAATTTCGGGTTCACAGAAGTTCTTTTTGATGGTGCAGACGAAGACGGAGAATATTTTAAACTGATGAAAAGGATATAAAATGAAAATTGCAGTTTTAGGGTATGTCGGAAGCGGAAAAACATATCTTTCGGATTATATAGCAAAGAAAAAGAATATTCCTGTTCTGCACCTTGATACAATAAAATGGGACAAGGAATGGAAGCCTGTTGATGATTCAATTGTGTTGCCGACGGTTGCAGAATTTATGGAGATTGAAGATTGGATTATTGACGGGTATTACAAATATCTGATGATTGATGAAAGACTCGAAAAAGCAGATAAAATAATTTTTCTTCTTCTCCCTCGTTTTACTTGCTTTTCCCGAGCATTGAAGCGAACAAAATCACGCAGAAAAGACGGTTATAAAAACGATTTCAATTGGTGGTTTGTTAAATTCACCTTGTTCGGATGCAGAAACAAAGAACGGCGGGAATATTATACAGAAATTTCAGAAAGGTATAAAGATAAAACCATTGTTTTGAAAACAAAACAACAGGTTGATGAATTTATAAAAAATATTTAACGGAGATATACTATGCTTGAAAAAATGAACGAGTTTTTTGATAACCGTTTAAACGGTTACGATGAACATATGCTTACTTGCATCGAATCGGCAGAAGATTTTTATCCCTACACTGCCGATTGTTTACCTAAAGAATCGGGTGTTAAAATTCTTGATTTGGGATGCGGTACGGGTTTGGAGCTGGAGCATTATTTTAAATTCAATCCCACTGCAAAGGTGACCGGTATTGACCTGACAGAATCAATGCTTGGTGCATTGAAGAAAAAGTTCCCCAACAAAAATTTAACCTTAATTTTAGGTTCATATTTTGATATGCCTTTTGGTGAAAAGATTTTTGATGCTGCGGTTTCTGTTGAATCCTTGCACCATTTCACAAAAGAAGAAAAAATTCCACTTTACACAAAACTCAACAAGGCATTAAAAGACGAAGGTTTTTTTATTCTTACCGATTATTTTGCTTTGACAGATGAAGATGAGAAAACATTCCGAACAGAATTAGTCCGTCTCAAAAAGGAACAGAAAATTGATGATAATGAGTTTTATCATTATGACACTCCTTTGACCGTTGAACACGAAAAAGAAGCCTTGCTTGAAGCAGGTTTTTCTACCGTTGAAATTTTGAATAACTGGGGAAATACGTTTACTGTTAAGGCAAGGAAATAAGAAAAGCACCTCGCAGGCTATTTACAACTAATAGTCTGTGAGGTGCTATTATTTATTACAACTCCAAATTATCTTTGTCCATTAACCATATAAGGTTTCTTGTTCCTGCTGTAGCATCCTTTTGGGGCTTTTCTTGCTGTTTTTTAGAATTTTCCGCGTTTACTATTCTGACACCGTTGATTTTTGCAATCTTTCTGTGATTCTTTTGTCTTTCCTTTTCCATAATTACTCTCCTTTTACTTCTTTGCATAGCTTTGTACCACCCACCGCTAACGCGGTCCCCCTCCTTTTTGCTGAAGCAAAAAAGAGGGATAAAGTTCCGCTCTGCTTTTACATACTGGCAACTTTACAATTTGGCGCATTTTCGCGCCCCGAAACTTGCCTTTTGCCTCTTTCAACTTGCAACTCAATTTCAAATATATTATTTGAAAATGTTAACCATTTATACTTGTTTTAAGAAAACAACTCTGTTATACTATATTATGTATATTTGTGTAATAATTATCTTCGGAAGTGGAATATGAAAATCAGACGAATTTTATCTTTAATATTAGCGCTTTGTTGCGTATTTTCTACTGTTGCCTTTTCAGGTTGTTCTCTTACCGATAAGGGTACTGCAATGGAAATCAACGATGTGAAAATAAGTGACGATGTTTTCACATATTTTCTTGATCTTGCGGTAGTGGATTTAGGTGTGGATGCACCTTTAAAATCTTTAAAAGAAAAGGCCACAACCTATGCCGAAACATATTTTAAAACTAATTCCCTTGCTCATTCTCAAGGCATCACCCTTTCCACCGCAGAAAAAGCGGCAGTTTCCGAAAAGGTCAATGCTTATTGGGGAATTTACGGCGAATATTACACAAAAATCGGCGTAACAAAAGAAACTTTAACAAAAATCTTTACTGCCGACAGCTTCCGAGAAGCATTACTTGTTCACTACTACGGCACGGGCGGTGAGGAAGAAATCCCTCTTACAAGGCTTTATGCTCAATTTAAAACAAATTACATTGTTTTCCAAGCCATTACGGGCTACTTTACTCAAACAGATCTTAACGGTCAAACAGTAAAAATCAGCGAAACCGAAAGCGAAGCTCTTGTTCTTAAATTTCAGAATATGGCGGCTATGGTAAATGCAGGCGAACAGAATATGGAGCAAGCGGCGGATTTCCTTGCTGAATCAGGCTACCAAAGCTCTGTTCAGACTGTTGTTCTTCACAAGGATGACACAAGCTACCCTGCAGGATTTTTTGAAAAGGTAAAAAACACCGAAGCACGTCTTGCAACGGTTATCGGCACGGATGAATATATTTTCCTTGTTCTCCGCGGTGATGCGGATACAAACAGCTCCTATTTCGACGAAAAAAGAACCGAAATGATTGAAATAATCGTCGGCGACGAAATTGACACGAAAATTGAAAGCTCCTTAACCGTTGAAACTAAAATCGACAATTCTCTTGCCAGTGGTTATTACTCTCTTATTGCAAAAGAAAAAGGTGATAAATGATGAATTCCGTTATAGAAAATATAATGTCACGGCAGACTATTCGTGAATATACGGAAAAAGAAGTTCCCGAGGAGCTTTTGCAGGTTATTCTTGAGGCAGCAATCCGCGCTCCCAGCGGAAGAAACTCCCAACCCTGCCACTTGCGAGTTTTAACTAACCGCGAACGACTCGAAGAAATGAACAAGGATTTTAAAGACATTGTAGGTTGGGATACTCCTGCTTACACAGGTTGGAATTTGCGTCCCGTATATCATAACGCTCCCGTTTTCATTTTCATTGTTGCTCCCTCAAAGGATGGAATGTCAGGTGGACTTATGGCAGAAAATATTGCACTCGCCGCACATTCTTTAGGTCTGGGTTCTTGCATGATAGGCTCTTTAGGTGCTCTTTTTGATGATGAAAACGGTGCAAAAAAATGGAAAGAAATCCTTGAAATCCCTCAGGATTGGCAGTTCATTTTAGGTATGACTTTAGGTTACCCCAACGAAAAGCCGCCTTTTAAAGAGCGAGAAGACGGACACATTAAATTTATTAAGTAAGGCGAAACTTTTATGAAATTTTTTGCAGGAAATTATGATGTTGCGGTTATCGGCGCAGGTCACGCAGGTATTGAAGCTGCTCTTGCCTCTGCAAGATTAGGTGCAAATACCGTTATTTTCACCGTTAATCTTGACTGGATCGGCAATATGGCTTGTAACCCCTCCATCGGCGGAACATCAAAGGGGCATCTTGTCCGCGAAATTGATGCTCTCGGTGGTGAAATGGGAAAAGCGGCGGACAAAACTTTAATTCAAAGCCGTATTCTGAACTTAGGAAAAGGCCCTGCGGTGCACTCTTTAAGAGCACAGATTGACCGCCGTGATTATACGGAATATATGAAACACTGCCTTGAAAATCAAGAGAATCTTGATTTAAAGCAAGGTGAAATTGTTTCCCTTGAAAAAAATGAAGACGGTCTTTGGGTCTTCTCAACAAAGCTTGAAGCGGAATACACCGCTAAATGCGTTATCATTGCAACGGGTACATTCCTCAAAGGTATGGTTTATGTTGGCGATGTTTCCTACGAAAGCGGTCCCGACGGAATGTTCCCCTCAAACGAGCTTTCCGAATCCCTTTTGAAGCTGGATTTGCCTTTAAGACGCTTTAAAACAGGTACCCCTCCGAGAGTTAACAGAAACAGCGTTAACTTTGAAGGACTTGAAGAGCAGGTTGGTGATGAAGAAATTACGCCATTCTCCTTTGAAACTCCCGAAGGTGTTCTTGAAAACAAGGCAATTTGCCACATTACATATACAAATGCAGATACCAAGCAGGTTATTCTTGATAACCTGCACCGCTCACCGCTTTACTCAAATAAAATTGAGGGTGTAGGACCAAGATATTGCCCCAGCATTGAAGATAAAATCGTTCGCTTTGCTGAAAAAGGACGTCACCAGGTATTTATTGAGCCCTGCGGACTTCGTACAGAAGAACTTTATCTTCAAGGGCTTTCATCTTCACTTCCCGAAGATGTGCAGTTGCAAATTCTAAAAAGCATAAAAGGTCTTGAAAACGTGAAGGTTATGAGAACTGCTTATGCCATTGAATATGACTGCGTTGACCCCCTTGCCCTTAAATCCACTTTGGAATTCACCACTCTTCCCGGACTTTTCGGTGCAGGTCAGTTTAACGGTTCTTCAGGTTATGAAGAAGCCGCCGCACAGGGTCTTATTGCAGGCATAAATGCCGCTCACAAGGTGCAGGGTAAAGCGCCTTTCACACTTGACAGAAGCACATCTTATATCGGCACTCTTATAGATGACCTTGTAACAAAAGGTTGCCGTGACCCATACAGAATGATGACATCCCGAAGCGAATACCGACTTATTCTCCGTGAAGACAATGCGGATTTAAGACTCACAGAAATGGGTTATGAAATCGGTCTTATAAGTCAGGAAAGATACGATAAGCTTCAGGAAAAGAAAAGACTTATTGAAGAAGAAACCGAAAGAGTTTCTAAGATAACTATTCCTCCATCAAAAGAATTAAGCGAGGTTTTGGAAAATGCAGGAACTGCACCAACCGTTACAGGTTGCAGACTGTCAGAGCTTATTAAAAGACCTCAGCTTTCATACAAACTTCTCACACCCTTTGATAAAAAACGTCCCGACCTGCCTCGCGAGGTTTTCGAGCAGGTTGAAATAAACCTTAAATATGCAGGTTATATAAAACGTCAATTGGCTCAGGTTGAAGAGCAAAAAAGGCTTGAAGTCAAAAAGATTCCCGAAAATATTGATTATGACGATGTTTCAAATCTTCGACTTGAAGCAAGAGAAAAGCTAAAGAAAATAAAGCCCGAAACAATCGGTCAGGCATCCCGTATAAGCGGTGTTTCCCCTGCCGATATTGCTGTACTTTTAATATACTTGAAGAAATAAGGAGATTTCTTATGATACTCAGAAACGAACACCCGAATCCGAATTTTAAAAGAAATGACTATATCAATCTCAACGGTCAATGGGATTTTGAATTTGACTTTGGCGACAGCGGAAAGGAAAGAAATCTTTTCGATGTAAATTCAGAATTCTCCAAAAAAATCAATGTTCCTTTCTGCCCGGAAAGCGAACTTTCAGGAATTGGCTATAAGGATTTTATGGCAGCAGTGTGGTACAAGAGGACTGTTGAAATTTCCGAAGAGCAGTTAAAAGGCAAAGCATTTATTGTTTTCGGTGCAGTTGATTTCCATGCAAGTGTTTATGTAAACGGTCAATTTGCAGGTGAGCATTTCGGCGGTTACATTTCTTTCAGAATTGATGCAACAAAATTTTTGAAGGTGGGAGAAAACGTAATTACTGTTTGCGCTCAGGACGACACTCGCTCACCGCTTCAAGCTCGCGGTAAACAGAGCGAACTCGTTTACTCCCACGACTGTGACTACACAAGAACAACGGGTATCTGGCAGACAGTTTATATGGAATTCTGCCCTGAAAATTATATCAAATCAGTAAAATACTATCCCAATATTACCGACGGCGCTCTCACAATCCATGCAGACCTTGTAGGTGAAGGCACTTTCTCCGCAAAGGCTTTTTGGGACGGTAAAGAGGTTGGCAACGCTTCAACCGACACACTCGGTCAGACTGCAACACTTACTCTTAACCTTTCCGAAAAACACCTTTGGGAAGTAGGAAAAGGCGGACTTTATTCTCTTAACCTTTCTTTCGGCGGTGACGAAGTTTCAAGCTATTTCGGTCTTCGTGAGGTTAAACTCACAGATAAGGCGGTTAACATTAACGGCAAGCCCGTTTTCCAAAGACTCATTCTCGACCAGGGCTTCTACCCCGACGGTATTTATACAGCCCCCTCTGCAGAAGCACTAAAAAACGATATTCTTCTTTCGATGAAAGCAGGCTTCAACGGTGCAAGACTTCATCAGAAAATCTTTGAACCGCTCTTCTTGCATTATTGCGATGAATTAGGCTACATCGTATGGGGTGAACACGGAAACTGGGGTGCAAACCACACCAAGTTCGAATCTCTTCGTTACTATCTTCTTGAAATTGAAGAAGAAATTGAAAGAGACTTTAACCATCCTTCAATTATCGGCTGGTGTCCCTATAACGAAACCTGGGATATTAACGGCAGAAAACAGGATGATGATGTTTTAAAAATTGTTTATCGCACGGTTAAAGCTATGGACAAAACCCGTCCTTGTATTGACACAAGCGGTAACTTCCACGTTGAAACAGATATTTTCGATGTTCACGACTACGAACAAGATTACAACGTATTTAAAACAAATTATGATAAGCTCTTCACAGAAAACTTCCTTCATGACCGTTTCAGCCACATCCAGAAATGGAATGGCGAGCCCGTATTTATGAGCGAATACGGCGGAATAAGAGTTGAACTTAAAACATTCGAAGAAAACGACCGCGAGAAAGCCTGGGGTTACGGCAATGCCGCAACAAGTCTTGAAGAATTCTACGAACGTTATGACGGTCTTACAACGGCTATGATTGATAATCCCAAGATGATAGGCTTCTGCTACACCCAGCTCACTGACGTTGAACAGGAATTAAACGGCATTTACAGATATGACCGAACAGAGAAATTCGACTCCGATATTCTTTACAAAATAAACACAAAAAAAGCTGCTATTGAAGAATAAAACGGATGTGATTTAATGAAAATATTTAAGAAAATCCTTTGTACTGTCATTCCCGTAATAATTGTTGCTCTTTCCGTTTTCGGTATTATTGCCTCCGGTGTTTTCAATAAATTCACCTTTACTGTTGATGCAACCAAAACCTCAAACACGCTTCATAATGTTGTAAACAATGTTAATATATGGTCCATTGAAGGCAATCCCTTTGTAAACGTAACCGTAAACGAAGAAAATAATATTTTTGACTTTGTAGAGTATGTTCAGTTTATGCAATGCTCGGGCGGAACGGAAACCCGTGACCTTTTCAAAGACCCTCTCGACAGAACAGTTCTTGATGATTATGATTTCACGGTGCTTATCGAAAACTGTCGCGGTGTTCTCGATTTAGGCGGAAAACCCATGCTCAAGCTGGGTAGCGTACCGCTTAAATATTCCGAAAAAGCCACTACTGAAATAGGTTTCGGAATGAATCCCTACCCACCGGATGATTACGATGTTTATTATGACTACATAAGCGCCATTGCACAGGCTCTTGTTGACGAATTCGGTAAAGAGGAAGTTTTATCCTGGCGTTTCGGTGTTATGACCGAATACGAAAATGCCGATTGGTTTATCGGTTCTGACAGCGAAGACGAGGAAACTCTCGCAAAAGAAAGCTCCGAGGCTTATTGTAAGCTTTACGACTATACCGCACAAGCACTCGTAGATGTTTTAGGTGAAGATGTTTTCGTAGGTGCTCATTCAATGAGTGTTACTGAGGGTATCTGGGACGAGGCAATATTTATCGAGCATTGTGCAAAGGGCACTAACTATAAAACCGGCAAAACAGGTTCTCCTCTTAAATACCTTTCTGCTTCTTTTTATGATTCAACTCCCGGAGATTATACCGACGGATATACGCTCCCCGAAACCATCGCTTATATAAGAAATATTGCTGAAAGTAACGGTTTAACCGACCTTGTTTACGGTATTGACGAGGGTAGAATTCTCTGTGGTGTAAACAGTGGCGCCCATAACGACGAGCTACTCACAAGAACCTGTGGTTATACTTATCAAGCCGCCTACGATGCCCGTCTTATAGCCCAGATGTTTAATAATGACATAGCCTATTTCTCCGCTTGGTCCTACCTTTCAAACGGTTTCTTGCAAGGTAATCCCACCGTAAGCTATCACGTTGCTAAAAATGCCGCAAAAATGGCAGGTGCAAAGCTTACTGAAACAACTGCAACAAAAAGCGGTCTTATTTTAGGCGGAGATATAGATGCCGTTTCGGCTTTCAACGAAGAAACTGAAACACTCTACCTTATGGCATATAACTTTAAAAACGACCTTGATTACAAAACAAGTGCGGAGCTTGATTTTGAAATCAACGCGCCTCAATTTGACGGCAAAAAAGTAAAAATCACCACCTATACAATAGATGATGACTGTAACTATTTTGACGAGTGGGTTGAGGACCGAAAAATTTATAACATCGGTGATGACTGCTTTAACTGGTCTCCCGATGACCCTGAAATAGATAACCCCACCACTCTTGAAAATCAAGAAGCAAGAGATATTTATTTCAATGAGCTTTACGATAAATATACAGAATGTTCTAAACTTGTTCCCGCAGAAGAAACCGCACAGGTTGAGGGAGGAAAAATTTCTCTTAATAAAACTCTCGACCCCTATGCAGTAGTATTCTATGAGATAACCGAAATTAAATAAGGAGTTGACAATATGGATGTAGCATTTTTTATTTGTTTCCTCTTTGCTTTGTTAGCAAGAAGAAATGCAGTTTATCATTCAGATATGCTTTTTAATAAACACATAAACCTTGAGAATAAAAAACTCAAAAGACTTTTTATTCCAAAGCGTTCGAAAGTTTATAAAACTGCAAACGCAAACGAAACTGACAGAACAAAAATGAATATTGTTCCAATTATTTTAGGAATTATTGCTGTTGTTGGTTTTGTTGCGATTCTCGTTTCAGAAATTCTTTATGCAAAAAGTATTAATCAGGTAGGCTTTTTCAACACAACAGACGCTGTTTTCAAATATCTGTTCTGGTTTTTGTCTTTGCTTTGCCTTTCAGTTGCTGTTTTACTTATCAATACATTTAAATGCTTCGGTAAAGAAACAACGAAACAAAAAATCGGTCTTATTGTGAGAATTATTTTAATTATTGCCTTTATCGGCGGATTCGTTTGTTCAATGTTTACTTTGTTTACGATATAAAAAATAAACTGCTTTACTCTAACAAATAGGGTAAGGCAGTTTTCTTTTTTAATCTTCTATATTATCTCTATCAAAAAGCGGTGAATTGAAAAAATCATTAAGAGAGATTTCAAGACCATCGCAAATTTCATATATTATTCTTAATTTCATACTTGGGTAGGAGCATTTCATTATAGTACTTAATGTAGATTGTGGCACACCACTCTTTAAATATAACTGATATTGATTAAGCTTATTTTCTTCGCATAATTCCTTTATTCTTAATGCAACAGCTTCGTTTAAATGCACTCTCGCCACTCCCCTATACTTCATTTGCACGATAAAAGTATAGAGTATAGCCTTTTAAATATACTTCGGGTACTTGATATTTGTTTTCTTTTATGATATTATTCTACTATAATTTATTATAGGTGTGTTTATGATTACAGATTTAGCAATGGTAAAAGAACTAAAGTTATATAAAAAAATGTATAAGCATCTTTTTAATTCAGTTACTCGCATAATCGAAATATGCAAAGACTCAATTGCAAAAGATTTGCTTATAGCAGCTCAACAAGAAACCGAAGAAATATATGTATCGGAAGATATTTCATAAAAAGTAATCCCCTCAAAACTTTCAAAAAAGTTTTGAGGGGATTAAAAAAATCATTTTCCAGCCTTTTTGGAATACTTCATCTTATAGATAATTCTCATAAGATGGGAATCGAGTGCGCTCAATGGCTTAACATCTGCATAAAGCTCTGCGCCAACCGCAGTTTTAGCTGCCTTTTCCATAACCAATTCAACTGCTTCTGCGTCATACTGGTTACCTGCTACGCAAACCGCACCGTTATCTTTAACAAGAACAGCATTCTTGTTGCCAAGTGCTTTTGCAACCTTTTTACTTGTTTTAAGTGTGCTTGAAGGGTCAAACACCGCGCATTTAACAACAGGTCCGCAAAGCTGAGCAAAGTCATCAAGAAGCGGTTTCATTGTTTTGCCTTTTCTTGACATTGCAACAACAAAATCATTCTTTGTGTGACGAATGAATTTAACATCGTCTCTCTTTTTATAAATTGCCCAATGCATATCTGCGCTATCGGGGATTTCTCCGCCGCCTACCCAAGCACCGCTCTTTGTTTCAATGATTGCGGCTTCTTTACCCTCTTCACCAACGAAAAAGCACTCGCCTTTTCTTTCACTGTCACAAGGAGTAAATTCCTTTGCAGGTTTATATTTGTTGCCTGATTTGAAAACATCTGTAACATAATCAACCACACCGCTGAAGGTGTCAACCGCTTTGCCTGAAACCTCTGCACAACGATCCGCGATGAATTTTTCGCAAACTCTTTCAAGAGCATTTGCAACGTTGAAAGCATCTTCATAGCTTTCACCAAGGCAAACTGCACCATGATGCTTCATAATTGCAGCTTTTGAGGTTGAACGGGTAAGGGCACCGATAACACCCTGACGGAGCTTCGGCTGACCGGGAAGACCGTAGGATGCGCAAGGTACATCAGTACCGATAAGCTCTGCATCTTCACCATCAATATTGTTAATATCAAGACCGAGAGTGCTTACAACGGAAGCGTTCTTCTGATGGGTATGAATAACAAAATTGATGTCGGGACGAAGCTCGTAGCAGGAAGCATGAATACCTTTTTCTGAAGAGGGTTTAACATCGCCTTCATAGGAAAGGTCTGCAATATTAACGAGAACAATATCATCGGGAGTAAGAACATCGTATGCCATACCGCTGGGAGTAATAACAAATTGCTTGTCATTAATTCTGCAACTGATGTTACCCCAGGTTCTTACAATAAGTCCTGCTTCCAAAAGCTCATGACCCGCTTTTATAACTAATTCTTTTGCTTCTAAAATGTCCATAATTATCTCCTAAAAAAGCCACGGTTTTTCCGTGGCTTTTTATTTTATTCTTTAATTGCAACGTTTGCGAATACTCTGTCAAATCTTGTAAGAGCTTCGTCAATAAGCTCGGGTGTATACTGAGCGTTAGTGTAAAGACGGCTACCTGCAAGAGTAACAAGACCTTCTGCCATATATGCTGCGCCCATGTGCTGCATTTCTGCTTTTCTTTCGCTTGTTGCGGAAAGAACACCGGGAATTTCCCATGGTTTGGACCAGTTGATTGAGTAGTGCATTGTACCTACTGTGTCAATGTGGCAAACTGAGCCTTGGTTGAATGCAACGAAGGGAAGGTTATATTTCTTAATGAGCTCCTGAAGACCCTTGGTAAGTCTGTCACCCATTTCACCTGCTTTTTGACAAGCGTTCTGTTTGTCAATTTCTTCAAGTGTATAGTAACCTGCAACGCAAGAAAGAGGAGTAGCAGCCATTGTACCGCCCATAAATGCTTTCTTAACTTTTTCGCCGCTTGCGTCAAGACCTGCACCGAGGTATTTCATATATTCTCGCTTACCACCGATACCGCCTGCACCGGGATATCCACCTGCAATAACTTTACCGAAGATAGTAAGGTCAGGAGAAACACCGAAGTAACCCTGAGCACCTGCCATACCGATACGGAAACCTGTAACAACCTCATCAAAGATAAGGAGAGCACCGTATTTACGGCAAAGTCTTTCAACTCCCTTGTTGAAGTCTTTATCAAGAGGTCTTGTACCGCTTTCGGGACCGATGGGCTCCATAAACACAGCAGCTGTACCACCGCGGAACTGGTTAAGACGGAGAACTCTTTCAAGAGAATCAAGGTCATTGGGGAAGAATTCCTGAGTATGTTTGAAGAGATAGAGCGGAACACCGTGTGCCTGAGTGAATTTTGAACCGGGAACACGGATACTGTAACCGAGCTGATCGGACCAGCCGTGGTAAGCACCGCCCATTTTAACAATGTTTTTATTCTTTGTAGCAAGTCTTGCAACACGAACTGCTGCCATACAAGCCTCTGTACCTGAACCGAGCATACGGAACATATCGCAGGTTTCAACGCTATCGCAAATTTTCTTTGCAAGCTTGTATTCAAACTCGTGGAAAAGACCGGTTGAAGGACCACAGGTATTGAGAAGGTCGATAACCTGATCTCTTACAACCTTGGGATTGGAGCCGAGAACAGTGGGACCGCCTGCCTGAAGGAAGTCGAAATATTCGTTTCCGTCAACGTCATAAAGCTTCATACCGTCTGCCTTTGTGAAAACAAGGGGGAAGGGATAGTTGAAAGCAAGGTTATGCTGAACGCCGCCGGGAATAACCTGCTTAGCTTCTTCGATCATTTCCTTACTCTTAGCGCACTTTTTATTGAAATACTCTTCCTCGTATTCTTTAAGCACGTCAGGCTTAATAGTGTAAATGGGTTTTTTAATGAGTTCATCAAGCTGTCTTGTAACTTCAGCTGCGTCATGATACTCATTAATAGCGAATCTTGTGTCCATAAAGACACCTCCTAAAATAGAGTTTGATAACAAAAGTGAATTTGTATTCACTTTTATTATACCTTATTAAATAAAAATGTCAAGAAAACACCGGGTTTAAACTATACAAAATAATTTGTCATATTTTATATACTTTTTATAAGTTTTCTGTGAAAATGCCGATTATTTTCCAATTCAGAAAATAGCACGCCGTTCTTGTGTGATTTTTCACCATAATACAACTCAAATAATTTTCTCTATTTGTTGACTTTGCCCGAAAGCTCTGCTAAAATATAGTGGACTGAATTCTATTTTAAAAAAGGAGGCAATCGTTTTGCAAAATTTAATGGATTCAAAAACTCTTGCGTACATAAATATGTATGCTGTTCTCGGTACATTAGAAAATCTTTGTGAGATTGTACCGGAGGCTTCCGATTTGCTTCAAGGTAAAAAACCTATCTCTATCGGTTTTGAGGTTAAAGACGGCCCCTCTGCCACTCTTTATTTTAAAAACGGCAAATGCCGTATGGAACAGGGTTGCAGCAATTGTGATGTAAAGCTCCCCTTTTCAAGCTGCGAAAAATTCAACGGTCTTATTGACGGCACAGTAACGCCCATTCCCTCAAAAGGCTTTACTCACATCAAATTCCTTCTCAAAGAATTTGTAGGTCTTACAGATTTACTCAACAAATATATGAGAGCAAGTGAAGAAGACCTTAAGGATCCCGTTTTCTTCGAGAGAAGCACAACCCTTATGCTTTACACAATCGGTGTTGCTATAGCTCAGATTGGTAACAATGATGAAATTGGTAAATTCAGCGCAAAATATATTGCAGACGGTAGCATTATGATTTCTATCAAAAATGGCCCTGCAGTTGAGCTTGTATGTAAAGACCACCGTCTTATCACTCTAAAAAAAGCTCCTGAAAAATACCGCGCTGCTATGGTATTCGAATCAATTGAAACAGCTCGTGCTCTTTTTGACGGTAATGTTAATGCTCTTGCTTGTATCGGTACGGGTAAAATTGAAATGCACGGTCTTGTCAGTATGCTTGACAACGTTAACCGCATACTTGACAGAGTTGCATTATATCTTGCATAAGGAGGTAGTAAAATGAGCAATAAATTCCCTTTATATAAAACAACAAAGTCAGATGAATGGTACGCTCGCGCTACCGAAGTAATTCCCGCAGGTGTTTACGGACATCTCGGTCCTGCAGAAGGTCAGTTCATCCCCGTAAACAGATGGCCCCGTTTTTCTGAAAAGGCAAAAGGCTCGTATTTCTGGGACGTTGACGGAAACAAATATATTGACTATATGTGTGCTTACGGCCCCAACGTTCTCGGCTATGGCGATGAAGATGTTGATGCAGCAGTTATTGAACAAATTAAAAAAGGGAACTGTGTAACATCTCCCGATAAAATTATGGTTGAATGTGCAGAGCTTCTTGTTGATACCGTTAACACCGCCGACTGGGCATTCTTTGCAAAAAACGGTAACGATGCTACTCAGGGCGCAATCCTTACAGCCCGTGCTCACACCCACAGAAAGAAACTCATTTTCTTCAATGGTTTCTATCACGGTGTTTCTCCCATGGTTCAGAAAATTGACTACCCCGGTGTTACTCCCGAGGATGTTGCTAACAACCTTTATACACCATGGGATGATATTGAAAACTTCAAAAGACTTCTTGCAGAAAACGAAGGCGAAATAGCCGCAGTAATCGCTCAGCCTTACAACCACGGCAACTTTAACGACAACTCTTTCCCAATTGACGGTTTCTGGAAAGAGGTTCGTGAGCTTTGCACAAAGAATGAAATCGTTCTTATTGTTGACGACGTTCGTTGCGGTTTCCGTCTTGACCTTGCAGGTAGCGACCATTTCTTCGGTTTTGAGGCTGACATCATCTGCTTCTGCAAAGCTCTTGCAAACGGCTACAATATGTCTGCTTTCTGCGGTAAGGAATTCCTTAAAAACGCCGCATCAAGCCTTTCATATACAGGTTCTTATTGGATGAGTGCAGTTCCTTTTGCTGCTTGTATTGCTACAATTAACAAGCTCAAAAAATTGGATGCACCAAAGCTCTTTGACTCTCTCGGCAGAGAACTTACAACCGGACTTCAGAAAGCCGGTGCAGAACATGGCTTTGACCTTGTTGTTTCAGGTGCTCCTGCTCTCTTCTATTTAAGAATTGCAAACGACGATTCTCTTCTTCTTCATCAGGATTGGGTTGCTGAATGTGTAAACCGTGGTTTGTTTATAACATCCCACCACAACCACTTCATTAACGCCTCCCTTACCCACGAAGATATTAACCTTTCAATTGAAATTGCAGAAGATGCATTCAAAGCAGTTAGGAAGAATCACCCCGAGTTAGGATAATTTAAGAAACAATACCGAGTTTTCGGCAAATTTATATTATAGGAGGAATTTATAATGGCTCTTTCAAAACAGGAGTGGCTTGCTCTTGAAAAGAAAGCTCACGAGCTCCGTAACCTCTGCCTTGATACAACTTATTGGGCAGGCTCAGGCCATATCGGTGGCGGTATGAGTGTTATGGACATTATGACTGTGTGCTATCACAAATATATGCACATTAAAATTGACGAACCCAATTGGGAGGATCGCGACAGATTCATTCTCAGTAAAGGTCATGCAGGTATTGCTTATGCTCCCGTTCTTTGCGACCTTGGCTTCAACGACAAGGAAATGCTTAAAACCTTTAACCTTTCCGGTTCAAAAATGGGTATGCACCTTGACTCAAACAAGGTTGTAGGCGTTGATGCTTCAACCGGTTCTCTCGGTCACGGTCTTTCAATCGGTGTTGGTACTGCTCTTGCAGCAAGACTTCTTAAAAAAGACTATAAAACATTCGTTGTTCTCGGCGACGGTGAGCTTGACGAAGGTTCAAACTGGGAAGCAGCTATGAGCGCCGCTCATTTTAAACTTACAAACCTTATCACTTTTGTTGACCGTAACCACAATATGATTGACGGTAACACAGAAGACGTTATGGCTCTTGAGCCCCTTGCAGACAAATGGGAAGCATTCGGCTTCATCGTTAAGAAAATTGACGGTAACAACATTAAAGAGCTTTGCGAAGCTATTGACTTTGCTTATGAAAATGAAACCGACAAGCCCGTTCTTATTCTTTGCGATACAGTTAAGGGTTGCGGTATCGACTTTATCGAAGGCGATTTCAGATGGCACTATGGTGCATTTGACGATGAGAAACATGCTAACGGTAAAAAATCTCTCGAAGAAACCTATCAGAAACGTGTTGCACGTGCAGAAAAGGAGGCTGAATAATTATGGCAGGCGGATTAAGTTACACAGCTGAACAATCAACATCTCTCTCCACAGCCGAAATTTACGGTCAGGCTCTCGTTGAATTGGCAGAAGCACATCCCGAGGTTGTTGCTCTTACTGCTGACCTTGCAAAATCAACAAAAATCGGTGATTTCCAGAAGAAATTCCCCGACCGTTTCTTTAACGTAGGTATTGCAGAACAGAATATGTTCGGTATTGCAGCAGGTATGGCAAGGGCAGGTCTTGTTCCTTTCCTTTCAACCTTCTCGCAGTTTGCATCATTCCGTTCAGCAGACCAGCTTCACACAGACCTCTGCTACCAGAATGTTAACGCAAAAGTTATTGCTACACATTCAGGTACTTCCTTCGGTCAGGCAGGTTCAACTCACCACGCTATCTGCGACCTTGCCTTGACCCGTTCAATTCCTAACCTTACAGTTATTTGCCCTGCAGACGGTTACGAAACCTACAATGCAGTTATGGCAGCTTATAACACACCCGGTCCCTTCTATATCAGAATTAACCGTGGTTTTGACCGTGTTCTTTACAAGGATGCAAATTACGGCTTTGAATTAGGTAAAGCTGTGGAAGTACATGAAGGCAGTGACCTTACAATTATCGCTTGCGGTTCTTGCGTATTCCAGGCTTTCCAGGCTGCTGAATTCCTTGAGAAAGCTGACGGTCTCAAAATCAGAGTTCTTGATATGCACACAATCAAACCTCTTGATAAAGATGCCATTCTTAAAGCAGTTATGGATACTCGCCGTATTATCACAGTTGAAGACCATACTGTTATCGGCGGTCTTGGTAGTGCAGTTGCAGAGGTTGTTGTTGAATCCGGTAAGGGTTGCGCATTTAAGAAGCTTGGCATTCAGGACACATTTGCTCCTATCGGTCTTCACGAAGACATTATGAGCACCCTCGGTATTGACTCTAACGGTATTATTGAAGCAGTTCGTGAGGTTATGAAAGCTGACTTTGAAGAAGATAACGACTGGGACGATGAGTTCTAAGGAGGAAAATAAAATGGCTAACACTCAGGAAGCTTTATATACTAATAAAATATTCCTTTGCGGTGCGTTGCCCCTCTTGAAAACTATCGTTGCAGATGTTCCCTCTCTCAAAAAGAAGTTTGAGAAGGTTCACTGCATTTATCAGGTTAGTTGTCTTGACCCGGATGCTCCCGAAGGAAAGTGGGCAACACACTTTATGGTGAACGGCGATGAATGGCTCGTTCACGCTAACAAAGTTGCATACAGAGTAAAAAACCAGAAATTTGTTGAGCTCCAATTCAAGAATGTTGAGTCCATGAACGCTTTCTTCAAAGGCAAAATCGGACCTGCAACACTTCCAAAAATGATTGGTCTTAACAATGTTTATGAATTCGGTGTATTTATGATGGCTCTTCTTAAAATGTCATCACTTCTCACCGCATCTGCTCCACCGGAGAAGGAAGAGGACAAACGTCTTACTGTTAAATGCTATTTCTACCTTCTTTCATCAGGTATCAGCACACTTAATAAAATGGGTCACCCCGAAATCCACGACTGGACTTCAAAGAGCCCCGACCGTGTTTATGCCTGGAAGGTTGACGGCGAAGATTCCGTTTCTGCTTACATCAGAATTAAAGCAGGTAAGAGTAAAGCAGGCAGAGGCGAATACAAACGCGCTCTACCCTTCTTCACAATGCGCTTTAACAACCTTGACAGCGCTTTAGGTATATTGATGTCAATTGACGATATGCTTGAATCCGTTCAGCAAGGTAAGCTCATTATGGATGGCGCTCCCGAATTTGGAGCACAGATTGGTGCATATATGATGGAAATCGGCGCAATGGCAAAATAAAATTACAGGTACTGTAGAGTTCAAACTTTACAGTACCTGTTTTTGTTTTATAAATAATTTATTGAAATGATTTTGTCGTCGCCCTGAAGCGCAAGAAGATTGTCATAAAGGCTTTCGGCTGATTTAATGTCGGATGTTAAATTAGCCGGGTTCTTTGATATATCAATCAATTGTAAAAATTTATATGGAACATCTTGCTTATTAACTTGATTATTATCTTGCTTATTGATAAAAACGAAGTGAAAAAAGTGAAATTTTTAAAGTTTTTGTAAAACATAATGTGTGGCGAAGTTAACAAAGCAACAGATAATAACACTTGGACTAAAAATTATACTCACTTGTTTTCAAAAGTGATATATGATATTATTTTCTTGTAATATAATTGTGGCGAATTCGCCGTAATTGAAAATTAAGGATGAGATTATGAATACAGAAAACAATATGGTAATTTTTAAGACAGACGACAACCTAATATCTGTTGATGTCCGTTTCCATGACGAATCAGTTTGGCTTACCTTAGACCAAATAGGAACACTTTTTGAGAGGGATAAATCCACCATTTCAAGACATATAAAAAATATGTTTACCGAGGGCGAACTTGAAAGAAATTCAGTTGTTGCAAAATTTGCAACAACTGCCTCAGACGGCAAAGAATATCAGGTTGATTATTATAATCTCGATGTAATTATTTCTGTGGGCTATCGTGTTAAATCCCAGCGTGGCGTTCAGTTCAGACAATGGGCTACCAAACGTTTGAATGAATATATTCGTAAAGGTTTTACAATGGATGATGAAAGGCTAAAAAACTTAGGCAGTGGCGGATATTTTAAAGAACTCTTAGAAAGAATCCGTGATATCCGCGCTTCTGAAAAAGTGTTTTATCGACAGATATTGGAGATATATGCTACAAGTATTGACTATGACCCTACTGCAGAAATCTCGGTTGATTTTTTCAAAAAAGTTCAGAATAAAATTCATTATGCCGTTCACGGTCAAACTGCAGCAGAAGTTATATACAACCGCGCTGATAGCGAAAAAGAATTTATGGGGCTTACTACATTCAAAGGAAGCAGACCTCATCTGAGCGATGTAAAAATTGCAAAAAATTATCTTGATGAAAAAGAGCTTCGTTCACTCGGTCAATTAGTGTCAGGTTATCTTGATTTTGCAGAAAGACAGGCTGAACGAGAGCAGACCATGACAATGAAGGATTGGTCTGAGCATCTGGACAGAATTCTTACAATGTCGGGTGAGCAATTGCTTATAGGTGCAGGTAGTATTTCACACGCTCAGGCAATTGATAAAGCAACCCAAGAATACAAAAAATATCAGCAAAAGACTTTAAGTCAGGTCGAAAAAGATTACTTGGATACAATTAAAATGATTGAAAGCAAAGCGGATAAAAAATGATCAAAAACGTTATTTTTGATTTAGGTAAAATTCTTATAGATACCAACCCAAGTGAATATTTACGCAAGTATGGATATGACGAGGAGAAGTATCAGGCATTCTTGGATGCTATTTTATATGACTCTCTGTGGAGTGATATGGATATCGGTAAATACGATAGTTGCAAAGAAATTGTTGAGATATATGTTGAAAAGCATAAAGAGTTAGAACCTGAAATCAGACAATTCTTTGCTGAAGAGTGGATGGAGTTGTATGCTCCCCTTGAAGATGCACTTGCTTTTTATAACGAGGTTTTTGATAGCGGTTATGATATTTACATATTGACTAATTTTTCAAAAGACGGATATGAGGTTATAAGCAACAAATTTGACTTTTTCAAAAAAGCCAAAGGTAGTGTTGTTTCTTCACATATTAAAATGGTAAAACCCAATCCCGAAATATATAAATATCTTTTAGAAAAATATAAGCTTAACCCTGATGAATGTGTTTTTATAGATGACTCTGCAGTTAATATAAAAACTGCAAATGAATTGGGAATACACGGAATTGTTTATACAGATTGTAAGAAATTGAGAAAAGATTTTGAAGCATTGAAAAAGTCGGTAGAATCGTCGAAAGGAAACTAAAATGGATAAAAATAAAGCGATTAACTATGTTTTACAAAATGCAAGACCTCTTGATTTGGCGATTTATAAATATTTCTTTGAAAACGAATCTAATCAAGCTGTTATTGATGAACTTTCAAAATTCCAAAATGCTAATGGCGGTTTTGGTAATGCTCTTGAACCGGACTTTTTTAATCCTAACTCAAGTCCTATTGCAACAAACGATGCTATAATCACGCTCTATCGTGTAAATGCACTTAACAGAGACTATGATATCGTAAAAGGAATAGTTAGATTTCTGGAATCTCATGATTCTTTTGATGAAGACAAAAAGCGGTGGTTATTTGCCATAGAAAGTAATAATGATTATCCTCACGCAATCTGGTGGGAGAAGAAAGGTGACGGAATCAGCAGTTTTAATCCTTCAATATCGTTGGCTACATTTATGGTTTGCTACGGAAAACGCACACCGCTTTATGAAGGTATTATAAAAGATGGCTTTGAATATCTTGAAAACACCGAAAAAGTCAGTGGGGACGATTTGAACTGTTTTCTGTTGGCATATGAGCTTTTAAGAATGAACAATATCAGCGATGTAGTTGATTTGGATTTATTCAAAGACTTATTATGTAATGCCGTTAATAACACCATTTGCAAAGATATTGAAAAATATGGTGTTGAATATGTACCGATGCCTTCCAGTATCTTTTCCGGCATATATTTGGAACTTGTCACACCGGAAATCAAGCCATTAATTATTGCTGAAAAATATGTTTTAGGTAAGTTACAAATGGATGATGGTGGCTTTGATATTACATGGAAATGGTACACTCCATATCCTGATGAATATGAACAAGCAAGGGCTTGGTGGCGTCCTCGCATTACTATTGAGAAGCTTATTTTTAACGAGGTTCAGATATGAAAACCGATATATTAAAACAAAACGAAAGCAGTTGGAACGAATTAGCCGAAGATTTCTTTGGTGTAACTGCATTACCTGTACTTGGTTGTTCAATTCCAACAGAAGATGAATTGCATCTGTTTCCTGACCTTAACGGAAAAGCAGTTTTTGAAATGGGTTGTGGTAGTGGTCACTCTTTGAAATGGTGTGCCGAACACGGAGCAACAGAGCTTTACGGTCTTGATATTTCTGAACAACAGCTTAATACTGCAAAGAAATTGCTTAAAGATAACGGATATTCCTGCACGCTTTTTCATCAAGCGATGGAAGATGCTTCAAACATTCCGCAGAATTACTTTGATGTTGTTTATTCTATATATGCTATAGGTTGGACTACCGACCTAAAAAAGACAATACAGAATGCAGCTTCATATTTAAAGCAAGGCGGAATATATATTTTCTCTTGGGATCATCCGCTTTTGCATTGTGTCGATTTGGAAAGTATCGCTATCTCAGGTGGCAACAGAACCACTGCAACAGAAGAGCGAATTATATTTAATGGTAATTATCTTGAAGAGGATTATTATACCTTTGTGAAAAACGGAAATCCCTTGACATTACAAAACCGAAAATTATCAACATATATTAACGCTCTTGCAGAAGCGGGTTTTGCAGTAGAAAAAGTTGTGGAAGAAACTAGTTCAAAGGTTTTAGAAAAATCTGCAGAATTCTCATCCGGTTACTATGCGGATTTTAAAGCAAAGCATTTTCCGCTTTCTATTGTGATTAAGGCAAGAAAACTTTGATTTTTGAGGTATAAGTATGTTTGTGCTTGAACAAGTATGCAATGAAAATCTCTCGTATTACAATAGCTACGAAGAAGCCTTTGAAACTGACTTAAAACAATATCAATCAAGGATTTATCCTATAAAGAAAACTCAATATCTTCGTTGGTATCATATCAAAGTTGAGGATAAATACATTGGTGCTATATGGTTGGAGAAAGCTTCAAGTGATGACTTTGCAGTTCTTGGAATATTCATTTCTAATAAAGAGTTCAGGAATAAAGGCATTGGAACTAAAGCAATTGATAAAGTAATAAAAAATGATTTATCATATATGCACACAAATAAAATACTCCTTCGCGTCCGCACAGAAAACGAAAGAGCAATTAAATGTTATAAAAAAGTAGGTTTTTATAGAAACTCGAAGATATAAAAAAGACGGATTAAATGCTATTGAAATGATATACGCGACTTAATATTATGATATATAGAACATAGGTAGGAGTTATACAATGTTATTCCATATTTTCAATAACCAAGACGAACGCAGAGAGTTTGGAGGTTCTGATTTTTTAGAGTTGCAATTCTGCCAACTTAAAAGAGGAACAAGTATAAAAAGAATTGTAGATACTGATAAAATCAACTGTTGGCTTAATGACTCCTTATATGTATACGGCGACAATTACGATATTTTTTATAAAAATTATAAAAAAATCTTTAAGAATGGTGTATACCCTAACTTAAAAAGTGGCGAAATTGATTGGTCAGGTATAAACTATTATAATCCTGAGCAAGTTGATGAAATGATAAAAGCCATAGAAAAGAATAAACCAAAAGACTATCAAGTTGTTTTAGACTGGCTGGATAAAGCAAAAGAGTTTAACGGTGTTTACATTTTAGGTTTTTAATCAAATTTCTGACATCCAATAATTTTACACTTTTTTAACATTTCCCTCTTGACACTTTCGCCTTGACATAGTATAATGCTAACTGTATATTGATAATTATACCTTTGTTGGTAACAGCGGAGGGAGGGAACTATAAATGAGTCAGGTAAAAGTTAAAGAAAACGAATCTTTA
>CAZUZV010000023.1:0-34586 GCA_964624385.1 uncultured Eubacteriales bacterium | reverse complement strand
TATTTTGAAGTTACTTCTCTTTTTTATTGGGTCACATCATTTTAGCACATACAAATTCTACGCAATCAATGGCGGAAAATACCAAAAATCCGAAATCTATCAAAATGTCCTCTTCTGCCCGTGAAGCGTTGGAGAGTAACCCTGAGCTGAAGCTTATATTCAAAAACCTGCAGAAACAGATGCAGCATTCAGAAGGATATGTTCCGGATGGAAAACGTATTCATAAATTTGCAGCTGACCTTCGTAAAGAAGTTGAAACAACTTTACCTGTTGCAGAGGTGGAAAACGATTTGCAGGAAATATATAAAGTTCTTGCATCCATTGAAGATTCAGAAGGATATGAATATGCCTGGGATTTAACTGTTGAGTTGGCGCAGAAAATGCTTGATAACAGTACAATTTTTGATGCTTCAAGAACGGAGCAAAAAGAATTGCGCGGAAAATTGAATCAATATTTTAGAGGTAAAAGATATTATCTTTCTCCTGAAATGCGTTCCGAAATAGAGAAGTACACCTGGTGTAAATCTTCTTCAAGATGTTGCAAAAGAGTCTTTCCTGCAGGTATGTCTTTTCCAAAAACCTCTATAATGCGGTTGGTATTTAATTCGTACTTGTATCTGCCTATGAGATGGCTTGTGAAAATCGGTGTTGTTATAACTTGTAAGCGAATTGCTACACCTCCTTTTTAGTTATAAAATATAAATAAATACTTTTGCTTTTGTTTTCATTTACTATGCAATAAAATATGCATCCCAAATTAAGCTCTTCCAAAATGGTGATGAGCTTCTCAATGTTGACCCTGTAATCTATGCAAAAATGGAGTTCATGACAAATGTGGGTTTCATCTGAAAGTCCTTCACACACAAATTCGTCTATGCTCGAAGCACCACTTTTCTTGAAAATTTCGTCATCAACATACGCTTCAACAAGGGATTTGCGTGTCGCTTTACTAAAAATGTAAATGCTCTGAAGCAAATGTACGGGTATCTTTTTTGTGTATAAAATTATGTCTAAATAAAATTTCCTCCTTTATAACGAGTATAGTTAGTCGAAACAGTGTAAAATTACACTGTTTCGATACCAAATATATGATTTGGTATCGAATTTTCTTTGAAAATTCGACTATAATCCTTTCAATGAATGTAATGCAAAATTGTATTTATGAAAAACAATTTTGCTAAAAGCCGATAAAATCGGCTTTTGCGAAACGCGACTGCGTTTCGACAAATCACAATCATTATAGTTTTGTTTTTGTTCATCAATAATTTCTACATATCAATTCTCCTATCATCAGTTTAATTAAAGTATGATTTATGAGAGAGGAGCACAAACGATAAAGATAATTGACAAATTACCTATCATAATATATAATAAAGTCAGATAACAGATGATAGGTAGGTGATTGGTTTGTATAAACTGATAAAAGCTATAAGAATCGCATCCGGTATGAATCAGGAGCAATTTGCAAAATCATTAGGTACAACAACTTTATCAATAAATCGCTGGGAGAATGGTAAAACTCTTCCAAATAGAATGGCGCAGACAAATATTTATAATTTTTGCAAAGAGCATAATATTGATGTAGCTGAGCTTATAATAAAATCAAAATCCGTTGCTTATAAAGGTGAAAACATTCTTCTTTATCATGGTTCTAAAAAGGGTATAGAAGGTGATATTGCCCCTATAAGCAGAGATATATGCGATTTCGGTGCGGGCTTTTACATGGATACTAATACATTGCAACCGCTTACCTTGGTTTGCAACGAGGAAAAGCCTGTATTCTATGCAGTTGAACTTGATATGACCGACCTAAAGGTGCTTAATGTTGAAATTGGTATGGATTGGGCATTGTTGATTGCATATAATCGAAAGGAGATGGAAAGTGCAAAAGGCACAGCGATTTACGAGAAATATGCAAAAATGTCAGAGGGCTATGACATAATTGTGGGCTATATTGCAGATGATAGAATGTATACTGAGCTTTCTCGCTTCTTCAATAAAACTCTCACAGATGTAGCATTGATAAATTGTCTTTCTGCTCTTGATTTAGGAAAACAGTATGTTGCTATCTCTGAAAAGGCGTGCAAGCAGATAAAAATCCTTAAAGAAGAATCAATTTCTCAGCTCGAGCTTGCAATGCTCAAGGATATGAGCGTTGTAAGAAGAAAAGAGGGTATAGCCTTAGCGGAAGAAATTGAAATCAAGTACAGACGTGAAGGTAAGTTCTTTGATGAAATTTTAAAGGGTGAATGATATGAGTAAATCCTTAGAATTAGCATTGTGCGATACACAAGGTCAGCTTTTTGAAATGTCTGGCGAACAGGGTGTCAGCAGCGAAGCGTTTATAAAAGCATATATGACATCTGAAATAGCTAAAGATATGGACTCAGAGTTTGACCATGTTCAGTGGGCAGGCAAAGCCTATATCTATTCCCGTATGGAAGATGAATGCGAGTCAGCATTTGAAAAAACGGGAGAGATATACGATAAAGAGGCTCTTTATTGGATGGGCTATATCTACCGTCATTGGCACTTTTACACAGGTGAAAGCAGTAAAGAGATATATAAGCAAGCGCCTGCAAAAACAATGAACTCAATGTATCTTATGTATCACACAATGAGTCCCGAAATGGCAATCGACAGACTAAAAGAAGCAAAGAAAAAATAATGCATTAAACTACGACCTACCGAGAAATTTTCTCGGTAGTTTTTTTGATATATAAGTACTATAAATCGGTCTCAGCCTTTCAGGTCTATTGACAAAGGAAATTTTAGGTAATAGAATTAAATCAGTCAGGAGGTGAACAGTATGTCTTCATATAATGAGCTTATAAAGAACTTTGAACGAATCCGCAGTTATATGCGTGAGTTTTATGTTTATGGTTTTAAGAGCCGTAATGATTATGACAAGAAAAGTGCCCGTTCCTATGATGATGAACGCAGAAGGCTTGAAAGCTGGCTTGGAGATTATATGCGTTTCGAAAGAAATCGTGACGGCAAAAATATGTTCATTTCCATTGATAGCCGAGTTACTGTTCACAATCCTTTGTACAGAGCTTTTAAAGCCAAAAGCTTTACTGATAGAGATATAACTCTTCACTTTATAATTTTTGATATTCTCTATGATTCAACTGTAAAAATGACTCTTCCTGAGATTCTTGATACTATTGATAACGAGTATCTTTGTGATTTTTCTGAGCCAATGGTATTTGATGAATCAACCGTCAGAAAGAAGCTCAAGGAATATGTTGAAGAGGGGATTATCTGTACAGAAAAGGAAGGCAGAACCGTTCTCTATTACAGAGCACCCGACGATGTGAAAATCAACGGAGATGCAGTTCAGTTTTTTTCTGAAATTGCACCCTGTGGTGTTATTGGTTCATTTGTTCTTGATAAATTATCCGAACCCCAGGAAAACTTCAGCTTTAAGCATCACTACATAAATGTTGCTCTTGATAGCGATGTTTTGGCAACAATTTTCGATGCTATGAGTAAGAAAAGCTATATTGCTGCAACCAACTTAGGCAGGAAATCCGGTGAGCCGAAATCTGTTAAGCTTGTGCCATTAAGAGTTTTCTGCAGCGTGCAGAATGGCAGACAACATCTTCTTGCTTATGAGCCCGGCTTCCGTATGATAAAGTCCTACAGAGTGGATTATTTATCTGATGTTAAAATTGACGAGGTATGCGAAAACTTCGATAAATACAGAGCCTTAATGAACGAAACTCAGGCGCATATGTGGGGAGTTAATAACCGTAAGGATACCGAGCGATTGGAAAAGGTAGAATTCACTGTATATTTTGAAAAGGGTGAAGAATACATAGTTGGTCGCCTTATGCGTGAAAAGCGTGGCGGTAAGGTAGAGCAGATAGATGAAAATCATTGCAGATTTTCCATCGAAACCTACAATTGCAACGAGCTTGTTCCATGGATTCGTACATTTATTTGTCGCATTACAGATATTCATTTTTCTGATGTGATTGTAGATACCAAATTCAAAAATGATATGAAACGAATGTATAAAATGTACGGCATAGGAGGTGCAGAGGAATGATTTTCAGTGAGCTTTATTCTGCATATTACAATGCCGTTGCTAAAATACTTTCAAGGGTAATTGAAGAGGATACAACAGAAAAGGATTTGCAAAACATCATTGAAGATACTGCTTTTGCAGAAAGCAGCCTTACTATTTTACCTTCAATAAAAAATGGTAAATGGCAGATCATAAATGAAGATTTGACCACTCCTATTATCAATGCTCCTACAATGCCTTTAACCAATCTTCAAAAACGATGGTTGAAATCAATTTCATTAGACCCTCGGATTCGTCTTTTTGACATTTCCTTTGATGGCTTAGATGATGTTGAACCTTTATTTACTCCAGAGGATTATGTTGTTTATGACAGATATCTTGACGGAGACCCATATTATGATGAGGCGTATGTTAAGAATTTCAAAACTATTTTAGAGGCGATAAAAAACAAGCAACCTCTAAAAATCGAAATTCTTAATAGATTGCATCAGCCTGTAACTCTTAATGCTTTACCTATAAGACTTGAATATTCTGAAAAGGATGATAAATTCAGAATGATTTCAAAGGGCTGTAAATATGGTGGCACAATCAATATTGCGAGAATTACCAATATTGAAAAATATAATGGCTCTGCTATTACCTTAACAAAAGAAAGAAAGCCTGAATACAAGGTTGTTACCTTAAAGGTGTATGATAAACGTAATACTCTTGAACGCAGTATGCTCCACTTTGCTCATTTTGAAAAGCAGGTTGAAAAGCTCGACGAGGAAACCTATATGGTGCATATTAAGTACGATAAGGATGATGAAACCGAGCTTGTTATAAGAGTTTTAAGCTTTGGTCCTACTGTTGAGGTAATTGAGCCTGATGGATTCAGGAATCTTATAATTGAACGATTAAAGAAGCAAAAAGCCTTGATGTAATTGAAAATTCCCGATGGATTAGCTCCGTCGGGATTTGCTTTTTTATTGGGGAAAATAAGTTCGCAGCTTTTTTTCCGTGTAAAAATTTACCAGAAATGATATTTTGTGTTTGCAAGGAAAACAACGCCTTGCAAAAAGGCACTAACAGCAAATGTGAGCTTTTTTATTGAGACATCACTGACGAGAAACGGACCAAGTCGTAAGCTTGTAATCTGTTTCTTCAGGTAGTGACGTTAGGTTATGGGGTTTAGTTTTTCACAGGAACATTGTTCGACAAAGCTTTCAGCGATTTCAGTCGAAGAATAAAGTATGTGTTCTGCCTAACGGGACTTGTATCCCATAGGCAAAGAACACCTTGGGCAATCGGAGCCCTATGGTCGAAAAACTAATTGTTAATAATAACTGACAGCAACCAAGCATTAATGTGCCTTGTGTGTTAAGTATGTTGATATCGCTTTTGTATTGTACTTAAGCAATGCCTTGCATCCCCTAACACTTAATTATAAAGACTCTTACAGCAAATCTCACCGAACGCCGAATAATTTTTTATCGGAGGTTGTGAACCGCAAGGTTTAAAGAAGAGTCTTGCAAAAAGACACCTACAGCAAAATCATGGTGACATCCGATGGCTTTCCTTTAACCGCTTCTTTCGTGCTGTGGCTGAATAGCCGATATGGATTTTATGGGTTCGATTCCCAGTGGTGTCTTGTTAATTACAAACAACTTACCATTCGTAAAAGCAATTGTAGCCCACTAACGTTAATGGTAAGTGTTTATAAAAGACGCTATCAGCAATTCTCTACGACGTATAGCCTAATGGTCAGGCACTTGCTTTCGGAGCAAGAGTTGCACAGGGTTCGAATCCCTGTAACGTTGGTTAAGCGTCTTGTAATAAAGGCACAGACAGCAATCAAGTTGGCTATGGTAATTATAACTATTTTGCTGATTAAATGTGCCTTGTAAGCTTTTAAAAGCACTAACAGCAAAACATGTTCGACAAATGTCGGGGTGCTCATACCACTACTGTTGTGCTTTGTAAATAATAAAACTATATACATCGAAAAGGAGTGATTTTCATGTTGCAATATTTGAAACAGGAATCAAACAAAACTTTAACAGAAAACGGAGCAGCTACGCTCAGAACAACACAGTCAGATTGCCTTGATTTGTTTGCTGCTATTGGTGCCTTGCGCCGTGAAAGTGAGCAGGAAATCATAACTCGCTTTATGCGTGCTTTTGCAGAGAATAAAGATATTGCAGTGAAATCATTGTTTTTCGCTCGTGATATCCGTGGTGGTCTTGGTGAAAGAAAGGTTTTCCGTGTAATACTTAAATGGTTAGCCTGCAATTCACCCGAAACAGTACGCAAGAATCTTACTTACATAGCAGAATATGGTCGTTATGACGATTTGCTTTCTCTTTTCGGAACATCTGTTGAGAAGGATATGTTATCATATGTAAAAAGTCACCTTGAAAAGGATATGTCTGCACTGGAAAATGGTGGTGAAGTATCTCTTTTAGCAAAGTGGCTTCCTTCTGTAAATGCATCCAACAAAAACACTATACTTATGGCTAAAGCGATAGCGCGCTATATGAATATGGACGATGCTACATACAGAAAAATACTTGTTCGTCTCAGAGCGCATATTAAAATAATTGAAAACAATCTTCGCGAAAGAGATTATACCTTCGATTATGAAAAACAGCCCTCAAAGGCAATGTTCAAGTACCGTCAGGCATTTATTCGAAATGATGCTGAAAGATACAATTCCTTCTTGAATAGGGTTGCCACAGGTGAGGCAAAGCTTAATGCAGAAACTCTTGCCCCTTATGAGCTTGTTGAGCCTTATCTCAATTGGAACTACTGGTGTAATGATAATAATGCATTTCTTAAATCTATTACCGAAGAAGAAAAGAAAACTCTTAATGCTACATGGGAGTCTCTTCCTTCCTTCGAAACTAAAGAAAATGCACTTGCAATAATTGATACCTCCGGATCTATGTATATGGATTCCAGACCTTTGCCCGCATCGGTTGCACTTTCTCTCGGTATTTACTTTGCAGAGCATAATACCGGTCATTTTAAGAATCATTTTATTGAATTTTCGAGTGAGCCTGAGCTTATTGAAATAAAAGGGGATACCTTTGTAGATAAGCTTCGCTACGTAACCTCCTTCTGCAAGGTTGCTGATACTAACCTTGAATCAGTATTTGATTTAGTTCTTAATGCTGCTGTTAAAAATAATGTGCCTCAATCTGAGCTTCCTTCAAAGCTTATCATAATCTCTGATATGGAGTTTAACGCTTGTGTAAGAGGTGCAGGGGAAACTAACTTCGATAATGCAAAAAGGAAATTCGAAAATGCAGGCTACAAGCTTCCTGAGATTGTTTTCTGGAATGTTGCAAGCAGAAACAGACAACAGCCCGTAAGCAAAAATGAACAAGGAGTATTGCTCGTTTCAGGCTGCACACCGAGACTTTTCTCTCAGATTCTTGATGGTAGCATAACTGCATTAACACCTTATGAATTTATGCTTGAAATCCTCGGCAACGAAAGATACGAAAAAATCGTTGCATAATATATTTAAACTTTAAATAAATTTCTACGAAAGGAGATATGGCTATGGTAGAAATAATCGGAGCTAATAACACTGCCAAGTGCTTTACAGATGTTGTTGAAACTGCCGCCTTTGAGCAAATCAAGGCGGTATGTGATGAGCCTGCTTTTAGCGATTCAAAAATACGTATAATGCCCGATGTTCATGCCGGAAAAGGTTGCACAATCGGTACAACAATGACAATTATTGATAAGGTTGTGCCCAATATGGTTGGCGTTGATATTGGATGCGGAATGTACACAGTAGCACTTGGAAATATAGATATTGATTTTGAAAAGTTTGACGAAGCTGCACATTTTATTCCTTGTGGTAGAGATGTGTGGGAAGGTCGTCAGGAGCATTTTGATCTTACTGTTTTGAAATGCTACAGAAATCTTAAGGAAGCAAGACGCTTGGAAAGAAGCCTCGGCACATTGGGTGGCGGTAACCACTTTATTGAAATTGATGTAGATTCCAATGGTAATAAATACCTCGTTATCCATTCAGGTAGCCGTAATCTCGGCACACAGGTTGCATCCTTTTATCAGAGCATTGCAGTTGATTTGAATATGGGTAAAGAGGATTATTACAAAAAGCGTGAGGAAATAATCGAAACCTATAAGGCTGAAGGCAGACGCAACGAAATTCAGGCAACCTTAAAGCAATTAGCTAAGGATTGGGAAGCCAAAAATCCTACAATGCCTTACGACCTTTGCTATCTTTACGGTCAGTTTATGGAGGACTATTTACACGATATTGATATCTGTCAGAAATTCGCTAAGCGTAATCGTGAAAAAATGGCAGAGATATTGCTCCAACGAACAGGCTTACAAGGTGGCGAAGCCTTCCACACAATTCACAACTACATTGACGTAGAAAATATGATTCTTCGTAAAGGCTCTGTATCTGCTAAAAAGGATGAAAAGCTTTTGATTCCTATCAATATGCGTGATGGTAGCATCATTTGTATTGGTAAAGGTAATGATGACTGGAACCAATCCGCACCTCACGGAGCGGGCAGATTAATGTCAAGAACAAATGCTTTTGCAACTCTTTCTATGGAAGAGTATAAGGAGCAGATGAAGGGCATTTACTCAACCTGCATAGGTGAGAAAACTTTAGACGAATCACCTATGGCATATAAGAATATGGATGAGATTTTAAGAAACATAGAGCCTACCGCAACAGTGGTTGAAATAATCAAGCCTATTTATAACTTTAAGGCTGCGGAGTAAAACAATACGACCTACCGAGAGAATTTTTCTCAGTAGGCCGTTTTGCGTTATAAAGTACCATTAATGGTTTAAAACGTATGTTATAATGTGGGTGAGTTAGGAAATTTTGTATCAAGGTAGGGGAGTTAAATGTACATAAAATCCTTAAAACTGACATCTGATGCTGATGAAATAACATTTATAAAAAATCAAGTCCGTACTTGCTATAACGGCGTTTATCCTTTCAAAATATTCCCTGATAAAGGGCTTGAGAGGGTGGATTTTGCACCCATAACAATTTTCTATGGTGGTAATGGTTCGGGCAAAACCACACTTCTCAATATTCTCGCAGAGCTGACAGGTGTAACCCGTCATTCTGCATTCAGCGGTAGCGCTTTTTTCAAGGAATACACACGCCATTGTCGGTTAGATGCAAAGCCCATACCCGATTGCAGTCAGATTCTCACAAGCGATGATGTTACCGATTATCTTCTCAATATACGCTACCTGAATGATGGTATTGATGTTCGTAGAAACGAGCTTTTTGACGAATACCTCGATAGAAAATACAGCCACCATCAGCTCAAATCAATGGCAGATTATGATGATTGGAAGGAGAGTATGAGTGCGAAAAAATCAACCCAATCAATGTATGTAAAAAACCGTCTTATGCGCAATGTGGATATACAGTCAAACGGTGAAACTGCAATAAAATATTATACCGAAAGAATAGATAGAGATGCCCTGTATCTCATAGATGAGCCTGAAAATTCACTTTCGGCCACAAGGCAAAAGGAATTGGCAGAGTATATCCATCAGTCTGCAAGATTTTTCGGTTGTCAGTTCGTTATATCAACCCATTCACCATTCTTTTTAGCAATGCCCGGTGCGAAAATATATAACCTTGATTTGTATCCCGCAAGAGAATGTAATTGGACAGAGCTTGAAAATGTCCGAGCATACTACGACTTTTTCAAGGAACACGAAAATGAATTTTAATAAAAATCGGAACAATACACCTCTAAAAACACAATAAAAACCTTGCTATTGTTCCTAAAATGTGATAGTATTGTATCAATTTAGGAATAATATAATCACAGAGGTGATAATAGTGGAATATGTAAAAGTATCCCAGATGGCTGAGAAATGGGGCATATCTGCCCGTAGAATACGTGTGCTTTGTGCAGAGGGTAAAATTCCGGGCGTTATCCGCAAGGGCAATTTATATATGATTCCTGCGGATGCCCGTAAGCCTGTTGATGGCAGATGTTCAAATGCCAATCCTTATGCAGAAATCGAGGCTAAAAAACAAAAGCTTTCCGAGTTAAGACCACTTACGCCAGGCGAGGTTGATCGACTCCGTCAGGAGTTTATGGTCGAATTTACCTATAATTCAAACGCTATCGAGGGCAACACTCTTACACTCAAGGAAACCGCTATGGTTCTTGAGGGTATAACCATTGACCAGAAGCCAATGAAGGACCATCTTGAAGCAGTTGGTCATAGAGATGCCTTCCTGTATGTTCAGGAAATCGCAACCAAAGAGGTTGAATTTTCCGAGTATGTGATAAAAAATATTCATAGCCTCGTTCTAATGAACAGACCTGAGGATAAAGGTGCTTATCGAAGAATCCCTGTGCGTATTATGGGTGCTTATACAATCCCTGTTCAGCCCTATATGATTGAACCTAAGATGGCAGAACTCCTCGATAAAAACGAGGAACGAAAAGAAACTTCATCAGATATTGAACGCATAGCCCTTTTCCATCTCGAGTTTGAGGGCATCCACCCCTTCATAGACGGTAACGGCAGAACAGGCAGACTTCTTATGAACCTGGACCTTATACGCAACGGCTACCCACCAATCAATGTAAAATTCACCGACCGCAAACGCTACTACGACGCCTTCGACGCCTACTACCGCGACAATAACCCAACCCCAATGACAGATTTGATTGCCGAGTACGTCAATGCACGACTGGATGAATATTTAAGCATTTTAAGTGTGTGAGTTAGGAGAGTTGGTATGAAAGACCGTTCTGGTATAAAAATGACCGAATCTGAATGCGTCACAGAATTGACGAAGATATATCAAAACTTAACGAATTAAAAGAGGTGAAAAATATGGAACTTCCGTATAGAGGTAGTGGAAAAGCATATTGTTCTGACAAAGAGTATCAGTGCGATTTATATTACAATAAAAGACAAGGTGGCATAATATTAAAAATCAATGTCAAAAACAAAAATGGGATGGGAAGTTTTTTGGAACTTCCTTTGGAAATGCCATATTTATGTGGGCAATTGGATTCCGGATTTAAATTCACTTTGCTGGATTTGAAAAGATTAAATACGGAAGATATGATATCTTATAGTACAACTGTGTTTACTTTTGATGCTTCATACATTCTTTGCGGTATAGGTGAAAGTGGACAAACGGAACAAACTTTTTGTAAAGCTTATTATACTTTATCGGATATAATCGAATGGGGGGAAGAATCTGCCTATTTTATTGGCGAAAACTATGAAGTAAAAAGCAAAAATGAAGAAGTCAAAAAGCAAATATATAGCAACGAAAAGTTTAACATTAATTATTTGGTGTATGGTTCTTTTTTGCCATGTATTGATAGAGAATTGTTAACTGAAAAGATTGAGTTAAAGCAACATGGTGTAATTGAAATAAGTTTTGAGGAAGAACAAACATTTATCCATTTTAATGAAATTTTTGAAAAGTTAAAGAGATTATTGGAAATATCAACTCGAAGAAGAATAAATGTTGAATCTGTTAGTGTTTATTCTCATGAAATATTTGATAATTATGGTGATAGAAATATTGAGCGCGATATAAAGGTATATGGCGAAAATATAAAAGAAAATGAAATGAAAACCTCTTCCCGAAATCGTAGTTGGAAATGGATTAATTTAGGAGAGCTAATAGAACAAAATTCGTTCCAGAATTATTTTTCAAAGCACGATAAATTAGCACCAATAATTGAATTGTTTTTAGAGCCTTTTTATGTCGAAAAGAGTTCTGAAACAAGAGTATTTCTCAATTTGGTTCAAGCATTAGAAACATATCATTCGCGTTTTGTTACTAACGACATCGATGAATTCAAACAGCGAGTTGATAACCTTTTATCTTCTCTTGGAGAAACACGCGCTGAAGAATATAAAACTTATTTAATAGCACATAGCAATAAGTTTATCACTCTTGAAAGCAGACTTGCGGATCTATTACTTGCTGAATGGAAGATACATTTTGATACCGGAGATATCAATTATCAAGATTTCCCGTCAATCATTGCTCATTCTCGAAATTATTATATTCATTACGATGAAGGCTTGAAAGATAAATATAGAATTTTATCTCAAGAAGAATTACAGACTTATAATACAGTATTGATTGAAATTTTAGAGTACTACATTTTAGTAGAACTCGGTTTTGTTGAAACAAATGGAGAATTAAAAAAGAAAATAACAGAAAGATGGGGGAACGTTTCGCAAAGTTTAGAGATTTCAAAGATATCTAAAACTCGTCACGGTACTCAATCGTAATATTAAGTATAATTAGGAAGAGATTCTATGCCACTACAAATAGTAAGAAACGATATAACAAAAATGACGGTTGATGCCATTGTTAATGCTGCCAATTCCACTCTTTTAGGTGGTGGCGGTGTTGATGGTTGTATTCACCGTGCAGCAGGTGAGGGGCTTCTCAAAGAATGCAGAACTCTTGGTGGTTGCGAAACGGGTAATGCGAAGCTTACAGGCGCATATAATTTGCCCTGTAAGTATGTAATACATACTGTCGGTCCTATCTATGAGGACGGCAATCACGGGGAAAAGGCACTCCTTGAATCCTGCTATAAAAAGTCATTGGAGCTTGCCAAAGAGCATAATTGCGAGAGCGTAGCATTTCCTCTCATTTCTTCAGGTGTATATGGCTACCCCAAGGATAAGGCTCTCAAGGTTGCCATTGATGTAATCAGCGATTTCCTTTTGGAAAATGAAATGACTGTCTATATCGTCATTTTCGATAAGAAAGCATATAAAATCAGCGAAAAGCTGTTTTCTGATATTACCGAATATATTGACGACAGGTATGTTGATGAGCATACGGATTATCGCAGAAAAAGTATGCGCCTTAATATGCCTATGCAGTCGGTTGTTATGGCTGATATGTGCGAGTGCTATTCTGCATCTGTTCCTAAAGCAACCTCACTTGAAGATGCAGTCCGTAGTATTGACGAGAGCTTTTCTCAAATGCTACTTCGCAAGATTGATGAAAAGGGTATGACCGATGCCCAGTGCTACAAAAAGGCAAACATAGACCGCAAGTTGTTCTCAAAAATTCGTGGTGATGTGCATTATAAACCATCAAAACCCACCGCAATAGCCTTTGCAATCGCCCTAGAGCTTTCTCTGGATGAAACGGAAGATATGCTCAGAAAGGCAGGCTTCGCCCTTTCGCATAGCAACAAATTCGACATCATAATCGAATATTTTATTACAGAAGGCAATTACAACATCTTTGAAATCAACGAAGCCCTGTTCGCCTTCGACCAGAGCTTGTTAGGCGGTTAAATGAGATTTTAGTTGACGGAGGTGTAACTTGATGATTAACAATGATATTATTCTTGAAACAAAATTGGTCGCTGACATAAAAGGTGATTTCTTTGTGCCTTCCTATCAGCGCGGGTATAGATGGGGGGAAGTTGAGGTTACTCGCCTTTTGGATGACGTATATCAAAATGGTAAAAAGAATTATTGTCTGCAACCGGTGGTTGTACGTAAAAAGAATAATATTTACGAACTTATAGACGGACAACAGAGACTTACCACGCTGTACCTTATCTATAGATACATGAAAAATGTAAATCCGTTTTTTAGTGAGCCTGCTTTTAATCTTACATACCAAACGCGAGAGCAATCTGCAGATTTTTTGAAGACTTTAGATATGTCGAAGCAAGAGGATAACATCGACTTTTGGTTTATCGCAAATGCTTATAAGACAATTCAAAAGTGGTTTGAGCAAGATTTGCAAATTCGTGTAATGCATATTTTTGAATACTTTAAAGAGGATGTCAAAATCATTTGGTATGAAGTGGGAGAAAATGAGGATGCAATTTCCTTGTTCACCCGTTTGAATATTGGCAAAATTCCATTGACAAGTGCAGAACTTGTGAAGGCTATGTTTCTCAGCCGTGACATTTCTGAGAATATGTGCCGAGAAAAACAGGAAGAAATTTCTTTGCAGTGGGACAACATTGAAAGAGAACTTCATAATGAGTCTTTGTGGTATTTCTTGACTAACAGCGTTAAAAGTGAATACCAAACTCGTATCGATCTTGTTCTTGATTTGATTTCTGGCAAAGACGGAGTTATCCGTGAAAAGTATTATACCTTCTTCAAGTTTGATGAAATGCGTAAGGAAGTATCGCTTGACGATATTTGGAAAAAGATTTATCAGACGTTCCTTGTCTTAAAGGGATGGTATGAAGATCACGATCTGTATCATAAAATCGGATATTTGATTGCATCCGGCACTTCACTACATAAGATTTTTGCTTTATCGAAAGACAAGAAGAAAGACGAGTTTAACACTTCTCTTGACGAGTTGATTAAAAAGAGCGTTGCAATCTCCGGCAATTATTCTGAACTTAGTTATGAGAAGCCCTTGGATTATAAGCGAATCAGCACTCTGTTACTGCTGTTCAATGTTGAATCTGTGAGAAAGACTGACGGACACGCTCAAAGATTCCCGTTTGACAAGTTCAAGCGCAACAAGGGAAACAATGTAACATGGAGTTTGGAACATATTCACGCTCAACAATCAGAAGGTATGAAGACACAAGAGGTCTGGAAAAAGTGGTTGGAGCTCCATATGCCTTCTATCAAAAGTCTCAGAGGGGAGCATACTGATCTGCTTGACGAAATGCAAAACGCCATAGATATGACCAAGTTAGAGCGTTCTGTGTTTGAGGCTGTTCAGCAGAAGGTTCTGAACCTTCTCTCTGTTTCCGGTAACACGGAATATATGCATTCTATTGCAAACCTTGCATTGCTCAATACTGCTGATAATGCTGCTCTTAATAATTCAACGTTTGATGTTAAAAGAAATGCTATCATCGAAATGGATAAGAGGGGACAATATATTCCTTTCTGCACCAAGATGGTATTCCTAAAATACTATACTCCCTCTGCTGATAATCAGCTTCAATTTTGGGGACAAGCAGATCGAATTGCCTATGTTAAAGCAATTAACGCTGTACTCTCTGATTATATAGAGCCTATCGTTCTGGAAAAGGAGGAAACAAAATGAGTACAACACTCCACTCTTTCATAGATATCTTCGATACTGAAATTAGTGACGGAGATACTTCGGTTCAACTCAATAAGATTGCTATACCTCTTATCCAGCGAGATTATGCCCAGGGGCGTATGGATAACGATGTACAAAGAGTAAGAAGCCGTTTCCTCGATTCGCTTTATAATGCCATTACTAAAGAGCCAATCACACTGGATTTTATTTATGGGGACATTGATGAAAACGGAACGATGACACCTTTGGACGGTCAACAGCGTTTGACAACATTATTTCTTTTGCATTGGTATGCTGCCAAAAAAGAAAAAATCTCTGAGGATAAGTATGCGTTCCTCAGCAAATTCAGTTATGAAACACGCTACAGCGCAAGATATTTCTGTGATGAACTTGTTAAGTTTAATCCTTCTTTTAAAACTGCTCTTTCATCCGACATTAAAAACCAATCGTGGTTTCCTTTTGATTGGAAAAACGACCCGACTATCAGTTCAATGCTCGTAATGCTGGATGCTATTGATGCTCGTTTCAAAAATGTAGCGGATATTTGGAGTGCTCTTGAAAATCAAGCCATTACGTTCTATTTCCTGCCGATAAAGGATATGGGATTAACTGATGAGCTTTATATAAAGATGAACTCCCGTGGTAAACCGTTAACCTTGTTTGAACATTTCAAAGCTGAGCTTGAAAGAGAAATCAGGTCGCTGGATGAAAAGACCGGGCAGAATTCAGCAAACCGTATCATCGAAAAGATAGATAAAGAATGGACAGATCTGCTTTGGAATTACCGTAACAGCGGTACGGATGATGCTGACGATAATATCATTGATGATGAGTTTTTGCGTTACTTCAAATTTGTCTGTGATATTATCTGCTACCGTAACGGCAAATCTCCGCAAAGCTATGGAAGCGATGTTTTCAACCTGCTTCGTTTGTACTTCTCAGCAGAAAATGAGGACGCATCTGCAAACATTACTACACTGGAATCGTTCTTTGATTGTTGGTGTAATATCAACGGGTATAGCAATCCAACAAGCTTCCTCAAATCCTTTATGAGCTTCAAGCATGAGAACGGAAAAATCATTATTGATTCCAGATATAAGGTTGATATTTTTGAAGATTGCATTCACTCATACTCCGATAAATCCGGCAGAATACGTCAATTCCCATTGAATCGTATAGTACTTCTGTATGCCATTACGGTTTATCTGCAACATCAAAATGATGTGGAATACGCTGACTTTGTAAGAAGAATCAGAATTGTAAACAACCTTATTCAAAACTCCGAAGACGAGGTTAGTGACAGACTTGATAGGAACAGAATCCCTGCTATTATTCAAGCGGTTGATGCGATTATCCTTACCGGAGCAATCGACGATTCTATCGAAAACAACTTCAATGTGAATCAGATACAGGAAGAAAAGGAAAAAATTAAATTCATTACAGATAATCCCTCTCGTGCTGATGAAGTGTTTGAGTTGGAAGATCATAATATGCTCAAAGGTCAGATCGGAATTGTCGGTCTTGATAACCTTGCTTCCGGTTCTCGTTTTGCATCCTTGTTTACCTGCTTTTGGGATAAAATTGACTGTGCTTTAATGACAATAGGCAATTACGGTCAGCAGGAGAGAAATAAATGGCGTTATCAGTTTGCATCAAAGAGTATGCAGTTGGCGTGGGATGAACTGTTTCACAAAAGTGCTAATGCCGGTTTCGAAAACACAAAAGAGATTCTGGCAAAACTTCTTGAAACAAATCAGGGCTTCACCAATAGCACATTGGATGCAATTATATCCGCATATTTCGATCAATGTGAAAACGATGGTGTATATCCATGGACTTATTACTATGTGAAGTATCCTGTTTTCCGTCCCGGCAGCTACGGAAAATTGAGCAACGATGACGTGGGAAATAAGCCTTATATGTACTCGGTTATGCAAACAAAAACACAATGGTCTCAGAATACATATATGCCGTATCTTAAAGAAGCTGACGATGCTCATTTGTCAAGAGACGAGTTTGGACAATACTTGGTTTATAAGGATGTTTATATTGCCTGCGAAAATGATTCATACGGCGTATACAAAATTGAAGATGACAGCCTTATCGACACCATAACCATTTCTCAAAACGAGCAAGGTATTGATACTGAGGATAGAATTATCAAGCTTAAAGAATATATTGCTAACCATAATCTGAACTTTTAATATCAGTGGGTGATAAAATCGTACTTGTTGGGTTTAAGAAAAATGAGTGGATAGAAACAAGTAAATAATTTGTCTCCCATCAAGCGACCTTTTTAAGTGAATAGCAAACTATAATGTGATTGTAAGGTTGAGAAACCAAGCAATCACATTATTTTTTTTGGAGGAATTTAAAATGGAGAAAAATATTAAAAACACAAACGAAATCAAAGGCAACAACATCACAGAACTCGTATTTATCCTTGACCGTAGTGGTTCAATGAGTGGTCTTGAAAAGGACACAATCGGAGGTTTTAACTCTATGATTGAAAAGCAGAAGAAACAGGATAGCGAATGCTATGTTTCAACTGTTCTCTTTGATAATGTCAGCCAGGTTATCCACGACAGAGTTAAGCTCTCTGAAATCAAGCCTATGACAGAGGAAGACTACTATGTAAGGGGTTGCACAGCCCTTATTGATGCTATCGGTGGAGCAATTCACCATATCGGTAACGTGCATAAATATGCCCGTCCTGAAGACGTGCCCGAGCACACAATGTTCATCATCACAACCGATGGTATGGAAAACGCCAGCCATCATTACACATCCGACAAAGTAAAGCATATGATAGAACGCCAGAAAGAAAAATACGGTTGGGAATTCCTTTTCATCGGTGCCAACATCGATGCAGTTGAAACTGCTGCACAGTATGGAATAGACTCCGACCGAGCAGTAAATTACAACGCAGACGAAAAGGGCACAAAAATCCTCTATGCAACAGTCTCCGAAAGCATCTGCCAGATGCGCTCCAACGCCCCACTCCAATCCGACTGGAGCGACGAAATCAATAAAGACTACCAAAAACGAGGCAAAAAACACTGATTTTACACCCTAAACGCCCCGTAAAGTACCATTAATGGTCTAAACCATATGTTAAAATATAGCTACCAAATAAAAGAAAGGTTGGTTTTTATGTCAAAGAAGGGTTATACAAGACAAGGTCTTTTCGGAGATTTGCATCATTATGATGAGCAAGGCAAAAAGGTTGCTACATCACGTCAGGGACTGTTCGGTGGTTATAACACATATGATGCCAATGGTCGCAAGACCGGTCACACAACACCTGGACTTTTTGGTGGATACAATCATTATGACAATTCCGGACACAAAACAGGACACACAACTCCCGGCCTTTTCGGTGGCTATAATCACTACGATAAAAACGGACGTAAGGTAGCCGAAACCACACCTGGTCTTTTTGGTGATTTGAAGCATAAGAAAAAATAACGTTGTATTTAATGAATTTGAAAGGGGACACACCTATGAGTTATCGTTCTCGTTTCGGAAGGGTTCACTACAGTTTTATAACATATGACGACAGCAATTTGAAATGGTGCTATTCTGCTGAAATACTTGAAAAAGAACTGAATGAAAAATGTTGTGGTCAATCGGTAACGAATATCTATGCAAGTTTAGACGGTTATTTGGAGACTATGCATTGGTCTGAAAATTTTTATGATTTTTCTTATATCGGTGGTGCAATTCTTGTGTTCTTTGAGAAAACTGTGCTTGTGCTGTATATACATGGACTTGGTATGATAAAATATGGATTTCTAGATGTATGGGATGTAAAGGTAAAAGAAACTATTGATTATGTTCCGGATAATTTAGGTCTTAATGACGACAATTCTTTTTATAACCTTAATAATCAATTTTATTTAAAATTCATTGGTTCAAAAATAATAGACATAGATGTAGAGAAAACCAATTGTTATCCTTTTCCATTGTCTGGTTTTGACGAAGAACAAGCTGAACAAGCCGAAAAGAACAATGATTTACCCGAAAGAATAAGTTTGAATTTTGAAAACAATGTTAAACTTATGCTTGTGGCAGATGAAATTGAGTATTTTTATATAAAATTAGATTTGCACAATAAAAAATCGGATTGAGGAGTGAGCGTATGGACTGGAACAACAATGGTAAAGTCGATGCAGGGGATTATGCTCACTATAAAATGGCGACCGAATCATCAACCCAAACCTCGGCTAATAAATCTTCACAGACAACAACATCAGACAGTGGCTTGAAAATTTTATTGATAGTTGTCATTGTTTCAATAGTCTATGCCGTTCTCGAAGCAATAGGTTCAGGTTGATAAAAATTAAATAACCATAGAGAGTGCGTGAGGGACAAGCCCTTTGACCGCACAGCAACCTACAATTTGCAAGGTGCTAAAGCTTGAATGATGGGATGAAAAAGAGTTGCTCCCATCATAACGATGGGAGTTTTCTTGTGTGCTCTTTTGGAATAAAAATGGTATGACTAAGTCGTACTAAAATTAAAAGGAGTGCATAAACTATGCAGAAAATTAGAGATTTAATCAACAAGGATAAACACGTCTATATCCTTCTCAAAAACGAAGAAATCGCCAAGCGATTTATGTCAGATGCAGAATCAGAAGGCATAACCTTCAGCGATGGCACAAAACCAACCAATAAAGCTTCCGACGATATTATAGCCCTGCTCCCAAACAACACAATTTGCTATGTAGGCTTTGTAGGCAGAATGTGTCGCCAAAGCGACCAATGCATCTGTATCGATTACGAGGAGTATATCAGGTGATTTTTATTGTGAAGTTGCACACCAACAACACATGTAGTTTGTGCAAAAGGTAGAATTTGTCGAATTTTGAAAGTTTTTGCGTTATCAGGAGCAATTTTTTACATATATAGGTAGGAAGTGTTTCTGGTTAGTAGTTTCAATTAAGTGTTATGATGATGGAACATTAAAATGAAAAATACTGAAATCTCACGATTTTTAATGAAAAATATGTAGATTTTTGTTGTCTAACGTACCTCGAAGTGCTATAATACCTTATATAGTGAAAATTTATATTCAGAGGTGTAAAAATGGCAGCAAGCTATAAGAAACTTTTTAAACTATTAATCGACCGCGATATGAAGAAAAAAGAACTCGCTGAAAAAGCAGGCATCAGCATCGCAACCATTACCAAAATGGGCAAAGACGGCGCCGTTGTCTCCAGCGACGTCCTCGTAAAGATATGTACTGCTCTTGAGTGTACAATGGATGATATTGTAGAGATAATTGATATGGAGGCGAGTAAGTAATGGATTTATTAACGGTTTTTGCGAATGAGTTTCAGATACCCATAATATATAGTGGTCATAAAGTATGGTTCTTTCGTACCAACGCAGGTAAATATTATACCGATTTTTTTTTGTAATAAATTTATTGCACTTGGATGGGATTTGATTTCACCAAAATTGATTACAGACAAAAATATTAGTCGAGAGTCTAAAAGAGAACAAATTTCATCTGCGTATCCAGAGGAAAAAAGACCAGGATTAATTTTAAGTCAAATGGATATTTTCTACAATAATATGACACCAGGCGATCTTGTTATTATACCTTCCGAAGGAAGTAAAGAAATAGCAATTGGTAAAATTGGGGAACTTACAGACAGTGTGAACAGAAGTGAAATTAATGAGGATTATGCACAGTGTGTGTATGTACATAAAAGAAATGTTGAGTGGTTAAAAATAGTATATGCGTGGCAAGATATATACTTATTCAAAAGTCTTAAAGCTCATCAAACTATATCAGATATTACTGAAGACTCAAAATTAGTTTTTCGTAACTTTTATCCCGTTTATATATCGGGTGACTCGATTCATTTCACACTGCAGAAACCAACAGAAGATGAATTGAGTGTTTCAGATAATGTTATATTGTTGTCAAGTATATTAAATGTTATTGATCGTGTTGCGGAACTTTATTCTAAAGATTCTGTGCGTAGTCATATAAAAATAAAAACAGCAGTTGGCTCTCCTGGTTTTTTCGAACTTATTGCTCCAGCTGTTCCTACCGCTGTTTTTGCGATTGGTATTATAAAGTGGTTTATAGGCAAAGAGAAATCAGCGGATGGCAGTACAACAAATGGTCTTCTCGCTTTGATTACAAAAATTAATGAGTTAATTAATGATTATCACAATAGAAAAAATGTGGATGCAGAAACTAAATTGATTGAAGCACAAACAGCAAAAACATATGTTGAAACTGCTGCTATAAATGCACAAATTGCAAAAACAAATGCGGAAACAAGACAACTCGAATTAGAAAACACCCAAATTGAACTGTTGTTATCAGGGAAAACAACAGAAGATATGCGAAGAGAAAATGAGAAGTTATATATTTCAGGTCAAGATAAAGTGGAAAAAAGCATAAATGAAATAGTTGTTGATGTGAGTAAGTTGTGTGAGGCCGCTGAAAATACAGGTTTAAGTTATGCCGGTGAAAAAATCGAGAAAATTAGATAATTAATAAGATTGGAGGAAGAATGCTTGATGCTATACGATGGACTTTATGAGCAAATAATCAATAAGGAAATGGAAACAGAGCTTGGTTTGACGGACAAGCTCTCTACAACTGCGCCTATTGATAGTGCTGAAGCATCCAAAGTGTTAGCAAAATATATCGCTGAAGTTGTGGAAAAAGGTTTAGATAATGTTGCTGATAATGGGGGAGACGTTAACTCTCAGGTTGCACTCGCGAACCGTATTATTTCTACAATTATTAACGAAACCAACGAAAATGATTTTTCTGAAATGTCAGTATCAGAGAGATCAGAACAACTTTTAGCTCTCTTTGATAAAAAGAATAGTATTCTTGCATTGGATGAAAAGGCTGCAATCATAAGACCTGAAACATCTATTGCCCAAAGTTCACTTTTTACAGGTGCTATTCACGAACCCCAGATGTATACTGAACTTAAGAAAGAAATTGTATCATGCAATCGTATCGATATGCTTGTTTCATTTATCAAGTGGAGTGGCTTGCGTCTTTTGATGGATGAACTTAAAACATTTACCCAAAACGGGGGAGAGCTTCGCATAATCACAACTTCCTACATGGGTGCTACTGATGTGAAGGCAATTGAGGAATTACGCAAGCTACCTAATACACAAATTAAAGTTAGCTATGATACAAAACGTACCCGTTTGCACGCAAAGACATATGTTTTTTATCGTAATACAGGTTTCACAACGGCATATGTAGGTTCATCCAACCTCTCTAATGCTGCTATTTCCAGTGGCTTGGAGTGGAACGTTAAAGTTACTAAGAAGGATTTGCCTGAAACTATTGATAAGATTGAAGCAACCTTTGAAAGCTATTGGAACTCTCCTGAATTTGAATATTATGATGAAGGTCAGGTAGAAAGACTTCAACGAGCTCTTAAAGCTGAAAAGTATGTTGATAGCAATAATCCTGAATTATATACAATGGATATCAATCCATATTATTATCAGCAGCAAATTCTTGATAGATTAGAGGCAGAACGTTTAGTTCGTGGTTATTACAAAAATCTTGTAGTAGCTGCAACAGGTACAGGTAAAACTGTTATTTCTGCTCTTGATTACAAACGATTCCGTAAGCAAAATCCAGACAAGCCTTGTCGACTTTTGTTTGTTGCGCATCGTGAAGAAATTCTCAAACAGAGTTTATATACATTCCGTGCTGTATTGAAGGATGCAAACTTCGGTGAAATGTTTGTAGGTAACTACAAGCCAGAAAGTATTGATAATTTGTTTATATCAATACAGACATTCAACTCTCAGGATTTCACACAAAAGACAACGCCAGAATTTTATGACTACATAATCGTGGATGAATTCCACCATGCTGCAGCGCCTACATATCAAAAATTGTTAGCATATTACAATCCTAAAATACTTTTGGGACTTACAGCTACACCTGAACGTATGGACGGAAAAAGTATCTTACCATACTTCAATAACAGAATTGCAGCGGAAATCAGATTGCCAGAAGCAATTGACCGTAAATTGTTATGTCCGTTCCAGTATTTTGGTGTAACTGACACTGTTGATCTCGATTCATTGAAATGGGCTAATGGTGGATATGACAAAGGCGAGTTGTCTCGTGTTTATACAGCCAGTGGTTATGTTGCACAACAACGTGCAGACTTGGTTGTTCGTTCATTACTCAAATATGTTACCGATATAAATGAGGTTAAAGGTCTTGGATTCTGCGTTACTATTGAGCATGCTGAGTTTATGTGTAAATACTTTAACGAACACGGTATCCCGTCTATGTATTTGATAGGTAAATCACCTGACGAAGAAAGAAGAGATGCCAAGAATCAACTTGTATCTGGTAAGGTAAGATTTATTTTTGTTGTTGATATTTATAACGAAGGTGTGGATATTCCAGAAGTCAACACCGTTCTATTCTTGCGTCCTACTGAATCATTAACTGTGTTCTTGCAGCAGTTAGGTCGTGGCTTGCGTCTTTCTGAAGATAAAGAATGCCTGACCGTACTTGATTTCATTGGTCAGGCTAATAGAAAATATAATTTTGAAGATAAATTTGCTGTGTTGCTTTCTAACACAACTCGTAGCGTAACAAGAGAAATTAAAGATGGCTTTGTTTCTGTCCCTAAGGGTTGCTATATTCAGTTAGAAAGAAAAGCGGCACAATATATTCTTGATAATATTCGCGCTTCTTATGGCAACACTGCTGGTTTGATGAGCAAGATTATTTCATTTGAAGATGACACGGGCAAGAAATTGACTCTTGCTAATTTCTTGGATTATTACAGACTTGATGCAAGGGCAATGTATAAATTCTCTTCGTTTTCAAGATTATGTGCTCGTGCAGATATTATTGATGATTTTAATGAGCCAATTGAGGATGTTTTGACTAAAGCATTTCCGAGATTGGTTTCAATAGATTCAAGAAGATGGATAATATTCTTAATCACTATTTTGAATTCTATTGATGATATTGATTTCACAAGCCTTTCTGATGTGGAAAAACGTATGCTTCAGATGTTTTATGTTACTGTTTGGGGTAAATCAATTGATGATTGGGATAGTGAAGAAGTAACTAATAATTTTAGGGCTCTTTTTGATAGTCCGATTATGTTAAAAGAGCTTATAGACTTATTAAAGTATAATTTCGACCATATTGACTTTATTGATGAAAAGGTTGAACTTGGTTTTGATTGTCCGCTTCATTTACACTGTACATATACTCGAGACCAGCTTCTTGTTGCAATGGATTTTATGAAGCCGTCATCAGTGCGAGAAGGTGTAAAATGGTTACCGGATAAACAGGCAGATATATTCATGATTACACTAAATAAATCTGATAAAGACTATTCACCAACAACAATGTACAACGATTATTCTATCAATAATACATTGTTTCATTGGCAGAGTCAGAGCACAACCAATGCAGAAGGTTCTGTTGGTCAAAGATATATCAATCATCAGGAACGTGGAAGCCGGGTGTTGCTATTTGTCCGTGAGTTTAAAAAGGATAAATTCGGAAATACTGCACCATACACATTCCTTGGTACAGCTGATTATGTTAGTCATAATGGTTCAAGACCAATGAACATCGTATGGAAACTTAAAAAGCCAATTCCGGCAAAGTATTTAAAGAAAACTAATAAATTGGTGGTAGGATGATGGATAAATATCGAAAACAAGAATTAGAAAATTTAGCAGTTGATATATTGCTAAGATACAATATAAAGGATTCTCCTGGTAAACATTTAGGGGAAATAATCGAAGGGGAAAATATAAAACTTGTTCCTGAATACGATTGGCCTTTTGAATATTGTGGTAGGTTTATTCGTGACGAAGATGAAGTTACAATAATTTATAATGCAAACCACTCCAAGGAAATGCAGGCGTTTACTTTTGCACATGAACTTGGACATTATTACCTGCATCATTTTGATGATAGTAAAGAAGAAAATATTTGCTTAAGTCGTGATTTAGGTAGATTAGATGACGATGATGAAAATAAGCAAAAAGAAGTTGAAGCCAATTTTTTTGCTGCTTGTTTGTTGCTTCCGCTTGTCTGGGTTAAACATTTTTTCAATAAATTTATGGATTCTATAAATTTAAGTGGTAACCTTTATGTTGATAAACAAGAGTGTAATCTTGAGGCTTATAAGCAATGTATAGATTATTTTAAAATGTATTTCTTTGCAACAGAAACAGCGATTAGATACAGATTAATTGGGTTAGGGTTGATGGTATTCAACTTGGAATATGTTCCACAAAAAACAAAAAGGTTGTATAGTATATCTGAGTTAGTTGAAAAGCAGTTGATAGATTTGGCTAAAAGAACAGAAGAATATTACAAAAACAATTAATTACTAATCAAAACAGTCGAGAGGTGAAGAAGAGTGTCAACTGATCAACAGAAACTTAGTTAGGTGAAACTATGACCGAAGTTGTAGCAGCTTTAATATGGGACAAGGATAGATTTATGATTTGCCAGCGGCCTGCGACAAAGTCGTGTGCTTTGTTGTGGGAATTTGTTGGTGGTAAGGTTGAAGCAGGGGAGACAAAAGAACAGGCACTCATACGCGAGTGCCGGGAAGAGTTGAATATCACACTTTCTGTTGGTGATGTTTTCACCGAGGTCGTTCACGATTATCCAGATATCACCGTGCATTTAACACTGTTCAATGCCGAAATATCCGAAGGAGTACCCGAACTTTTAGAACACAACGACCTTAAATGGATAACTCCATCTGAAATACAAAACTACAATTTCTGCCCTGCAGATAAGGATATATTGAAGAAGATAACAAAAGGAAAATACTATGAGTGATAAAATAAAAGATTACAAAATATATGAAGATGCCAATTCTATAATTAAAAAAATGTATGGTGATAATGCCTCTTTTCGTCAAGGTCAATACGAAGCAATTGAAGCTACTATGACTTATAAAAGGGTTCTTGTTGTTCAACGCACTGGTTGGGGAAAAAGCTTAGTTTATTTTATTAGCACAAAGTTAATGCGAGAAAAAAATAAAGGTGTTACAATGGTTGTCAGTCCTTTGTTAGTACTTATGGAAAACCAGATTGAAGCAGCAACAAGCATAGGGTTAAAATGCGATGTACTTAATAGTAGTGTAAAAGATAGAGAGGACGATATTCTTGATTCTCTCGAAAATGACGAACTTGATCTTATTCTTGTTACTCCCGAAACTCTTTTTACAGATAAAGTTCAAAAGCGGTTAAAGAATATTAAAATAGGTTTGTTTGTTATAGATGAAGCGCATTGCATATCTGATTGGGGACATGATTTCCGTCTTCAATATGGTAATTTAAGAGAGGTTATATCTACTTTACCTATAACAGTTCCTGTTTTGGCTACAACTGCAACTGCTAATGATAGAGTAATTGCGGATCTTGAAAAACAACTTGGAGATAATGTATATATTTCAAGAGGCTCACTAACAAGAGAATCTCTTTCAATTAATGTCCTTGAGATGCCGGATAGAATCACTCGATATGCTTGGATTCTTGAAAATATAAATAAACTTCCAGGAAGTGGAATTATCTACTGTCTAACACAAAGAGATTGCGATTATTTAAGTGCTTTTTTGAAATGTAACGGAATTTCTGCTGAAGCGTATTACTCAAGAAAATCTGAGGATGGCGAAGCCTTAAATCGCGATATAGAAGAAAAGTTCAGACATAACGAAATTAAAGCTATTGTTGCAACTATAAAACTTGGTATGGGATACGATAAAGGTGATATATCTTTTATTGTACATTATCAAATGCCGGCTAATATTGTTTCGTATTATCAACAAATAGGTCGTGCTGGGAGAAATATTGACAAAGCATACACTTTCCTGATGTTTGGTAAAGAAGATGACGATATATTAAATTATTTTATAAATACCGCTTTTCCCACAGAAAATGAAACTGAGCAAATTATGCACTATATTTTAAATAATAATGGTGTGAGAATGCAAGAAATTATTTCTGCTCTAAATATACGTAAATCTCGTCTTGAAAAAGCAATTAATTTTCTTTTGAATGATGGCTTTTTGCGTAAAGAAAGGCAGTTCTATTATGCAACACCCAAGCCTTTCGTTTATGATGCTGAACATTATGATGCGATTACGAAAATAAGAATCAAAGAAATGAATCAAATGAAAGAATTAGCTCATACGAAGAAATGTTACAGTCGTTTCATTGTTGAATGTCTTGATGATTTTACAGCTAACGATTGTGGTCATTGTGCTAATTGTGTTGGACAGACTGTTTTCTCGCCTTTACCAACGCAAGCTTCTATTCATATAGCAGAAGAATATATAAATGGGTTAACGATGGTTATTGAACCAAGAAAGATGTTCATGCTTTCAGATGTTACGAGCAGCAAGAGAATAGCCACGCCTAATAAAGAGGGTATATGTTTATCTAAATATGGTGATCCTGGTTATGGTGAATTAGTCAAGAGAGATAAATATAGTGGTCAAAACTGTTTTTGTGATGAACTTGTGGGGAAAAGTGCAAATGTTTTACGCCCGTTTGTTGAGGAAAAGGGGATTTTGCACATTACATGTGTACCATCATTGAGAAGTAATATTGTTGCAGATTTTTCAAAAAAACTCGCAGATTCACTCGGTATACAGTTTGTTGAACTTTTAGAGAAATCAGCAACACGTCAGCAAAAAGATATGCAAAACAGCTCACATCAATGTGGTAACGCTATGCGATCTTTTAGTTTGAAAGACGATGTAGATATACCTGAAAAAATACTGCTTGTGGATGATGTTGTAGATTCTAAATGGACATTGACCGCTTGCGGATATTATCTGACAGAAGGTGGATGTCAGGAGGTATATCCATTTGCATTAGCCGATAGTAGTCAAAAGGAGGATTAATTTTGAGCACAAATTCTAATGCAATTCTTACACTTTGTAGTCATTTGTGTGTTGGTGAAGGTGTTGTACCACTTGAACCTAAAGAATGGGCAGAACTTGCAAAGAAATTACTGGATGTAGGTCTTCAACCTGCTGATATCTTTGATATTTCAAAAATTGATTTTAAAGATAAATTAAGTGCATCCGCCGAATTTACCGATAGAATTTTTAGATTGATTGATAGGAATGCCAGTCTTACTTTTGAATTGACTAAACTTAACAATATAGGTATTTCTGCAATCACCAGAGCAGACTCCGAGTATCCTACAAAATTAAAGAAAGTTTTAGGTAACAACTGCCCACCTATATTTTATGTTGCGGGTGATGTGGAACTGTTGAAGAATAAATATGTAGGTTACGTAGGCTCGAGAACAATTTCAGATGAAGATATTTCTTTTACAAGGGATACTGTTGCAAAGACTGTTCGTAATGGATATGGTGTAGTAACAGGAGGGGCTAAGGGTGTAGATACTATTTCAGAGGAACAGGCTTTAAATATGGGTGCACCTGTTGTTGAATATCTTTCCGATTCAATGTTAAGAAAATTAAAAAAATCAAATGTTTTAAACGCAATAAGAAATGGTCAAATGCTGTTACTTTCGGTGGTAAAGCCCGACGCGGGATTTAATGTGGGTGTAGCTATGATGCGTAATCGATATATTTATGCACAGTCATCTGGTACGATTGTTGTTAAGTCAGAGTATAACAAAGGTGGTACATGGGCAGGTGCAACAGAAAATTTACAGCATGGTTGGTGTAAGCAAATTTGTTGGAATAAGATATCATATCCTGGAAATAAAGCCTTGATTGAAAAAGGTGCTATTCCGATTGATATAACGTGGGATGGCGTAATAGATAATCTCAAAGAAACAACACCATTTAGTGATTCAGAACAACTATCGTTGTTTGACTGATATCTTGTATTTAACATTTTTTATCTCACATTAACATATTCTATTTAAGGAGGTTATAATTTGAATACCAAAAAGTATATGGTTATTGATAATAAAACCAACGAAATTATATCTCCTAATATTGAAAACTGTAAATATAACCCTCAAACACATAAGTATGATATCACATTTAACAGTGGAAAAACTTTTGGTTATAGTTATGACAGGATAAGTGTGTTAAAAGACCCTGTTTCAATCAATCCAAATTTATACCATATATCACATTGGGATTATGACTTTTCTGATATAAAAGAAATATACATATTTTCTGATGGTCGTAGAAGATACTGGCATGTTTGCTTCGGGAATGGTGCTGAAAAGAGTTACCCTGAAAACGAACTGAGTATCATTCGTTCTTGTTTAGAGGATGCATCATCTAATGATATCTTTAATTATTTGAAGCAAGTAGCTAGCCTTGTTAGCTTGAGAACAGACGATGGTACCGAATTGCTTTCGAAACAGTATGAAAAACTTACCTCTTTTATAGGGGAAGATACAGCTTTGGCTTCATACTTGAATCCTAAGCAGTTTCCTAATGTTTTCAAAACAACAGCAACGCCAATATTTCCTTTCGGTTGCAATGTAAGTCAATATAGAGCTGTAAAAAACGCACTTGAAAATAAAATAAGTATCATTCAAGGCCCACCCGGAACAGGTAAAACTCAAACAATACTCAATATAATAGCTAATTTACTGGTGCAAGGTAAAACCGTACAAGTTGTATCAAACAACAACTCTGCTACAGCAAATGTTTTAGAAAAACTTTCATCACCAAAGTATGGTATGGGGTTCATGGTTGCTTCATTAGGCTGCCAGGAAAATAAAATTAAGTTTATAAAAAATCAAAGTGGTAAATATCCGGATTTAACTACTTGGAGAACAGAAATTCAAAATGAAAATCTTTATTTAAGCAACCTAAATGCTATTTCTCAAAGGTTAAATGAACTTTTCTCTGTACAGGAGAATTTATCATTGACTAAGCAAGAACTTCAGGCATTAAATCTTGAATTAAGGCATTATGAGAATTACTTGAATGAAACAGGCGACGAGGCGTTTAAATATAAACTCAGAAGGAATCTGAAATCAAGCAAAATAATGCAATTATGGCAAGAATGCCAAATGTTTTCGGAAACAAATAAAAAACTCACATTATTTTTTAAAATCAAAAGCTTTTTAATTTATGGTATAGCCGATTGGAATATTTATAAGACAGATATTTCAAAAGTAATACATATGTTTCAAAGCATGTTTTATCAAGCGAAAGGTAGGGAACTAACTACTCAGATAGGTAACCTTAACGAAACGCTTTCTGCACAGAATGCAGAAGATTTGATGAACAGTCTTTGTGATATGTCCATGACTTATTTGAGAAATAAAATGTACTCAAAATATAACGGTGGTGGATATAGAACTGTTTTTTCTGATGAGGATTTGTGGAAAGACTGGAAAGCAGTTTTAAACGAATATCCAATTGTTTTAAGTACAACGTATTCATCTCGCAGTAGTTTATGTACAGGTGCGCAATTTGATTATTTAATAATGGATGAGGCTTCTCAGATTGATGTCGCAACCGGTGCTCTTGCTTTGTCAAGCGCAAAAAATGTTGTTATTGTAGGCGACACCAAGCAGTTACCCAATGTTGTAAAGGGACATATTGAAAAAAGCTCTAATGCTATTTTCGAATCGTTTAATATTAGCGAAAGCTATAGATTTGCAAATAAAAGCTTTTTGCAATCTGTTTGTGAGGTTATTCCAACGGCACCTCAAACGTTATTGCGAGAACATTATAGATGTCATCCGAAAATCATTAATTTTTGCAACCAAAAGTTTTATGGTGGAGAACTAATTATAATGACAACAGATAACGATGAAACTGATGTTCTATCTGTTATGAAAACAGTTGCAGGTAATCATCAAAGAGATCATATGAATCAAAGACAAATTGATTCAATTAAAAATGAGGTTCTTCCACAAATTGGGTATCGTCCCGAAGATATTGGAATAATAGCGCCTTATAATGACCAGGTCGATGCACTTGAGAAAGAATTAAAAGGCAATGGTGTTGATATTTCAACAGTACATAAATTCCAAGGACGTGAAAAAGAAGCTATAATTCTGACAACAGTTGATAACGAAATAACAGATTTTACAGATGATCCGTACCTTCTTAATGTTGCTATATCCAGAGCACGGAGAAAGCTAAATCTCGTGGTTTCAGGTAATGAGCAACCGACAGATAGTAATATCTATGACCTTATATCGTATATCGAGTATAACAATTTCAGTATTGAAGAAAGTAAAATTTATTCTGTATTTGATTATTTATATAGCCAATATACAGAAAGCAGAAAAGAGTTTTTGAAGAGGTATAAGAAAATATCTACCTATGATTCTGAAAATCTGATGTATGCTTTAATTACTGATACTATTAAAGAGTTGGGACTTTCATCATATGGTGTCGTGTGTCGTCAGCCCTTAAATATGTTGATACGTGATCCAAGCCTTCTTAATGATAGAGAATGCGAATATGCAATGAATGAAAATACGCATTTAGATTTTCTTATATATAATAAAGTTAGTAAGAAACCTGTTCTCGCTATTGAAGTTGATGGGTATTCACACCATAAAGAGGGGACAATTCAACACGAACGCGATAAATTAAAAAATCATATTTTAGAGTTATATAATATCCCTCTTTTGCGTTTTGCAACTAATGGTAGTGGTGAAAGAGAGGTACTCATTCAAAAATTAAGAGAGATAATTTAGGTGCGCAAATGAAAAACTATGAAAATGAAGCTCGTGAGCGATGGGGGAACACCGCTATATATCATGAGCATGAACAAAAAACTAAGAATTACACAAAAGAAGATTGGACTCAAGCCAATGATGGATTGATGGCAATTTTTGCAGAGTTTGCTATGTGTAAGAATAATAAGGTGAGTGCGGATTCTGCCGAAGTACAGGAGCTTGTGGCAAAGCTTCAGGCACACATTACCCACAATTATTACACTTGTACTGACGAGATTCTCGAAGGTCTGGGGAAAATGTATGTCGCTGATGAACGATTTAAGAGTAACATTGATAAATACGGTGAAGGAACAGCAGATTTTGTAGCAGAAGCGATTGCTGTATTTTGTCAGGAGAAATAATATGATTAAAGAAGTAATTCACGACCCGATTTTGTTGGGGTTTAAGTCGGAAAAGGCTACAATTGAAGATTTGCAGGTGGCAGAGGATTTGTTGGATACGCTTATTGCCAATGCTGAGGGTTGTGTTGGTATGGCTGCCAATATGATTGGTGTGCACAAGCGCATTATCTGTTTTGATAATGACGGTACATATACGACAATGTTTAACCCCGAAATCATCAAGAAATCAGACCCGTACCAGACAGAAGAGGGATGCCTTTCTCTTCTCGGTGGTCCTCGTCCTTGCAAGCGTTATAAGAGTATAAAGGTGCAGTGGCAAACAGCCGAATTCCAAACCCGAATCAAAACCTTTACAGGCTGGACAGCACAAATAATTCAACACGAAATCGACCATTGCGATGGTATATTGATTTGAGGTATGCTATGAAAATTATTATTGATGCGGACGCCTGTCCCGTTGTAGATATTACCGCCAATGTAGCTAAAGAGCGAGGGCTCCCGTGTATTATTGTCTGCGACAATACCCACACCATTGAAAAGGAAGGTGCAAAAACTATTGTTGTTGATAAGGGCGCAGATTCTGCTGATTGCCGTATTGCAAACCTTACCGAAAAGGGTGATGTGATTATCACACAGGATTATGGTCTTGCAGCCCTCGTACTTGGTAAAGGCGGTAAGGCACTTAACCAGAACGGACTTATTTACACCGACAGCAATATAGAAAATCTCCTTTTTACCCGTTTTATAGGCAAAAAGGAGCGTATGGCAGGTAACAGAACAAAAGGCCCTAAAAAACGCACCGACCAAAATGATGCAGACTTTTTAAATGCATTGCTTTTGTGTGTTGAATAGAATATTTAATTTAGGAATCATCAAAATATCAGACCCGAGAAGTTTAATCTTCTCGGGTTGCATTTCTTTTATATCAATGGTAAAATTGTGGTAGTATAGTTTGGTGGTGATTCGATTGGAGAAGAAGGATTATATAAAATGGATTCGTGGCAAGGTTGGTCACGAGAAAATTATAATTGTTTATGCAGGTGGATGTATCTTCAACGAAAAGGGTGAGGTGCTTCTTCAAAAACGAGCTGACTGCAACAAATGGGGATTCCCCGGTGGTGCTCTTGAGCTTGGCGAAACACCTGAAATGGCAGCCAAACGTGAGGTTAAAGAAGAAACAGGGTTAGATGTTGAAGTTGGCAAGCTCATCGGTGTTTATACCGACTGCGATGTTGTTTGTGCCAACGGAGACGAAGTCCAAAGTATCTGTATCGGCTATGAAATGACTGTTGTCGGTGGAGAGTTGGTCTGCGATAAGGACGAAACCTTGGAGCTTAAATACTTCTCCTTAGATAATATGCCCAAACTGTTTTGTAAGCAACACGAAGAACTTTTGAGAGATATAAAGGTGAACAAAAATGAATTGTGATATGTGCAAAGTTATTGAGCAAATCAAAAACGGTGAAAACCCTTGGTTTGTGAAAGAGCTTGAAACAGGCTATGTTATATTAGGTTGGAACCAGCACTTTTATGGCTATTCATTATTTATCTGCAAACAGCACGTCGTTGAGCTATTCGATTTGGAAGTTGATTTCAGAACCAAATATTTACTTGAAATGACGGTTGTTGCTGAAGCGGTAAAAAATGCTTTCGGTGCAGAAAAAATGAATTATGAATGTCTCGGTAATGGCGATATTCATTTACATTGGCATATCTTCCCCAGAAAAAGTGGGGATTTGTTGGACTATGGCAACAATGGTAAAGGTCCTGTTTGGTGGTTGCCTAAAGAAATAATGTGGGCTGAAGAGAATAAACCATCTCTTGAAGAATTGGAAGAAATGAAAACAAAACTTCTCACAGAATTGGAAAACCTTAGGTAAAGATATTATATTTTATAGCGATATGGAGTAATTAAAATGTTAAGTCCAAGAATAGAAACAGATAGACTTATTTTAAGACGATATAAAGAAAGCGATATTGATGCCATTTATGAAATCATCACAGATGAAAGATTGGCTAAATATATTAAATATCCCAATTTGACAAAAGACGAAGAATTGGAATGTATTAAAAAATGGATAAGCGATGCTGACGAAAACAAATATGAAAAGTGGGTTATGGAATTGAAATCCACGGGCGAAGTTGTCGGTAATATCGATGTGAATACCGTTGTAAAAAAGCATAATTATTGTAACGTTGGATATACGGTAAGGTATAAATTTTGGGGCAATGGTTACGCTGCCGAAGCATTAAAAGCAGTTGCAGATCACTTGTTGAATAATCGTGATTATTATTTGGTTGAATGTTCGTGTAACGAACTTAATGTGCAATCATTTAGAGTAATGGAAAAAGCGGGATTTATAAAAGATGGATATATTTCTAACAGACGATTAAATAAAGATGGGAAATATTCCGGCGTCGTTTATTATAGTAAATC
>CAZUZV010000022.1:0-34686 GCA_964624385.1 uncultured Eubacteriales bacterium | reverse complement strand
CATTCAGGAAGATACAGCAGGTCTTGGTGCTCTCGGTGATATCGGTTGCTATTCACTTGATATGGTTCTCAATGCAATCGGCTATCCGAAGCCCCTTACAGTTACAGGCTTCAAAGCAGGTCTTTTCGGCAAAAAACCTGAATATCTTCAGAAACCCGAATACACAGAAGTTTTCGGTGTTGATGACTTTGCAGCAGCTTATGTTCGCCTTGAAAATGATATTGTTCTCGACTTCCGTATTGCTTGGGCAATGCATTGCGATACTCCCGGTGACACAATCATTATGGGTACAGAAGGCGGTTTGAGAATCCCCTCAACAGAATGCTGGAACGGTTCAATCGGCGGACCTATGACAATTTACCACAATATTGCTGGAGAATGTGTTGAAACTGTTATCCCCGAATGCGACAATAACGGTGACAACTTCGACAAGAAAATCCGTTCCTTCATTGATGCAATCGAATTCAATCTTCCTGCTCCCGTACCCTCAAGCCAGATTATTTATAATCAGGCAATTATAGACGGTATTGCTCGTTCTTCCGACCTTGGCAGAGAGGTAACAATTGAAATTCCTGAAATCTGATTTTAAAAAACATTATGACCGAAGCAGAAATCTCAATTCTGCTTCGGTCATTTTTTAATTTATATCTAACGGTGAAACTCTGTCTTCAGCTAATTCTATATTCGAATAGCCGTATATTGCCGTTTGAAGAGTTTGTGCTGCAAGGGGGTAATCAACCGCCCAGTACCAAACAGAACCTGAATGAGCCTCTCTGGAAGCTTCATCCGGCATAACAATTTGATTAACGCTGAAATTAGCCCAACCTCCGACAACAGCTTTGGTTGCAAGAGAAATAACCTCAGATTCATCATAGCTTGTTTTCAAATAGGGCAAAAAGGTCTTAATATAACCTGTAATTTCAGAAGTCTGAATTGTAGCGGCTTTTTGAAGAAGACCTATCATTACCTGCCTTTGTCTTCTTGTTCGGCTGACATCACCGTCAGCATCACAATTTCTGCTTCGGCAGAAAGCAAGAGCCTCATCACCATTAAGGTTAACTGAATCGCCGGCAACAATATCAAAACCATAGCCCTTATTAATATAATCCGCCTCATATTGCTGAACAGGAACATTAACTCCACCCAGTTCATCGATAACCGCTTTAAAGAAAGCAAAGTTAATCATAGCATAACCATCAATTCTGATTTTAAAATGACTTTCAACAGTATTTATCAGATTGTCAATTCCGTAAAAGGGAAAAGCAGAGTTAATTTTATTGAAGCTGCCAACACCGTCAGGCGATTCAAGATAAGCGAAACTGTCTCTCATAATTGATGTAAGAGTTATCGTTCCGAGTTTTTGATTTATAGAAACAACAATCATTGAGTCCGAAAGACCTGAAACAGTATTTTTATTTCGGGTATCAACGCCAACGCAAAGAACATTTATAACATCCTTTGAATACATAACATCTCCGCCGTTTGTTGCCCATTCTTTAAGTGCAGCTTTAAATTCCGTTGCATCACCCTCGAAAATCTTGTCAAATTCAGGGTCATCCTCTAAAACCTCAGGTTGAGTTTCATCATCGAAATCGTATGTAAGAGTATCTTCCACCGCCGGCGGAGCCTCTTTAAGACTTTGATAATAATTAAAACCAACCGCAAAAAGACCAATGCAAAGAACAAGTAAAAAACACAATACAATAAGTGCAACCTTTTTACTCTTCTTGTTTTTTTTATTTTTTCTTGCCATTTCACTCACCTAAAAAGAATTGTAAATTGCAAATTGCAAATGGCAAATTTCGGGGCTACGCCGATTTTACCGCTTAGCTTATGCATAAACAACTCCGATTTTTAAATTCAGTTGTTACCTTTTGTTGTTCTCACTATTGAATATAATATTTTTTCTATCTCAACACATTCATTCAATATTGTTTTAATTTCCTTGTCGTTTATATACCCTGTGGCATTCAGAAGCCTCAACCAATATTTAGTTTCTGCCGCCTCTTTTAAGGAAATATTCATTTTAGAAATAAAATCCGCCTGACTTTGTGCTTGTTGTGCTTCCGCTACATTAGCACCTATACTTGTTCCGCATCGCAACAATTGATTCGACATAACATACTCTTTTTTGTGTTCTGTCAAAAGCTTATTCAAATTTACAATTCTAATTGCAAAATCAAAACTTTTTTCAACAATTGGATTTTCCATAACACATTTTCTCCAACAAATCATTATAATGCAGACCGCAGGTCCCTAAATTTGCAATTTTCCATTTACAATTTTCAATTATGTCTCATTCCCTCGTAAGCGGTCTTAACCGCTTCTTCACTCATATCGCAGGAAATTTCGTAAATGGGAACATCCGTCAAAACACCGTTTAAAATATCCAGCATATTTCCCATAAGAGCTTTATCACGAGGTCTCACAGTTTGATCCATAAATAATTTCAATGCTTTTATTCCGTGAATTCTCTTTATGCTGTTTTCCCCTCTTGAAAGGAAGGCAATACCGGCAATAGGAACGCCGATATTGACGCTTTCGTCCGTTTTACCGCTCCAAGGGGTACCGTAAGCGTAGTAAACGCCGTCAATACATCTGATTGCCGGCTTATCATCATTAATAATACGCGAACCCGGCAAATATTCCAGCCATAAGTGTGTGTGTGTGGATTTGCCTGTTCCTGAACGAGCGGAAAACAAGTATGCTTTGCCCTCATATTCAACGCAGGAGGCATGAAGCATTATACCGCCAAAGCGGGTCAATTGCTCATAAAAATAGCCACCGCTCCAAAGGCACTCGCATTCACCCAAGGTCATTTGGGGATTCATTGTATGACTATCTATATAAAACTGCTTTGAAATATCAATTTTAATATCGGTACCTTCTTTATCGTCACACAAATACGGACCAAGTCGAGATAACAAAAAATTATAATGAAATTCTGCTTCAACAACTAAATCTGCAACTTTAATTTTCAAAATATTACTCCAAAATTTTATAGTTTTTTAATTTTTCAAGAAATGCATCCAAATCAGCTTTAATAACAGCCTCTTCTGCATCATATTCGCTTTTGATTTCGGCAACAATTTCATCATAGCTCTTGCCGTTTTCAAGAGCTTTCCAGATAATTTCCGCAGGACCGTTAAGGGTAATCATACCATGAATATTATTCACCGCATCACCAACGGGAACAACAACAGGCATACCCGCAACAGTTTTTAAAATATAATTTTCATTTAATTTCATAATTTTCTCCGTAAAACATTTCAATCTGTTTCATTGCATTTGGGACAAGAGCAAATAACACTACCATCTTCAAACACATAATAGTAATAATCATTTTCAGTATCGCTATCTTTCAAGTCTGCAAATGGACAAATCGGTATTTCTTGGTTATCGAGATACAAATAAAAGTCAACATTTTCAAGCCTTTTCTTCTTCAAATAATGATTATACTCCGGAGTAGCGTAATCTTTATAATCCAGTTTTTCGTCATCTCTATAACCACCGCGCAAATCACCCAACGTAAACACATCAATACCGGAACAATAGGGCACTCTTTGCTCCGTTTCGTCATCACCTTTTGCAGGATACGAAAAAACAAAGCAACTGTCACCTACATAATCATCGTCAGCATTACCTTCAACACCATCACCGGGGTATGTGATTTCATTTTCGCAATTTTCAAAATATATTTTTTCCTGTCTTTTACCGTTATCTATCATTCCAAACATAGCTTGCTTAACTGCAGTTTCTAGAACAAGACGTTGGTTACGGCAATCATCCTGACGTTGTTTTTTTATGCCTGCAGAAAAAACAGGAACTGCAATTACAGTAAGAACTCCGAGAATTGTAACAACAACCAAAAGCTCTACAAGAGTAAAGCCCTTTTTAGAAAGGAAAAATCTATATAACATAAAATCACCTCACAAGATATCAATAATATATTACCATATCGCGTTTTGAAAAGCAATAAAAAGATTAAGACAAAAAACAACCCTTTCGGAACAAAGCCGAAAGGGTTTGAATTTACTTTAGTTTACACCAGGAACAATATGTTCACTACTGTTTGTGCCGTTAAGACACTGTGTTACAACAGTTGCTCTTGAACCCTGTGCATCTCCTGTACCAGGCTGAATTGTAATCTGAATGGTAGCTGCTTCATCGGGACAAGCAGGAACCATTTTAAAAAGTCCCTTTACTTCTTCAGTAACATCAGCAGCAACGCCATCAATACTTATTGTAATTGTGTCCTCACCCCAAGCGGGAGCATCCTGCCCACCCTTGGTAGTGATTGTACCTGTAACATTTTCTGTTGACATAAGCATAAGCCAGTTACCCATAGCAGAAATTATTTCTCTTTGATTACCAATGCATGTTTTAGTAATTGCATTTTTTGTAACCACAGAAAAAACAGGCACTGCAACAGCAACAAGGATTGCCATAATAACAACAACAATCATTAACTCAACGAGTGTAAAACCTTTTTTGGATTTCATAAAACTGGACATTTATAAAACACTCCATTCGTTTTCGCAACTTTTCCGAAACTCCTACATAGAGCATTGTACCACATATTCTCATTTTTGTAAATACACACCAACAAAATTCTCGAATAAATTTAAACAAGGATTTTTAAAGTTGTTGTATAAATACAAAAAACTCTCGGTGTTACCCGAGAGTTTTTCCATTTAATAATTCAATTAGTTCACACCGGGAACTACGTGTTCTGCACTATTATCGCCATTTTCACACTTTGTGGCTACACTAGCTTTAGTATTAGCATCACCAGCTGTGATTGTAGCTGTGATTGTAGCTGCTGCATCGGGGCATACAGGGGTAGTTTTGAAGAGAGCTTTAATTTCATCTACCTGTGCATCGGTTAAACCAGTGAATTCACCCCAAGCGGGAGCGTCCTGACCACCAGTTGTTGTGAAAGAACCAGCGATTGAAGAATCTGTCTGGAGCATAAGCCAGTTACCAACTGAAGAAATGATTTCTCTTTGGTTACCGATACATGTTTTTGTTTTTGCATTCTTTGTAACAGCTGAGAAAATCGGAACTGCAACTGCAACGAGGATAGCCATGATAACAACAACGATCATTAATTCAACGAGGGTGAAACCCTTTTTGCTCTTCATAAATTTAAACATTTACGAACAACTCCTTTTAAAAATTTTTTAATATTACAAGTAAGTGTCTTTCACCCTCACCGTAATACCATTTAATTATGTATCAAAGTCACGTTAAGATCCTTTCGGGAACATTCCGTACCTTTGCTACACCCACATAATAGCATACCAACCAATTTTTGTAAACACTTTTTTTGTTTTTTGTTTATTTTTGACGATTTGCACAACAAACAACTTATGCGCTTGTTGATTTTAACGTAAAACTCTCGGGCTCTAAACGTGAACTTTCCGAAACTGCGCGTAAAGTCATACGAAACCTCCCATCCCCGTTCAAAAGCAACCCAAGACCCTCCCCTACAATTATAATCCGGTGCATTTCCGCGCCCCTCAATTTCTCATTTCTAATTCGTAACTTTTAATTTCATTTTGTGCTTTGTATTTTGCATTCTTTGTACCACCCGCCGTTCTGCCCCAACTTTACTTTATGAGTGTGTGTATCACCCGAAATATTGTTCACTATAACAACAATTCGTTTCCAGAACGGTCCCCCTCCTTTTTGCAAGAAAAAAAGAGGGATAGGCTTCGCGTTACTTTTACATTCCGAACTCCGAATTTAATAAAAAAGCCGTCAGCCAAGCTGACGACTTTTTTTGATTCCAAGTAAAATATATTCTTTAGCCTTAACCGCCTCGGCTTTGGACAGAGCTTCTAATCCCTCTAATTTATAAGGTATGCCGAGTTCTTTATATTTATTAACCCCCATTGTATGATAGGGTAAAACATCAAGGCCTTTAAGATTTCTGAGCTTTCCGATAAATTCGCCCAATTTAATTAAATCTTCTTTTTTATCGGTATAGCCCTCAACAACAACATGGCGCACCCATAGAGGAATATTCTTTCTTTCAAGGTGCTTTGCAAAGGCAAGAATATTTTTATTATTATGCCCCGTTAAAGTCATATGTTTTTCAGAATCAATATGCTTTATATCAAGCATAACAAGGTCGGTATATTGCAAAAGTTCATCAAGTTTTTCTATATTTTCTTTATCTTCCGCATTGTATGTAATGCCGGAAGTATCAATGCAGGTGTGAATTTCTTCCTCCTTGCATTTTCTGAAAAGCTCTGTTAAAAATTTGATTTGCAAAAGAGGCTCGCCTCCGCTGACGGTTATACCACCTTTGGAATAAAAGCCTTTGTTGCTTTTTATTTCCTCGACAACCTCTTCTGCGGTTATTTCTGTCCCCTCACCTGTTTTCCAGGTATCAGGGTTATGGCAGTAAAGGCACCGCATAGGACACCCCTGCATAAATAGAACATATCTTATGCCGGGGCCGTCAACTGTGCCGAAGCTTTCTTTTGAATGGATAAAGCCTGTCATTATATTTTATCGTGGAAAGTTCTTGAAATAACCTCGTCCTGCTGTTCCTTTGTAAGCTTAATAAAGTTAACAGCGTAACCGCTTACCCTTACAGTAAGCTGAGGATATTTTTCAGGATGCTTCTGAGCATCAAGCAATGTTTCCTTTGAAAAAACATTCACATTAAGGTGGTGTCCACCCTTCTGAACATAACCGTCAAGAAGGGAAACAAGGTTATCTATCTGATTTTCTGTAGCTGACATTGTTAGACCTCCTGTCTAAAATTCGGAATTCGGAATTCAGAGTTCGGAATGAGATATAACCGAAACTTTATCAGTAAAATCCATATGACTTCCAAATATGATTTTTTATTTTGTGTTCAATTTTTCTTTCGTTGTTTTCGTTATTGCAACAAGTATTGCGACTATTTCATCAATATCTTTTTCAATACTCAAAAACTCTTGTTCTGTTAAATATTCGGTAGCAAACAATAACCTTAACCAATAATGTGTTTCATTTGCTTCCTTTAACGCTATTGTTAATTTAGTGTAGAAATCTGCTGTTGATTGCGCTTTTACAGCTTCGCTTACATTTGCACCTATGCTTGTGCCACATCTCAGTAATTGCTTTGCAAGTGAATAATCCACTTACTTGGTAACTAAATACTTATGCAGATTAACTATCCTAACCGCAAAATCAAAACTTTTATCAGCAATTATATTTTCTTTCATTTTAACACCACATTGCATAAAAGGTTTTAAACTTTTTAATTTCGAATTCCGAATTCCGAATTTCGAATTTATTCAGCGTCAAGTCCCTCGAATAGTGTAGGGCTCATACATGCACCATCTGTACAGTCAAGATTAATTTCTATATCCCCTGCAAAAATTTGGTCATCCTTACCAAGTGCACCGGGAATGATGGAGAATGTGTTTGAAATGCCGTCCTGAGCATCGACGAAAGGAAGCTTCGCAACTGATGCAAGTGATGAAACTGCACCTTTGGTATCTCTGCGGTGCATTGGGTTTGCGCCGGGAGCGAATGCCTCGCCTTTCTTACGTCCGTCGGGAGTTGCGCCTGTATTCTTACCATAAACAACGTTAGATGTAATAGTAAGAATTGACGTTGTGGGAATACCGTCACGGTAGGTATGGTTCTTTTTAATATGAGTCATAAAGCGGTGAACGATATCATAAGCAATTTCATCAACAAGGTCATCGTCATTACCGTATTTGGGGAAATCGCCCTCAACCTCGTAATCCACAACAAGACCATCTTCGTTACGGATTGTCTTAACCTTCGCATATTTAATTGCGGAAAGAGAATCCGCAACAACGGAAAGACCTGCAATACCCGTAGCAAACCAACGAGTTACCTTTTTGTCGTGGAGAGCCATCTGGATTTTCTCGTAGCAATATTTGTCGTGCATATAGTGGATTATGTTAAGGGTGTTAACATAAACCTCTGCAAGCCACTCCATCATTGCATCATATTTTTCCATAACCTCGCTGTAATCAAGATACTCGCTTGTTATGGGGCGATATTTGGGAGCAATCTGTTTACCTGAAATTTCATCCACACCGCCGTTGATAGCGTAAAGAAGACATTTTGCAAGGTTTGCTCTTGCGCCGAAGAACTGCATTTCCTTACCCACTTTCATTGAAGAAACGCAGCAAGCAATTGCATAGTCATCACCATGGTGGAATCGCATAAGGTCATCGTTTTCATACTGAACAGATGATGTTTCAATGGAAATCTTCGCACAGAAGCGCTTGAAATTCTCGGGAAGACGGGTTGACCAGAGAACCGTAAGGTTGGGTTCGGGTGCCGCTCCTAAATTCTCAAGGGTGTGAAGATATCTGTATGACATCTTTGTTACCATGTGACGGCCATCAATTGCAACACCGCCAATGGACTCAGTAACCCATTGGGGATCTCCCGAGAAAAGAGCATTGTACTCCGGTGTTCTCGCAAATTTAATAAGACGAAGCTTCATAATGAAATGGTCTATCATTTCCTGAATCTCTTCTTCAGTATAAACGCCGTTCTTTAAATCTCTTTCGGAGTAAATATCAAGGAAGGTTGAGGTTCTGCCCAAGGACATTGCCGCACCGTTCTGCTCCTTAACTGCTGCGAGATAACCAAAGTACAACCACTGAATTGCTTCTTTTGTATTGCGTGCAGGCTGAGAAATATCAAAACCGTAGCTTAACGCCATTTTTTTGAGGTCCTCAAGAGCGCGGATTTGCTCAGAAAGCTCCTCGCGTTCCTGAATAACCTGAGAATACATAGCAGAACGGGTTGTTTCCTTCTGCTCCATTTTATCTTCGATGAGTCTGTCAACACCGTAGAGTGCAACTCTTCTGTAGTCACCGATAATTCTTCCTCTGCCGTAAGCATCGGGAAGACCTGTAATAATATGGCTTGAACGGCAAGCTCTCATTTCGGGCGTATAAGCATCAAAAACACCTGCGTTATGAGTTTTTCTGTGAGTTGTGAAAAACTCCTTGATTTCAGGGTCAATTTCATAGCCGTGATCCTTGCAAGCCTTTTCTGCCATACGGATTCCGCCATAGGGCATAAGAGCGCGTTTTAAGGGCTTGTCCGTCTGCAAACCGACGATTTTTTCCAACTCCTTGTTAAGATAACCCGGTCCATGAGAGGTGATTGTTGAAATCACCTTTGTGTCCATATCGAGAACGCCGCCTGCTTCTCTTTCCTGTCTTGTAAGCCCCATTACCTGATCCCACAAATCAAGTGTCGCTTTCGTAGGACCGACAAGAAATTCCTCGTTTGCGTCATAGGGTGTGAAATTATGTTTAATAAAGCTTCTTACGTTGATTTCTTTTGTCCAGGTTCCGCTTTCGAACCCCTTCCATCCATCGTATCTTTCAATCACTAGCATAATCTCCTTTGAGTTTTTGCGGAAAACACATCTGATTTTTAATCAGACTTTTCCTAATCTACATTTCGACATCATTATACAACATAAAATCTGTCTTGACAATGCATAAGGACGCAAAATAAACACAGAAAAAAGCTCTTTTTTTGTTCACTCCGTTTAAAAGCTCAAAAAGTCAAGTATAAAATTATTCTTTTATAGTTAAATAATTACTGTTTCTTATAGAAAATCAAGAAAATTTGTGTTATATTGCTTTTATTAATTACATATAGGGTGGTATCAAAATGAAAAAGAAAGTATTATTAAGTATTCTCTGCATTCTTTTAATCGGTATTCTCGTTCCCATTATATTTTTAATAAATTATCACAAGGAGCTGACAAATTTGAAAAACGAACCGCTTGATTTACCAGAAAGCTTTACATATACCGCACACACGGGATGCGTTGATACAAAGGATAATTCCCTTGAAGCAATTGAAACCGGCGCAAAATACGGTGCAGATATCGTTGAATTTGATTTAAACTTTCTCCCTGACGGAACACCTGTTTTAGCTCACGATGAACCAAAGGGCAATGAAGTAACTCTTGACGAGGCGTTTAAAAAGGTCAGCGAATATAAAAACATAAAAGTAAATGTTGACGCCAAAAGCGTTCGTAATTTAAAAGCAGTAGTTGACCTTGCCGAAAAGTATGGAATTTTAAACAGAATTTTTTATACGGGAATTGAACTCAGCGATGTTGAAACCGTAAAAAAAGACAGTCCTGAAGTTCCTTATTATTTAAACTTTAATGTTGAAAGCCCGAAAAATCAAACTCCCGAATATCTTAAAAGTCTTGTTGAGGGTGTAAAAGGATGCGGTGCAATAGGAATAAACTTCAATAAAGACAATGCAACAAAAGAGCTTGTTGATACATTTCACGAAAACGGTCTGTTAGTTTCAATATGGACCGTAAACAATGAAAAGGAAATGTACGAAATCCTCAACCTCGCCCCCGATAATATTACAACAAGAAATCCTGATAAAATGAAAGAAATTCTAAACTGAAAACATATTAGAACAACGGTCTTTCGCTTTTGGCGAAAGACCGTTGTTCTAATTATATAACTTATTCAATATTACCTGCTTTTACCGCTTCAAAATCTTCCTCAATCTCCTTTGAAGGAGCTTTTGTGAGAAGTGAAACAACTACAATACAAATTGATGAGAAGATAAATGCGGGGAGAAGCTCATAGATTGCGAATGCACCGCCAAGATTACTGATAACAAGCTTCCAGAGGAATACCATTGCGGCACCGCCTACCATACCTGCGATAGCGCCGGCTCTGTTGATTCTCTTCCAGAAGAGAGAGAACAACATAAGAGGACCGAAGGTTGCGCCGAAGCCTGCCCAAGCGAATGAAACGATTGAGAAGATAACGCTATCTTCATCAAGAGCAATAACAATTGCAATAAGTGCGATAACAAGAAGAGTGATTCTTGTCATTGTCATAACCTGCTTATCGGTTGCATCCTTCTTAGCAACATCCTTGTAGATGTTCTTTGCAAATGCGGATGCGGAAATAAGAAGGTAGGAGTCGGAAGAGCTGATTGTTGCGGCAAGAATACCTGCCATAACAAAGCCTGCAAAAAGAGGAGGTAAAAAGCTTGTAGAAAGTGTAATGAAAATACTTTCTGCAGCAGCTTTTGTAAGGTGCTCTGTGGGGAACAACTGTCTGCCGACAATGCCGATGAAAACTGCAACAGCAAGAGAAATAACAACCCAAACCATAGCAATTCTTCTTGACATTTTAAGCTCGCTCTCTTTACGGATTGCCATAAAGCGAAGGAGAACCTGTGGCATACCGAAATAGCCAAGACCCCAAGCAAGCATTGAAGCAATTGTAAGTCCGCCGTAGTTTGAAGCTTCACCGAAAACTGCCTTACCCTCTGCAACAAGCTGAACACCTTCTGCATTCACTTCAGGAGTTGCAAGACCGAAGAAATCGAGGAAGCCGGGAATCGCTTGTGCATTTTCAATTACTGCACCAATACCGCCAGCTTTGATTGTACTTACAACAACGATTATTGTAAGAGCAATAAACATAACAACGCCCTGCATAAAGTCGGATGCGCTTTCAGCAAGGAAGCCTCCGAGAATAGTATATGCAAGAACGAAAACTGCGCCTAATATCATCATAGGAACATAATCCAAACCGAAAAGAGTTGAGAAAAGCTTACCGCAGGTTACAAAACAGCTTGATGCATAAACCGTAAAGAAAACAAGAATGAAAAGAGCTGCCAATGAACAGATAACCTTTTTATTTTCACGGAAACGGTTTGAGAAAAACTCGGGCAAGGTGATAGCATTGTTCGCTCTCACACTGTAACGGCGAAGTCTTTTCGAAACAATAAGCCAGTTAAGGTATGTACCGATTGCAAGTCCGATTGCAGTCCACGCAGCATCTGCAAGACCGCACCAATAAGCAACACCGGGAAGTCCCATAAGAAGCCAACCGCTCATATCGGATGCTTCCGCACTCATAGCTGTTACCCAAGGACCGAGGGAACGACCTCCGAGGAAATAGTTTTCGGAACTCTTGTTAGCACGTTTTGCATAAACAAGGCCGATTACAATTACCGCCGCCATATAGATAACCATGGCAACAAGAATCTGAATCGTATTTGTATCCATAATTCCATATCACTCCATATCTTAGTATAAATTGTATAATACCATAATCTGTATAATTATTCAACAAAAATTTTTGAAATAGTGCATAATACCGCAAAATTCATCTTGTTTTTTCCTATTAATTATGTAATAATAGTTAAATCTTCAAAACTTTATTGAAAGAGGTTTTACAATGGCTGAAAAAAGAAGTAGTTTCTCAGGGAAGCTCGGCTTTGTTCTTGCCTCTGCAGGCTCTGCGGTAGGTCTTGGAAACATCTGGCGTTTTCCCTATCTTGCCGCTAAATACGGTGGCGGTATTTTCTTACTTGTATATCTTATCTTGGCTCTCACCTTCGGTTTTGCTCTTATGTGCGCTGAAATTGCCATAGGCAGAAAAACAGGTGTAAGTGCAATAGGTGCTTATAAGAAGCTTGACAAACGTTTCGGTTTCTTGGGCAGTGTGGCATCAATTGTGCCGACTATAATTCTCCCCTACTATTCAGTTATCGGCGGTTGGATTATAAAATATCTTTGGACTTTTGTAAGCGGTGGAATGGTTGAAGCAACCAATGACAATTTCTTCGGCAACTTCATCTCTTCCCCTATTGAGCCTATCGGTTGGTTCTTGCTTTATCTGGGTGCTACCGCTCTTGTTGTACTTTTAGGTGTTGAAAAGGGTATTGAAAAAGTCAGCAAGGTTATGATGCCCATTCTTGTTGTTCTGGTAGTTTTCATAGCTGTTTATTCAATGTTTATGCCCGGTGCTCTTGAAGGCGTAAAGTATTACCTCACACCCGATTTCAGCAAATTCTCTATTACCACGGTTCTTGCGGCTATGGGTCAGCTTTTCTATTCAATGAGTCTTGCAATGGGTATTATGATTACCTACGGCTCATATATGAAAAAGGATGTTAACCTTGAAAGCTCCGTTAAACAAATCGAGCTTTTCGACACAGGCATTGCATTCTTTGCAGGTCTTATGATTATCCCTGCTGTTTTCGCTTTCTCAGGCGGTGACGAATCCGCCCTCGGCAAAGGTCCAAGCCTTATGTTCGTAACTTTACCCAAAGTTTTCGAAAGTATGCCCGGCGGTGCTATAATAGGTTCGGTATTCTTCCTTATGGTTCTTTTCGCTGCTCTCACCTCTTCAATTTCCCTTATGGAAACCATCGTTTCCATTGTTATGGACAAGTTCGGTTTAAGCAGAAAAAAATCCTGTGTTGCAGTATTCCTCCTCTCCGTAATTCTCGGTCTTCTTTCCACCTTGGGTTACAGTGTATGGAGCGAAGTAAAGGTTATGGGCTTCCAGTTCCTCGACTTCTTCGACTTTATAAGCAACAGCGTAATAATGCCTCTTGTTGCTCTTCTTACTTGTATTCTTATAGGTTATGTTATTAAACCGAAGGCGCTTATTGAAGAAATTGAATTAAACGGCAAATTCAAGAGAAAAACTCTTTTTACAGTTGTTATTAAATATATAGCTCCCGTTTGCATCGTTGCAATTCTTATTTTTTCTGTTTTAGAGGGATTAGGTATAATTAAAGTTTAAAAAATATGCCCCCGTTAACGAAAAATCAGTTTTCGTTAACGGGGGCATTAAATTATAATATTTCTTTTACATTACTGTCACCTGTTTTAAGGCTGAATGTAAGGCTCTTATCCTCGCCGTTTTCTGTAAAATCAAGGCGAATGACATCGTCATCAACAAATTCTGCAAGGTTAACTTTATAATCCTTGTCTTTAAAGAATTCCTTGAGGTAACCTATTCTTTCATCATCAAAATCCCCTGCATTATCGGAAACAAAAAGAACATTACCGCAAACAGTATTGATTTTACCGTGAAGAAGCTTCTGTTCCCATGTATAACCGATGTTTATATCACGAAGAAAGAATACATCGGGGTCATTACAGAACGCTCTGCCATCAAGGTGGTTACGGAAAATCGTGTTGATAATTGCATTCTGTGATGAAGGTGTTTCAGCATTGATTCTTACAAGACCCAAAAGAGCAGTCTGACTTAAACCGTTGGAAAGGCTGAAGCTCCAATCCTTGTTTGCATCGCAGCTGATACGGCAGGCATCAAATATACCCATGCAAGCACCAATCGGCACACCGCAACCAAGTATCCATTTATCGCCGCAAGCCTCACGGAGAAGGTCAACACCGTCGCACATAATCTCACCACGAGTTTTGCCGTTTCTGGGCTCAATACATTGGCTGTAAAGGAAGTCAAGCTTTACCATATCAAAGCCCCATACATTGAGAACTTCGTTAAATACATTTTTAATATATTCTCTTGCTTCGGGGTTGTAGATATCAATTGTATATGCACCGCCCCAACCCTGACAACCGAGCATTTTTTTGCCGTTGCGGTTATGAGTAAGAAGCCAATCGGGGTGGTCTTTTGCAAGTTGGGAAGAAACCTGAGCGCTGAAAGGAGCAAGCCAGATACCTGCTTTATAACCCTTTGCGTGGATTTCATCTGCAATATACTTCATTCCGTGAGGAAATTTCTTTTCATCAATAAGAAGCCAGTCGCCAACTGCCTGCTGATAGCCGTCATCAACCTGGAATATGTTAACCTCTTCACTTGCTCTGTCAAGTCCGTTAAGGTCACGTAAAATTATTTCTTCGCTGATATTCTGGAAATAGTTGTACCAGGATGTATAACCCGAAAGATGCTTGATTGAAGGCTTCTTACAACCAACAAAGTCAAAGAAATATTTGTCCATTACATCGTCCATATCGCCTTTAATAACTGCGATATCAAAAACTTCATATTCCTGACCTGCGGTGAGAGCAAGACCCTCGATATCTTTTCTGATAATGAATTTATCATCCTTCATATCAACTGCAAATATTGTGAAGCCGTTGCGCTCACTTTTTGAGCCGTAAAGCTTAATTTTTTTTTCGCCCTTTTCGCGGAAATAGCAGTATGTATAGCCGTGAAACTTACCTTCCTCGCCATATTTTTCAAAATGATAGTCACCTGAAAGACCTGCAAAATGCTTTAAAAACTTATTGATATTCGCAGCTTTTATAAGTCCGTCGAACTTATCGTCCTTTGAAAATTCACGGGATGTTGTCCAAGCCTGATAGCCGTTTGCAAAGAATAAATCCTCGTCATCAAAATCCTTTTCACCGATAATCTCAAAGGATTTCATTGTAAGGTTAACCTTTGCTTTCAAAACACCTTTAATTGATTTATCGGTTTCTTTAAGCTCAAAAGAAAATCCTCTGCCGTCAAAAGCATTCTGCTGAACATCCACTTTGCCGATTTGGAACTGTGATCTGATTTTTTCAAACATAACTTTTTCCTCCGTTATTCATTAACTGCTTCTACAAATTTCAAGAATTGAGCCTTACCATCTTCTGTTCTGTCAAACACACCACATTGACCGAGAATATCTGCAAAAACCTTGCCGATTTCGTCCTGCAAAATCTTTTCACAGTTTTCGGGTGTAATTGTATTGTTTTTCTTAATTTCCTCAACCCAGTCATAATGCTTTGAAATTGTTTCGTCAGCAAGAATATCTTTGCCGTTTATAATTGCAGCTTTAAGAGTTGCCATTTCAGTTTTAAGTCTTGATGGAAGAACTGCAAGACCCATAACCTCAATAAGACCGATATTTTCTTTTTTAATATGGTGGTGTTGGGGATGGGGATGATAAACACCGTCGGGATATTCTTCGGTAGTAATATTATTTCTTAAAACAAGGTCAATTTCAAACTTTCCGTTTCTGAAACGGGCAATTGGTGTGATAGTGTTGTGAGGTGTACCGTCTGTTTCTGCGAAGATAAATGCATTTTCGTCGGTGTAGCCTCTCCATTTTGCAAGAATTTTTCCGCTTAATTCGCAAATTTTATCAGTATCATCGCCTATAAGACGAAGAACCGACATAGGCCATTTAACAATACCTGCCTTGATATCTTCATAACCTTTAAAGCTTACCTCTGTTTCAATGGGTGCTTTCGCCATTGCGAATTCGTAGTTACCGCCTTGGAAATGGTCGTGAGTAAGAACTGAACCGCCAACAATGGGTAAATCCGCATTTGAACCTACAAAATAGTGAGGGAACTTTTTAACAAAAGCAAAAAGTCTGCGGAATCCCTGTTCACTAATTTTCATTGGAGTATGATTTGCGCTGAAAACTATACAATGCTCGTTGTAATAAACATAGGGTGAATACTGCAAACACCAATTTTCGTTTTCAAGTTCAAGAGGAATTACGCGGTGATTTTGTCTTGCGGGATGATTAACTCTTCCTGCATAGCCCTCATTTTCGGGGCAGAGCATACAGAGAGGGTATGAACTCTGCTTCATTTTAAGAGCCGCCGCAATTGCTTTCGGGTCTTTTTCGGGCTTTGAAAGGTTAATTGTTATATCGATATCGCCATACTCTGTGGATGTAATCCACTTAACATCATTTTTGATTCTGTATTCTCTTATGTAGTCACTTTTTCTTGCAATATGGTAGTAAAATTCAGTTGCCTTTTTGGGAGATTCCTCATAAAGCTCATTGAACTTTTTAATAACCTCCGAGGGTCTCGGACAAATAGCACCCATAATTTTTGTATCAAGCAAATCTCTGTAAACAACGGAATCCTCGCAAAGTCCTTTTTCACAAGCGTAATCAAGCAATACTTTAAGAAGCTCTTCAAGAGTTGCATTTTCACAGATTTCATCATTTTCAATTGCATCAAGCTTTAAAACCTCAAGAACTCTGTTAATTGCCCAGATTTCATCAAGGTTATCCAATAAGCCTTCTTCTATTCCGTATTTTACAAGGGATTTTATTGCACTGCTAACTGTCATTTTCCTACCTCCGAGAAGCCATATATTTTAATTATATAAATAAATCCCCTTTGTTTCAAGTTATTTAAAGAAAAATATTGAAAAAGAGTATTAAAAAAGTTAGAATAAAGAAAAACATTATTGAGGTGGCATTATGTCATTTGATGCATTAAAGGTAAAAAACGATATTGTTAAATGGATTAAAGATTGGTTCGAGGTTAACGGAAAAGGCTGCAAAGGCGTTGTCGGTATTTCAGGAGGCAAGGACAGCTCCGTTGTTGCGGCTCTTCTTGTTGAAGCTTTAGGCAAGGAAAATGTTGTTGGCGTTTTAATGCCTAAAGGCGAGCAGTTTGATATTGACGTTTCAAAAGCACTTGTGGAGCATCTCGGAATTCAAAGCTATACTGTTAATATAAACGATGCCTATAACGGTCTTATGAATGAACTTCAGAAAAGTGGCGTTGAAATAAACACCCAAGCAACAACAAATCTTCCTCCCCGTCTGAGAATGGCAACGGTTTACGCAGTTTCCCAAAGCGTTAACGGCAGAGTTGCAAACACCTGCAATCTTTCTGAAGATTGGGTTGGCTATTCAACACGATACGGCGACAGCGTAGGCGACTTTTCCCCTCTTTCAAAGCTTACCGTTCAAGAGGTTAAGGCAATAGGCAGAGCTTTAGAACTTCCCGAAATGTTTGTTGAAAAAGTACCCATTGACGGACTTTGCGGAAAAACCGATGAAGATAATTTAGGCTTCACTTACGAAACTCTCGACAGATATATAAGAGAAGGTATTTGCGAGGACGAAGAAACCAAAAAGAAAATTGACCGTATGCACAGAATTAATCAATTCAAGCTTGAACTGATGCCCGTTTTCCCTTATAACCCATAAAAACATCGGTATTCACGAAATGTGAATACCGATGTTTTTGATTAATAAATTATCTTCGCAATATAGCTGGAAGCTTTTGCAAGAGTAAGCTGGAACTTGTCAGCCAAAACCCAAAAACCTGCCTTAAACTTGCTGATATCCATTTCCTCACGGAACTCTTCGTTTTCATAAGCAAGCTCGTTTACCGTTATAACCTCGGATTCAAATGTGTCGAGGTCCTCTTCTTTAAGAGTAATAAGTCTGCTTCCGCGTACTATTTCATAGCCATAAGCATTGAAAGTAACACCGGGTGTATTAATAAGCTTTATTCCCTCGTACTCTGTTTCGTATGAATTAACATGGTCATGTCCTACAAGAATTGAAAGCACATCGCCTGTTTCAACCATAGCGTCAACCTGACCGTAGTTAAACACACCGGGTGACGGGGGTTCATAAATATGACCTACAAAAGCACTTGTATCAGGGAAAATAATGGGATAATGCTTTCCGTTATTATAGGTTTCGGTAATGGGTGAAAGAGGCTTCTTCACCTCGGGGAATATAGCCTTGTAAACCTCACCGGGTATGATGTGCTGGAAGCACAAGGAATTAACCTTTCCACCTGCTTCTTTTTCAAGAGCAGTATAAGTTTCCTTGTACCATTCAATCTGGTCTTCGCGAACACTGTCATAACCAAGTCTGTTTCCATCTTCATCCTCAATATAGTGGTTGGAGTCAATAAGCCAAAGGTTAAATTTAATCTTTTCACCGTCAGAAGAGTAAATGGGAAGATTGTGGTTTGCAACACCTGTCAAATCAGGGTCTGCATCATAAGCAAGGCAGTATTTACCGCCGTACTTCTGATACATTTCAAGTAACTCTTCCTTTTCAACACCTTGCTCGTGGTCGTGGTTACCGAAAACAAGGGTAAAATATGTTTCGTGTTCAACAAAAGGTGCAACATATTCTTTGATTGCATCCTCTTTTGTTTCCTCGCTTGCAACTGTATTGTCACCGCCGAGAACAACAAGGTCTGGCTTATAAATATCGAGCATATAGTTTATGTAAATAAACATTCTTTCTTGTGCAGGGTAACCGTCCTGACCGTCGCAAAGGTGGAGAATTTTAAATTCACCGTTTTCATCAAACTGAAGCTTATCAGCGTTATTTGCGGCAGAAGCAGGAATGATAGTTGCAATAAGCATCACACAAACAAGAATTACGGAAATAATAATCTTTTTCATACTGAAGCCTCCTGTTTATATTATAATTTTCCAAACTTTGTACTGTCAAGTATTACATTTATTTTAAAATAGCTTTATTAATAAGCTTAATTTCATTTTTCTTGCAGTTTTCAAGTTCTAAAACCACAATTTCATTTTCGTCTTTTAGAATGGGGGCAGGAAGATAGAGCGTGTATTGGGGACCACGTTTTAAAAATCTGCCTAAGTTAAAGCCGTTGACATAAACAACCGCATTGGAGAACCCTCTCATATCAACAAAGGTATCAACCTTTTCTTCTGCTTTGAATGTACCTTTCATAAAGCAAGGAAAAGCTTTGTGATTTTTCTTGTATTTGATATTGGGTGCGGTGTCAAGCTCCATACAGTAAACGTCCCAATCCACAATTGCCTGACCGCCGAGATAAATTTCATCAAGACCTTTGCGGTCGTATATTCTTCTGTCATAGTTAATTCTACCGAGAGCCTGAACAAGAATATCAATTTTAACCTCACCGTTAAAGGCTTCAACAGGAACAGAGAAGCTTTCGTCATAAAGCGCCTTACCCTTGAGCTTTGTCCTGTCGTAAATGTACTTGAGTTCACCATTTATGTAAATATATGCAATATCGTGAACACCGAAAGCATTGAGCTTTGTATCTCTGTAATTGCCTTTAAGGATTGTGCTGTAAAGAATAAGTCCGCTGTTTTGTCCGTAGTGCTCCATATAATGAGGAATCCGGGATTTTTTATGTACTGCGAACTTTTTATAAACATCCTCTAAATCTGCAAATTCATTTAACTGAACCTTGCCGTAAGATTTTGTTTTTGCATCTTCAGGAAGTTCGGGAAGCGCTTTTCCCAACTGTTTTTTCATTCTCTCGCGAAGAACAAAATATTTCTCTGTGTATGCGCCGTTTTCCGAAAGAGGTGCGCCGTAGTCATAGCTTGTGGTGGTGGGACAGTAGCAATCGTAGTAGTTAGCACCCGAAGAAAAGCCAAAATTTGTACCACCGTGGAACATATAAAGATTAAAGCTTGCGTCTTCCTTAAAGAATCCGTCAAGGCTTTTGCCGAGGGATTCTTCTGCATTGTCCGTGTGGTGCTTTGCGCCCCATCTGTCGAACCAACCGCACCAATGCTCACCGCACATTAAAGGCTTATCGGGTTGGAGCATTTTAAGGTCGTCAAAACGGTGTTCATTATAACCGCCGAAGTTTGCAACCATAAAATCCTCGGGAATCCCCCCACCTGAGAAGAAATAGCGATCTTCACCGTCGGAAGTGAAAAGCTGAACATCCACACCGAGCTTTTTCATTAAATCACGGAGCCAATAAAGATATTTCTTATCTCTGCCGAATGAGCCGTATTCATTTTCAACCTGCATTGCAATAAGAGTACCGCCGTTAGTAATCTGGAAAGGCAAAAGCTTTGGAATAAGAACCTTGAAGTAATCTTCAACTGCTTTTATATACGCCTTATCCCAGCAACGAATCCTTAAATTTTTATCTTTAAGAAGCCAAGCAGGAAGTCCGCCGAAATCCCACTCAGCGCAAATATAGGGACCGGGACGGACAATAACATAAAGCCCCAAATCCTGAGCAGTTTTAATGAACTTTTCAATATTGAGCATACCCTCAAAATTGAATTGATTTTTCTTTGGTTCGTGGAAGTTCCATGGAACATAGGTTTCAACGGTGTTAAGCCCTGCCGCTTTAAGTTTCATAAGTCGGTCAAGCCAGTATTCTTCGGGAATTCTGAAATAGTGCATAGCACCCGAATAAATATGAAACTCCTCACCATTCAAATAAAACTTTTTGTTTTTAATTTCGAGCATTTTAAAAACCCCTTTGGTATTCGGTTACATATAACTTAATTATACTAATAATTAGCAATAAAAACAAACCCAAAACAAAAAAACGGCAACTGTTACAAATAAACAGTTACCGTTTTGTTATATATGTCAATTAAGATACCGGAGAAACGTAATGTAGGGGAGGGTCTTGACCCTCCCGAAAGCTAACGATAAACTGCGGGAGGGTCAAGACCCTCCCCTACAATTATAACCCAACGCATTTTTAAAGCCTTTTTTCATCCTCTTCTCTTTGCTTTTTGGAATTAATTGCAAAAGGAATACCGAAACCGAGACCGCCGCCAACTACAAGACCGCCAAGAAGGAACAGCCACCAAAGAGGATTTTTCTCTTCTTCCTCTTCCTGTTTTTCAGCTTTCACAACTTTCTTTTCAATAAGGGTTTTAACCTCTTGTTCTTTCTCATAGGTCTTTCCGAAGGCATCCTCGTAGGTAATTTTGATTGTACCCTTTACATTACCCGTCATTTCGCTGTCAACACGAAGATTTGCCGTTGCGGTTTTGCTTTCTCCAACAGGAATTTCCCCGGCAAAGCTACTGCCACCTGATTCAAGACCCTCAATATCATATTCAACCTTGCAGTTATAAAGAGTGGATTTTCCTGTGTTCATAAGGTTAATGTTAAGTGTAACAGTTTCTTCCTGAACAACCTTAACAGGCAATGTGGCGCCATCGTAATCAAGCTTTGCAGGCTGACGGACTTCCACTCTCAAAGTGTCATTTGCAGAATAACCTGAACCGAAACTATCTTCATATTCGCAAGAGAAGCTCAATTTATGCTCTCCGACAGTTGCGGAGTGAATTACCGAAACATCAATTTCCCAGGAATATATTTTCCCTGCGCCGATTGAAGAAACATATTTTGTTCCCATACCATCGGGACGAATTTCATCCGAACCATCCTCAAGGGAAAGCTTAATGTTTTTCACCGCTTTTGACGGGTGCATATTTTGAAGAGTAACAGTAATCTTCCCCTTTTTTTCGGGAGTTAAATAGTCATTCTCAACCACATAGCTTGTCACCATAAGGCGAGGCTGAGAGTTATCCTCTGTAACCTCTTCAGCTTCTTCATTTTTCTCCACTACCTTTTCTGTTTCTTCTTTTTCTGCCTTTTTGGTAGTTGTTTCTTTTTTTGTTGTTTTTTCAGCTTTTTTAGTTGTTCCTTCCGCCTTTTTGGTTGTAGCTTCCGTTGTGACTTCCGTAGTTCCCGTCACATTCTCTGCACCCTCTTCCGCCGCAAGACACGGCACTGCACATAGCATAAAACTCAATAATAAAATCAATATTTTTTTCATAAAATCACATCTTTCTGTGGAACAGGCAAGCCGGTTCCTTACAAATAAGGTTTGTTGATTATAACTCTCTTATATTCTCAACAATACTGTTCCTTGTTTCTTTTCTTATTTTTGAATACACACTCAATGAACAGATTGCAAAAAGAATAACACCTAATAAAAGTGTAACCCAAGGATTAAATACAAGCGCATCAGCAAGACCTGTATATTTATTTGTAAGCACTATAATTAAATATGAAACGCAGAACCCGCCAAAGCCTATTCCAAAGCCCCATTTGAACATTGAGAAAAGCTGGAGAATATAGGAAAGTGCGATTTCTCTTTCGTTTGCACCAACCGCACGAAGAGTGCCGATTTTCTTTTTATCTTCCTTGATATTCGCTGAAATTGTATTGTTAATAATGCTACCGCAGATTGTGTAGCATAAAATCACCAATGAGCAAACAAGAATGAAAAGGCTTTTAAGAGTTTTTTCTTGCTCCTTGCGGTATTCGTAGTTTGATTGATATGTCGCTTCATCAACACAGTCCACAACAGACTCTAAAACCTCTGTAACCTCTTTGTCTACTTCCTCTGTGCAATCTCCTTTAAGTTCAAATCTAATTGCTTTATATCTTGCTTTGGGGAAGAAGTGCTCCATACCCTCTACGGTGGTAATAATCCCTGAATTACTGAACCACACATCTAACTCATCTCTCAAAGGACCTACAACTGCACCGATTTCAACCTGCCTGTTATTGACCTCAACATTGTCCTTAGTAATTACCGCTTCGCCTTCCAAATCATAGTTTGAATTTTTCTCCTCGCAATAGAGAACGCTCAAATCCATTTTTTCTCCGGCTTTGTAATCACATTCTTCTGTTGCGATAACTTCAATATTTTCACCTCGTTCAATTGCCGATTGCATATTTTCTTTATCGCTGTAAGTAAAAAGGGTTGAGCCGTATTCATTCGTTTCAACTGTAAGATAAACCTCTTTCGGTGCGCACACAATAACCTGCTCTCCGCTATTAAGCTTATTTATATCAATTGAGCCTTCATAAACGCCGTCGCTTATAGCTTCAATGAGCTCTTCATCAAGGGCGATTATATCGGTATCAATAAATTCCCCCTTGTAACCTGCAGCTTCAATTATATCTAATTCTTCAGCACTTGCAGTTACCGATGCAGAGTCCAACAGACTTCTGTAATTGCTTTCTGTGAGTTCCTGATAAATTTCTTCTGTTATCTCTTCAGAAGTATAATCTGCTCGTTTTATAAAACGGTAATCGGAAAGCTCTGCGGAGCTGTCAATTAAAATATTTATATTGGCTTTTTTATAACCGTAAGCAGATTTTATATTTTCATTAAGAAGCACCGTTTGAAGATGGTTTTCGGAAAAGCCGTTGTTACCCTCAGGGTAGTTTACGGCATAATAGCCCGAATCTCTCATTAAATGCAAACCATAATCATAATCGAGAGTATAAATATCATCTACTGCAAACCTCAGCCAAGAAAGTGCATAAGAAGAAAGCACAATTGTTACCACAAGGAAAATGCTCACCATTGCTTGTTTTCTTTTTGAAATCACCAAATCTCTTTTAGCAAGAAGCTTTGAAACATTAAATTCCTTTTGTGTTTGTATTTTTTTGTTTTTTAACTTTCTGGCAGTTTCAATATTCCTGATAGCTTGCATAGGTGTAATTCTTGAAGCAGCAAAAAGCGGTACAAGTGATGCCAGAATAACACAAACCACGCTGAAAGCACCGCAAGCCAGAAGCACCCAAAGGTTCGTTTGGAAAAAGGCTTCCTCAAAAATTTCATTCACAATAGCCTTTACTGCAAAAAATGATATTGTAAGGCTTATGGGTGTGCAAACCAAACTGAGCATTATTGACTCTCTTAAAAACAAACCAAAAATTTGCTTTTTAGTTGCACCGACTGCCCTATATAACCCGATTTGTTTTTTTCGTTCCTTGAGATTTGTGGTAAAAGCATTTATTATACCCATTGAAGAAGCAATCAAAAGCACTGCCACAATTATTAAAATATATACCAATGATTCGGATTCGGTGTAATCAAGGTTAAAAGATTCGTAATATGTAAATAAAAAATCTGAATACAACGCTACATCTGTTTCGCTAATTAAATCGTACATTGAAAAATACCCTATTTTAGTTAAGGTACAGTATGCAATAAGATTTTCCTTTCCGCCTAAATCAACCTTTTCATATTCGCTTACAAAAGCAGAGGGTAAAAGGATTTTCTCATCCAAGCCGTAGGAAAGATTGCTTCTTTTATCTCTCAATATACCCGTCAGTTTATATGTTTTTTCTGTAATTTCAGGCAAAAGCTCATCATCATTTTGCACTTGAAATTTAAGGGTGATTTCATCCCCTACCTCTGCAGCTAAGCCCAACTGCAAAAGTGTGGTTTGCTCTATGGCAATTTCACCTTTATTTTCGGGATATGAACCGCTTATGAATATAGGGTTCATAAGCGCCTTTGCAACCTCGTCTATTCTTGCAACAGAGGTACCGCTCAGCCTATCATCTTTATCGGTAAAGGCAAAGCCTATAACGGAACCTGTCCCCATCGTTTCAATAGCATCTTGTTCATTAGCCTTTTCAAACAAAGCTTCTTCATAGTCATTACAGTACATATCAAATATACCGCAATTAGCTTTTGTTTGCTCCTGCGAGGTACTGTATGCACTGAAAATGAAATATATAATACTCGAAGAAAACACCATAGAAAGAATTATACCTAAAATCATCAAGGTATATTGCTTTTTCCTATGCTTCAGGTTTCCTAAAGCAAGGGCGTTAAAGGTTAATTTTTTCTTTTTCATAAAATCACCTGCACTTTTTCACCGTAGGGGAGGGTCTTGACCCTCCCGCAAAGTTATCGTTATGTTACGGGCGGGTCAAGACCCGCCCCTACTAATAGGTTTGTTGATTATAATTCCCTTATATTCTCAACAATACTGTTCTTCATTTCTTTTTTAACTTTGAAATGAACATTACCGATACAACAAACAAACAGAGCTACAACAGCAACAATTGTTTCCCAAAATGTCAGAACAAAGTCATCGGTTGTGTCGCCCATACTTATGAATACAAGACAATAAATGCTATAGAAAATTGCGAACGCTCCTACACCCAAAGCAGTTCCGAAACCGAGAACAGACAGCAACTGCCTTATATAAGAGCTTGAAATATCCTTAACAGATGCACCAACTGCTCTTAAAGTGCCGATTTCCTTTTTACTTTCCCTGATACGTGCAGTAAGAGCATTGTTAATAAGACTACCGCTTAAGGTGAAAAGAAGAGCCACAACTGCAGTAATGATAAGCAACAAGGTTTTTGCTGTTGTTTCACCGGATTTCACACGCTCATAAGCAGAATATATATCCTGACTACCCATCTCTGCAGTGAGTCTGTCAAAAAGCGTCATCATTTCTTCTTCGATTTCATCATTACACTCTTGATTAAGATACACTTTCATTGAAAGATATGGCAGTTCTTTTGTAAATGTGTCAATACCGTCAACACTTGTAACTATGCAAGGTTTACTAACACTAAGGAAATTATAATCGTGAAAGAGCTTAAAAACATCAGCAGGCAAATAAATTATTGCACCAATTTTTACATCAGTTTCAATTTTCGTGTGCTTGAATTCACCTTTTTTTACTGTTCCTTCTGAACCCTCATGGTCATATTCAACAGGTTCATCCTCCTCTGTGCCAATCCAACCTAATGTAATTTCCTTGTTAACCTTGAATTCATCACCTATTTTTGCAGAATCAAGAATAACCTGATTTTCTTTAACTGTTTCGGTAGGTTTCAAGCTCCACTCAAAGCTCATATCGGGAACATATTCATCATCGTAATCCCAAACTGAAAGTTCAACATATTCGGGTACAAGTAGAATAACCTCTTCACCTGAATTGATTTTATCTATATCAATTCTGCCCACCGTAACCGCATCATTTAAGGATTCGATATATTCTTCCTCAACGCCGTAAAACTCTAAAGGAAAAACTTCTCCTTTAATATTCGCTTTTTCCTTAACCGCTTGATTTTCTAAATTAACCTCAGTAAATTCTTGATAATTTTCGGGTGTAATTTCACCCTTTTTAGAATAATTTTGAACTTGAGCATTATTGGTATAACCGCAAAGGCGCAAATAATCTGTTAATTCATCAACTAAAATATATCCATTTGTAGCTTTGCCTGTTACAACTCTTTCAACATTTGAATTAGAAAGAACTTCATAAACATCATTATCCGAAAAGCCTTTAACCTGATTTTCATAATGTGCCAACTGTCTGTAAGAAAAGTCATAATACTCTGCTTCAATGCCGTAATCATAATCAATGATTCTGTTATACTTTTTCACTCCACCTATAATTGAATAGCCAAAAATCGAACCAAAAATCGCTACGGCAAGAATAATGCTTGTTAAAACCTGTTTGTTTTTATAAAGCTTGATATTTCTTGATGCTAAGAGCTTTGAGGGAGTAAATTCCTTTTGGGTTTTGATTTTCTTTCTCTTCATTTTGCGGTTAATCTGAATATTCCTTATTGCCTGCATAGGAGAAATTCTTGATGCAGAAAAAAGAGGAATAAGAGAAGAAAGAAGAACCACACCAATACTGAAAAATGCACTTAAAGGAAGCACCCACCAGCTTGGTTTAAAAACAAAGTTTTCGCCCATAAGGTTAACGCTCATTTTTACTGCAAAAACAGATATTGCAAGGCTTAATGGAACACAGATGAAGCAAAGAATAAAGCTTTCTCTGCCGTAAATTTTTATAATTTGTCTTTTGGTCGCACCAACACTTCGCAAAAGTCCGATTTGCTTTTTTCTTTCCTTTAAATTGGTTGAAAAAGCATTTACTATACCGATATTGGAAACAAGTACCAAAACCGCAACAAACACAAGCATCAATAAAAACGGTGCATCAACACCAAACATATCTGCAATTGTATAACTAAGCTCATATCCCCCTGTTGTGTAAATACCCGTATTGCCACCGTTAACAAAATCCGCTGAACTTCTCAAAGCGGAAATATATGTACCTATACTGCCTTCTTCATCTCCCGACAAAATCAGACAATGCAAGCTTTCCTTACCGCCTAATTCAACTTGGGAATCATCTGCTACAAATGCGGCAGGTATCTCAAATGCCTGAACCCCACCTTGATTGGAAATATTCGACCTTTTATCGTTAAGAATACCAACAAGAATATATTCTTTTTTTATTGGCTTTTCAGACCTTTCCGCACCATTCTGAACATATAAATCAAAGGTTATTTTGTCTCCGATTTTATAAGTTCCGCTGAGTCTTATAAGTGCGCTCTTTTCTATTGCAATTTCGTTTTCCTTTTGGGGCATTTCGCCTTCCGATAGGCTTTGGTAATAAAGCTCTTTGCCACTTTCATCAAGCCAACCAACAGCAGTACCCAAATCAATTTCACTATCAACTGTGGTAATTGCACCTAAAATATGCATATAGCCGTGGTCTTCATAAGTTTCATTTAATATAGCTTCCAAAGACTCGTTAGTCACAACATTTGTCATAATTTCGGACTGTTTTCCGTATTTGTAATTATGTGTTTCGATTGCAGAAGTAACCGCACTTGAAACAAAAAACACAAAGCCCGAAGAAAACACCATTGAAAGAATGATGCCGATAATTAGTAAGGTATATTGATTTTTCCTGTGCTTCAGGTTCCCTAAAGCAAGGGCATTAAAGGTTAATTTTTTCATATTATCACCTAAAAAATCTATCACCGTAGGGTACGCATTTATGCGTACCGCCAAATCATCGTTAACTTGCGGGACGGATAAATCCGTCCCCTACATTACTGATTACATTTACTGTCTTCAACAACAGCACCGTCTTCAATTCTGATAACTCTGTCTGCCTGCTCGGCAACATGCAAATCATGGGTAACAAGTATAAGAGTTACGCCTAATTCCTTACTTACATATTTAAGAAGTGAAAGCACCTCTCTACCACTTTTACCGTCAAGGTTACCCGTAGGTTCATCGGCAAAAAGGATTGAGGGTTTATTTGCAAGTGCTCTTGCAATGGCAATTCTCTGTTGCTGACCGCCCGAAAGAGCTGAGGGAAGATGGGAAAGTCTGTCCTCAATGCCGAGAATATCAATGATTTTATTCAAATATTCCTCATCAGGTTTCTTTTTATCAAGCATAATGGGAAGCAAAATGTTTTCATAACCTGTCAGTTCTTCCACAAGGTTATATGCCTGGAAAACGAAACCGAAACGACGCCTTCTGAGAATTGAAAGCTGATTATCGTTATATTTTTTTAGGCTTTCGTTGTTATAAATAACCTCGCCCGAGGTTGCATTTTCAAGACTGCTGAGAACGTGCAAGAAGGTTGACTTACCTGAACCTGAAGGACCTGTTATTGCACAGAACTCCCCTTTTTCAAATTCCAATGACACATCGTTAAGTGCCACAACTGTATTTTCACCGCTTAAATATTCCTTTGTGAGATTTTTGCATTCAATAATATTCATAGAAAGCTCTCCTTTGAATTTGATTTTTGGGAACACCATTCCCTTATGTTGACTCTATTGTAAAATACCAATCTTAATTTTAGGTGACTTTTATCTTAAGATTTCGTAAGATAAAAAGAAAAACTGCCCATTCGGACAGTTTTAAATGTTACTATATTGAATTTTCAAATAACCTATGATAGAATAATTGCGGAATAAGGCAGACATATACGGTACGCGGTTAGTCCTCTTTATACGGAGGGCACTTTCCCCTCCTGAGAGGAGGGCGGTGCTTATGATTACATATAGTGAGTTGTTTTTATTTTGCTCTCTTATCGTTTCAATTATTGCACTCGTTGTTCAAATAACAAAAAAGAAATAACCGCCTGTCCCTGCAAAGTTAGGCGATTATTTCAAACACTTTCTAAGGACTAACCGTTTATCGGTTTGCCTTATTTCATTTATATTATATGTTTATTTTCTCTCTTTGTCAACCCAAAGGGAGATTTTTTATTCTGGGATAAAATCAAATAGCCTGATACCCATCAATATGCGGAAAACACATTATAATATCAAGTCCTGTTGCGGTGTTTACGGCGCTTATTGTTCCGTGGTGCTTTTCAACAATTTCTTTTGTAATTGCAAGACCAATTCCTGCACTTTGAGGCTTAGCATTTTTAGCTCTGTGGAATCTCTTGAAGAGTTTACCTACATCGTCTTTATCAACACCGCCACCGTTATCGGAAACAGTAAGAATTGTGGAGCGTTCATTTTCTTCAATAGTTATTTTGATTTCGCCATCGTTATCGGTATGCTCGCAGGCATTTTTTATAACATTTCCGAGAGCTTCCCCGAGCCATTCCTTATCGCAACGCATTCTGCTTTTTCCTGAAACACCGAACTGCTTTTCGGGGAAAATATGCTTCATATCAAGAACAATACTTTTTAAAATTTCGCTTACCTCGTAAAACTGAAAATCCATATTGTATGTATCACTTTTCAATTTTTCAAGGCGCAAAAGCTTTGCAACAAGCTCTTCCGTCTTTTCCACAAGCTGAAGCTCTTTTTCTGTATGCTCTGTTGGATTCTGAGCATTATCCATTTCAAGATAAAGCCTGAGTCCTGCAAGCGGAGTTTTTAACTGGTGTGAAACATCTGCAATAAAATCCGTATTTTTCTTTGTTTCAAGGTCCGTATTGTGCTTTTGCACTTCAAGGGCATTTTCCAAATCGCAAACGGCATTCTGAAGAGGAGAAAAACTATTATCTTTTGTGCTGAACTTTGTCAATTCACCTTTTTCAAGATATTTATTGATGCTTTTTGTAAGCTTTTTAACTCTTCTTCGGCTTTTAAAAAGTGTAATTGACAAAACGATTACTGCAAAAAGCAGTAAAGAAACAGAAATAGTCAAACAAATTTCAAATGGGCTCATTTCCCGTCCTCCCATCTGTAACCGATACCACGCACGGTAACAATATGCTCCGGACCGATTTTCTCACGAAGACGGCTTATATGTACGGAAAGGGTGTTGTCGTCAATAAACGAACCTCCCTCGTCCCAAATATTTTCCAAAAGAATTGACCTTGTAACAATAACACCGCTATTTCTTATAAGCGCAGATAAAATCTGAAATTCTGTAGGAGTGACAAATACATTTTCTCCGTCTTTTTTAACAGTCATTGTGTTTATATCAATAACAATATTCTCGCAACTGTAAACAGTTGATTTATTTCTCCTTAAAAGAGCACGGATTCTCGATAAAAGTTCAAGAAGCTTGAAGGGTTTAGTAACATAATCATCTGCACCTGCATCAAGACCGCGAACCACCTGAACCTCGTCATCACAAGCGGTTAAAAAGAGTATAGGCACATCTTCGTTTTTTGAACGAATGAAGCCGCACATATCAAAGCCGTTACCGTCGGGAAGCATAACATCAAGAATTATTAAATTGAAATTTTCTTTCAAAAAATTTTCCTTTGCTTCTGCCAATGTTCCTGCGCTGACTACTTCATAGCCCTCTTTTTTTAGCATTTCGCAAAGACCGTCACGAAGAAAAGCATCATCTTCCGTTACAAGAATTTTTACTGCCATATTTATCACCATCCTAATGATAACATACGGCAGTAAATAAATCAAATTAAGATTTTGTAAGGTTATTAAATAGATTATTCAACCGTAACGCTTTTTGCCAGGTTTTTAGGTTTGTCGATATCGCAACCGAGAAGCTTTGCGGTGTAGTAGCTTAAAAGCTGTAAGGGTAAAACAAGGAGAGAGTTTTGAAATTCAGGTAATGTTTTGGGAACTCTGATAATATCATCTGCATCAACAATTGTATTTTTCTCACTTTCGTCCGTAATAAAAATAACTTTCGCACCTCTCGCCCTTACCTCAGAAATATTGCTTGCGGTTTTAGAGAAAACCTTATTATTTCCTGCAACTGCAATAACGGGAGTACCCTCTTCAATCAAAGAAATTGTACCGTGCTTTAATTCTCCTGCCGGGTATGCTTGAGAATTTATATAACTGATCTCTTTCATTTTTAAAGAACCCTCTGCCGACGTTGCATAATCCGAAAGTCTGCCAATAAAGAAAATATCTTTTTCTTTATAAATTTTTGCAGAAATTTCTTTCATTTTATCCGCGGTACAGTTAAGCGTTTTATCTATTTTTTCGCCTAGAATTAAAAGTTCGTCTGTAAGCTTTTGATATTTCTCATCTGTAAGAGTTTCTCCTATTTTTCCAATATAAATAGCCAGTGCATAAAGAGAAACAAGCTGTGCGCTGTATGCCTTTGTTGTGGCAACCGCTACTTCTCTTCCGGCTTTTGTGAAAATCTTGTTTTCACTTTCTTCCGCTATGGCGCTTCCCTTTATATTTACAACGGAAAGAGTTTTTGCTCCCCGTTTTTTAGCAAGTCGCAATGCCGCCAAAGTATCGGCAGTTTCACCGCTTTGACTAATAAAAATTGCAAGAGTATTTTCACTTAATAAAGACTCAGAATATCTGAATTCAGAAGCAATTTCAACTGAACAGGGAATTTTGCAAAGTTTTTCTATAACGAATTTCCCCGAAAGTCCTGCATGATATGCCGAACCGCAAGCAACAATTACGATTTTTTCCAACTGTTCTTTTATATAACTGTCATAGAGCTTTATATTTTCAAAAATAATCTGACTTGATTTTACAAAGGAATCAACAGTATCTTTCACGGCTTTTGGTTGCTCGTAAATCTCCTTGAGCATAAAATGCTCATAGTCGCCTTTATCAAGAAAAGAACATTCAAATTCCGCTTTTTCGGGAAATTTTTCAATAGGTTTTCCCGAAGGGTTAAAAAACTTTATATCATTTTCCGTCAAAGCGCAGATTTCACCGTCAGAAAGTCTGTAAACCTCTTTGGGTTCTTCTCCAACCGCGCATAAATCCGATGCGATATAGCACCCCGTTTCCCCTTTCACCGCAACAAGAGGACTGTTTTTCCCCACGGCGTAAAGAATTTGTGGCGTGTCCTCGCAAATAATTCCGAAAGCAAAGCTACCTGTTAACTCCTGACAAGCTTCACTAACAGCAGAAATAACATCACCCTTATAAAACTTTCCCATAAGCTGAACAGCAACCTCTGTATCTGTTTGAGAAGAAAAATTAAAATCTTTTGAAAAGAATGTGTTTTTAATTTCCTCAGCATTTTCTATTATTCCGTTATGAACAAGGGCGAATTTGCCGTTTCCGCTTATATGCGGATGGGCATTTTCCTTTGTGGGACTTCCGTGGGTTGCCCAGCGAGTATGCCCGATTCCAATATTGCTTTGGGGATTTTCCTCTTCAATTTCTTTTTGGAGATTCAAAATTCTACCCTCTTCTCTGTAACGGCAGATTTTGTTATATATAATTCCTGCCACTCCTGCGGAATCATACCCGCGATATTCTAAATTTTTAAGACCGTTTATAAGCTCGGGAAAAACATTCCCCACACCAACCTTACCGATAATTCCGCACACACAAACCGCTCCTTAGAATAAAATTTCCCCTTTTTATTCTATCAAATTGTAGGAGTATTATGCATAAAAACAAGTGGCAAATTGAAAGTGGCAAGTGGCAAGTTTCGGGCACTGCGTGCGGCATTTTAAAATATGTTATTTTTACTATTTCTTCTACGGCGCATTTCCGCGCCCCTTTAATTACGAATTCCGAATTCCGCATTAAAAAAGGCACCGCCAAAGCGATGCCTTAATAAATTATACTTTTACTACAGTAATTGTAACCTTTTCACCATTGATGTCCCATTCTTTTCCGTTAGCGCCGTCGCCATCGGTAATAGAATCGGAAAGAACTACAGTAGAAATTGTTTGCTCGTTATTTTTAGCAATTTCGAGAAGCTTGTCGTTACCTGTAAGAGTAACATTAATTCTGTCCATAACATTGAAGTCAGAATCTTTTCTCATTGTCTGAATCTTACTGATAAGCTCTTTTACGAAGCCTTCTTCGATAAGCTCGGGAGTAAGCTCTGTATCAAGAGCAACAGTAACTCCTCTGTCAGAAACTGTGAACACGCCCTCTTTCTGCTTTGTTTCAAGAAGAATATCATCGGGTGTAAGTTCAACATCACCACTCGGGAGATTGAGAACTAATTTGCCCTCTGCATCAAGTGTTGCTTTAGCAGAAGAATCAAGCTCAGCCATCGCTGCTCTGATTTCGCCTAACTGCTTGCCGTATTTCGGACCAAGAGTTTTAAGCTGAGGCTTGAAGATATATGAAACGAAGCCTGAAGCATCATCAACGAAATCAACATTCTTAACATTAAGCTCCTCGCGGATAATATCTGTAAAGTAGCCCTCTACCTTTTTATCGCACTGAACATACATTGTGTTAAGAGGCTGACGGTTTTTGATGTTTGAACCGTTTCTTGCAGCTCTGCCGAGAACAACAATGCTTACAACCTCATCCATATTCTTTTCAAGCTCTGCATCAATGAGATTTTCATCTACAACAGGGAACTCGCAAAGATGAACGCTTTCTGGAGCAGATTTATCAACGTTGCAAACAAGGTTTCTGTAAATTGCTTCTGCCATAAAAGGAATCATAGGAGCAGCAGTTTTTGCAGTAGTAACAAGAGCTGTATAAAGAGTCATATAAGCTGCAACCTTGTCATCTGTGATACCCTGTACCCAATAACGCTCTCTGCCACGGCGAACATACCAGTTACTCATTTCATCGGTAAATTCCTGAAGAGCCTTTGCAGCCTCGGGAATACGGTAGTTAGCAAGGTTAGTGTCAACTGCCTTAACCATTGAATTGAGCTTTGAAAGAAGCCATTTATCCATTACGGAAAGCTTGCAATCTTCAATGTTATATTTTGTGGGGTCAAATTTGTCGATATTAGCATAGAGCACATAGAATGAATAAGTATTCCAGAGTGTGCTCATAAATTTACGCTGACCCTCAACAACTGCTTTACCGTGGAAACGGTTGGGAAGCCAGGGAGCAGAGTTAGTATAGAAATACCAACGAATAGCGTCTGCACCGTAGCTTTCAAGTGCATCAAAGGGGTCAACTGCGTTACCCTTGGATTTACTCATTTTCTGACCGTTTTCGTCCTGAACATGACCGAGAACGATAACATTCTTATAAGGCGCTTTGTTGAAAATGAGGGTTGAAATTGCAAGAAGAGAATAGAACCAACCACGAGTCTGGTCAACGGCTTCGGAAATGAAGTCTGCGGGGAACTGTGCCTCAAAAAGCTCTTTATTCTCAAAGGGATAGTGATGCTGAGCAAAGGGCATTGCACCTGAGTCAAACCAGCAGTCGATAACCTCGGGAACGCGGTGCATTTCCTTACCGCAATCGGGACATTTAATAGTAACTGAATCAATGAAGGGTCTGTGAAGCTCGATATCATCAGGACAGTTATCGCTCATTGATTTAAGCTCTTCAATTGAACCGATTGAATGACGGCAACCGCATTCACATTCCCAGATATTAAGAGGTGTACCCCAATATCTGTTACGGGAAATACCCCAGTCCTGAACATTCTGTAGCCAGTCGCCGAAACGACCTTTACCGATGCTCTCGGGAATCCAG
>CAZUZV010000021.1:31538-36001 GCA_964624385.1 uncultured Eubacteriales bacterium | reverse complement strand
AAACACCTGAACAGAGAGATGGTTGAGATCCTCATTGACTACATTTCCGTAGGCAAGAGAATCCCCAAAACAACCGACGTTCCCATCGAAATTCACTGGAATTTTTGATATGTTGCACTTATGAGGTTGCAGCTACCGAAAATTCGCGATCCCGAAAACCCGCATAAATACTGGGTTTTTGGACCTCGTTATTCTTACACAGTTGCAGCAGAGCAAAAAGCTCGCACAACTTACGACAATATTCTCCGCCTTGTTGATGACCCCGATGTCCGCGACCCAATAAAATTCCTTCGCGAACGTGAAATCGTACACTACCAAAGGTTTGGGGAAGGCCTGAGATTAGCTACAGACAAGATGGATTCGAAAAATTTCTATGCAATAAACCCCGCATTCGACTGCACAAAACCTAACAAACGCAGATAATTTTATAACAACAAAAACGAGGACAGGGATTAGTTTCCCTGCCCTCAATTTATTTTTGCTTAAAATGACTTGCGGTCTAAAAAAGACATATTTCTGTCTCTATAATTTCTTTCTCCTTTTCCAAAGTTTTAAATTCTTCTAATTTAAAACAAACTATATCATAACAGAAAACGAGTTCTTATTTAATTTTCATAAAGCACCATATAAACCTGCAAATCGTATATTGTCAAAAAAGAGTTTATAGCCTCAACCACTATACTCATCGCAGTTTCTTTAGGGCAACCGTAAATACCGGAGAAAATCAACGGAAACGCCACCGAATTACATCCGTGTGAGATAGCTAAATTAAGAGAGTTAATGTAACAATTATGAAGCAATATTGCTTCATTCTTATTACCGCCCCGCCACTTAGGACCAACGGTATGAATAATATGATTACAAGGTAGCTTGTAGCCCTTGGTTATTTTAGCTTCACCTACTTTACAACCACCAAGCTTCATACACTCAAAAAGCAAGCCGAAGCCCGCCGCTTTGTGAATAGCGCCATCGACACCGCCCAACAGAGTGAAATTCGCAGCATTAACAATAGCGTCGCACTCTATTGTTGTAATATCACCATATATAATGCTTAATGCCATTTTATATTTCTCACTTTTTCCATCAAAGAATGGGCAAAGCGAACCCTTGCCCATTCTCGTAATCAATTACTTTTTATCTTCCTCTTTTTTGCGTTTTTTGAAAATTATAAAGAAGATTATAAAACCAAGTATTGCAGCACCTGCGAACACACTATATCTGAGGGTTTTGTTAGCCCACAAGATTTTTGCAGTACTTACAGAGACTGAAACTTCCTCGAACAAATCATCGTATGTATTGGTATCATCATTTTCGTCTGTTGCATAGTCGCTACAGATAATACGAACATTCTGGTAAAGACCTTCAGCAATTTCAAAAACAATTTTTCCACCATTACTTTCAAGAGCTTCACTTAACTTCTCACCGGAAAGATCGACAAGTTTTTCGAGCGTTTTGCCATCTTCATCCACCAATATTACTTTAAGAGATTTAAGTGCGCCACCATCATCAGTGGGTATAAGTGTAACAATTTGTTTCTCGACCTGATATCTACCCTTGGTCTGTAAGCCTGCAACCGTAACACGAGGTGCGGTACGGTCAACAACAAACTTAATTGCAGCATCCTTAACATCACTAAATGCATCGTTGTTTGCGGAATCCTTTGAGTAAACTGTAATGTTGTACTCGCCTTCTTCCTCAAACAAGTTTTTGTTAATGGAGTATGTATACTGCATCCATGCACCGTTTCCGCCTGTTGTGGCAACAGTATAATCCTTACCTTCTACAAGTTCTTTACCATTAACGCTAACCGTTGATTCTACAAGCTCGTTAGCATTTATTTCGATAATCTTAATTGTATCGTTTACATTTTGAATATAATACTGTTCAACAAGCTTTGCAGTGTTATCATCAACAACAAAGTTAGAGCCCCTACGGTTAACCGAGAAGGATACGAGTGTATTGTTACCGGAACGGTTTTCGATGTAATTAGAGCCATCTTCACGCTCAAGAACTACCTGTGAATAAGCGTTACCTGCTTTATCGGTAGCACTACAGGTTACGCGGTAGATACCGTCTTCCTCAATGTTTGATACAGTGTACGCTCTGCCGTTGGCAATATTTGCCATAGAACCGAGGTTTACGGTATTTGTGCTTCCATCCTGAGCTACAACCGTTACTTCGGGAGTGAACACATCGAGGTTAGTATCTGTTGCCGAAATAACAAATCCGATATTTCCTTCATCGTTATTTGCTGAATTATCCGTAATGTTGCTGATTGTAACCACAGGATTTGTTTTATCAACATAGAAAACATGCGGTTCAATGTTACGGGTCTTATTACCGGCTTTATCAGCATAATCAAAATCGAATGTATAAAGTGAATCATTGCTGAATTTTATAGTAGCAACATAGGTATCGTTGCCCTTGTAAGTCCACTTGCTTACATTCGGTGTTGCCGAGCGTGTACCGTTATCAGTTGCCTCAAGAGTTATGTCAACGCGTGAGGTTTCAAAATTATGTTCTTTAACAGTAATTGTTGCAGTTCTTTCTGCCTTATAATAATTACCGTTTAATACAGCATTGTTATCATAAACAATTCCGAACGTCGGTACGGTTTTATCAACAGTAAATTTCTGCGGAGCCAAGGAATCATTGTAATCGACCGCAGTATTCTTATTACCCGCTAAATCAGAATATGCTATTTTAAAGGTATAGTCTCCATCTTTAGCATATTGGATTGTTGCTGTATGAGTTGTAGTATCACCGTTACCTGAACCCTTTACCGTTTTCCAAGATGAAAGTTTGGGTATATAGTCCTCGGTATTTGTGATTTTAACATTAACATCATCGGGATTGAAGTTACGCTCGGTTATTGTAATTGTTGCTGTTCTGAAATCATCAAAATATGTAGTTTTGTCAAATGTTGAATCGCCGTCATTGTTGTTATATTTAACACTTATTTGAGGCAATGTAATATCAACCTTAAGTTTTATGCTCTCAACAACTTCATTATTTGAGTTATCTGTTGCATAAACCTTAACCTCTACATCATTGCTGTTATTCATTGCGGCTTTCACCACGAAAGCTTCTTCAGCACTCCAACTTTGCTGAAGTTCTTGCTGAGTGGGTGAAAGCAAATCGAAGGCATACAAAGTATCGGATTGAGTTAACACACCCATATTATATACTTCGTATCTGATGTTCCGAAGACCTGAGTAAGCACCGTAGTTTTCGGGATCAATAACACTTACGGCAATAGATATATCATCGTTATAGAAGCCGTTTACAGGTTGCTCGGGTTTAATAGTAATTTCAGGAGCAAACTTTTCGATAGCGGGTGCGTCTTCATCAACAATAATACCGTTTGTGCTGATGAATTCGACATTTCCTGCATTATCTTCAATCTTCAAATATACAGTAAAGCGTTCGTTTGCCGATACTTCGAATTCTTCAAAGAGTGTCCAACTGTCAACCGCTTCAAGTTCTGTCCGGGTAAGAGCCTCTGTATCCGAAACCTTATAATATGAAACAGCATGAATAGGACTTGTTAAATCCTCGGACGATGCAGATACTGTTACAGTTTCCGAGGTCCACAAACCGAAGGTAAGAATTTCAATAAGTTTATCCCATGTTCCAAGCTCACCAACAGTTATCACGCCGGCAGGCTTAACCTTATCAACAGTAAATGTGTAAGGAGCAACCGAATCCTTTTCATCGATGTCACTGCAAACATTACCGACCTTATCAACATATTCTGCAATTTCCAATGTATAGTTTGCATCCGTTGTAAATTCGATTGTTGCAATATGTGTATCATCATCAGGGTCTTCGGTATTCACGTTATGTGCCCAGGTAATCATTGCCGTCTTATCAATTGCAACCTTTTCCCCTTGTGAATCCACTGCGGTGATTGTTATATTTTCTGTTGCCTCAGCTTCGTCAAAGTGTGACGTTCTTTCGGTAATTGTAAGTGTTGCAGTTCTGTTCTGACCGAAATATCCACGACCCTCAACCTCTTTGTTTACATTGTTGTTATCGTAAACCAAGGTCATCTCGGGTGCTACCGTATCAATATCGAATACAATATCCTCTACACTTTCGTTACCTGCATTATCCTGAACAATTACTTCTAAACGTGCAGCGCAGGAATTGTTGCTTGCTGCATCAATAGTTATTGCTTTCTCGAATTTTGCAAGAAGATCGCTGTATTCAGGAACAGTACCCTCTATAGTTTCGGTGTTACCGTCTGTTGTTCTTGAGTCATAAACAGTAAACTTACCGCCGTTAATATTCAACCCGGTGTCTCTCAAATATTCAACCGAATAAAGTGTTTCTCTCTTTGTTTCGGTTTCCTTACCATTTGCATCCTTAGAATAAACAACATATTCAACATTGTTTATACCTGAATATCCGGACGGATCTGTTACTGTTATGTCAACGTCAAAGTTATCCGAATAAATATC
>CAZUZV010000021.1:0-31438 GCA_964624385.1 uncultured Eubacteriales bacterium | reverse complement strand
ATCCGGACGGATCTGTTACTGTTATGTCAACGTCAAAGTTATCCGAATAAATATCATTGTAATTGGGAGCATCAGGAACAATTTCTACATCTGCCTTTTCTTTATCAAGGATGTGACCGTCTGAACTAATGTACCTTACATTGCCTGCATAGTCCGTAATCTTAAAGTAAACCTCGAAAATTTCCGAATCAGTTACATTAAATAACTTATACTCAGTCCACTCTGTAACATTATCAAGGTCATCTACGGATAACGTCTTTGTTGCAGAAGTCTTGTAATACTCAACTATATACGGAGATGTAGCATCTTCTGCATCGGCAGAAACATTATACATATCATTACTCCACAAACCGAAAGTGAGTGTTTCCAGTAAAATATTCCAAGTATTTTCACCGATTGTTACAGAACCGTTGGGTTTAACCTTATCAACAGTAAATGTGTATGGAGCAACCGAATCCTTTTCATCGATGTCGCTGCAAGCATTACCGACCTTATCAACATATTCTGCAATTTCCAATGTGTAGTTTGCATCTGTTGTAAATTCGATTGTTGCAATATGTGTGTCATCATCGGGGTCTTCGGTATTCACGTTATGTGCCCAGGTAATCATTGCTGTCTTATCAATTGCAACCTTTTCCCCTTGTGAATCCACTGCGGTGATTGTTATATTTTCTGTTGCCTCAGCTTCGTCAAAGTGTGACGTTCTTTCGGTAATTGTAAGTGTTGCAGTTCTGTTCTGACCGAAATATCCACGACCCTCAACCTCTTTGTTTACATTGTTGTTATCGTAAACCAAGGTCATCTCGGGTGCTACCGTATCAATATCAAAGTGAATAGAGCTTTCAACCTTATTACCCGCATTATCAATTACATAAACAGTAAGTTCGGTTGCGTTTGAGTTGTTAGCAGCAGAATCAATAGTTATTGTTCTGCTAAAGTTTGCAAGCAGATCTGTATAGGCGGGTTTTTGACCGGAAACCTCAGTGTTGTCGGATTTATTTTCTTGGGGATACCACTGATAAACACTGTATATTCCACCGTTGTTGTTAAGTCCTGTATCTCTTGCATACGCAGCAGAATACAAAACTTCCTCTTTAGTTGTAACGCCATTACTCTTAATAGCATATTCAACTTTATTGATACCGGAATATTTTGAAGGATCTGTCACATTTATAGTAACATCAAAATCTCCTGAATAAATACCGTTGCGTGTTACTTCATCTGCAATAAAGGTAATATCAGCAGTTGTTTTGTCAATTATGTGACCATCGGTGTTAACATAAGTAACATTACCTGCATAATCTGTTACCTTAAAATAAACAGAGAAAATATCTTCTTCGTTGTATACAATGGCTTTTCTGTATGTATTCCAATCATCACTTTTTTCCAAATCTTCAAAACTTTTGAATACTGTATCGGAAACTTTTATGTATTCAACCTTTACAGGTGAAGTTACATCAAAGGACTCGGCAGTAACCGTGAAATTGTTATTTGTCCACAAACCAAAGGTCAGTGTAGAAATAACCTTATCCCACTTATTTCCGTCAACATCAACCGTAAGTTCGGGAACATTGGTATCAACAGTGAAATTTTCAGGTGTAACTGAATCGCCTGTGTTTACGGTTTCACATTCATTACCCGCATCATCTGTATATTTCTCAACATTAAACTTGTAATTTGCGTCAGAATTAAATCTAATTGTTGCGGTATGTGTATCAGCATCGGGGTTGGACGCATCAAGTTTATTGGACCAGGTAATTGAAACATCCTCATCACTAATATCAGTCCACTCTCCCGTATAATCGGATTTTTGGATTTTTATGTTTTCTGTAGCCTTTGCAACATCAAAATGATTACTGCGCTCTGTTATAACAAGAGTAGCCGTTCTTGATTTATCAAAATATCCTCTGTTATTTACAACATTCACAGGTTCATTGGAGTCGAAAGATAATGTCATTGTAGGTGAAACAATATCAATATCAAGTTCCACTTCATTAACCGTAATATTGCCTGCATTGTCTTCCGCAGTCACGGTTACGACAACCTTGCTTGAATTGTTCGCTTCTTCATCTACAGTAATTGTTCCTGTGTATTCATTTTCAAGTTGGTTACCTGTTGGGTTTTCAGTTTTAAATGTGTAAAGTTGTTCACTCTGTGTCTGAGTACCATTACTTGTAACAGTATAAGAAACAGACTTCAAACCGGAATAAGGTACAGAGTCGGTAACAGAAATATCAATATCGACATCCTGATTATACACACCGTTAACGCCCGGTGTTTTTATGGTTGCAACAATTTCGGGTTCTACACCATCAAAGATAATGCCATTTGTGCTTGCATAACTATAATTACCTGCAATATCAGTAACCTTTGCATAAACAACACACTTTTTATTTTTATCTAAAGAAACAACTGTGTCATCTTCCCATACTTGCCATACAAGATTTGTTGCATCCAACTCTTCTGCAGTCATAACGGTTGTTCCGTCAACTATACAATACTCAGATTTATCAATACCGGATGTTAAATCAGATTTAACAAGAGAAAGGTCTACCGTATCCTTAGCCCAAGAACCAAAGGTTATTATGCTTAAGAAGTTTTCCCAAGGTGAAAGCTTCTCGTTTACAATCTCAACGCTTGGCGCGGTAGCGTCTTTCTTTATGGTTTCGGTATAAACTGTAGAAATACCGCCCAAATAGTATTTTGCATAAAAACTGACCTTGTTGTCGGCACCATCGGTTGTAACAATATCGGTAAGAGAAGTTCTCCAATCATCAGCATCTAAATCAGTGTTCAAAGTAAAGTTGTTTTCAGCTTCTATTGTTACGTTGCTTGTATACCAACCATTATTACCTTTTTCGCCTGCAATTTTATATGGCGTAAGTTGCGGAGTATAACTATCAACTGCAACAGTGTATGAAATGATCGCACCTTCATAGTTAACTGTTTCCTCTATGACGGCTTTAACTACAACTGTACCCGCTTTATATTTGAAGGATATTTTGCCGGTAACTCCATCTATTGACCTTACAATTCCGTTTTCGTCAGAGTCAATACTATACTTAACACTCAAAGAATCGGCAACATCTGCGTTATTGCAAATTATCTGAGGTTCCTTGAAAACCATACCCTTGGTATGCTCTATTTCGCTTTCGGAAAAAGAAACTTCAAGTTGAGCTTTTTCAACAATGAGAGTATATTGTTTTTTTTCAGAATCAAAATACCTTTCATTACCTTTGTAGAAAACAGAAATTTGAATTGTACCGGCACCTACAACGGTAAATTCACCGGTTTCTGAATCAAAATCTTTAACAAGGGTTTCACCGCTGACAATACTATACTGAGGCTTAATATCATCTTCTGCAGATGTATCCGCAGAATTGGAATATCTTTGATATTTTCCGTCGGCATAGTTATAAATTATTGTATCTCTATCGCCTTTTGTAAAAGAAACACTCTGCTGAGCCTTGTTAACAGTAAGCGAATATTTAGCCTCGGCTTCAAAATACTCGTCACTCTGCTCTGCTGTTGCGGTTATTTCAACAGTACCGGATTTAAGTATATCAAGAGAACCGTCCGCATTAACCTTTGCCACTTCCTCATCAGAGGATTTATACTTAACGGGTGTCTTTGCAGAGTCAGATGTTACTGCATTTTTGAAAAAGTCACCATAAGTTATTGCCGGAAGTTCAGTACCTTGTTCAAAAACAAGTGTCTGTGTTTTTCTTATAACTTCCAACTCATAAGAAATTTCTTTGCTGTTGTAAACATCATCTTGCTTAACAAAAGCTGTAATTGTAACCTTACCGATTTTATGGGGTGTAATTGCACCGGTCGCATCTACAGATGCAATTGCTTCGTCCGAAGATTTATATTCTATCGGACTTGTGAAGTTTCCGATAGCCGTATTTGAATAAGAAGAATCATCAAGTGCAACTTTCACGTCACTTGTGTTTTTGGAAAATGCAAAAGTATCTTGATCAAGTCGTAAAACCTCTATTTTATATGAAACTGTCGCATCTTCATACAACTCGTTACCTTCGATAGTTGCAGTAACGGTAACCTCGCCGCCTTTTTTTACGTCGTAAAGTTCACCGTCCGCATTCACCTTTGCAATGTTTTCATCACTTGATTGGTATACAACTTTTTTATTTTCCGAACCGTTTATTGCATTGGCAAATATTCCGTGAACTAAAATATTCGGAACCTCGTTTTGAGGGATTATGAATTCAGGTGCAGGGTACATCTCCGCCTTTGTAACGGTAACCGTATAAGAGGCAGAAATATCATTGTAAAAATCATTGCCTGTTTTTGTTGCTTTGATCGTTACCTCACCGGGTTTTTGAAACGTTACCTCGCCTGTATCAGCATCAACGATAGCAACATCCGTATCCGAACTCTCATATTTCACAATGCCGGAGATTGAGTTTTCTTTAACTGTGTTTGTATACTTTACGTTGACACCCTTTTCTTGCCAAGGTGTTTCCGAAATAATGGTATTATTCCATACCAACTCTGCCTGAGTACCCTTATCAATACTAAGTGTGTAACTTGTCTCGGCAGAAAGATAATCATCACTCTCTGCTCTCTTTGCAAATATTGTTACGCTACCTATACCAACGGGTGTAACAATACCGGTAGCATCAACTATAGCTATTGCTTCATCACTTGAAGAATATGTAATGTCGCCACTCACTTCACTGACAGCAACAACCGTGATGGATTCACCATATTTAATTGAATATTCAGCTTTCTCGAAATAAATGCTTTTGCTTTCTTTTGCAATAAGTTGGATATTGTTTTCCTCACCCAACACAAGTTCTGCCGAATATGGCTTAAACTTATCTGCATCAACTGAAACGGTATAAGTTTCACCCTCATAAAGATTTATAAGTGTATACTCACCATTTTCATCAGTTGTTGTTTCGGCTGTCGAATAACCGCTTACAATAACCTTTGCATTTTCAACAGGATTATTGTCGGCATCTACAACAACACCGCTTACAGTAACTTTGTTTTTTGGAGTAAGTGAAACTTCTGTTTCACGGTCGACAAGTTCCAAATAACCGGTTGCATCATCATATCCGACACAACTAACATTATAAGAATACATACCGATCTGCTCTAAAGTTAATACCGCTTTGCCGTCGCTGTCGGTTTTACCAGTATAAGTCAATGAATTCATCACATTTTCAACGCTAATATCGGCATCCGGAATACCGGTACCCTCATTAGAATCAACAACCGTTATAGTAAAATCTTTGCTTGCCGCAGTAGCAGCAACAGTACCCATCGGCACCATTGAAAATACCATAACTAATGTCAGTACAACTGCTAAAGTACGCTTAAAAATTGTACTTTTACTTATCGTCTCCATTATCCGTACCATCCTTTATATTTTTATATATCTTAAAATTCTCTCCATCTATTACACAATGTAAAATAAATGAAAAAAGAACAATTGATATTATAGGAAACATTATATATTGAGGTATATAACTAAATAAAACATCGCTTATTATAAATATAAGACCTATAAAAAATATCACATAAACGATGAAACTCAATATATTCCTTCTCAGGCAAAACATTCCGGGTAAACGCTGTCTTTTATATTTACCTGAAGAAATAAGCCTTCGCTTGTCTTCAACAAAAATCTTCTTTCCGACAATTGTTAAAATCAAGCCCACAACAAAGCCCAACCAAAACAGAATGCCAATGATTATTTTTGTGACATTTCCTGCCGTTTGCTCAAGATTATCAACAATGGGAACAAACGACAACGAGAAAGAGGATATAAAAAAACTTAAAATTACGCTGACAAAATATAATCTGTATCGCTTGATTTCTCTAACCACGTCATATCATCTCCTAAACTATTATTTCATCAGTATGAATATATACAATAGATTGAATAACGCTTAACATCCGTGGTTGAGAAAGAACTGTCGTTTCATCAGCAAATTGCTCTACGGAAGGCACGTCCATCTGATATGAAGCATTGCTCAAAACCGTGGTTTCATCTGAAACACTTGTCAAAACCGTCGTTTCGTCAGCAGGCAGAATGACATTCGAAGCATCAATCCGTTCCGTTGCCATGGCAGCACCTAATTGATCAGTATGCTTGCTCAACAAACTACCCGAAGGTGAAATTTTATCGGTTATTTTACCTCGTTGGCTATTAACGTAACTTGATTTGTATGTTTTTTCTCCCGAACTTTCGTTAGAATTCCTTATATTTTCAATCGCTTTTCTTGCATTGGAACCGTTCAAATCACCGATTACTTTAGGAATTTTCAAAACAAAAAACAAAATAATCGCTACTGCAGCCATTAAAACCGAAAGGGCAAGACCGATAATAAAAATGTATCTATATATTTCGTACGTCATATCAGTCCCTCCTTCAATCAGCTTTTTGATATGAATTTACTTTTAATTTTACTCTCTCAATATTTTGATTGAGCGTTTTAATATTATCTTGCAAGAAAGTGTTTTCTATTTTCTTACTTTCTACCGACATTTCGTCCAACAACGCTTCAATTTCAGTTTTCGATGCAACTTCGTTAAATTCTACGATGTTGTTTTCAACCATATTTACGAGTTCGTTCCAAACACGCAAACGCAAGTCGTCATCATACTCATTAGCATCGTCTTTCAAAGTATTTATTTGCTTCCAAAGAGCTTCATACTCCTCATAAAGTTTTGCATACTGTTTAGCCTTTGAATATTTAGCTATGTTTTGCAAGCAAGTGGATATGTCACAATACATTTTTGCAACAGGATATTTATCTTGTGCATATTGAAACCACGATGCAGCAGCCGAATATTTATCTTTTTCAACACCTATATCATAGTAGAACAAATATGCCTCGCCTATTTCATAACAAATCTGTTGATAAAGTTCGGGATTACTTTCTTTTAATTCACCAAAAACATCCACTAACTCTGAATAGCCGTTACTATCCTCTTTATCAAGACCGCTTTTCAACTTTAATAAATACGAACTTTCCTCCTTGGTCAAAACGCCGTCCGAAATGAGGTGTTGTATTAAACCGTCATAGTCCTCTGTTCCTAAATATGCTTCACTTCGCAGTGGGTCTGTTAAAATAGCTTTATGATAATCTTCCGGAGTTTGAGCCTGAGCTATTATGTAATCATAATTTTCGCCTTTTTTATTTTCTGCAGACTTATACCCCCACAATGAAGTAATGGCAAAAACTACCGAAAGAACAACAGAACCTACAAACAACCCGAGTTTCTTTTGTTGCTTTTGCTTAAATCTGTTATCCGCTTCTTCGTAGTGCTCTAAAGCATACATTAACTCTGCAGCAGATTGATATCTATCATTCGGGTCACGCTGAGTACACTTTAATATTATTTTTTCAAGTCCGCTTGATAACGCAGGGTTTATTGACCTAATAGGCAAAATTTCATAGGGAGGCTCACAAGGATTTTTGCCTGTTACCAAATGGTACAATGTAGCACCAAGACAATATATATCCGTTCTTGCATCAGTTTGTCCCATACCGCCGAACTGCTCGGGTGCGGCATATCCCACAGTACCCAGACAGGTGGTATCGGCAAGATTTTTTTCTTTAAATTCACGGGCTGTACCAAAGTCTATGAGTGTAACGTTTCCGTCGGGCTTCAACATTACGTTCGCCGGTTTCATATCTCGGTAAATAATCGCAGGCGTTCTTGAATGTAAATATCCGAGAACATCGCACAACTGCTTAGCCCATTCAATTACATACTCTTGCGGTTGAGCTCCGAATTCGTCCAAAGCTTTATTTAAAGAGTTGCCCTCAATATAATCCATTATTATGACGAATGAATCATCGCAATCAATAACGTCAATAATGCTCGGCAAACTCGGGTGACTTAATTTCTTTAAAATATCGGTTTCGGCAACAAGACCTTGCTTAACTATTTCGAAATCTTTAATACCGTCTTTTCTAACCTCTTTAATAGCCCATTGTTTATTTGCTTTTTCGTTCATGGCGAGATAAACGACGCTCATTCCACCTTGACCGACTTTGTTAAGTATTTTATACTTACCGTCAAAAATTGAACCTATTTCAAGCACGTATATCCCTCCTCAGTATGTTCTGATTAAAATAACGGAAATATTGTCTCTTTCCTGTCGTTGCTTATTCATTTCTATTAAGCCAACGCTATTATTGTTCATACTTACATCGTCCAACAACACATTCGGATTCAAATACTGAAAAAGCTCGTCCGGTGTTATTTCATGTCTGAATCCATCCGAACACAACATATACACAGCATTGCTGTTAACATTACCAAAGAACATATCCGGATAAACTTCGTCAGATGCACCTATACACTGTAATAGAACGCTCCGTCTGGAATCTGTTTCAGCCTGCTCAGGTGTCATGTTTCCTAAAGCCACTTCTCTGGCAACAAAGGTTTGGTCGGCTGTAAGTTGATTCAGTTTATCGCTAATCTCATAGATACGAGAATCCCCCACATTCAGAATGTAATATCTGCTCTGTGTTATGAGAATTGCCGTTACGGTTGTTCCTAGCGAAACACCTTGTCGTGCTCCATACTGCTTAATTTTGTTGTTTTCATCCACGACAAGTTTTTCCCATTGAGCACGAATTACAGAATCCTCAATAGGACTGTTACATAATTCGGCAAAATCATTCATCAACCAATTATCAAAGGCTCTTATAACAGATGCGCTTGCAACCTCACCTTTTTCAAGACCGCCCATACCATCACATAAAACAGCTAAAGTCATGACTCCCTGAGGCGTGTCAAAGAGTTTCACCAAAAGACTGTCCTGATTGGTTTTTTTCACTATACCGACATCTGTATTAGCTGTTACTATAAAATTCATATAGTTCAATCCTTTAAATTAACACAAATTCAAAAATCTCATTACCGAGTTTTATTTTATTTCCCGAAACAATTTCAACTTCAACATTGCTTTGAATCATTACATCGTCAACATATGTATGGTTTGTTGAGTTTGTATCAACAACACAATATTCACCGTTATCCTTAGTAACTATATTTGCATGGCTTCTGCTTATGGCAGAATTATCGCCAATAAAATAATCAACATAGCTTCTTTCCTTACCGATTCTGAAAACAGGCTTATTTATACTGATTCTCTCATTATTCTTTTGCCTGATTAAATACGGCAGGGCAACCTTGGGTTCGTTGCTTACGGCACCCAAAACTGTCGTTTCACCTATAGCACCTCCGCCAAGAACGGTGGTTTCACCAAAGTTTGCAGGAACAGTTGTTTGATTAACAACCGACTGACTTACGGGAGTAGCTGCAACAGGCTGTGCAACGGGTGTATCAACAGGACGCGCCACCGGAGTAGCCGCAATGGGTGCAGTCGTGTTGGTTTTAACGGAATTCAGGGTTTGCGGCTGTGCTGCTGCAATATTGGTATTATCATTTATTGATACATTTTGTCCCGGAATAGCAAATCCAACATTGCTCGGAGTTCCCGGCACAGCAAACGATGCTGCTTTTGCAGTTTTAGCAGAGGTCAACTTTTCCTGTTTTGCCGGTTTAGTAGCCTTACCGGAATTTTTTGCATCTTTTTGAGCTTTATAAATAGCCGCATTTTCCTTATTGTAATGTTGCAACAAATAGAGTACACTCATAGGTTTCTCGGAACCTTGAACTTCATCTGTTTTAACCTGTGCAGCCTGTACACTGCCCGGTGCATTTATACTTGCAGGTTGCTTTTCTTTCTTGCTTCCGAAGGAATGTTTCTTTTGAGGTTGCTCTCCAGACGGCACATTAACCGGTGGTACCGGAACCGATGTGACAGGTTGTGCAACCGTCTGGGGTGTAACTGTGGAAGTAGGTTGAACAGGTTTTACCGGTGTGGGTTGTGGTGCATTGACAGGTTGAACGGCAGGCGTTACCTGAGCCACTTGCGAAGCCGCTGATATAGTTTGAGGAGCAGGAGCAGGCTGCGCCACCACTCGCTGTGCAGATACGGAAGCATTGTTCATTAAAGTATCAAGGATACTCTTAAATTCAGATAACGAAAATACAGGTGTGCTGTTCAAATAGTTAATGATTTTCGCAACATAATCACAATTCTCGGTTTGGTCAAACTGTGTATTAAACATTATGTTTTTGAAAAATGCACCCAAATCAACATTGGCTGATAAATCATCGTTGACAATCGGTAAACATACCAGAACAGTTTCACAAGTAGAAACATCAGCAAAAATATAATCTAAATCAAGAAGGATACTGTTTTCATCAATCATATAGTCCTCTGCCGCCAACATCGCGTTAACAACACCCTCAAAAACACCTAAAAGACGTTTTCTGTTAACATAGCCTGAGAAAAACTGATTAACAGAAATTTTGGCAGATACATTAAATTTAATAAATCTCTGTGTGTCCATCTGTGTGTATATTGTTGGCGCTAAACCGGGAATATGATTGTTTGTAATCATACCCAAACTCATAGTATCAATCGCTTCATCACTACCAACACTATACACCAAAAAAGTATTGGTGCCTTGTGTTTCAAAACTAAACTGACTCAATTATATCTCTCCTTTATTTTTTGTATATATTTGCGATAAATCGTCTTTATATATAACCACAAAGTCATCGTCTTTTTGCAAATAGCAACTCAATAAATCTGTATTATCTACAACAATATAATCAAAACTATACTTGTCCAAAAAATCCGAGTAATGTAATTCGCCTTCTTGCAAGCAGATATACTCAAGAAAAATATCTTCCTTATCATTATTGGCTTTTATAAACACTTCTGCTCTTGCGTCCATATAAACCTTAAAGCCCTTATATTCTGCATATCCGCCATCGGTATAATTTGTGTATATTTTCAAAGACGCGGTATCCTCAACATATTCAGTTAAATAATCGATTGCGCCTTTAGAACCGGGATAGCTTTTATTTTCATTATAATTTGACACCCTGACACCCAACGAAACAACAAAAACGAGCACCAAATAAATAGGTAAAAAACACTTTACAAATCGATTTTTCCGTTGATTTTCATTGAACAAAACAATTGAATCATCAAATTCAGACAGAAGATTTGATAAAAATGGAACGCAAGCGATAAAAAAGTACGCCAAACTTTTTTGTGACAATAATGAAAGTAGCGCCGTTCCTACAAACAATAGTGCATACCTGACACTAAATTCTGTTTTTTTAGAACCTATAAATAGTAGTGCCGTCAGGAAAACTATTACAAAAAAATAAATCCCATGAAACTCTTTTATAGTTAGACTAGCCATTTCAGTTACAGTATTATCAATCAATTCCTGTCCGTATGACGACACCACATAAAGCATGGCATCTTTGCCATAAGGATTAACAAAGCCAACCACAAACATTAGTAAAGTTGCTATTATTAAAGGTGATTTTTTATAACCTTTTGACGAAAACACAAACCACTTAAATGAAAAAGCGTTTACGAAATACGGTAACATAAATACAAACAGCAACCCCCACATTGAGGCGTGAAGATTGATTTGTAACAATGACAAAAGAGGCAAGGGGAGTAGATAACGCGTTTTCTCTTTTTGTACATACAACTCTAAAGCAAGTATCTCAATAAGAATAATTATGTAGGTCAATGTTTGTGGTCTGGTTTGAACGAACCACAAACAGATACCCAAAATTGAAACAAAACTACATAAAGAACTTGTTTTCACCTTTTTTTCGGAACAGATTAAAGTTAAGAAAAAAATCAAACATGCAATCACAATCGAAAGCGCCACTAATAATCCGATTAAACCTATTTTGCCGAATTTAAAATAAATTTTATAAAAAAACACTGATGACAACCATTGTTGCATAACAAATGAAAAGCCACTATGTATAGTCAAAGGCTCCTCGTATGGTATACCTTCTGTAACGACATACCTCCCGTGACTTAACAGGAACCAAATGTCATTGTCCAAATCAAAAGTCACTGCAACAATGGGCAAAAAACTCAAAAAGCAAAAACAAACTTTTTCGAATGATTCTTTTTTAATATCAGAAAAATTAAACATCGTAGTTTTCACTGTAAAGGAGAAGTGTTTTCCATACATCCTCAGTTTTTACAAATACACAACCGTTTGAATTAAAATCCTTTGCATCTTCAAAAGTATAATCTATTGCTAATTCACCTTTGGCATTTATAAAACCCCATGAGCCATTTCTCTTAACTGCCGCATAACCATTTGAAAAACTATGTGCGTCATCAAAATACAAGTTATCAAAAACAGCCTTTCCGGTGTTGTCTATGAAATACCAGCCATTTTTATCTTCAACAGCAGCATAGGTTGTATCATTAAACATTTTTGCGGACAAAAATGCTTTGTCAGAAACCATCTCACCTTTACTGTTAACCAAATAATACAAACCGTCGATATTTACAAAAAGTACGTCATTTCTATACACGATGCCCTTATCGTCTTTTACTACATCAGAGAATTTATTTGAACTCAGTACATTGCCCTCTTTATCAATCAAGGTATAGTAACCATTTGACATTACTGCAGCAACACCGTTGCCCATTGCCGATACAGCTTCATAGTCCTTGCTGATTTTTTTATATTCCGATGAATAGAATGCCCATGTTTTTCCGTTATAAACAGGATAGCAAGAGCTTGCAAAAGAACCTAATTCAACCACATTCTTGACATTTTGAATAACAACCTTTTTATTGCCATCCTTATCAATATAATAAACTTCTCCGTCCATATTGGTTACGGGTGCTAAACCACCGGAAAATGCACCTGCCGATGCATAGTTGCGTTTAATTTCTATTGTTCCGTCGTTCGATGCGTATCCCCATTTACCTTCTGAAAACACAGCACATCTGTCGTCACTAAAGCAACCTACATCTTCATACACTTCACCAAAATAATATTGATACTGAATCGAATTCTTTAATTGCGTAATTTTTTCACTTGAAAGTTTTCTGTTTTCAAAGTCATCAATGAGTGCAAAACTGCGATGATAGTCCTCGTTCGATAAATACAAAGATAATAAATACTCGTAAGCTTCTGCTTCTTTTGGATATTTTTCTATTAAGCTTTCACCCCACATCAACGCAGATGTTTGATCTTCCATAGCAATATAAAATTCACCGATTTCAAGTGAAAGTTTTAAAGAATCTTGAATTTCCAACGCTTTTGAATAATTTTCAGCAGCATCTATTGCAATGCCCTGCGATGCATACTCTCTCGCATCAGCCAAATATTTGTCATATTCGTTTTTAACACTCAGCCTGTTATTAACGAGCATATACACAGATAACAACAGAACTACAACCAAAACTATGGGTAAGAGTACCTTTATATTTTTCAAAACAAAACCCTCACATTCCTGACATAAGTATCGATAAGTAAGTTCCAACTGCAATTGCAGGACCAAAAGGTATAGAATCTTTTTTTGTTTTCTTTCTTGATATCAGCAGAACAACAGAAACCAAGAACATAACTATCAGAGATAAGAATATCGCCTGCCAAATACCTTCCAAACCCAAAAGCAATCCCATAATAATAAATAACTTAATATCTCCGTAACCAATAGAATTTTTTATACACAAAGAGCACAATATTGAAGCAATTAAAAGAACTGCAACCGCTATTGCCTCGGTTATCAATGTAAGTTTTATTGAAGATGATTTAAATAATATTTCTAATAAAAGAATTACTATTCGCACAACCAAACCGTATAAAATAAATCTGTTGGGTATTCTGAAACTAAATAAATCTATCAAACAAACCGGCCATAGAATACTTAGCATAGCTATTATTTTCATCATGAAAATTGTTCCGCTGTCAGTTACTCTAAAAGATAGCCAAACAGCAATACAAATATTTACAACAAATCCAAGTCCTATGTAGATTTTTGATATATACTTTTTTCCTTTACTTTCGAGTGTTTCCTTTAACTCTACATCTTTGAAAAAAAGTATGGTAGCAACCACATTTGTAATTATAGCGGTTATAATAGAAACAAACAGTGCTTCCGACAATTACCATCCCACCTTATAAATAGCTTTATGCTGCATCCGCAACATCTTCTTCGGTTGTTTTAACACCCTCATGATTACCATAACCGGTTTTCACTTGAACTGTGACAGTATTTCCTTTTGCTTTTTGTTCAGCCTCAAAAGCACTAATTGCTGCATCTACAGTAGTCATATCAGCATCGTCAGGCACTACTAACACAATTTTGTAGTTTCTGCTATCGGGATCCGAGCCTAATTGTACATTTTTGCCTGAGGAATCATTAACTGTAATGGGTTCATCCAACTTGCTTACATTTTTATACATATCATTAAATGAAGAATTAAGTGTATTTTTCAACGCACTCTGACCTGTTGCAGAATCACTATAAGTTTCTTCGAAGGTGTTAATCGAACGTATTCTGACAAATTCATTGCCATTGCTGTTATAAGCATGGAATCCGTTAGAATCCGATGTATATGTGTAATTACTTTTTTCCTTATTAACTATCTCTTTACCACGTGACAAGGCGCCGGTTTCCCATATAGTTTCAGAACTTTGCGTTGACGAACCACCGGAGCCTCCGCTACCCGCTTTTGTCGCATGATTCCAAGCCTTTGTTGTAGCTCTCTGCATAAAGCTGAACTCAAAATCTAAATTCAAAAGTTTTATCACTTGCACATCGTAAGAAACAATAATATCGACTTCATCTTGGTCCGCATCGGTTAAAAAGGCGGTATATGTAAAATCGAGTCCATCCAAGCCATCAACAACCCTATTACGCCGCAAGAATGCATCAGCAGTGTCCCCTTCATATGTAACCAAATTTTTTTCTACCAATTTTTTGGCAAGGCCCATGCCGACACCATTTTTTATATATTCAGAAGCACTATCGCCTGATGCCGCTGCACCGGCACCACTGAACATTTCACCTAAATCCTCCGAAATAACAGAAGCTCCACCACTTATATTCTCCATAACGGTGCCGAGACCTTCCATTAACTCTAAGCTTTTTCCACCACTTCCGGACATATTCTTATCCAAGCCCAATGTAGAGTAAAGGTATGCATATTGCGACATTTCTTTCGCAGCAGCGTTTACCGCAACTGCCATTTTACTTTGAACATAACATATATCTATAACGCTATATATTGTAAACATAGCAAAAATAAACGCAGAAAGGGCAATGGTCGCCTCAACTATGATGGCACCGCGTTGACGGTTTTTCTTTGCCTTTTTATCGTTCTTTTCTTGCATACCCTCACCTCCTATGCAAATAAATAATTATTTGTATTCGTAATTTATTCCTTCGTCAATTGCGTATTGTTCGGCAACACTGCCCTTTTCACAGATGATTGTAAGATCAGACTGTGTAGATATGCCACCATCAATAGTCGTTACACTTGATGGCACATATAGTTCGGTCATATTTTCTCCAGCAAAAATTGCTGCCATTTTTATGACTTTTAAACCATCGTTTAAAATAATTTCCTTAATTCGAGGACAACTGAAGAAACATGTTTCGCCAATTTCTTCAAGTCCACTACCACAAACAAATACCTCGAGATTATCACACAAATTAAAGGCTTCGTCACCTATAACTTTTATAGAATCAGCTAATCTTACACCTCTTATAGTATCCACATCAATAAACGCACCGTCATCAACTTCAACAACCGGTTTGCCGTTTATTTCTTCGGGGATAACAACAATGGTTTCGTCGCCTATATATGCATTTATTGAAACGCCTCCATCAACATCTACAACCTCAAAAAGACGTTCATCTGAAGCCGAGGCATTTTTCAATGTTTCAACCGTTACAATATTGAACACATTATTTTTTGTTGTTTCTTCTGTTTTCTCTATTTTATTTCCGTCTGCATCGTATTCAATAATATCAATTCCCTCGGAATTGCTTTGCTCTTCACCGCAAGCACCAAAACAAAACAACATCGAGATAATCAAAAATGCAATTAAAAACTTTTTCATATTTTTTCTCCTTTAATTTACGAGTATCCGCGTACTTCTTTCACTTTTATCGTGAACAGCGAGTCATCATTTTTGGGATTATTGCTGTAACTGTCAACATACGATAAATCAAGCATAAGCGGTTTAACCTTAACACTTGTATCTATCTGGAAATAAACAAATGATTTCTTCAAAGAATAATCAGAAATTTTATTAGCGACACGCATATTTGCCTGTACCACATCGGCTATTCGCTTGCACATCTGTGATTTGGTACCGGAACCAAAGCCGAGCAGCAGGAAAATATAAATATAATCGCTGTAATACAAGCCGGGTTTATTCACACCCGCATCAAGTTTTGGGCTATTAGTATCCATTGAATCTTTTTCCAATGAATAAACCCAGTCTTCTTCCACCTTAAATACAGGAACGCTCAAGCCTGCCTGTAAAACGTCTAAATCATGGTCGGTTTCACGAAGCGTAAGTAAAGCCAAAAGAACAACCTTGATAAATACGGCAGGCACTATACCGCCGGTCGCCGAAGAAAGCGAAGTCGCCGTACCGTTTATAATCCCATTCGACCAAAAATAACAGAAAGATGATATTAAATTCAAAGAATATCTGATACCAAAAATATCCGTATACGCGGCCTTTACGCTTTTTTCGTTGGTTAAACCGTATAAAACATATTCAACCTCTGCACCGTGAGCTACGTTATGAGTAGAATCGATTTTTACGTTTGTCAAACTTTGATTATATTTATCTTTAATATCGCTGCTCAACCATGTTCCCGCCGCGTTATCTGAACCGGTTATGGAGGAGCTTAAATATGTGCTTGATCTGTTCTTATAGCTTAGATCAGTATTGGGATTTTTTTCCTGATAAAGCTCTCTTTTACCTTCATTGACATAAGTTGCGTAACTGAACATATCCATACAATATTCCGCAAGATAAACGTTATCTCGAATTGTTGAAATATTACCGTTCACCAAACTATCAACAAGTGTGCTGATATTTTGAATAAAACTAGAACCCAATTTGAACTCGTTTGCAGCAAAACCGGAGGGGAATTCCGCAGCGCTGAAACTTGTTATGTTTGTTTTAGATACACCGGATGTTCTGCCACTACCCGCCTCCTTTTCTTTCGCCTCAGGATCGTTATTTTCGTCTTGTTCATCTATATCATCAGCTTTTGACTCATGCTTTTCTTGTGTTTCTTTGCTAACCGTCTTAAATTCTTCTTCTATAAATGCATACAGACTCGGTTTGCTTACAGTTAAATCAGGGTTATAATTTGGATCATTTACATTTGCAATTGTATGAACAGCTTTGGTTTTATCGGACGAATACGGTACAAAATTACTGCTGAATATTGACTCTGCATGGGACTTAATTTCGCCGTTTGTCAAAGGCACATTACCGATTTTCCCGCTGACATTTTCATAAATATCACTATAACCGGTGATTTTAGTCAGACTCTCACCACCATAACTCAATTTATCAATCGCATCCACAATACCCTGCATCAACGAGCGAATATTTAAAAATCGATTTTTCAAAGCGGTAACACTTTGTTTGGTTACTTTTTCGTAAGTTTCTTTATGAGTGTTGATTTCTTCCAAATCTTTCGTCGCCATACCACTGTCGGTATCCTCTGCTGTCGATTTCCAATCCTTCAATTCTGTATTATAGGTTTCAACATAGCCGGAAAGATTATCAAGGCCGTGGTATTTAGGCAATATCGACTTATCATCATTTACAAACCAACTGTCGCCGTGTACGATTACGTCGATTGTCTCTATCATTTCATTCAAATCGGTTTTATATTGCGATAAATTGGTGCTTATTTCCTGTACCGTGGAACCAATTGTTTTACCGTTTGAAAGTTTGACATTCGAAGATGATATTTTTCCAATATTATTAGCAGATACACTTTCTAATTTATTTACTAAAACAAGATAACTGTCCTTTGAATTCGTTTTGCCGGCAGCAAGATAACTGTTTCTTAAGTTTCTAACCTGACTTATCAATGATTCGTATCTTGATTTGTCAGTCGAATTCCACAAGGTCTTGTATTCTTCTTCAATTTCGCAACTTGCAGCAGCCAACAATTTTGAATAAGATGTAAGCATATTTCTGGCTTTCGTTTGGTAATCACTGTACTTGGCATTCACCTTCGGAGAAACAGCCTTCCACCACTGAATCTCATTATACTGATTGGAACCACTGCCCAGGTTTGCATTAATTAACGTTGTTCCTACATTATTAACAACAGCTGTTTTGGCAGTTTTGAAACTTGAAATTTTATTTTCCAAGTCGGTAAGACGCCTCTGCATATCAGTTTGATTGATACTATATGTTACTGTACCATCATCCGCAGTAGTCTTCGTGGAATAAAGTTTATTGTTTTTATTTTTAAATGCATTTGAACCTAATTTATAATAATTATTGTAGTAGGTAAGCGAAATTGTATATCTTGAAAAAACCGAAAGTTCGGAGGTTTGATGCAAATTAGAAACGATTTTTTCGTTAGCTTCCCGATAAAGTTCACGATATTCGGTCATCTTACTAGCCATTGTTTTCAGTTCGTATAATGTCGGTTTTAAAGCTAAATATGAGTCAATTCTTTTATCACAATAATACAACTGCCTTGTTAAGTCATCAGCAGCCTCGGCGAACTCTTCCTTTTCTTCAACAAGTTGTTCGTTCTCATTTGCCTCACCGAAAGCCTTTGCGGCACCACTCTTGTTTAATCTGTCAATAAGCCCTTGTGTTATCTCAATAGGACCCCTATATTTCATAAACTCTACAATTTGATCTTCTATTATTACAGGATTATCCAAAGCAGTGTTTTTTACAGGGGTTATGATTCCGCTTGTATCGCCGACAACCTCCATGCCGAGAAGATCACTTGTTTCAGTGCTATTGAATGTTGCTTTTACATAAGCCAACAAAGAGTCTGTGTCCTCTGTTGAAAGTCCTCGCGATTGTAAAGCTTTCGAAAAATATTCAGCAGTTTCTGCATAAAACTCGTTAATATTTTGACACGAGCCCATTAAGCCATACATTTCTGCTAACAACGCATCGTAATTAGACATCAAGGAATTCAAGGCAAGGTCTGCTGCAGAAGCAGCGGCACCCTTACCCAACATTACCCTACTAATATCAACAAAAAGACTGCTGAATACTATACAAGGAACAAGCACTATTACAAGAAAAACAGATACAATACCATGTTCTCTAAACATTTTGTACATACCAACAGCCTCCTTTTAATTTATATACTCCGAAACCTTAGACATAATTTCGTTTGCCTTTGTTGAAATTTCCTGTCCTGTTTCTGTAGTTTCTATCCAATCCTCGACCATATTGACATTCCTGATAAATTCAGGTGTATCCGACACAGGCACATCGTATCTGCACGATGTTGCAAATGAAAAGTTTTTCTTCATACCCGGCAACCTGATTGGTAATTGTATATCACACGCAACCTCACATGTAAAAGTTGAATACACAAAGAAGTTGTTATATTCTACATTAATAGCTTTAATTTTGGGCTTCATACCGGAAAACACTCCGGTACCCATATCTTCAATTTTTGATTTTATCTGATTTTTTACATCCTGCTCGATTTTGTTCATACCGGCACCTGAACCGGCTTCACCCAGAAAATATCGATACGGTTGTATCTCATAATCAGATGTCAATTTTGAACCGTCGCCCTTGTCAACCACTTCTTTCAACAAGGGATCGGAGCATTGCGCGGCACCATAATATGCCATTTTTGCAGTAACACCCTCAACTCGGCTTTTCTGGAAATATGCATTTCCAACAAAAACCATTAAAAATATTATTAAAAAAACAATCGGAAATATAATTGTGGCTTCAACTATAACCACACCGTTTTGACTCTTAAAAAAACTTTTCATATAATCACTTTTCCGTAAATTTGTTTAAAAGAAAATCTTCTAAAAAAAGGGGGGGCGGGCACCACATATTGAAAAAATATAGCGGTGCCCTTAAGTAAACTATTCGGTAATAGCACTTGAAGCTGTACCACCGATAGTGCTGAACAAGTTATTGATAAGATTGCTAAGCTGTTTTCTGAAGATGATTGCTACCAAAACAACAATACCCATAAGAACAACTATCGCAACAATATCAACCGCACCTTTTTCTTTCTCCATAAATGCTTCTGTTTTGCACTTTAATGCAATTATCGCATTCATGAGTTCACGATTTAATTTCTGTAACATCCGGCATCCTCCTCTCTCTAAATATAGAATTTATGCTTATGCGCCCATATTAGCAAATATGGGTACAAGAACCATAACCAATATACCTATAAAAATTATACAAATAGGCACAAGCAATTTACTTGCTGCTTTTTCACCTTGCCTACGAACATTTTGTTTTTTCATACCCCAGACTTCTTTACTTTGTGAAAGAAGCATTGTTGTTAATTCAGCATTACCCTTAATCATACCCTGGACCAAAGTAGACGCAAACTTTTTCACCTCGGGAACTGTGCATCTGACACCAAAATTATATATAGCATCAACCTCTGCCACACCGTTATTCATCTCTTCAACCGCTTGTTGCATCTCAAGGTATATTGTTGTTTCTCCCGTGTACGCTATTTCTTCCCACGCCTCACGCAGAATCATACCGGCATTAGTCATAAGCGCAAGTTTGGATACAACTTCGGAGAAATCTAACAACATTTCTTCCGAACGAGCAAGAATCTTTTTCTCTGCAAGCGTACCGAAATAATAATAAGCTAAAGCAGCGAACATAACACCGATTCCAACAACCGTAATATCATCCGCTAAACCGTATAAGGCAAAGGCAATTATAAGCATAGTTAAACACATAGTAATTCTTTGCGCATACACAACACGCAAATAATAATCCGCATACTTTTCAGGATATAGAATTTGAAGATATTTACGAAGTTTCCTGTCTGCTTTAGAGTTATATTTGTAGTTAAACATTTCAGTAACGGCATAACCAACAAAATAAACATCTTTCAGCGGAAATTCTTTGGGATCCAAACCTTCAAATAAGGTGCTATTCTTGCGTCCTTTCATATAGAAGAACATCCATACGCCAAATGACAGAAAGCCAGCTGCAATAACTATAATATCAATAACCGTAAAACTCATAATGCCTCCAAAGTCAAACCTTTATTTCCATAACTTTTCTTCCGATAAAATACGCCGCTATAAACATACCAATAGCAATCGTAGTTGATAAAATTCCGGAAGGCGTTGCAAAGTTATCAGCAAATCCACCACCGGTAAACTTCAACATTGCAATAAGTACCACAGGCATAACAATCATAATATTCTGTTCGTTTTTGCTTCCGGTAATGATGGTTTCTATATCCTCGGAAATCTCCATTTTATCACTTAAAATCTCGTGGGTACTTCTTATAACATCCTTGATATTACCACCTTTTCTATAACTGATTTTAAAAACGTTTGCAAAACTTTTTATGTCATCCAGTCCGCTTCGCTCGCCGAAATCAGCAAGTAAATCCTCAATATCAATATTGTTATTCATACCATCTAATACAACCTCAAGTTCTTTAAGAATAAATGCATTTTCATCATATTGAACTCGTAAGTCATCATAAACAGCATTAAAAGAATCAATAACATTTTTTCCCGCACCCAGCGATGTTGTTAAAGCCTCTAACATATCTCTGAATTGTAACTTTAACTGGGATATTCTGTTGTTTTTAATTTGCTCTGCTCTTATTTTTACAAAAAATATTCCTGCACCTATTCCTGCCACGGAGCAAATAACAATATTTAAAATATACGTCATAACAGTAGCTTGACCATATGAATCTTTTGCCAGACCGCCATAAAACATATACCCTACAACTGCACCAATCACAAAAGCTAAAAGGAAATACAACAGTTTTTCTTTCTTGCTCATGTAGTACACTTTATAGTTAAGGGTCTGCATATTGGTAGCGGATGTGTAATACTGTGGTTCTACAATTTTTTCTTCTTTGGGTTCTTTATTAAATAATGACATATTTCGCACCGCCCTTATATTTCTTCCTTGATGCCCGAAACTCTTAATTTGTAATCGTTCTGCATTTTATTTTTGGTTCTGTTCAAAGATCCGGAAACTTTTTCCAAAGTGGTATTTTCATCTTCTTCGAAAACATACAACGGATTAAGAATTATTTTTCCGTTTTCATATCCGAGAACCTCGGTTATCTCCATTGTTTTTCTCGATTTATCTCTCAATCGGGAAAGATGGATGATAATATCAACCGCAGAAGCTATCTGTTGACGGATTGCTTCCAAAGGAAGTCCTGCAGAGCCTTGGAGTACCATCGTTTCAAGACGGCTCAGCATATCTTCTGTTGAGTTAGCGTGACCGGTTGAAAGTGAACCATCGTGACCGGTGTTCATTGCCTGAAGCATATCAAGGGCTTCACCACCACGAACCTCACCAACAACGATTCTTTCAGGTCTCATACGGAGTGAGGATTTAATCAAATCTCTGATAGTAATCTGTCCTGCACCGGAAGCGTTGGCATTTCTCGTTTCAAGACTTACAAGATTGTCTACGCCGGTTATCTGTAATTCAGCAGAGTCCTCAATGGTAATAACACGCTCGTCACTTGGAATGTAGTTCGAAAGTGCATTTAAGAATGTAGTTTTACCCGAACCTGTGCCACCGCTGATAAATATATTGTATTTTGCTTTTACAAGCATCTCCAACTTATCTGCAATTTCTTGAGTTATAGAGCCATACGAAATAAGCTTTTCGATAGTCATAGGTGTTTTCGAGAATTTTCTGATAGTTATTGTAGGTCCACACAAAGCTATCGGCGGCAAAACCACATTAACACGAGAACCATCCGGAAGTCGCGTGTCGCATATCGGATTTGCTTGGTTAACTTCTCTACCTGCAAGACCAACTATTCGTTGAATAACATCTTCGAGACGACGCTGGCTTTCAAACTGCTTGTCAAGCTTGAACAAACGACCATTTTGCTCAATAAAAATGTTTTCGGGACCGTTTATCATAACTTCGGTGATTGTATCATCTTTTATAATTGTATCCAAAAGACCGAAGCCTCGAATAGAACTGTAAACTTGTTCAATTATTGATACCCGCTGTTCAATGGGACAATAGATTCCGCTGATTTTTTGGGCAACTATTTCTTCAATTTTTTCTTGTAGTTCATCATCACTCAGTCTGCTCAACGGGAGATTTTCGGTTACGAAATGTTTAATTTCAGCAACTATTTGTTGTTCTTGTTCAAAATTCACTTAAACACCACACCCCATTAAAAATCAATCTTATCTAAATCACTTAATTTTGAAAGTTCGTCAACAACCTGAGAAACAGTAGCGTGTTCGTACCTCGGTGCACCACCGATATTTTTTATATCCGTATCCGCAAGTGCCTTGGCGGTTTTATTACTAAATTTGTTATAAAGCAAAAGCAATCGATTAGCTATGGTCACGTCAGAGCCTTGCTCCATTGTGCAAAGGGCATTATAAGCTCTGTGAATTTTTGAATTAGAACTATCCGAACCATCACCGACAGCGACAATAGAGTTGGCCTGTTTATAAATATTCATAAAATCCTTGCTCAAGCCGAAATCCATATCTAAAATTATATAATCATAAGATCCCATCAACTTGAGTTCAGAAATCAATCTTAATTTTTCCTCGTTTGTCAGTTCAAGCATATCGAGAGCCACATTTGATTGTGAAAAGAAGCAAACACCACTTTCATCCTGTTTTACACAACTTTCAAGTTTCATTGAAAGGTTTGCTTTTTTGCTTTTTAATGCAAATATGATGTCGCTCATATTAAATTGACCTTCGCCTGAAAAGAACACATCAGACGAACCAAAATCCTCGAGATTCAAATATAAAGTTTTTTTGCCTTTGGATGCAAAATGCTTCGCACAAGCAGCGGCCATAGCAGAACTACCTGCGCCCCCGCTTGGAGTTGCAAAAACAAATAACTTGCTTGCATCATCATTTAATTTTAAACCTGTTAATTTTCCGGCATTTTCTGAATACAAGCTTAAAATCTGTTTATATATCATTTCTGCCTTTTGGAACTTGCTTATTGCAACTTGTTCATTATGTGTATCAACATCTTTAGAATCAACAAAATACGCAAATGTGCAACGTTGAGGAAGAACTGAAACATCAATATCAAAACTATCATTTGCAATAAGTACATCTATTTTTTCAGATTCAAGTACATTAAATGCCATATCCGGATTAGTAAATGAATAAATTTGAAATTTATCAGAATATTTTGTGCTAAACGCAGTAACAATTCTATTGAGATAACTTTGGTCACTTTCCAAAATAGCCAATTTAATTTTCATACATTACCCTACCTCTTTATTTTTATAAAATTCACACATACTTAAATAAGTGCTAATAATGACATGGTACCATATAAGGTATATAAATCATCTTTTTCGTAGAACTAAAACTTCTAAAGAAAAGAACGGAGATAGTCCTTGTTATAAAGGATTATCTCCGTTTTATGACCAAAATTTTGACCATTTTTATTATGCTGAAATATATAATTTTTCTAATTGATTTCGTTTTGTTTCGATTGAAGAATGAACATATGTGTTTAGTGTTACTGAAACATTTGCGTGACCTAAAATTTCGCTTAATGATTTTATATCCACGCCTGCTTGAACGCATCGTGTTGCAAAAGTATGTCTTAATGAATGAAAAGTGATTTCCTGAATATTATTGTTTTTCAGAAACTGCTTGTATCTATACTCAAAAGTTCTTGTGCCGATAAATGTATTTTTTTCCGAAATAACAAAATCAGATTTTCTTTTTGTGTACGCCTCAAATAACACCTTTTCTAAGGTTGAACAGATTGGAATATCTCTTTTTGATGCCTCAGTTTTAGGTGAATCCAAAATGATTTTTGTTTTATTTCCAGCATCCAAAACCCTTGTTAGAGTATGGTTTATATGAATTACATTTGCATTAAAATCTATATCACTCCAGGATAATGCACAAACTTCTCCTATTCGCATTCCGGTATGCAATGCCAAATAAGTTCCCAACCAAACTAAATCTCTTTTATCTTTGCTGATTTTTTCGATTTTTTCAATGTCTTCAGAAGATAAAATAGTTATATCTTTTTTTAAACTACGAGGTTTGTTTATTGTTTTTTTTAGTGTATCGCAGATTCCGTCTTGATTAGCAAAACCTAAAGCAGCTTCAATTATTATTGCAAGAGTTTTCACATAAGAAGGTGATAAACCACCTTTACCGTCTTTTCGACCGGCTTTTAATTTATTATCTAAAAACAGATTGATTTTAGAAGATGAGATTTCTGTGATTCTTACATTTCCGAGTTCAGGTACTATGTGTGTTGTTATCATATAACTATATTTATTAATCGTAGCACCTTTAAGATGCAACTTGTTGTGCTCTAACCACTGTTCAAGAATAATCCCGAAAGTTTTTGTGCTATTTTTTTGTGAAAATATAGCAGTGCTTTTTCTGCGTTCTTCAAGTTTGTTTTTACATTCGGTATATGTTCTACCGTAAACAGAAATATAATGAATTGTGCCATCAAGGTTAACTGAATCTTTGTATCTGCCTTCCCAACGACCATCCTTTCTTTTGTGTATGTTGTCCCCTCTTCTAGACATTTATTAACTCCTTTCTTCACTTGAATAATGACACCTTTTTTGACCACAAATAAAAATTTCCCAGATTAAATGAAATCGAACTTTCGACAAAATGCAACAAAAACATCATTTTTAATATGGTTTTCGATTGACAAACTATGAATAAAGTGTTAAAATTTATTAGATTATAATATTAAATTAAAATTATTGTATAAAAATTTCTTCTTTAGAAGTTTTAGTTCTACGAAAGTTTTACCGAGAATACACATTATCATATGTTTTTCAATAATCCTATTTCAAACGACTATCAAAAGCATCCCCTCTTTATTCGCACGGTATTGTTTTTTGACTCAGGTCACAATAATTTTACTGCAAAATCATTTACATTTCCACTTGCTTATATACAAACTCAAAAAAGAGTGACCACAATTACTTGTAGTCACTCATTTTTCTAATAATTTGGCTTAATGTGCCAATTTTTTCTATATTGTTGTTTTGGAGAAGGCCTGAGATTAGCTACAGACAAGATGGATTCGAAAAATTTCTATGCAATAAACCCCGCTTTTGATATGAAAAAGCCTACCAAGAGAAGATAAGCCCCAAAAAAACGCAACCCGATTACTGATTTTCATCAGCAATCGGGTTGTTTATTTTATTCTAACGGTAATTTACCGCATTCATAAAGTCTGTTTATTTTTTTATAATGGCTGCAACCTCTTCCACCGTCAACGGAACACACACCTTTTTCGTGTTCAGCTATATCTATGTTGTTGTCAAAAATTCGTATGTACTTTTTACCATTTTCACCTTCACAATTTATAAGCTTATCACCCTCGCCCAAATAAAATGGACATTCAATAAGTCTTTCAATGAATTTTGCCATAAGCATCACCCACGGCTTTATTGCGATACATAATCGTAGTTTTTACATACTGCAGTAGCGTTTCCGTTATCGTCAAAAACAAGGTCGATTATACCAATTGCTTTTGAGCCGTCTTTATATTCAACTGTAAAAGTAATTGTATCGTTGAATGTTGAAAATGATGTATTTATATTTTCATCAAAAGCTTTTTCCATTTCTTCTGTGTGACTCCAATAAAAACTACTTTTCTCAAAGTCAAAATCATCACCATTTATGGTAAAATCACTTCCGTGTTCAGGTACGCTAAAAGTAGGTTTATTTGTGTTATACACCATTTGACCATACTTTGAAGTGTTTTTTACATTTATGGATTTGATGTTTTCAATATCTTCCAAATTAAGCTTAAATTCATTAAAGGCACATACGGTCATAATAATATTTTCTCTTATACAAAGCTCAGCTCTACCCGTGTCAAACTTTTTTTCTGAACAATATTTATTAAATACATCGTCCAATTCATTTTCAATTTTTGATTTTTCTGTATCGGAAAGACCTCTTATATCGCTGACTTTTAAATACACCTCATAGGGATATTCTTCGTTAAGCTCCAATATTTTATTGACCGTTGCAGTTTCTGTACTTTCTTCATTCGCTGCGCTTGCTACCATTATAAATGCATTTACGGTTTTATTTTGATGTACTGTATTTTCTGTTGTATTCTGTTGTTTGGCAGAGTTTTCATTTTGTTGTGGTACTAAAAAGCCTACACCGAAAATAATTACAAATGCAAGGCAAAATGCGGTGATACTTAATGCAACTTGGCTGTTTCTCTTAACACGCATATTAGCTGTTGTAATTTTCGCTTTTAATCTGTTGCCCATATAAGCATCAGGATTAATATTATCTATGGATTTTTTGAAATCATCTTTTTTCATAATGCATAATCCTCCAATTCTAATTTAAGAATATCTCTTCCTCGTTGCAAACGCTTTTTAACGGCAGATTTGCTTATTTTCAAGGTTTTGGATATTTCTTCAACAGTATAATCGTTGTAATAAAACAGAATTATGGCTGACTTGTATTTATCCGGTAATGCAATAACTTTTGAAACAACATCCTGCTCCATATCGTTGTTTTTGTATATAGCAGTTACAGGTATATCATCAATTGACTGACTTTTGTAACCCGATTTTTTCAGATAATCCAAACACTTATTTTGAGTTACTCGTATAAACCAAGCTTTTTCGTGTTCGGCATTTTTAAACTTATATTTTCCGCAAAGATATCTTGTAAATACATCCTGCAAAACATCTTCCGTATCACTTACATCACCTAAATACAAAAATGCAATTTTATAAAGCATATTGCCATATTCGTTATATTTAGCTTCAAATTCGTTTTCGAGATCTCGTTTACTCATAACCTCCTCCTTTCACTAATAAAACGATTTACAATTGCTTTTGGTGACATAAATAATTATAGCATAGAAATCAATACAAGCAAAAATCAAAGGGAAGGGATTAAAACTGAAACGCCTATTCTATTATTTTTCTTGCACTTGTTATTTGTTCTTATTATTGAAAGATTCAGAAGTATATGGTATCATAATCGAAGAATGTTTGAAAGTAGGCTTGCTTTATGAATTATCTCAAATATGTAAACATCAAGCAGGGTACAAAATCTCTGCATCGATTCTCTCAGGGTAACACCTTACCCCTTGTTCAAAGACCTTTTGGTTTTGCGGCATTCAGCTTGCAGACTGAAACATCAAGAGGTAGCTGGTACTATCATCCCGATGACCGCTCAGTTGAGGGTATTCGTCTTACCCGTCAGCCAAGTCCTTGGATAAATGAGCATAGCGCATTTACAATGATGCCACAGATAGAGAAGCCCTATGTTGATTTTGAAGATTGTTGGTCAGGTTATGACCCTGAAAAAGCAATTTTACAGCCTCATTATTTAAAATGCTATCTCAAAAGACCTTTCTGTGATTTTGAGCTTACGCCTACCGAATACGGCGCTTGTGTAAGACTCAGCTTCAAGAAGGATTTTGACCGTTATCTTTCGGTTTTGCCTGTTAAATTCAACTGCGAATATGAGTATGACAAAGAGAACAACCGCCTTTATTGTTGGACTGATTGCAACCAAGGCAGAAAAAGTCACGACAAAGGCACTCTCAAAGGTTATTATGTTTTCCAGTTTGATGCAGATTCTGTTGACGTTGACAAGATTCTCACAGGTAACAAAGATACTTGTGATACCGAGCATAGCTTAAATATAAAGGGCGAGGGCACAGGTATTCATATTGCATTGAAGAAAAAGGATGTTACGTTCACAGTTGCAACATCTTTCATAAGCTATAAGCAGGCATTGAGAAACCTTGAACACGATTCTGTTTACGATAGCTTTGATGAGTTAAAAGCGGAGAATGAACGTATTTGGAATGAGTATCTTTCAAAAATTGAAATAGATGCAGATGAAGATACAATGAAAACATTCTACAGTTGTATGTATCGTACATTCCTATATCCTCACAAGGCTTATGAGCCTGATGAAAACGGCAATCCTATTCACTACTCACCAAGTGCTGATAAGGTTCTCCCGGGTGTAAGATACACAGATAACGGATTTTGGGACACATACCGCACAAACTATCCTTTTTATGCCATTGTGGCAAAGGATATTCTCCCGGAAATTATCGAAGGTTATATACAGGATTATAAAGATGGAGGATGGCTTCCCCGTTGGACTGCAGGCGATGCTAAAAACTGTATGCCAAGTACCGCTATCGACGCGGTAATCGCAGATGTTGCTACAAGAAATCTGATTTCGAGGGATTTACTTGAAACTGCATTCGAAGGTATGGAGCATCACGCAAATAAATCTTCTACTGTTCGTGCTTACGGCAGGGAGGGTTGCGAGGAATATCTTGAGCTTGGCTATGTGCCCTATGACAAATTCAGCGAAAGTGTAAATCTTACACTTGATGCGGCATACTTTGATGATTGCCTTGCAACAGTTGCAGATATTCTTGGCTATGAAGACAAGAAAGGAAAATATCTCAAACGAGCAAAGAATTACAAGAACATCTTTGATAAAGAAACAGGCTTTATGCGCCCCCGAGATACACAGGGTAATTTTGACCCTGATTTTGACCCGATTTCATGGGGCAAACACTATACGGAAGCATCTGCTTGGCAGACAAGCTTTGCGGTACAACACGATATTGACGGTCTTGCGGAGCTTTACGGTGGCAAGGAAGGTCTTATTAAGAAGCTTGACGAATTCTTCGCTACACCTGCTGAGTACAGAGTGGGCGGATATAACTACGAAATCCACGAAATGACTGAAATGGCGGTTTGCGATTGGGGTCAATGCGCGATTTCCAATCAGCCCAGCTTCCATATTCCCTTTATCTATACATATCTCGGTCAACCCGAAAAGACTGAATATTGGCTTAAAAAGATATGTGCAGAGGGCTTCTCATGGAAGGATGACGGCTTCCCCGGTGACGAGGACAACGGCTCTATGGCAGCATGGTATATATTCAGTTGCCTTGGTATTTACCCCATCACTCCCGGTAAACCCGTTTATACAAACTGCAAGCCTTTGGTTAATAACATCCGTATTCTCGGTAAAAATGTGGATTTCCAAAAATACGGTAATATGATTACATACGATGAAGTAATAAAAGAAATTGAAAGATAAGAGGTAAACATTATGCATAAAAAATTAGCTCTTACACCCCCTATGGGATGGAACAGTTGGGACTGCTACGGCGCGGCTGTTAATGAAGAACAGCTTCTTGCCAATGCAGATTATATGGCAAAGCATCTTAAGGACTACGGTTGGGAATACGTTGTTTGCGACATTCAGTGGTCCGAGCCTACTGCAAACAGCTTTTATTACAACTATTTTGCACCCCTTTGTATGGATGAATATTCACGCCTTATTCCATCAGTTGAACGTTTCCCCTCTTCCGCAGGTGGCAAAGGCTTCAAACCCATTGCGGATTACATACATTCCCTTGGTCTTAAATTCGGCATACACATTATGCGTGGTATTCCGAGACAGGCGGCACATCAGAACACTAAAATAAAGTGTGAAGGCGTTACTGCAAGAGATATTGCAAACCCCTCTAACATTTGCAAGTGGAACCCTGATATGTATGGTCTTGAAACCCACAAAAAAGGTGCGCAGGAATATTACGATTCAATATTTGAGCTTTATGCATCCTGGGATGTGGACTACATCAAGTGCGACGATATTGCCAACACAGAAATGTTCCCTGACAACCCTTATTCTGCAAGAAAAGAAATTGAAATGCTGAGAAGTGCCATTGACAAATGTGGCAGAGATATGGTTCTCAGTCTTTCCCCCGGTCCTGCTCCCGTTTGGGAACATGAGCATCTTGCGGCTCACGCAAATATGTGGCGTATGACGGGCGATTTCTGGGACGAATGGAGCAAGCTCCACGCTATGTTTGAGCGTTGCTACGCTTGGCAGGAATATGTTCAGCCGGGTGCTTGGCCCGATTGCGATATGCTCCCTCTCGGCAGAATTCAGATTACGGAAGAAAAGCCGGAATACAGAGACCGTTACACACGCTTTACCCACGACGAACAGATAACAATGATGACCCTTTGGGGCATTTTTCGCTCACCTCTTATGATGGGTGGCGAAATGCGGGATAACGATGAATTTACCCTTTCACTTCTTCAAAACAGAGAGCTTATTGATATGCTCAAAAATTCAAGCGGTGCAAGACAGTTCAAGCGCGAAGAAACTGACGGCAAGGGTGAAATCATCTGGACATCCAATGGTGAAAACTGCAAATATGTTGCTCTCTTCAACACAGATGACAAGGGAAGAGAAATCAGCTTCGATATTACCGATATTTCAATCGGCGGTGTTAAATACAGCGTTTGGGATATGTGGAAGCATGAGGAATAC
>CAZUZV010000020.1:0-39059 GCA_964624385.1 uncultured Eubacteriales bacterium | reverse complement strand
AATTTTGTTAATAATGAAAGCACACACAAGGATGAGGAAGATGCCAACAAAGTACATTAAAGTACCTATCCAAGCCTGTTCGGAGAAGAAAGCACCAACAAAAAGTGAGATAACGGGAAGTTTTGCACCACAGGGCATAAAGGGAGTGAGCATTGCTGTTGCTCTGCGTTCACGCTCGTTACGGATTGTACGGCAAGCCATAACACCGGGAATAGCGCAACCTGTACCGATAACAAAAGGAATAACGGATTTACCTGAAAGACCAACCTTTTTGAAAATAGGGTCAAGAACAACGGATGCACGTGCCATATAACCGCAATCCTCAAGAAGAGCAATGAGGAAATACATTACCATAACAAGAGGAAGGAAACCGATAACGGCAATTACACCGCCGATAACACCGTCAACAAGAAGTGCTGAAAGTAAGGGATTAGCATCTGCAAGAAGTTCGCCTACCCATGCTTGACCTGTTTCAAGAATACCAACGAGCCAATCTGCAATCCAAACACCGGGACCTGCCTGAGAAATCCAGAAAACTGCATACATAACAACAGCAAAAATCGGAATACCGAGCCATTTGTTAGTAAGAATATTATCAATTTTGTCACCGATATTTTTATCTTTAGTGAGAACCTTACGGGTTTCAACGGAAGAAACGATTTTATTTACGAATTCAAAACGCTTTCTGTCTGCTTCCTGAACAACCTTTTTATCGGTAAGGTCTATATCACCCTGAACATAGGGAGCAGACTGACCTTTTCCCTTCTGCATTGCAACAGTTTTAATAACCTCTGCAAGTCCATTGTTACTGGAAGAAGTGGAAATTGTTTTTACAACAGGACAACCCAATTTCTTTGAAAGAGCTTCAACATCAATTTTCGTATCTTTCTTTTCATTTATGTCACTCTTATTAAGTGCTACAACAACGGGGATACCTAACTCTAAAAGCTGTGTTGTGAAGAAAAGGCTACGGCTAAGGTTTGTAGCGTCAACGATATTAATAATAACATCGGGATTTTCGTTCTTTACATAACCGCTTGTGATACTTTCTTCAGATGTAAAGGGTGACATGGAATAAGCACCGGGAAGGTCTACTGCAACCATTTCCTCCGCACCGTTGTAAAGACTCTTCTTTACTAGACTTTCTTTCTTTTCTACGGTAACACCTGCCCAGTTACCGACCTTTTCATTTCTGCCGGTAAGAGCATTGTACATTGTGGTTTTACCGCTGTTTGGGTTACCTGTTAATGCAACTCTCACTGTAATTCCTCCTTATTTTTCCAAAAACTCAGACTCAAAAGGTTAGCCGTCGCTAACTCAACCCCAGAAAAAATAGCAGTTGACCAATCAAACCTTTTTTCAGATTATGATTGCTTCTGCCAACTGGCTATCAATGTTGTAGCGGCTATCTTTAATAGATACCACACAACCGCCTTTTTTGTGGGCAACGACTGTAATAGGTTCACCGCTATAGCAACCCAAAGAGAAAAGGAACGAATCCAACTCTTCATCATCAGTAGCAATGTCCTTGATGATGTACTCTATACCCTCCTGAGCGTTGTTTAAGTTCATAGTTTTCGCCTCACGAAAGTTCGTTAAGTTAGCCTTTGCTAACCAATACATATTCTATCACTATGAATTTATATTGTCAAGCATATTTTTCCAATTATTTTCACTTTTTTAAATTTTGACATTTTAACAAAATGAACAATCGTCACCAGAAATTTTTTAGTTGAAATGTTACACAGAAAAATGTATAATAAATATAATGATTAGGAAAAGGGGCTCAGAAAGTTATGAAAACCAACAAAGTATTTCTTTGTTTTATGCTATCTTTTATATTAATTGCGTCCTTTCCTCTCACTTGCTTCGCTTTGCACGGCGATGTAAACAACGACGACTATATCGGCATTGAAGATGCTGTCTTGGCTTTGCAATTTGCAACGGGTATTGAAGAACCCAACGAAGACCAACAGCACTCAGCAGATTTGGACTATGACGGTTTTATCACAACCAAAGATGTCAGACTTATTATGCGCGGTGCGGCAAATATCGATTATGTGCCAGACCATTTATTCTCCCAATGGGAAATGGTTATTGAACCGACCTGCACCGAGAATGGTCTTGCTGTCTGCCACTGTCTTTACTGCGAAAAAGAGGTAAAAAAGACAATTAGTCCCAATGGGCACACTATTGAGAACGCCACCTGCACAAAAGCTGCTTACTGCACTATTTGCGAGGAAAGCTTCGGCGAACCTTTAGAGCACACAGAAAAAGATGGGTACTGTTCAATCTGCAACACCTTGCTTTACTCCCCTATTCTGACATACAAGGGCGAAGAAATTGCTTTCGGTTGCTCTTCATCAGCAGTTAAAACTGCGTTGGGAACCCCAAATAACACTCTTACAGATAACTATGCAGAAAAAACTGTTATTATATATGTATATTACACAGACTACACGGATTTAGGTATTTTCACCTTTACAGACGGAAAGCTAACTCAATTTTTCACTAACTGCACCTCCTCTGAAATTTCACAGGGAAGTACCGGCTATTCCCTAAAAAGTGAATATGTTCCCGAAACTATCGGCGATATTTCCGTAACAGCTTATAAAGACACTCTCGGAAACAACAATAATTATAGCTTCTGCAGTACGGTTGGCGAAGCCTACAATCTAAAGAAAACAACTAAATACACTGTTAACGCAAAGCTTAATTTTCATTTAACCAACGGTTTGAGAGCAATAAACGGAGTTTCTGTTTTAAAATATTCTTCCGATGCGGCAGCAGTTGCAGCTGCTCACAGTACTGATATGGCAAAAAGGAACTTTTTCAACCACGAAAATCCCGACGGTGAAAGAGTCGGTGCGCGTTTAACCGCGGGTGGCGTTGAATGGACCGCTTGCGGTGAAAATATTGTTGCAGGCTACTATGACCCCTATGCTATCTCAAACGGATGGTACAATTCCGAAGGTCACAGAAAGAACATTTTAAACAGTAATTACAAATACCTCGGAGTCGGCTTTGCTTATAACGAAAGCGCCGACTATAAGTATTACGGTACTCAAAATTTTTATACAAATTAACATTTGAAAGCAAGCCTTGATTTTTGTCAAGGTTTGTTTTTAACACTTGAATATCCGACAATTGTATGATAAAATAACTTTGTCAGTTTTCATACATCTGATGCATAAAAGATATTTGACGGAGAAAAAACATGGCTGAACACAGAAAAATGAATAATAACGACAGACGAGTTAAAAGAACCAAAAAAGCTCTTCACGAGGCTCTTCTGACATTACTCAATGAAAAAACTATAAATGAAATCACCGTTACAGAGCTCACTACCCTCGCAGATGTCAACAGAGCTACTTTTTACTTTTATTATACTGACCTTATTGATATGCTCCAACAAATTCAAAATGAGGCATATGAAGCATTCACAGCGGTAATTCAAGAAACCACCATTCACGTTTCAACTATTGATGGCTTCACTGAATACGCAGAAAGACTTTTCACCTTCTGCAAAGAAAACGAGGCACTTGTCAGGTTTATAATCAACAACGACGTAAATAACAGGCTTTATACATATATCAGACAGTTGATGTTGACAAACATCCCAAACACAAAAGAGATCTTTGGAGAAAATAATCCTGCAAAATACCTTTCCAACTATGTTATTACGGCTATGATAGGAATTTGCATTGACTGGATGGATGACGGAATGAAAATCCCTGCACACGAGCTTGCAAAGCTTTGCGCCAACGTTTATATAAACGGCTCTTACAAAACCAAACAGCTTTACACTTCTTATGAGCAATAAAAAATTTACGGTGTATCAAATCGAAAAAGATTTGATACACCGTTTTTCTTTTTACTCTACTGATTTTAATGATTCAACCATACTGATTTTTTTCAACTTAAAGTGCATTATCACGTTAACGATAATTGCAAACACAATTGTCATTATAACAGCAATAAGGAAGCTTGTTGGCTTAAGAGTTGTGTTAAAGGTGAGCTGGTCGATATCAACAACACCAACAACTGCAATATTAAGAGGAATACCCAAAACAAGTCCCAAAGCGATACCGATAATTGTCAGGAAGATATTTTCACGGTAAATATACGCAGAAACCTCTCCGTTATAAAAACCGAGAACCTTCAAGGTCGCAAGCTCTCTTATTCGCTCATTAACATTGATGTTATTAAGGTTATAAAGAACAACAATTGCAAGGGACATAGCCGCTATAATAAATACCATAATAACAAGGTTAAGGGTATTGACGATGTTATTGAAGTTGTCAATAACAACAGTTGTAAATACCGAACCGTTAACACCGCGAATTTCATTAACTGTCTTTTCAAGGTACGCTCTCTCCTCTGTTGTTAAAGCGTCGTCAACCTTGCAGAAAAGGTAGTTATATGTAAGCGGTGAATTAAGAAGTGTGCTGAAATAGTAAGGTGTCATATAAACATAATGGAAGGTATAGTTATCAACAATACCCGTAACCACCACATCATATTCCACAGTTTTTGATCCCTCTATCCACGACACAGTCAAGGTATCACCTATGTCTGTATTGGTTTTATTGGCAAGTTTTTTGGTAATAACTGCGCCCTCGTCCGTTAAAGGAACATCTTTTCCATTGAGTCCCAAATCAATAAAGTTCTGGAATTCCGTAGGATTCTCCGGAACGAGAATATCAACTTCCATGGTTTTTTCCGAATTATCGGAGTAACCTGTACAAACTTTAAGGTAACCGAGCATTGAGCTTTCAATACCGTCGAGGGCATTTACATCGTAGACCAAATCACTGTTTTCGTAGTCAACCTGACCATCTTCAAAAACAATCTGCAAATCATATTTTGCAACACCGTTTTCTTCGCCGTACTGATTATCAATAACACCGCCGATAGCATTACGAAGACCGAATGCAGAAAGAACGAGAGCAGTACATCCTGCAATACCGATAACCGTAACCGCAAAACGTTTTTTGTTTCTGAAAAGGTTTCTGACAGTAACCTTTGATGTAAAGCTCAATCTTCTCCAGATACCGCTGATATTTTCAAGGAATACACGTTTACCTGCTTTAGGCGGTTTGGGTCGCATAAGGACTGCAGGCACTGTAATAAGCTCTTTGCGACAAGCAAGCAAAGCAGCAAGAACTGTTGAACCGATTGAAAGAACAACGCCCAAGAAAATATACAAGGGCAAGAATTGGAGAATTACAGAAGGCATTTCGTACATAATACCCCAAGCGCTACATATAGCTAACGGAATGCCTATGGAACCGATAACCGAGCCGAGAACAACACCGATAACACTTGCCAAAGAAGCATAAATGATGTATTTGCCCGATATCATTTTATTAGAATAACCCAAAGCCTTGAGTGTACCCAACTGTGTTCTTTCCTCTTCAACCATTCTTGTCATTGTTGTAAGACAAACAAGAGTTGAAACTATAAAGAAGAAGGTTGGGAAAATATACGCAAGTCGCACCATGTTATCAGCCGCCTGACCGTAACCTGTGTAACCGGGAGAATCATGACGGGTATATACGGACCAACCCACACCGTCTTCAATATTTTCAAGAAGATTTACACCTTTTTCGTATTCGGTTTTAACCGAACCTATCTTGGCATTAACCTCTTCAAGACTATCGTTATAGGTTTTTTCTGCTTTTTCAATAATCGCCTGAATATTCTGGTAATTAGTGGTCTGCAAAGCAAGCTCTGCCTGAGCCGCCATATATTTTGTTTGAGCCTCTATTGAACCGTACTGAAGCTTGTCTCCGCTTGCTTCAATCTGGTTTTTATACTCTTCAAGCTGTCTTTCAGCCTCTGTAAGCTGAACTTCCGCTTCGTCAAGTTGTTTCTTTGCAGAATTAAGCTCTGCATCGGCAGAATCATATTCTGCCTTCTTGGTATCATACTCTGCCTGACCCGCATCTTTTTGTTGCTTTGCAACGGCAAGCTCGGTCTGGTACTGGTCAAGCAACTGCTCAACCTCAACTATGGCGTCGGCTGCCATACCCTGTGCGGTAAGGTTCGAAGCAGAAAGAAGAATCTGCGCAAGTTCGGGATTAGTTTCTTCAAGACGGTCTGCTATTTGGTCCAGATGCAAATCCTCTTGAGATACATTCTGATTAGCCTGCAAGGTTTCAAGAGTTGATTGAGTGCTGGTAATAAGGCTCTCCGTAACCTTAATTTCGGCTTCTGCCAAAGAAAGCTGGGTTTTCGCTTCATCCAGTTTTTCCTTTGCTGAATCCGCTTCCATACGTTTGGCATTATACTCTGTCTTTTTATTTGCAAGCTCAACCTTTTTATTTGCAACGGTGGTATATTTTTCGTTATATTCGCTAACAGCCGCCAAATAGTCATCGTTTCCGCTTTGAAGCTGTGACTGAGCTTTTTCATATTCTTCGTTCAGCGTTTTTTGCGCCTCTTCAAGAAGTTGCTCGCCATCACGCTCCAATTCGTAAAGGTATTCCAGCTGCGCTTTGCCTTCTTCAAGCTTGGCGCCTACAGTTGCTTCTGCCTGCTCAATTTCGATTTTAGCATTGGCTAATTTTTCTTCAAGTCCTATCTTGAGCTGAGAGCGTCTCGCTGCAGCAATAGGTTCACTTGCTTCTGCGATTTTCAGGCGCATTTCACTTACGAATTCATCGTACTCATCTGTATATGCATCAAATTCGTCTGCACCTTCAAGGGTTACATAAGCTTCGCTGTAGTATGTAATATTATCGGTAAAGGCATCGTTTGTAACATACACAAAGTCACCCAATTTACCGCTACCCGCAGTTGTAACGCCACGCTCGTAGGAAACCCAATAAGGTGTCTGAATTATACCTACGATGGTAAATGTATTATTCTTCAGAGAATATGTAATTTCCTCACCGTCACCTACAACCTTCAGCGTTTTTCCGATTTGGAACTGGTCGGGAGTTGTGAGACCACTACAAGTAACAACACATTCGTTGTCTGCTTCGGGATAACGACCTTCAACAAGCTTCAAACGATTGATGTAGTTAGGGTCATCAATACCGTTTTGGAAGTCTACTGCCTTGTACAAATCGACACCCATAACTCTTACAGTCAGCTCTGAACCGTCGATATCAACTATGCCTTCATATTTTCCTTCATCTTCTGAAAGAGTCTGAACATAGCCATCCACAAATTTTGCACCCTGAACGGACTCAACACCCTCAATAGCGCGAATCTGCTCAAGATCCTCTTCGTAAAGACCTATATATGATTGCAACCTTAAATCCATAAGGTTATATGTATGATAATATTCGTTTGCAGTTTCCTTCATATCGGGGCCTACTGCATTCAAACCGCAGAACAATCCGCTACCCATTGCAACAATTGCTATAATTGAAACAAAGCGGCTGAAAGAACGCTTTATGGAGCGCAAACTGTCTGTAACGTAAGCTTTTGTCATTATTACCGTCCTCTTACCACTCAATATCTGCTACTGATACGGGATTTTCGTTTGTTTCGATTTTTACAACACGACCGCTCTTCATAGATATAACTCTGTCTGCCATTGGGGTGAGAGCTTGGTTATGAGTAATAACAATAACCGTCATACCGGTTTCGCGACTTGTGTCCTGAAGAAGCTTAAGAATTTGTTTACCTGTGTTATAGTCAAGAGCACCTGTAGGCTCATCACACAAAAGAAGCTTCGGGTTTTTTGCAAGAGCTCTGGCTATGGATACACGCTGCTGTTCACCACCGGAAAGCTGAGCAGGGAAGTTATTAAGTCTTTCACCCAAACCAACTCTTTCAAGAACCTTTGCAGGATTAAGCGCCTTTGTACCAATTTGGGTTGCAAGCTCTACATTTTCAAGAGCAGTAAGGTTAGGAACAAGGTTATAGAACTGGAAAACGAAACCAACGTCATAGCGTCTGTATTCAATAAGGCGCTTACTGTCGTACTCATTAACCAAGTCACCTGCAACGCGAACCTTACCGTCGTCGCAGTCATCCATACCTCCAAGGATATTGAGAACCGTGGTTTTACCGGCACCGCTGGCGCCGACAATTACGCAAAACTCACCCTGTTCAACATTAAAGGTGACGCCGTCTGCGGCATTTATGACGATTTCGCCCATTTTGTATCTTTTGTAAACGGAATCAAATTCTATAAAACTCATTTATTTCAGCCTTTCGCTTTTTTATAAAAAATTATTTTGGCATAATTCTGCATATTGAATTAATATTTTACTATATATAACACAACAAGTCAATAAAATTAAATTTGAAAATACTGTAAATTTTATGAAAGAAGCTTATATGCACTTTCCATAACTGCTGATGCTATCGGTAATGCTGCCGACGAGCCCCAACCGCCGTTTTCCACAACAACCACTATTGCAACGGGACAAGCCGAATTTTCCGAAAAACCTACAAACCAGGAATGAGGCTCCTCCTCATCAGAAACCTCCGCAGTACCTGTTTTACCACACATTTGAAGCCCCTGAAAACGCCAATCACCGTAATTATCTTCAACAGTAAAACGCATCATTTCTTTTAAGAGATTAGCAACGCTCGAAGAAATATACTCACGGCTTTGAGCAGTTGTTTCTTCAACAACTCTACCCTCAGGAGCGGAAACCGATGAAACAACATAAGGCAAAACCGCTGTTCCTTCATTAGCAATTGAGCCAACAACCGTCAACATATGATAGGGATTAACAAGAGTTGTGTACTGCCCTACTCCTGCCCAGGCAATATCACCTTTTTCAGCAGAGCTTAAATCAATTCTGCTTTTTTCCGTTTGCACATTACCGAAAGAAAAGCTTTCTCCGAAGCCGAATTCATTTGCAGTTGCAACAAGCTTTTCTTCTCCTAAATCCGCACTTAACTGCGCAAACGCACAGTTGCAGGAATTTGAAAAAGCAGTTTTAAAATCCAGCTCTCCGTGGCTATGAGGACAAGTAACCTTAACGCCCTCTATTGTTGTTTCTCCCTTACATGTATAGGTCCAACTATTTATATCTTTTTCATTCTCAACTACACTTGCAGCAGTGATTATTTTAAAGGTTGACCCGGGCGTGTAAAGTCCGTCAATAAGGCGATTCATATAAATACCGTCATACTGTCCGTCGGAATTCTCAGTTATTTGTGCTTCACTGGGTTTATTCCGAATATCATAGTTACCGCTTGAAACGGAGCAAAGCAGCTCTCCGGTTTTGTAATTATAAGCCGCAACAACACCTTTTCTGCCATTCAGCTTGTCATAAGCTACGGCACAGAGTTCACTGTCAAGAGTTAATGTTACATCATTACCCCTACCGTTTTTCACCAAAGAATAAAGTCCTGTTATACGATTATAGCCGATAAGCTGCGTTTTATAGGCAGTCTGAACACCTGAAGCAATGTATCCCTCGGTATCTCCTACTATATGAAGAGTGGACCTTCTTATTCTTTCCGAATCATTATAAACTCTCTCGTTATTTTCTGTTTTTGCAAGAATTTCTCCGTTACGATCCGTTATATTTCCTGCCGCAATAAAGCTACCGTCCTCGGTTAAGTGCTCATTAGCACGAAGAGTAGCCCAATTTTCACCGTTAATGGCAAGTTTAAAGCATAAAAAGCCTAATCCTGCTAAAACCGCCACAACCAAAAGAAGCACAACAAAACCGCGTCTTGATGTCATTTTCATTTGTCGGTACCTCCTTTTTGTGCTTTTTGAGGTCTTTGAGTCCGGGGTTTAAAGCTGGCATAGGTTCTCGCATCAATGGTTTTAATAAAAGAGAGCAAACAAAAACAACTGATTATACTCGAACCGCCCTTGCTGACGAAAGGCAAAGTTACACCTGTAAGGGGCAAAAGATCTGTTATGCCAAACACATTGAGCATTGTCTGGAAAAGCATCATTGCACTTGCGGCAACACCTGCTATTGAATAAAATGTTGACTTTGCTTTTCCTGAATTAATTACTGCCCAAACTGCAATAACTGCATAAACCACGGGAATTAAAAGACCCATTATCATACCGAATTCTTCACAAACAACCCCAAATACCAAATCTTCTGCGGCAGCGAAAATATTACGAAGCTCACCGTTACCCAACCCGAGTCCGAAAAGTCCGCCCGATGCAGTATAAATAAGGGTTCTCGTCTGCTGATAGCCACCCTCGTCCATATACTCCCAAACGTGAAGATAAGTTGAAAAACGGCTTGCAACATAGGGTTTGAAAACAAGTATTATTCCGGCACCCAAAGCAGCAACCATACAAATAAGCACAAGAGTGCGTACATCACCGGAGCGCATAAAGGCAATTACAATAAACGTAAAGAAGAATATCAATGCAGCGCCGAAATCATACATCAGAAAAAGTTCTCCCACACAAATAGCCGCAAAAATTATATACATTGTCAAATGCCTTATAGACTGAAGCTTTTCAAGGGTTACCGCACCTACAAAAATAAATGCAACCTTAACAAGCTCTGAGGGTTGAAGGGATATTCCTCCCAGCGATAGCCAACTTAAAGCACCATTTGTCGGCTCGGCAATGACAAGGGTAATTCCTAAAAGTCCAATCGCCCCGAAAGCCACCATCCAACGCAGAGTTTTAACAATATTAACAAAGCGCATCAGCATCAGAAGAGCGCAATAAGCAATCACTCCGAGAACTATGGAAAGGAACTGCTTTAAAACTGCTTCGGGATACATACTGCCCACAATAGCAAGTCCCACAGAGGAGAACATAAAGCCAATCATTTCAAGCTCGAAATTGTTTATTCTCATTACAAACGAAGCAAATGCAAAATAAAGCCACTGCAAAGCGATAAAGCCGAGATAAACGCATAAAACCTGAGCGCTGAACTTACCATTGGGAAAAAGATTTAAGAGCATTGATAAAGCATTGAAAAGCGCAAGTAAAATCAGGATAATACCGTAGGAAGCTCTTCCTGCGGCACCGCTTTTATCTTTTATATACTTGTAGCGAGCTTCTTTGAGGGTGTACTCAAGTCCCCCCATCCCTATTACATCACCGTCATAAATATGGCTTTTGCCGTTAATTTTTTCACCGTTAACAGTAATGCCTGATTTTGAAAATGTATCGAATATTACAAAACCTTTATTACGGTAAGCAACAACCGCATGCAGACGGGAAATTGTTTCAAAAGGAAGAACCACATCGCATTTTTTATTTCTGCCGATAGACACTTCTCGGTCATAAAGCGGAATTCCCTCGCCGGTTATGGTGTTTATAAGCTTTGCGCGTAAAGGGTCAGTCGTTTTTTTGCAAAATAAAGCAACAAGCATTCTTATTGTAACAAAAAGAACTATTCCGAGCATCAAATATCTGAAAATCGGTGCAAATGTGCTTATAAGCTCCACTGACAACATCTCCCTTCAAATAATTATTATCGGCTTATTTTACCACAAAACACTTTAATAATCAATGTTGAAAGAGAAAACAAATGTTAAGTATTTAATAACATTATGTTAAATTATTCCATAGGCTTATTTATTCTTGACTTTCACATTGGTTATATAGTATATTATTATATTAGAAAAGTGCGGAGGTGCAGTATGTCTGTTTCAAAAAATATTTACGGTGTAATGAACGGTGAGGACGTTCATGCTTTTATTATTGAAAACAAAAATGGCTTGAAAGCACAGCTTATTGAAAAAGGTGCCACCCTTGACAAGCTTTTTATAAAAGATAAAAACGAAAAATTAATCGATATTCTTATAGGCTTCGACACTCTCGAGGATCACCTTACCCAAGGGGATTATCAAGGTGTTATTGTCGGTCAGTACGCCAACCGCATCAAAGACGGTAAATTCTCCATTGACGGTACAGAACACAATGTAACGCTCAATGAAAAAGGCATCACATCTCTCCACGGTGGTGCGGAATATTCATCGGAAATCTGGTGCGGTGAAATAGTTGGTAACAACGCAGTTAAATTTACATATCACAGTCCTGACGGAAGAGAGGGTTTCCCCGGAAACGTTGATGTTGAGGTTACATACACTTTCACCGATAACGACGAGCTTGTGCTTGACTACAAAGCAGTTTCTGATAAAAAAACTGTAATTAACCTTACAAACCACGCGTTCTTTAACCTTAACGGTTTTGATAGCGGTGATGTTCTCGGTCATATTTTAACAATCAATGCAGACCGCTATACACCCATTGACGAAATCAGTATTCCCACAGGCGAACTTGAAGTTGTTGACGGCACACCCTTTGATTTTACAGAGCCTAAAACAATAGGCAAGGATATCGGTGCAGACCATATTCAGCTTAAAAACGGTAACGGCTATGACCACAATTTCTGCATAAAGGATTATGACGGAGCATTGAAATTTGCCGCATCAGCTATCGGTGATAAGAGCGGAATCAGAATGGAAGTTAAAACAGACCTTCCCGGTATTCAGCTTTACACGGGCAATTTCCTAGACGGTTCTCTTATAGGAAAAGGCGGTCTTCCCGTTAATTTCAGAACCGCTTTCTGCTATGAAACACAGGTATTCCCCGATTCCCCCAACCACCCCGAATGGTGCAAGTGTGTTTACGACGCTGATGAAGAATACAAAACCACAACCGTATTTTCATTTTCAATTAATAAATAATTTTCACTTCTAATTAACAAATAATTCATTGACCTGATAAGGTTTATTTGATATACTTTTAGGAGTGTAATTTCGGAGAAAGGAGACGATACATATGAAAAAGCAATCAAAAGTGCTTTCTTTTATTTTGACGGTTATTGTTACATTAGCCGTTTTATGTCCGTCTGCTTTCGCAAGAGAGTTTGCTCCTGTTATAGATGCTACAAACATCGGCGTTCAAACTCAATACAAATACGAAGAAAACGACCCCTCCTGGCTCCGTCAATTAACAATCAAAGAAGATATGCTTTCCTCAAACGGTCTTATGAGCGAAGAAGTTCTTCACCCTGTTTGCGATTACCCCTATACCGCGGATGCGCCTTATTTTAAAGCACAGGTTGAGGAATACATAGAGATTTATACTCTTGATGACGATTCTCAAAGAGCCGCTTATCTTTATCTTCTTAAACAGGTCGGTGCGCTCAGTATAATTGCAAATCCCGAAACAAGCGATAAATCAAAAGCTGATTGGTTAAGAGAGCAAGGAATAATTATCACCGAAGAGGATGAAAAAGACCCTGATAAAGTGCTTATGATAAGTGCTTTGTATGCTTTAATGCAAAACGACTTTTATTATGTCATAACAGGAGAAAGACTCAACATCCCGGAAGGCACGCCTCTTGAAGAAGCTGTTGTTATGTATCTTATGGCTCTTTCCGGCGATAGCTCAACCCTAACTCAATTTATTTTTAAATATTTCGGAACTGCATCTGTCGGCAATCTTGACGATTATATCTATTACACCTCTTTAATGTCCTTATACACCCAAGGTTATGTATCACCCTTTGAAATCGCAACCATTTCAAGACAAGAGGTTTATCGCAGAGTTGCTATAATGACAATCAACGGTTACGGTATCGCAATAGATGCTGAAAATGCTACTACGGAAGAAATACGTCACAAATATCTCACCGCTATGTTAGGTACTCAATATAGCGTTACACTTGACCCCACCGCTTTCAAAAAAGCTTTAAACAAAGACCTCGCACCTTACTACATACTTCAACGCATGGCTTACGAGGATGCAAACGTTACGATTTCTCAAACGAAATATACATACGAAGAATGTTTTAAAATAGTTCTTCAAAAAACCGACCGTTTCGATTTAGAAAACGAGTTTTATTCAGATATTTTTGAATACGATATTTACTTAGATAACATAAGAAGCAATATTTCCGTTAACCCCAACCCCATCAGCAAAAGCGGTGTTTCCATTTCCATTAACGGTGTTGATGTAACGAGTGGCGCTTATGCGGTTGTTGAATTAACAGGGAAAGCAAAAGAAACCATCACAATCGTCTCACGTCAGACAACAGGAAAAGACGTTGAAACAAGCATATACAAGGTAAATGTATATCAGGGTACTACCGCTCCCTCCGACAGCGACCTTACGGGAATTATTCCTACACTGGGCGACATAGGCAGCGCAGACGGAACAAACAAAAACTCAAACAGCAGCCTTCAAGGCCCTGAGCTTTCTCAAGCAATCGGAAGCTTAAACAATGCCGCAACACCTTTACTTAACAGTGTTCTCACCCTTAACGACAAAGGTCAGTTAGTTGACCAATACGGAAACATTGTAAGCGATTCCACTTATGAAACCCTCCCCGAAGGATACAATTACATTCTCAATGATGACGGTATTGTTACGGTTGTTGTCACGGATAAAAAAACAACAGAGCCGACAACCGAGGAAGCGTCCGATGCCCTGGGTGAGCAGGATGGGAAAAAAATTGTTGTTTTAGTTTCCCTTATTTGCTTTGTTATTCTCTTAATAACCATTATCGTAATTGCAATTATTGCGAAAAAGAATCGCAATATGACAGAAAGTGAAAAAACAAGAACCCGTAAAGTAAAGGAAAGGCGTAAAAAAGAAAAACGCGAAAACAAAAAAATTCGTAAAAATACATAGAATCAATGGCAGTTTACTTAATTAATCCACAGTATTCTGCCATTGTTTTTTTTAAATATAAATTTATTTTAAAAATTGTTCATAACTTTTACAATTATATGGTATATAATAACTTTCGATAAGATAAATTTCCTAAGGAGGAATTTATATGGCTAATGAAAGAATCCTTATTGTCGACGATGACAGTAATATTTGCGAGCTATTAAGACTGTATTTTGAAAAAGACGGTTTTCAGGCAGACATCGTTACAGATGGATTGAAAGCACTAGAGGCTTTTGAAAACCTCAAACCCGATCTTGTACTTTTAGATATTATGCTTCCCGGTATGGACGGTTGGCAGATTTGCAGAGAAATAAGAAAAAAATCCCAAACTCCCATAATCATGCTCACCGCTAAGGGCGAAACCTTTGACAAAGTTTTGGGGCTTGAATTAGGTGCAGATGATTATATAACAAAACCCTTCGAAACAAAAGAAGTTATTGCACGTGTCAAAGCGGTTCTCCGTCGCTCAATTTCTCAAAGTGCTACTCCCAACACGCTAAAAGAAGTTTCCTTCGATAAGCTCTCAATTAACCTTACCAATTATGAATTAAAGGTAGACGGAAACTCTATTGATACTCCCCCGAAAGAGCTTGAACTCATTTACCATCTTGCAAGCAATCCTAACCGAGTTTACACCCGTGACCAGCTTCTTGACGAGGTTTGGGGTTTTGAATACTACGGAGATTCAAGAACAGTTGACGTTCACGTCAAACGATTGAGAGAAAAGCTTGAGGGCGTTTCAGATAAATGGGAATTAAAAACCGTTTGGGGCGTTGGCTACAAATTTGAAACAAAATAGAGTGAGTGAATTCGAACCAAATATGATTTAATACATTCACTTATCTCTATAAGGTGATTCTAATGACTCGTATCCGTTCAAAAAAAGGTGCTTTCTTTTTAAAATACTTTTTTATTTTCTCCGCTATTGTACTTATAAGCTTTTTGATTATCGGCTTAGCTTTGATGGTTTTTATTTCGGGCTTTTTGCGAACCCAAAACCGCAACAGCACTTCCCTTTATGCAAAAGAAATATCTTCAACTATGACAGAACTTGTAGAATCTTCTACTACAAATCGCAATCCTGAAGGCGCGGCGCTTATTCTTTTAAACTCACTTGACCTTATGTCTGATTGTACCGGCTACGATGTTTTCATTTGCAACAAGGACGGCTCCGTTGCCGCCTGCGCAGAAATGCTTACAGGATTTAAGCTTACCGGTAACTCTTGCGAAAAACACAAAGACCTGAACCTATCAAAAGCTTATATTCAAAAAGCAAAAAACGGCGGTTTTTCTGAATTCTCCACAATGGATTCATTTTATTACAGTGTAAACTCTGTATCCATGGAGCCTATTTTCGTTAATGAAGAATTCACGGGAATTGCAGTTGTCGCTGCACCGATTGAAGGAGCAATGCTTCAAAACCTTGAAACCGTTTTGAAAATGTTTCTTTTTGCGGCAGGCTTGGCACTTATACTCGTTACGATAGCTGTATACATTATGACAGAACGAATTGCAAAGCCTATACGAAACCTTGAAAATGCTACACGTTGCTATTCTTCAGGAGATTTTACTTACAGAGTTCCTGAGCTTCGCTCCCACGATGAACTGGCGGGACTCATAACCAAATTCAATTCAATGGCAACCTCTCTTGAACAGCTTGAAAATTCAAGGCGAAGCTTTGTTGCTAACGTTTCTCACGAATTTAAAACTCCTATGACTACAATAGGCGGTTTTATAAACGGAATTCTTGACGGCACAATCCCACCCGAAAAACAAAATTACTATTTAGAAATCGTATCCTCGGAAATCAACCGTTTATCAAAAATGGTTACGATGATGCTCAACATTTCAAAAATTGAAACAGGTAACGCGGATTTAACTATCGAACAATTTGATATTTCCCAAAAGCTTGTTACAACATTTTTAGGGTTTGAACAATTGGTTTCAAAAAAGAATATTGAGGTTGAAGGGTTTGAAGACCTTCCCTCAACCATAGTTCACGGTGACAGCGCAATGATTGATCAGGTTATCTACAATCTGGTTGACAATGCCGTTAAATTTACCAATGATGGCGGTAAAATTCTGATAAATGCCGCTACCGATAAAAAATACGTTTACTTCTCTGTTACAAACAGCGGAAAGGGCATTCCTAAAAAAGATATCGGAAAGGTTTTCGAACGTTTTTTCAAGGTAGACCAGTCCCGAAGTACAGACGTTAAAAGCACAGGTTTGGGTTTGTTCCTTGTAAAAAGTATAGTCGACCTTCATGGTGGAACTATAACAGTGGAAAGTGAACCCGATAATTTCACAAGATTTACAGTAAAATTACCAAAATAATATATTAATAGTGAGTTCGCTCACTTTTGGAGGCATGCAAATGGACGAAAATTTCAATACAAACAACATTTACGGTGCTAACACTCCCGAAAGCACTCCCCCCACTCAGCCCGAACCAACTGCTGAAAACACACAATCCTCTTCAGCACCTATGGGCACTGCTCCTACAGGAAACGCACCTTACGGCAGCAACCAGTATGGCGCACCCTACTCCTCGCCTTACAACAATCAGGCATCGTATTCGCAACCGGCTTATAACTCTTCGGGTAACCAATACGGCAATACACCAGTATATAACCAGACATCTTATACAAACCCCTACAATACGCCCAAGAAGAAAAAGAACACCGGAAGAAACATCTTTGTGGCTTTGGTATGTGCTTGTATTGTAATTGCTTCCGTTGCTATCGGTATTTCAGTTTCTGATGAAAGCGACAACACGGTTAAAACAGAGCAGGGCGACAATAGTTCCGACAAGAGTGAAAGCAGCAAAAATTCCGGTGCTTCTGCAAATGTTGAGGACTCTCCCCTTTCTTTCTCCGAATATTCCGGCGAGGGCACAATGACCCCCGAACAAATTTATGAAGAAGCAAAGGAAATTAATGTGGGTGTTATAGTATACGCTCAAAATGAAAAAGTCGGTGAGGGCTCCGGTATAATCGTCGGAGAAGATGAAGCAAAAGAAAACACATACATTATCACTGCTGCTCACGTTATCTCCGATCAAGGAGTAAGCGTACAGATTCAGTTCAGCGATGAAACTGAGATTGATGCAGAGATTGTCGGCTACGATACAAAAACCGACATTGGTGTTCTCATGGTTAATAAAACCGGCTTTAAAGCTGCAACATTCGGAAACTCCGACAAACTTACAGTTGGTCAAAAGGTTTATGCCATAGGTAATCCCGGTGGAACAGTTTTCTTCGGCTCTTTCACTAACGGTATCATCAGTGCTATTGACAGACCTATTGCTACAAGCACAAGCGCTTATGACCTTCCCTGCATCCAACACAATGCCGCAATTAACCCCGGTAACTCCGGCGGTGCGCTGCTTAACGAATACGGTCAGGTTATTGGTCTTAACTCTTCAAAAATTACCGATACGGATTATGAAGGTATGGGCTTCTCAGTTCCCTCCAACACAATGATTGAAATTTACAACGACATTGTTGAAAACGGCTACGTAACAAACAGACCTATGTTGGGTATTTCCTATTATAGCGTTTCAAGTGATTATACTTATTCTGCAATTGCTTGGAAAAACAATATTCCTTACGGTTCAATTGTTGTTGCAGCAATGACAGAAAACAGCGACCTTTCTAACCAAGGTATCAAGGTTGGCGATATCATTACTGCCGTAAACGGCAAAGCACTCGACTCAACAGACATTCTTCTGGAAGTCATTGAAAACAGCGAAGTTGGTGACACAATCACCCTTACCGTTTACAGACTTAATAATTCCGGTTCGGTCAGCACTAAATTCGATGCAAAAGTTAAATTGGTTGAGGACAAGGGCGAAACCGCCACAACTCAACAAGAACAAACAACAGACCCCTTCAGCAGTTATTTCGGTAACGGATTTGGATATTAAGAAAAAAGTCACTCCGCGAGGAGTGATTTTTTTAATGCAAAATTGATGGTCGGCGACGCAATTGTAAAAATAAAAGATTCAAGACAGTTCACATTGTCCCGAATCTTTTTATAGTAGTAATTAAATAAAAGTATAGCGAAGCTTTAAAATGTTTGGAAGCGAAGCTTCCCAAATAATTTTGCATTCTGCATTTTTCATTTTTCATTTTTCATTTTGCATTTATTCTATATTCCACCTATCTATACTCCCCCTCTGCATTGCTCCGATTATTCTTTCGGGGACATCGCCGTATTCTTCAGAAAGATTTCTCAAGAGAATTTTTGCATCTTCTCTTTTGGTTTTTTCGTTAGCAGGGCATTTGCTTTCAACAACGGGTAAATTAAGACGCTCCACAGCCTGTTCTACGGCACTTTCCCGAACATATACAAGAGGTCTTATCATAGTTATATCTCGCCTTGAAAGATATGTAACAGGAGCAAAACAACCAATACGGCTTTCAATCAAAAGATTCATCATAAAGGTTTCCGCCGCATCGTCAAGGTGATGACCCAAAGCGATTTTATTGCAACCAAGCTGCTTGGCGGTATCGTGGAGAATTCCCCTCCTCATTCTCGAACACAATGAGCAGGGAGATTCTTCTTTTCTTATATTAAAAATAATTTCATATAAATCCGTACTTTTAACCACATATTCTACTCCGTTTTCGTCACAGAGTTTTTGAATTACAGAAAAATCTCCGTCCTGATTATCAAAACGCATATCAAGGGTTATTGCAACAATATCAAATTTTTCGGGGTAAAAACGCTTTAAATCGCACAATACCTTTAAGAGCATTACCGAATCCTTACCTCCGGAAACGCCAACCGCTATTTTGTCGCCATCTTGAATCATTTTATAATCATCAACGGCAGCTCTTGTTCTACTCAAAATTTTTCTCATAAAGGGTTATTCCTCTTTATCCTTTTTGATTTTGTTTTGTCCTGAAATATCAATATCTTCCTCTTTGGGAACGCGTTTCAGAGAAACTGCAAGAACAACAACGGATACAACAAGTGCGGCACAAAGAATTGCAATATAAACAGTCTTTTTACCATCTTTTTCGATACTCTCTTCGGTTTGTTGCTGAACTGTCTCATTGTCCAAATCTGTATATCTTTTATTTACATCTATTTCTAAAACAAATTCACTTGTTTCCTCTGTTTTGTTTTCATTTCCTGCCAAAACAGAAAATGAAAATGTGCCTAATAAAATGATTGTACATAAAAAAACTGATACAACTTTTTTCATATCATTCACGCTCTTTTTAAGATTTCGTTTTTCAACCTTTCAACTGACTTTTCCAGAATACTTCGAGGGCAAGCAACGTTAAGTCTTGTAAAGCCTTTTCCGTTCTCTCCGAACCAGAATCCCGGGTCCTGAATTATTCCGCATTCATTTTGGAGGAATAAATCAAGTTCTTCATCATTCATTCCAAGATTTATCATATCAAGCCACATAAGGTATGTTCCCTGACAGTCATAAACTTTAATTTGCGGAACATCTTTTAAAATGTCGTTTACGAGCTTTATATTTTGTTCAATATAAGCATTCACTTCATCAAGCCAATAATCGCACTCGGTATAAGCAGCTATAGTGGCAGGACGGGAAACACAGTTGATGCAACTGTAACCATCCACGCAAAGCTGTTCTTGGAATTTTTTTCGCAAGACTTCATCGGCAATAATTATATTTGAAGTTCCCAAACCTGCAAGATTAAAGCTTTTGCTCACTGCGGTGCAAATTACAGTGTTTTTTGAAAAACTTTCATCAACATTGTTTATAACAGTATGTTCAATACCCTTTCGCACAAGGTCAAAATGGATTTCATCGCTTACAAGAACAACATTGTTTTTAAGGCAAATCTCTCCTACCCTTTTAAGCTCTTCCTTTGTCCACACTCTGCCAACAGGATTATGAGGACTGCAAAGAAGCATCAACTTAACATCATCCTGTGATGCAATTTTCTCAAGCTCTTCGAAATTCATTTTATAGGTATTTCCGTCGGGAATGAGAGGATTGTCGGCAATAATTCTTTTGTTATTTAAAATCGACCTTGAAAAAGGATAGTACACGGGAGTTTGAATTATAACCTTATCACCCTCATTGGTAAAAGCGCGAATAGCAGTATTAATAGCAAAAACCACACCGCCCACGCAGGTAATCCAGTCATTTTCTATTTTGAAATTATGACGGCGAAGCATAAATTCACGAACACAGTCGCGGTATTTTTCGTCACTGTCCGTGTAACAGAAAAAGCCTTTTTGTGTAAATTCTTTTACTGCTTCTCTTACCTCCGATGGAGTCTGAAACTCCATATCCGCAACAGAGAGAGGATATGCACCTTTTTCAATTAAACCCTCGGGAACGGTTGTTTCCCATTTATAAGAACCGCTACCAAGACGGTTATGAACTTTGTCAAACATAGCAAATCTTCTTTCAAGCATTTATAAAGAGTATTGAGGATGCGAGCATTATCTGTCCCCAGAAATATGTAATAATATTAAAAATTTTCAAGGGGTAATTTTTCTTCTGTCCACCAAAAGAGATAATTCCGAGAGTTGCATCGGAAAGGACAAAGAAAAGAGAACCTAAAGTTAAAACAAGGAAGCAAATAATTCCCTTATCTCCCCCATTTTGCCAGTAATTAAAACCCAAAGCGGATGCCTTTGTAAACATAAAAGTAATTACAACAAAATACACCGCTATGGCATATTTAACAACTTGAGGACTGTAATTAACTTTTAAAACCTTTGAGGTAACCAGAGCAGCAACTATAACAACCAAACCAATTATTATTTCGGAAGCATTAAACATTTCATACTCAGGGAAAAGCTTCAGCAAGGCTTTTACATAGGCAACAATATAAAAAATATGCCCTATAAGAAAGCTTATAAAACCTGTTGCAAAGTAAGCGTTTGTGGGTTTTGCATGGAGAAAATAATCTCCAATCCAACCAAGGACAAGACCTACTATCATTGTTAAAGCATAGGGTGAAAAATTCGTACTGATAAACATTGACAGTACACCGATGCAAACAAACATCGTTGAACAAATCATTTTAAGAATCAATGATTTTCTGCATTTCTGAGGCCAAAGGGCTTTTAAATACCAAGGGGTGCATATTAGTTCAACAACCAGACACACCGCAAAAACAATCCACAATGCCATATACCTTAATCCCTCACCAATTATTGATTTATTACATTGTAGCACAAGGAATACAAAAAGGCAACAAAAACCCTCACCCATATGAAGGTGAGGGTTTTAAAATTAATATTTAAAGTTTGAATATTCGCAGTTGTTATACAGAGTGCCACCGATATCAAGTGTAAACACTGAGATTTTAGCATTTGCCTTAATATCAACTGTTGCATAGTGACCGAGAGATACGAACTTGCCGTCTTTTGTCATTTCAGCAGTAATTTTGTAGCCTTTATAGTTAACTGTACGGCTGTTAATAGCGCTTACAACCGGAACATCTTCATTGATTGTTCTTTCAATATCTTCCCAGAAGAGAACGGAAGATGTAACTTTAGCAAGGAAGCTGGACTCTTCGTTCATAGGAGTATCTTCATCCTGCATAATAATTGTAATTTCATAGTTACCGTTAGCAAGGTCTTTCTTCTCTGCGCTTACAACTTTTGAAAGGTCTGTAAGTGTACAATCGGGGAAACGATTCTTAGCCTCATCAGAGCCTTTAGCCTGAACCTGAACCTCAGCTTCTTCTTTAGTTGTCATAAAGTTATCAATAACAGGTTGAAGAAGGCTACCAACAGAACCGATCTGAAGATTCTCAAGAACCTGCCACTCAATTTTATCGTAACCTGCATTACCTTTAGTTGCCATATTATGAGCTGCATCTTTGTAGAAATTGAAGGTCTTAGCTTTATCCCATGTTTCAGCTGTTGCACTATTATTGTCAGCAGATGTGTTTGCATCGGGAGTTGTAGCGGTTGAGCCTGCATTAGCAGCAGGTGTTGTAGCAGTTGAGCCTGTATCACCGGAGGGAGTTGTGGCAGTTGAGCCTGTGTCACCTGAAGGTGTTGTTGAGGTGCTACCCGAGGGAGTTGTTACAGTGCTTTGCTGTTGCTGTACGGTTTGCTCAGTCTGTGTTTCTGTAGATGCTTCTGAGATATCGTTCTTTGCAAGGAAAACGATTGATGCAACTGAAACCGCATTACTTACAATTACTGTGAAAACGAGAGCAATTGCAAGAATAATAGCAATAATTTTCAAATCTTTGCTTTTCATTATGTATAACCTCTTTCATATTTACGCCATAAGCGCATATTTCTTAACATTATAAGATTAAACCAAATTCCATAAAAAGTCAATACTATATTAAGCATTTAGTTATGCAAAAGAAAAAACCGACTCCGAAGAGTCGGTTTTATGTATCTCAAATTAATATTTGAAATCAGTGTACTTAGCATTAAATTCAAGTTCACCCGAAGCATTAATTGAACCATTGAGGTTAGCTTTGATATAACCAATACCATAATGAGTAATGCTTACAAACTTACCATCTGCAGTCATTTCAGCTGTGATTGTGTAATCAACATATTTGATTTCACCATCAAGACTCTTAACTATAGAAATATTCGCAGCTTCCTTCTCGACATCAGCATAGTCAAGGAATTCTCTGGACATAACAGCAAGACCGTCTGTATCATCATATGATGGGTTAGTCTGTTCATTCATAACAATAACAACCTTGTAGTTGCCATTTGCAAGTTTCTCTGCTGTAGCACTCTTAACAGAGCCTTTTGAACAGTTGCTGATAGGCATACGGTTTTTAGCATCATCTGAACCTTTTGCGTTAACCTTTACTTCAGCTTCATCTTCTGTTGTCATAAAGCCCTCTAAAATCGGTACTATAATGCTGTCGAGTATACCAAGACCTTCAATTTTAAGAGGGGTCTGCCAACCAATCTTATTGTAACTTGCAGAACCTTTTGTATGGATTTCCTTAGCTGCCTTCTGGTATGCAGCAAGAGGATCCTTCATTATTGCGTTGTCGTCAGCGGTTGCAGCAGCATTTGCAGCTGTACCTGTGGAAGCATTAGTAGCTGTACCTGTGGAAGCGTTAGCAGCTGTACCTGTGGAAGCATTAGTAGCTGTACCTGTGGAAGCGTTAGCGTCTGTACCTGTGGAAGCGGAAGCATCTGTGCTTGTGGAAGCATTAGCATCTGTACTTGTGCCACCTGTTGAACCTGTGCTTGTGTTAGTGTTGGTTGCATTAGCATCGGTGCCTGTTGCATCACCTGATGCATCTACAGTACCTTCCTGAGCTGTTGCTGCATCTTTTGCAAGGAAAACAACAGAAGCGATGGAAACTGCGTTGCTTGTTACGATTGTGAGGAATAAAGCTATACTGAGAATTATAGCAATAATCTTCATATCTGAATTTTTCATTGGTATAATACCCCTTTCAACTTTGTGGTACTGTATATACAATAACACATTATTTTTCAGTATCTTTAGATTACTCTAAAAAGCGAAAAAAGTCAAGTGCATTTTATTTCAAACGCACTGACTAACTTCATTTTCGTCAAAAGGACCAAATTCACTTACATTTTTTGTGTATTCCATATATTTCGAGCATATTCGTTAATGGCTCTGTCGGCGGCAAATCTGCCCGAATATGCAATGTTGAGAAGTGACATCTGATTCCACTTTTTCTCATCAAGGAAGGTTTCCCTAACATTCTTCTGGGCTCTCTGATAATCAGCAAAATCAGCAAGAACCATAAAGGGATCGTGGTGGATGATTGTGCCTGAAATATCGGAGAAATCCTTACCGTCAATACCGTTATGAGTGATAAAGTCGAGAACCTTACGAAGCTCGGGGTTATTGTTGTAATAATTCTGAGGATTGTATCCTGCTTTACGAAGCTCGTTTACTTCCTCTGTTCTCATACCGAAGAGGAACATATTATCGTCCCCTACGGATTCGTGAATTTCAACGTTTGCACCGTCAAGAGTACCTATAGTAAGAGCACCGTTCATCATAAGCTTCATATTACCCGTACCGCTTGCCTCTTTACCTGCAAGGGATATCTGCTCAGAAACATCTGCGGCAGGCATAAGTCTTTCGGCATTGGTTACGTTGTAATCCTCAACATAGAGAACCTTAAGTCTGCCCTTAACATCGGGATCCTTGTCTATCATTTCGCCAAGGGCAAGGATGAAGCTGATGATTCTCTGGGCAACATAATAACCGGGAGCAGCTTTCGCGCCGAAGATATAAGTTTTGGGAACAAAATCACCATCGGGATTTTCCTTGATAGCAAGGTATTCGGAAACGATATTGAATGCATTAAGGTGCTGACGCTTATACTCATGAAGTCTCTTAACCTGAACATCGAAAATTGAGTTTGTATCAAGCTCAACTCCCGTTGTTTTCTTAATATGCTTTGCAAAAGCTTCTTTATTTGCTTTTTTGATTTCACCGATTTTCTTTAATACTTCTTCATCGTCCTTAAAATCTGCAAGCTTTGAAAGATGCTCCGCATCGTAAACAAATTTATCATTGCCGAGAAGCTCTTTGATATATTCTGTCAAAGCAGGGTTTGCCTGACAGAGCCAACGGCGGTGTGCAATACCGTTTGTAACGTTTGTAAATTTGTCGGGAGTGAGTCTGTAGAAATCGTTAAAGAGAGTATCTTTAAGAATCTGACTGTGGAGAGCGGAAACTCCGTTTACCTTGTGGCTTGCGGCAACACAAAGGTTAGCCATACGAACTGCTCCGCCTGAAATAATAGCGGTACGCTCAACATAGTCTGCATCGTGGGTGCTTTCCCAAACGTAAGCACGGAAACGGTTATCAATCTCCTTGATAATATTGTATATGCGGGGTATAAGACGTTTTACAAGGTCTTCGCTCCAGCATTCCAGAGCCTCGCTCATAACTGTATGGTTAGTATAAGCAACGGTATTTGTAACAATTCTCCAAGCATCGTCCCAACCATAACCGCACTCATCAAGGAGAATTCTCATAAGCTCGGGAATTGCCATTGTGGGATGGGTATCGTTAATATGGATTGCAATTTTCTCGGGAAGATTGTCAATTGTGCCGTATTCACGAAGGTGGTGGCGAACAATGTCCTGAACAGATGCCGAAACGAGGAAATACTGCTGACGAAGTCTTAAGGACTTTCCTTCGGGGTGATTATCCATGGGGTAAAGAACCTTACTGATAACCTCTGCCATTGCCTGACGCTCCATTGAGCGCATAAAATCGCCCTGATTAAAGGACTTCATATCAAATTCGGGCGCTCTTGCACTCCAGAGACGAAGGCAACTGATACCCTTACCGTCCTTACCTGCAACGAACATATCATAAGGAACAGCCTGAATAACATTGCCGTTTTCAATTTCAACATGGTGATAATGGTTGTCCCATGACTCTTTGAGAGTACCCTCGAAGCAAACATCAACCGCACTGCTTTCTCGGGGCATTAACCAAACCTCACCGCCGGGAAGCCAATTATCAGGAAGCTCAGTTTGTCTGCCCTCAACAAGCTTCTGACGGAAAATGCCGTATTCATAAAGAATTGAATAACCTCTTGCGGGGTAGCCCTGAGTTGCAAGGCCGTCAAGATAGCAAGCCGCAAGACGACCGAGACCGCCGTTACCAAGACCTGCATCGGGTTCACATTCATAAAGAGATTCAAGCTTAATGCCGTAATCCTTTAAAACGCTTTCAAATGTTTTTGTAAGGTTAAGGTTAAAAAGAGAGTTTTTAAGGGAGCGCCCCATAAGGAACTCCATTGAAAGATAGCAAACGCGCTTTTTACCTTCATCGTCTGCTTTTTTGCCAAGCTCCGCTCTGCCTTGCGCCATCATATCGCGGACAATCATCGAAACCGCTTTATAATACTGCTCATAGGTAGCATTTTCGGTGGAGATACCGAAAAAGTGGAGAAGTTTATTTTCAAGCATTTCTTTTGCCTGTTTCTTTGTAAGCTTATAATTCATACAAATCCCCCAAAAATATTTTGAAAAACCATATTATTTTACTATTCAATTATACATATTACACTAAAATCCTCTCGAAATCAACTGTAATAAAGCGAAAAAATATATAACATATTCCATTCTTTTTTGGACAGTTTTTCACCCTTTATACCTTTCAAAAAAGAAAGGTTTTGCAAAGAAGTAAAAATATTACTCCCGGAACGGAAAAAAGCACACTGAAAACAAGAGAAAAAATATTAACACCCAAAGAAAGAGGAATGAAATAATTCACCGCCCAAACGGCGCACAAAGCCCCCACGCCCCCCAGGGCGCTTGTGAAAAAAGATTTGAAAAAGCAACCGCTTTTTTTAAAAACCAACAGAACCACAACCAGCAGTAAAGCACCTATGAAATAAATCATCTCTTCACTTCCTTCATTTTTTTCAATAAATAAGCGTGTTTTATTTCAAGGCTTCGCAATTCAAGTATAGCTGATTCCACCAACTCTTTTTCTGTTGCTTCCGAAAGCTTGAAATAGGCAAGTTTTATTAAAAATCTGATTTCCTCTATTTCCTTTAACAGTAAATCTCTTTCATTCATTTTTCTCATTCTTGAATAAAGCCGAGAATTGTTTATATTTTTCACACCCTCTCTTTTTAATACAATTATTTTTATTCAAACAAAATTAAATTTATTACAGATTATTAAGTCCTGTTAATGTGCATAATTATTAAAGATATTATAAATTAAAGAAAACAGAGGTGCTTATGAACAGACATTCCTTTACTTACGAGCAATACTGCAATGTTGTTGGCAGAAACGTTATAATTGAAGAAATCACTTTTTTAAGCGGAAGAAAGAAAATCCGTTGCCTTTACTACCACAAATGCAACTGCAAGGAGATGGGTGGTTGCAAAAATAAATATGTCAAAAGACGTATTGAAGCAGTTGAAAAAAAGGAGAGTTAATTGTATAATCATTGCAATACTTTTACTTTTCCTGTAGCTATTGTACCACCCATCGCTGATGCGGTCCCCCTCTTTTTCGTTTCAGGAAAAAAGAGGGATGGAATTTGCACTACTAAAATCAAAGGGGAATTGAAATGTCGGGAATATATATTCACATACCATTTTGCAAATCGAAATGCCCTTACTGCGATTTTTATTCCTACCGCTGCAAAGGCGAGGAGCAGTCCGCTTATGTGGATGCTCTTCTTGATGAAATAAACACGCTTTCAAGAGTCCGCGAATTTTTAAAAGAACCTTTTAAGGCTGATACACTATACTTGGGTGGCGGAACCCCTTCCGTTTTATCGGGCGAAGAGCTTTACAATATAATTTCAACTGCAGGAGAAAAGTTCTTGATTTCAGAAGATTCAGAAATTACTGTTGAATGTAATCCCAACTCTGATATTGAGTCCATTCTCCCCTACCTTTTAAAAGCAGGAGTAAACAGAATATCCCTCGGACTTCAATCCGCAGTTGACAAAGAAAGAAAAGCACTTGGAAGAACCTCGGGAAAAGAGCGTATTTCGGAAGTAATTGAACTTTTAAAAGAAAGCGGTATCACAAACATCTCTCTCGATGTTATGCTGGGGATTCCCTACCAAACAGATGAAAGTTTGAAAGAAACCTTGGATTTTGTTACAGAAAGCGGAGTTCCTCACGTCAGCGCATATATGCTGAAAATTGAAGAAGGTACTCATTTTTATAAAAGCTATGATAAATATGATTTCCCCGATGATGAAAAGACAATTGATTTTTATAATCAATGCGCAGATACCCTTGAAAAAGCAGGATTTACGCACTACGAAATTTCAAACTTTGCAAAAGATGGTTTTGAGAGCCGACATAACACAAAATACTGGGAGTTGGAAAACTATCTGGGTCTTGGTCCCGGGGCACATTCATATATTGACGGAAAAAGGTTTTATTTTGAAAGTGACACAGAAGACTTTATCAAGGGTGAAAAAGCAGTTTTTGATTCTTTCGGCGGTGATTGGGAAGAATACATAATGCTCAAATTAAGAATGACAAAAGGCTTAAATCTTTCAAAATTAAAAGAGCTTTACGGAGAAAAACCGTTGACAAAAATAAAAGAAAAAGCCCCGTTCCTTAAGAAACAAGGCTTAATTAACTATGATGAGGAAGATATTTCTCTTACGAGAAGAGGTTATCTTCTTTCAAACAGTATTATTTGTGAATTAATTTAAAATCTTCGGAAAGAAGTTCTAAACCGTCCACACCGTCAGTGGTGATTATTTCACTGTTTTCGGTAATGAAAATATATTCGAAGTCGTTATGTTCCTTTGCGAACTTAACGGCTTTTTCTTTGCCCATTGCAAAAAGAGCGGTGGAAAAAGCATCACACAAAGCGCCGTCCTCCCCTATTACCGTAACACTTAAAAGGTCACTGTCGGCAGGTTTACCGGTTTTTGTATCAATAATATGGTGATAAGTTTCTCCATCCTTTTGAAAGCTTCTTTCATAGCCACCCGAGGTTACGATACTCACATTACCTTTATGCTTAAAGCTACAAGCAAGAGAATCTGTTTCCAAGGGATTTTTAACTCCCACGGTCCACTCACCTTTTTCTTGGTTTTCACCGCAAAGAACAATGTTGCCACCGAGAGAAACAACCGCACTGACACCGCATTCTTTTGAAATCTCCAAAATCTCGTCACCAAGATAACCTTTGGCAATTCCTCCTAACGAAATTTCAGTGCCGGCTCGTTTTATTACTGTTGTGCCTTCAACAGAGATTTTATCATTCCCCACAAGCTTCAAAGCTTTTTGAATTTCTTCCTCTTTCGGCACACCATAGTTTCCGTCGTTAAAACCCCAGAGCTTTAAAACAGGCATTACCGTAATGTCAAAGGCTCCGTCTGTAAGAGAGCTTGCCAGTATTGATTTTTCTATAATTTTTGCAGTATCTTCGCTTACTTTTATTTCGGTGTTGTCACCATTTATACAGAAAACATCACTGCTTTTTTCATTTGTATCAAAAAAAGAATCAAGCCGGATGATTTTTTCTGTAAACAACTTTAAAGCTTCGTCCCCTTGGGTTTTAGAATTGCTGAACACCCTTATAGTCATAAGGGTGTTCATAGCCGTAATATCTGTTGTTGACTCCTTTAAAGATCCGCAGGAACACATCGAAATCAAAAAGCAACCGCAAAGAATTAACGCTATTGCTTTTTTCATATCAGCTCAAGCCTGCCTCCCGCAAATTCGCTTCATGCTCGGACATAGAATTTGCATAGTAAACCTTGCCTGTTTCTGTGTTGTGACAGAAATAGAAATAGTTCGTATCAGAGGGTTTAAGCGCCGCTCTTATAGCCGCATCACCCGGGTTGGAAATTGCACCTACAGGAAGACCTTTACACTCTGTACTGTAAGTATCATAATCGTCACGGTACTGAATATATTTCTGAGTATCTTCTGTTGAAGAAGTTAATGTGGGTTTAATTACATTCAAAAGGTAATCTTCAGTAGAGTCACAGTTAAGCCAAGGGAATGTACCGGGTCTGTCAAGACGGTTGTAAAGAACAGAAGCGATATCTGCCATCTGGTCGCCAGATGCGGCTTCCTCCTGAAGAATTGATGCCATAGTAATTACTTCGTCAAGGCTTATACCCATTTCATCAGCTTGTTTTTGATATTCATCCGTCCATCTGGTCTGGAAGTTATTTAAAAATCTTCTTACAACGCTGGATGCATTTTCGCCTACATAAAATTCATAGGTATCGGGGTACATATAACCCTCAAGAACTCTGAAACGTTTTTCCTTGTTGGGAATTGATTTAATAAAATCATATTCCTCGGAAAAATCAACATTCTGAAGAGTGTTGATAAAGCTTGCAGCGGTGCAAACTTCATTTGCTTCGAGTTTTTCTGCAATCTGGTCAATAGTCCAGCCCTCAGGGAAAGTAAGAGTAACAGTTTCCGAAAGGGTGATATCAGCTTTCATTGTGGAAAGCATTTTTTCAAGGCCCATAGTAGGAGTAAGGGTATAAACTCCGGAAACATAATCTCCGTCTTTACCGAAAAACTTTATAAATAAGTTACAGAAAAATTCATTTTTAATAAGTCCGTTATCTTCAAGAACATCAATTACATCGCTGTCACTCATTCCTTTGGAAACCTCAACCTCAACAGCAGTGTCTTCAACATTAATTGCAAGAACATCGTTGATGCAACCAATTCCGTAAATGCAAAGAATTACGCTTGACAGAACAATTATTGCAACCGCAAGTGCCAATTTAGAAAGCTTGTCGGAAGTAAAATATTTACCCACAAAGGATTTTTGGAGTTTCTTATTGCGCTCTTCCTTTTTGGCAATGGCTTTGTTCTGGGCGTCGGTTGTGGGAGGTGTTGAAACCTTGAATTTCTCAACAGCAGGCTTGGTCCTTTGATTTTTGTGGACTGTCGCTTTCTTTTCTCTTTGCGCCGCTTTATCTATATCGCGGGGCGGATTAGAGAAATAAACTCCGCCTTTATAGTTTGGGTTTTCATAAGCACTGTTGGAGTTTATATCGATTTTGAAATCGTCCACCTTTTTTTGCCTTTTGCTTTTAAGTGCCTCTTCATCAGAGAGGTTTGAAGGAGTAGCTTTCTTTTTAGCACTATCGTCCTCAAACATACTCAAAAGTTCTTCATAATCGTTCAAATTATCTCTTGACACCCTCAACACTCCTTTACTGTTAAGATGCTTTTCTCTGTTACTATCATATCGACTGTTCTGTCGTACTTTCCGTGAAACAGCTCTTCTTTTATATTCTCTGAATAGCAGATACCTATTGTTGTACCTTTGTATCGTGAAAGATATCTGTCGTAATAACCTTTTCCGTAACCCAGACGGTAACCGCTTTTATCAAACATAAACGCCGGAACAATACATATGGTATTTTCTGTTTCGGTAAGTATTTTTTCTCCATCTGAATTTGGCTCTAACACACCGAAAGAACCTGCAGAAAGTTCGTCCAAAGAATTAATATAATAAAAATTCATTTCCGAGGGTCCGCCCTCGCAACGAGGAACAGCAACCTTTTTGCCTGAATCCAGAAGAACCCTTATAAATTCCTTAGTATCAACCTCAATAGCGGTTGATACATAACACAAAAAAGTGTCTGTTTCTCTTACTGCCCACAAATTGAGGAGCTTATTGCAAATCTTTTTATCGTAGGAGCATTTTATTGAAGCTTCCATTGAAAGTCGGCTTTCTTTGGCTTCAGCTCTCATTTGCTTTTTTATGGGGCGTATATCTATTATTTTCTCCATTGAATACCTCTGAGAACGGCTTGGGACTTTTGCTCTCCTAAAAGAAGCGAACCGATTGCAGCACCGAACTCCCAAGCAACTCCGGCGCCCTTAGCGGTAACAATTGTGCCATCTCCAATTACGCCCACTTCAACAAGATTTGCACCGAGAAGCTCTTCTTCAAAACCGGGAAAACAGGTTGCATTTTTACCTTTCAAAAGACCTTTTCTACCCAATATAAAGGGTGCGGCACAAATGGCTCCGATTATTTTATTGTTTTCGGCACAATAGTCAATTGCTTTTTGCACTTCACTTGAATTATTGAGATTTTCCGCACCGGGCATTCCGCCGGGAAGAATAATTCCCTGAAGATTTTCGTTCAACTGAACATCCTCAGAAAGAATGTCCGCTTCAACATTTATTCCGTGAGCACCGCGGCAGAATTTACCGCTGACGCCCACTGTTTTAACCTCAACACCTGCTCTCAACAAAAAGTCAACGGGTGCGAGCGCTTCAATTTCCTCAAAGCCATTTGCAAGAAAAACGTAAATCATTTTTTTACCTCTTTTAATTTGAGTATGGAAGCCCAAAGAAACCGTTTTCGATTTCGGGAGCATCTTTTAATTTATAATACATTCCGTAAGGAACGGGATTTTCATCTGACGGTTGTCTGTAAAGCAATAAATTCTTTTTTGTATTTTGAAAAACCGCATTTAAAAGTTTCTCTTCATTTCCGAAGAGTTCATATATTGTGAGTTTTTCTTCTGTTTCTTCATAAAGGGCGTAACCCTCATTTTTTATAAAAACAGTTTTTACTTCTCCGCTTACGGAATTAAAAAAGCTTTTGAATGTGCTTTCTTTAAGAACTGCAACGGGAATATTTTTATCGTTTAATAAAAGATTTTTACGATATTCTTCATAAGTCAGGTTATCAGTTTTTACCTTTTTATAATTTGAAAAACAAGCTTTTGAAATCTCTTCTTCCCAATAATAAAACCCCGTTTTAAAACCTATCTTTTCATAAATTCCAAAAAGATATTCTTCTTCGGGAACAAGAAAAAGATAATCTGTTCCCCTATCTTTCGCCACCTTGAAAAGCTCTCTAAAAAGACTTTTCATCAGACCCTTACCACGATAATCGGGATGGGTACAAACTGCATAAACGTAATATGCGGAATATTCTTTTTTATCTATAAGAATTTCGCATTCCAGCATATACAATGCGCTGACAGCTTTATCATCGTCAAAAACCACTAACACTCTGTCAGGTGAAACGGTATTCTCAAAAAAGAAATCAAGACTTTCTTTACTGTCATCAAAAGAAGTTGTCCAAAGTTTTTTTAAATTTTCATAATCACTTTCAAAAGGAAAGCGCACATCAAAGGATTTTTGCATAATATTTTTTTACAAGATATTCGGGGTGGTAGGAGGTTTTTGCTTTTCTCAGGTTTTCCGCCCCTGCATCGTCCTCTCGGTTTATATATTGAAACTCTCCCAAAGAGTTTTCCGCAAACAACTTATTGATTACCGCATAAGCAGTAAGATAATCAGGAGAGGCTTTTTCAAAATGTGTGCAATAGGTTTTGCCGTCGGGCATTTCCTCTCCCAAAGCATAAGCAACAATTTTCCCGTCCACTCTTAAAAGTGCACCTGATAAATGAAGCTCTTCAAAATACTCAAAGGCTTTTTCAATAACAAGCATTTCTTCGTCAAGCTTGGGGTTTCTCTCACCGCTTTTATGCCACAAATGAGAAAATCTGAGACACTCATTTAAGTTATTTTCATTTAACTCTTCATAGGAGAAATTGTTTTTCTTGCAAAAGGAATTAACGTGGTTTTTCTTTGAATGATATTTTCTTCCGATTAAGGCTGCGAGCTTTTCGCGAAGATAAACATAATCGAAGAAATCCCGTTGTTCTTCTAAATTAAGTCTTGCGCCATAGATACCTTTCAGGATTTCCGCCTGCTCTTCGCTTAAACAATAAAAATTGAAATCTGCGTTTCGTTCTTTTGCATCTTCCTCTATGATTTTAAGAGCGGTTTTTATATCGCCTTTCCCCCATGGAAAAGCGTAGCTTTTAACACCGTTAAAGCGGGAACGCAAAAACAAGAAGCCGTCTTTTTGTGCTATTCTTGTGTTTTCCGCAACACTCCAACAATAAACATTACCGAAAGAAAAATCACATAGCTGAGAAACACTTTCCGGAATGTTATCCAAAATCAAATCTCTGTCTTCAATTTTTACAGGTTGAAAGTCAAGCATAATTATCGTTTATTGTTTCAAGTAAAATTTCATACACGGTATCGTTTATTGCTTCTATTGGACGAGGCTCTCCGTTTTCAGCGCAAGGAACAATTACCCAACCGCATTTATCTGCTGCATAAAGGGCTGCTTCTCTGCAGGCGTTAAGGAATTCAACATTCGCTTCGTGGACGTCTTTTTTATTTTCGTCGCCCTCATAACGCTGAGTCATAAGACGTTGTGAAACCTCAACGGGCATATCAAGGAAAATAACCTTATCGGGAGCAGGAATGCCGATTTTCTTATATTCAAAATCGAAAAGCCACTCGAGATACTCATCCCATTCGGATTTATGGAGCTTTGTCATCTGATAAATTGCATTGGCAGGAGTATAGCGATCTGCAAAAATCAATGTACCGTTAAGGTATTCTTTTTTCCATTTTTCAGTATATGAAGCGAATCTGTCGGCGGCATAAAGAACAGATGTTGCATAAGCATTAACATCCCCTGCATTTTTGCCGAAGTCCCCTGCAAGATATTTTCTCACAAGAATACTTGATTCACTTTCATAATCGGGAAGCTTGATTTTTTTATAATCAATTCCGTCCTCGGAAAGTCTTTTGCAGACAAGCTCGGTCTGGGTGGTTTTACCGCAACCGTCAAGTCCTTCCAAATCAATAAACATAAAGCTAATAACAAACCTTTCAAAATATGAGTACAAAAATACATCATATTATTCCAATTATACCCATTAATAATACAATAAATCTTGTCAACTGTCAAACAATGTGACTATTTTGTAATAAATATGTAATAAAAATAAACAAGGAAAACCCGCTTTCACAGGTTTTCCTTATGTTTTTAACCTTCAATAAGCTTTAATACACTTGCTTTCGGAAGAACGCCAACCGCCTTATTTACAATCTCGCCGTTCTTGAAAACAAGAAGTGTGGGTATACTTTCGATTCCAAACTGCCTTGCAAGTCCGATTTCCTCGTCAACATTAACTTTACCGACAACAATGTCGGGGTTTTCTTCTGCAATTTCGTGAACAGTAGGGGCTATCATCTGACAAGGACCGCACCAAACTGCCCAGAAATCAAGTAAAACGGGCTTTTCGCTTTTTAAGACCAATTCTTCAAAGTTCTGACTTGTAATAGTTAATCCTGCCATAAATGTTCATCCTTTCGGTATTTCAATCTTTTGATTTGTAATAGAGCATACAGTGACAGTAGCCCTCAAAATCCGGATCTTTAATCTGCTCACGAAACTCTTTACAAATGCATTTATTTTCTTCCGTTCTTTCAAGTCTGCAAGGACAATAACCGCCTTTCATTTTAAGACCTTCTTTGATTCTTGCAACAACCTCTTTATCTTCATTAAATTTAACCGCCATCTTAACACCTCTGTATCTCTTTTCTGTATTTTAACAAGAAATTATTAACATATCAATGATAATACTTTACTTTTTTTGAAAAGAGTGTAAAATACAAAGGAAAATACATTTTTATTTTGAGGTATACTGTTATGGACACAATTAAGAAGCAGGCGTATTCTGCCGCCAAGGAAATCATTGGAATCGGAAAGCTGAAAAAAGGACAGATTCTTGTTGTGGGTTGTTCCACAAGCGAGGTTATCGGTAACACAATCGGCACAAACTCCTCACCCGAAGCTGCAAAAGAGATTTTCGATGGTATATACGAAGCCGCAAATGAATGCGGTGTTTTTGTTGCAGCCCAATGCTGCGAACACCTTAACAGAGCGATTATTGTTGAGGCAGAGGCAATTCCTTTCGGTGAATTTGTTAATGTTGTTCCTCAACCCAAAGCAGGTGGTTCCTTTGCAACTGTCGCATACAAGACATTTGAAAACCCCGTTGTCCTTGAAGAAATCAAGGCAGATGCAGGGCTTGACATAGGCTCTACCCTAATTGGAATGCATCTAAAAAAAGTTGCAGTTCCCGTAAGGCTCAAAAACAACAAAATCGGTAACGCTTTGGTTACTGCCGCAAGAGTCAGACCGAAATTCATCGGCGGCGAAAGAGCACACTATAATGAAGATTTAATGTAATTCAGGAGAAAAAATTATGAAATCCGAACTTTTAAAATTATTGAGCAGAAATGCCCGTTACACAACAGAACAGCTTGCAACAATGCTTGGCAAGGATGAAAAGGAAGTAAAAGCAGAAATCGAACAGCTTGAAAAGGATGGCATTATCCGTGGCTACAAAGCGGTTATCGACTGGGACAAGCTTGACGATGCTTATGTTTCTGCAATTGTTGAGCTCAATGTTGTTCCCAAGGCAGAGCTGGGCTTTGAAGAGGTTGCAGAAAAGGTTATGTCATATCATGAGGTTGAGTCCGTTTATCTTATGTCGGGCTCTTATGACCTTAACGTTGTGGTTAAAGGTAAAACTTTGCAGGATGTGGCTCGTTTTGTGGCAAGGGAGCTTGCAACAATCGACTCTGTTACATCTACCTCAACACATTTCGTAATGCGCCGTTACAAAGAGCTTGACGTTGAGCTTTTTGATACTGAGGAAGATACCAGGGGGCAATTCCTTTATGATTGATTACGGAAAAGTTTTAAACCCTGCCGTAACCGAAATCAAGCCATCGGGCATAAGAAAGTTTTTTGATATTGCCGCCACAATGGATGATGTTATATCTCTCGGTGTTGGTGAACCCGACTTCCAGACCCCTTGGCATATCAGAAAAGCAGGTATCAGCTCACTTGACCGCGGAAGAACCAAATACAGTGCAAACCGCGGTACAATTGAACTGAGAAAAGAAATCAGCAACTATCTCAAAAGACGGTATAATCTCGAATATAAGCCTGAGAGCGAAATACTTGTTACAGTTGGCGGAAGCGAAGCAATTGACGGTGCAATCCGCGCCATTGTTGCCCCCGGTGACGAGGTTATCATTCCCCAACCAAGCTATGTTTGTTATGAGCCCATAACAACTCTTGCAGGCGGTGTTCCCGTAATAATTGAAACAAAAGCTGAAAATGATTTCAAGGTAACTCCCGAAGAACTTAAAAATGCAATTTCACCTAAAACAAAAGCACTTATTCTCCCATATCCTTGTAACCCTACCGGTGCGGTTATGGAAAGAGAAGATATTGAAAAAATTGCAAAAATTCTAAAGAACACAAACATCGTTGTTATTTCCGATGAAATTTACTCGGAGCTTACCTACTGCGATTACAGTCACGTTTCACCTGCCACGGTTGAGGGTATGTGGGAAAGGACAATTACAGTCAACGGCTTTTCAAAGGCTTATTCTATGACAGGTTGGCGTTTGGGTTACGCCTGCGCTCCCGAAGAACTAATGAAGCAAATCACAAAAATTCATCAATATGCAATAATGTGTGCTCCTACCACATCACAGTATGCGGCGGTGGAAGCACTGAGGAACGGTGACGAAGCAATTGAGAAAATGAGAGCGGAATACGACCGCAGAAGAAGACTTATTGTAAGCGGTTTTAATAAACTCGGTCTTACCTGCAGAGAACCGAAAGGAGCATTCTACGCTTTCCCCTGTATAAAAAGCACGGGACTTTCAAGCGAGGAATTCTGCGAAAAGCTTTTAGAGAGCAAAAAGGTTGCCGTTGTTCCCGGAACTGCATTCGGCAAAGGCGGAGAGGGGTTTGTCAGAGCATCCTACTGCTACTCAACGGAGCATATTATTAAGGCGCTTGAGAGAATTGAGGAGTTTATTAACGAGAGTCTTTAAAGACTCTCGTTAGCGATATAAATCCTTGCAGCTCGCGTGCCAACGGAACATATCGCGCCGCAGGCATATCGCATCGTCAGATATATCGCAAATCCGTCAGGATTTATATCGCAATCGAAATTAATTTTCCAAATTAATTTCGATTACAATGGGGCAATGGTCACTAGTATAGTCTCCGTTTCTCATACCTGAAAGGACATTATAGGAATTAACCTTTATACCCTTTTTGGAAATCATAAAATAGTCAATTCGTTTGAATTTTTCAGGATTATTCCAACCGTTGTAGGTGTGGGAATCGGAAGTGTTTTCTGTTTGATACTTGGCATCAAGAAAATTCTCTGTTACGCTGTTATAAGTTTCCGAACCCTCGACCGCATTAAAGTCGCCCATAATAACTGCCGGAAGTGAACCAAACTCCGCAATTTTATCGAGAACAACCTTAATTCCGTTAATTCTCGCCTCATCACTTACGTGGCTTAAATGAGTATTGAAAACAACAAAATCTTTATCAGTTGATTTCTCGGTAAGAATAACATAACTGCAAACTCTGTTATACTGTGCACCCCAGGATTTGCTCATTACATCGGGAGTTTCCGAAAGCCAAAAAGAGCCTTTGTCAACAAGGGTATAAAGTTCTGTATTATAAAATATTGGGCAACCCTCGGAATTGAAGGCTTCGTCACGGTATGTAATAACAGAATCATAGCCCTCTAAAGAATCGACAAGGTATGAATAATGCCATTTTGTTGCTTCCTGGAATCCGATTATACCGGGCTTTTCTTCTTCAATATCGTCAATAATTAAATCTGCACGGTAAAACCAACCCTTTTTACCCCAGTCAATAGGACTGATGCAACGAAGGTTATAGCTCATCATTTTGATATTATCTTCTTTGGGTTCTATATTGACCGTTGCTTTGTTTTCCTTGTAGTGAGGGTAGTACATAAAAGTATTTGCAACCAGAACAATAACTGCTACAAGAACAAGGGACAACAAACTGCCAAGAATTATTAATATTGCTTTTTTCATTTTTATCACCAATTTCATTATAGATTAAAAAAATGTTAAAAGCAACTATATAATTCAGATAGAGCATTTATAAACGGCAAACAGGGATGATATGCTTCGCAAAACTTAAATAACCCGAAAAAATATTCATTTACCTCTTGATTTTTTCAAATCAATTAGTTATAATAGCAAGGCGCGTTAAGAGATGCGCAGAATTTAATAACTGAATTCTTTGAACAGATGGAGAGTTGTCCGAGCTGGTCGAAGGAGCACGATTGGAAATCGTGTAAACGGCC
>CAZUZV010000019.1:0-39603 GCA_964624385.1 uncultured Eubacteriales bacterium | reverse complement strand
CGTTTCAACAACCGCAACAGCAGTTTGTTTTTTGGTTGTTGCCATGCTGCTACCCGAAGCCCAACTTCTGCCTGTGGAATAATCAATTTCCACACCCGGTTGAACATTGTAACAGAACACATTAAAGCAGATACCCTCGCCGTCGTCCTCAACGGAATATGCCTCCATCTGAACACCGCTTGCCACAAGGTCATTTCCGTCATATATGGGAGTGATTCTGTATGCCACGTGGTTATTGGTTTCCTTTATGTAGTCGGCAACCATATTCTCAAAGGGCAACATACCCTCTGTATTCATATATCTTGTGCCTGTTATAAGGTTTCTTGCATTTGCATTTTCCGCAGATAACTGCCAACCGATCAAATGGCAACGGTTGTAAAGGTATTTACCCGAAACGCAGTCGTATTGCGCCTGAACCCAACCGCTTGGCTTAACAGAACTGATACTGCCTCTTTCCTCATTCTCACCGGGCATAATCTCTTTGCCACAGGATGCAACTGCACCGCCGCAACGACCGAGGGAGTCAAGAGAAGCGTAGGTTTCGTATCCTTTTGTTGTAAGCTCGTATTTGTTAAATGACGGTATATTATCGTTTATAACATAATACGCTTTGCCCGAATATTCCGGGATTTTCGAAAGAACAGCCTTGCTTTGAGATTCATCACCGACACTTTCGGATTTATTAACCTTTTCGGTTTCTTTCTCCGTTGTAGCTTCTTCGTCCTCTTCGTTTTCGGTATCAATCCGTTGGTCATCTTCGGCTTCTTTATCATCCTCCGAAAAGGCTTCTACCGTAAAATCAACCGATTCTGTTGTAGCTTCATACGTGCTTTCCGAATCGCAACCCGTAAGAGTCACCGCAGAAAACAAAACCGCAATCAAGCAAAAAATTGATAAAAGCGATTTCAATTTGCTGTTGAATTTCATTTCATCACCTTGAATATATTTCTAATGTAATTTTATCGTGGGAGCTTCCTTGAAGCTCCTCTTTTTTTATTTTTTTATACCCTGAGCCCTTTAAATCAACTTCAAAGAACAAGTCACCGGGGTACTTCCTGTTCCAATTGAAAACATAAAAGCCTTCAACATTATCAGTTGTAATTTCTTTATCTTCAACGAAGCAGAAATCCCCCTGATTTGCGTTAAATAAAAAATCCTCATCAATAGTTATGCTTTCAACATTCTCAAACTGCTTTGCAGAATAAGAATTCATCAAAAGCCTTGAGCCGCTTGTTATTTCAAGCACCTTATCTCTCAAAACTCTGTCCTGACTTTGACGCCTACCGCCAAACATCATACCGCCGTTTTTGTCTATACAGATTATTATGTTCATATTTTCACTCCGTTCAAAAAAGTTACCAGTCGCCAGATGCCAGATACCAGAGCTTCGCAAGAGGTAAAGATAGAAAAATAAAATTGATGTGTGTGGTACCTCTCTTCAAAGAGAGGAGGACCGTCTTGAAAAAATAAAACTAACAAATACAGTCTAAAGCGAGCCAAATGCAATTTAATGAATTAAAGTTCAGCGGATCGGTGGAGAGTTCTTGACGCGAGACCCCGAGCGTCTTTGAAGCGTAAGCTTCAATTATAATAAACTAAAAGCAACAGGAACGCACACTACTCGCACAATAACCGTTGCTTTTATTTTACTAGTTATTTTACTTTAAGTCAACAATCAAGATTTTACCCACTTAACGCAAAACACATTTCTCACATTCTCTTAGACCTGCGGCTTTTGCTTCAGCCAAAGAAACCTCATAATAATTACCTCTACCACAAGGATTTTCATGATGATAACATTCACCTGTTGCAGTTCTATAAACAACAACACTTGCTTCAGGATCTTTTGTTGTTGTAACTATTTTCTTTGTAGTTGTTTCTTCTTTTTGTTCTTTTGTTGTGTTAGGCGTAGATTTTACAGTTGTTTTTTCTTCAACTTTTTGTGCAACTTCTGCCTTTTGCATAGTTGTGTCAGAAACTTTTTCAGTTGTTTCTTCTGTAGTTTCTTCTTCGGTCAACGCCACATTTACCCTGACGAAATTTTACTTATAAAAGAAATATTGCAGACAGATTTTGATGAAATATTTTATGGAGAAAAAAAGAAGTAAGTTTTCGGCTTACTTCTTTTCATTTTTACATCAAAACCTAAAAGGTTGACAAATCTTTTTCAATTTAATATAATATAAATGAAATAAGGCAAACCGATAGACGGTTGTCCTGGTTTTGGTTAAAAGGAATAACCGCGACTTTGACGAGGGCGGTTATTTCTTTTTTGTTATATCAACAACAAGTGCAATAATCGAAACAATAAGTGTTCCCAAAAGGAACAACTCACTATATGTAATCATAAGCACCGCCCTCCTTTCCGGAGGGAAAAGAGCCTTCCTTATAAAGAGGACTTACCGCCTACCGTTATGGTCTGCCTTACTCCAACGGCTATGTTACCATAAGGTCATTGCATTTTCAAGAACAATAAAAGAAAAACACCGTGAACCTTAATTCCGAATTCCGAATTTCGAATTCCGAATTACTTGAACGCTCCGTTCAAGTATTCCATTCATCTGCGCAATCGCAACCCCATAATTCACCATGGGCACCCCCTGCTCTCTTGCAAGATTCACCCTGTGCTTCATTTCCTTTTCGTTAAGGGTGCAACCGCCGCAATGAACAACAAGAGAATATGCCGTTAAATCCTGCGGAAATTCACCACCCGAGGTAAAAGAAAATTCAGGCTCTGCACCTGTAAATTTTCTAATCATATCGGGGATTTTAACCGTGCCGATATCGTTGCATTGTCTGTGATGGGTGCAGCCCTCACTAATGAGAATCTTGTCACCGTCTTTGATTTCAGAAAGCTTCTCTGCCCCATTTATAAGCACATCCAATTCACCCTTATATCTCGCCATAAGAATTGAAAATGAGGTCAGGAGAATATCGTCAGGCACAATTTTTGAGACCTTACCGAAAATCTGTGAATCGGTTATAACTAATTTCGGCTTCTTTGCAAGGGAATTTAATGTATCGGAAAGTTCTGTATCTTGGCAAGAAACCGCAATGCAGTTGCCATCCAACAAATCACGGATTGTCATTTGCTGAGGGAGAATAAGTCTGCCCTTTGGTGCAGCTTCGTCAATGGGTATTACAAGAACAACAATGTCACCCTTTTCCACCAAATCTGAAACTATATATTTTTTCCTTTCGGTAGTCTTCCTGAGACTGCCGATTTTTTCTTTTAATTCAAAAATATTCTCATTTTTAATTGCACTTACATAGATTTCATTATCATTCAAAACTGCTTTTTCTGTCAGCAACTCACTTTTGTTAAATGCAATAATATAAGGAATATTTCTCTTCTTAAAAGCCTTAATTAACTCTTTGTCACCCTCTGAAACACCTTTTTGAGAGTCAACAACAAGTATTGCAATATCGGTTTTTGCAAGGATTTCGTTGGTTTTTTCAACTCGCTTTTCACCAAGGTAGCCTTCATCATCAAAGCCAGGGGTATCAATAATCACAACCGGACCAATAGGTAAAAGCTCCATAGCCTTTTTAACAGGGTCGGTGGTCGTTCCCTTTACATCGGAAACAACCGAAAGACTCTGCCCCGTAACCGCGTTTACAAGGCTTGATTTTCCTGCATTTCTCATACCGAAAAAGCCTATATGCACTCTTTCGGCGGAAACAGCTTCATTCAAACTCATTTTATTCACCTAAAATCAAAATCTTTAGAATCTAAAATCACGTCTGTTGGAATTTTTAATATCACAAATATTGCTCTCTGCAATTTCTCTTACCTTGTCTTTAGGAATCTTTTTAAGCTCTTCTTCAATAAGCTTGTAGCCGATTTCCTTTGTTTCGGCACTTGCATAGTCCTCAAGATATTCCGTAAGAGTCATAAGAGCATTGGGATGACAGCAGTTGAGAATCTGACCTGTTTTGCAAAGGCTCATAAAGCGGTCACCTGTTCTGCCCTCTCTGTAGCAAGCGGTACAGAATGATGGAATATGACCGTTTTCCATAAGCCAACGAACAACCTCATCAAGAGTTCTCTGGTCGGAAACGTCAAACTGCTCGGAATCGTGGGGACGTTCTTCCTCTGTGTAGCCGCCAACAGAGGTACGGGAAGCACCGCTTATCTGTGAAATACCAAGATGCAACGCTTCACCACGTACTTTTTCGCTTTCACGAGTGGAAATAATCATACCTGTATAGGGAACGGCAATTCTGATACAAGCAATAATTTTCTTGAACATTTCGTCACTGATGCCGTTGTCGAATGTATCGGGGTCAATATCGTCAGCTCTTTTAAGTCTTGGAACACTGATTGTATGAGGGCCGACACCGTGAACTGCTTCAAGGTGTTCTGCATGCATAAGAAGACCGACGAATTCATACATATATCTCTCAAGTCCGAAAAGAACACCAAGACCAACGTCATCAATGCCACCCTCCATAGCTCTGTCCATAGCTTCGGTGTGATAGTCATAATCGTGCTTTGGTCCTGTTGGATGAAGCTCAAGATAGCTTTCTTTATGATATGTTTCCTGGAAGAGAATATATGTACCTATTCCTGCATCCTTGAGCCTTCTGTAGTTTTCAACTGTCGTTGCGGCAATATTTACATTAACTCGTCTGATAGCACCGTTTTTGTGGTTAACGCTGTAAATGGTTTTGATGCATTCAAGAATGTATTCGATGGGGTTGTTTTTCGGGTCTTCACCTGCTTCAATAGCAAGGCGCTTGTGACCCATATCCTGAAGGGCAATTACCTCTGCTTTAACCTCTTCCTGAGTAAGCTTTTTACGGGCAATGTGCTTGTTCTTCATATGATAAGGACAGTATACGCAACCGTTTACGCAGTAGTTTGAAAGGTACAAGGGCGCAAACATAACAATTCTGTTGCCGTAAAAATCCTGCTTAATCCGGTTGGCAAGCTTATACATTTCCTCAACCTTTTCGGGAATATCGCAAGCAAGAAGCACCGCCGCATCTCTGTGGGTAAGTCCCGTGCAATGAAGACCGTTACCCTCTTTTTCAGGCTTCGCCTTTTCTAAAATACTGTCAATAAGCTCGATATTATTCTTATTTTCCTCTGCGTATTTTATTGTTTCAAGAATTTCACCATCGTTAATAAATTCTTCTGCTTTTAATGATTTGGGATTGTAAATTGACATAGTATTTTTCCTTTCTGATATGTAAAATGTGTATAGCCTCCGGCCACCAGATGCCAGAATATGTAAAAGTAATGCGAAGCCCATCCATCTTTTTTGCTTGCAAAAAGGAGGGGGACCGCCCTTGAATTCACTTTATTTTATTGGTTAGTGCATTTCGTGCCTATTGGTAATTTTTAAAATTAATATAATTCGGGGTGGTGAGTGGTACTCTACACGAACTCCTGAGCGTCTTTCCACCGCAAGGTGAAACAGTTATTCAACTGTTGTATCGATTTATATATTTAGTACAACCGTAGGGGAGGGTCTTGACCCTCCCGCAGTTTATCGGTATCTTTCGGGAGGGTCTTGACCCTCCCCTGCAATTATAATCCGGCGCATTTCCGCACCCCTAAATTTCTAATTTGTAATTCCCAATTCCGCATTCTGAATTCTAACAACATCTCCACGAGCTGTAACAACCTCGTAGCCTATTCTTTTCATTCTCTCTTCAAGCTGTGCGCGTTGTTGTGCACCCTCTGCGCCTGTTGAAATTTTGTTATCGTAGAGAGCGTATTTTTTACGAACTGATAGTGGCGACAAATTCGGCATAACAACATTTGCACCTGAAAGAATTCCTCTTTCTCTTCCGTCGTCCTTAACTGTGCCGAGTGCCGTTGTGGCAGGCAAGAGAATATTGGGGTGAATTAATCTTATAATTGAAAGCAGGTAGCAGGTCAAATCCGCCGACCCTGCATTTTCTTTTGCGTAAATTGTATCTTTGTGGGGAATAAAAGGACCTATCCCGCACATATCCGGCTTGAACTCTTCAATAAATTTCAAATCCTTTGCAATATGCTTTACGGTCTGGTAAGGCGCACCCACCATAAAACCGCAACCCACCTGATAGCCTATTTCTTTAAGATTTTTCAGGCATTCCATTCTGTTTTCAAAAGACATATCCGCAGGATGAAGCTTTTCATAAAGCTCTTTGTCTGCGGCTTCGTGGCGGAGAAGATATCTGTCCGCCCCTGCCTCAAAAAGCTTCTGATAGCTTTCTCTGCTTCTCTCCCCTAAAGAAAGAGTAACCGCGCAGTCCGGAAATTTTTCTTTAATATTTTTTATCAAACTGCAAAGAATTTCATCGGTATAAAAACCGTCCTCGCCACCCTGCATAACAAAGGTGCGAAAGCCTAAGTCATACCCATCAATGCAACACTCCATAATTTCTTCGGGAGTCAAACGGTATCTTTCACAATTTCCGTTACCACCACGAATACCGCAATAAAAACAGTTGTTTTTACAGATATTGCTTATTTCAATAAGCCCACGGACAAAAACAGAATTTCCGTAAACTGCTTTACGGATTTTAACCGCTTCATTCTTTAAATATTCTGCAATTTCAGTTGAATACCCCTCAACCAAATTCTCGTACTCGGCAAGCGTAAGGCTATGATTTTCTACAAGCTTCTGTGCAATATTATATATTCTATTCATCGCTTGTCACATTCGAAAGCACAGTTTTAGCGCTTATTCCTTTAAGATTCCCGATTTTACCGCTTAAAGCGGAAATCACATCCTGAGGTGCATCAATTGCCACGCTGATAATATTTATTTCCCTTTGTCGATAGGGAATACCCATTCTGCCAACGATATATTCACCGTAATTGTGTAAAATGCTGTTAAGCTCCAAAACGCTTTCGCCGTTTTCAACAATAATGCTGATTACACCAACCCGAGAAGCCATAGTTCACCTTCCTCAATAAAATAAAAAATACCATACCCTGACAGAAAGGTACGGTAAAAGAATGCGTAATGCTTAATTCGTAACGCGTAATTATCGGGTCTGCGACGCAATATTAATAATGTTTGGAAGCGTAGCTTCCCCATCATTTCGAATTCCGCATTCCGAATTACGAATTAAATCTTCCGTCCCTTATTTTCAGGGGATCAACTCCCCTTCACGTCAGGTACATTTTGTGTTTTCATTATACAATATATTTTTAAAATAATCAATGAATATAAAGTAAATAAATGTGAAAAATAATGGCAGATAACAAATGCAAAGTGCAAAACGCAAAGCACAAAATGTCGGGTCTGCAACGCGATTATAATTTGGCGCATTTTCGCGCCCCGAAACTTGCCGCCTGCCACTTTCAACTTGCCACTAAAAAACAGGAGAACTTTATGAATAACCAACAATACCAACAACTCGTCCACGACACAACCCCAAAATCCCCGCTTCTGAAAGACTGCATTATGGCGTTTCTTTTCGGCGGTTCAATCTGTTGTTTCGGTCAGTTACTTCGCACACTTTACACAAATGTCGGTCTCAATGAGAACGAAGTTAAGCTTGCCGTCCCCATAACCCTTATCGCAATAACCGCCATTCTCACAGGTGCCGGTGTATTTGACAATATCGCAAAGCATGCAGGTGCAGGTACTGCCGTACCAATTACGGGCTTTGCAAACTCCGTTGTGTCACCTGCGGTAGAATTCAGCGCAGAGGGCAAAATTCTCGGTACGGGCGCAAAGATGTTCAACCTTGCAGGACCCGTTATAGTCTACGGGTGCTCCGCCGCAAGCCTTTACGGGCTTATATATTTTTTGTTTTTTAAATAACTTTTTTAAAAGGAACGAATTATATGCCACAGAGAATGGGAAAATATACAATTGAATTAACAAACACACCGTCAATTATCGGTTATGCCGCCGTAGTCGGCAAAAAGGAAGCGGAAGGACCTTTAGGACAGTATTTTGACAAAGCCTGTAATGATGAATTTTTCGGAGAAAAAACCTTTGAAAAAGCGGAAACCAAAATGCAGAAGCTTGCCATCAAAACTGCAGTTAAAAAATCGGGGCTTTTAAAAAAGGATATTCAGCTCGCTTTTGCCGGTGACCTTCTTAACCAATGTATCGGCTCTTCATTTGATATGCGTGATTTGGGTTTTTGCTTTGCAGGTCTTTACGGTGCTTGCTCCACAATGGCTCTTTCCCTTGCCCTTTCGGGCGTTTTCGTAGATTCGGGCGCGGTAAAAACCTCCCTTGCCGCCGCCTCGTCCCATTTCTGTTCTGCGGAAAGGCAATATCGCTACCCTCTTGAATATGGCGGTCAGCGTAGTCCCGCAAGTCAATGGACTGTTACGGGAGCAGGAGCGGCTGTGGTTTCAGAAAACCAAGAAAAAACACCTCATATTGAGAAGGTCATAATCGGCTCCGTCAGAGATTTGGGAATAACCGATACAAACAATATGGGTGCCGCAATGGCACCTGCCGCAGCTCAGACAATCGGAGATTTTTTAGAGGACACAAACACAAAACCCGAGGACTACGATATAATTCTGACAGGGGATTTAGGCGCAACGGGAAGTAAGCTTTTAATCGAGCTTTTAAAAGAGGAATATAAAACTGATATTTCCCCCGTTCACAAGGATTGCGGAACAATGATTTTTGATTTAGAAAAACAGGATATGCACTCGGGAGGCTCGGGCTGCGGATGCTCCGCAAGTGTTGTGTGCTCATATATTCTGGATAAATTAAAAAACAAAGAACTGAATAAAGTTCTCTTTGTGGGAACCGGCGCACTTCTATCTCCCACATCCTCAATGCAAAAGGAATCAACACCGGGAATAGCCCATGGAGTGGTGCTTACTTCGTGAGCAGTGTGGCGAAGCCACAGCGATATAAATCCTGACGGATTTGCGATATATCTGACGATGCGATATGCCTGCGGCGCGATATGTGCCTGACGGCACGAGATAATAAGGATTTATATCATATCGCATTGAGCGTAGCGAAATATATCGCATTTTATTCTTAAAATATATCGCACAAGCTTGCTTGTATATCGCTAATATGTGTGCGAAATTATAACGGAGGAATTATGGATAAACAACAAACAATACAAAACCTTTCAAGCGTAACAAAAACATATTTGCGAATAAGTCGCATAAAAGCAATATTATCAATATTTTTAGTTGGTTATACTATAATAAAAATTATAAAAACTATAAAAGCATAAAACAAAAGATTCAAGACAGTGGAAATTGTCCTGAATCTTTTTTATCTTAATAATAATCGCCAACCGCAGGTCCCGAAATTTTGCACCTTGCATTTTGCATTATTCTTCAACCAGCCTTATCATAAGCTCAGCAAAAAGGCTGTTTGCCCAAGCAAACCAAGGACGAGTGAAATCTGTATCGTCATTCTTATGGAAGGATTCGTGCATAAGATATGAGCCCGCGTGAGTAGTAGTGAGCATTCTTATACATTCCTTTATTTCCTCATCATCAGTTGAAGTGAGTGCCTGCATTGCAAGAGAAATATGCCAGATTTTGTCAGTTCCCGTATGGGGACTGCCTATACCCTTTGCCGCTGAGCCTTCAAAATACCAGGGATTACTGTGGGAAAGAATAAATTTTCTTGTATTCTGATAAATCTCATTATCAGGCTTTACGTAGCCTAAATATGGTGCTGACAACAAGCTCGGTGAGTTTGCATCGTCCATTAAAAGCATATTGCCGATACCATCTGTTTCGTAAACAAAAATCTTCCCGTAATGGTCGTGGTCATAAACACCGTGTTCTTTAATACCCTCATCAATATCAAAAGCGAGAGAACGGCATTCACTTTCAAGCTTTGTGTCCTCATAGCCTTCGTTAGCCATCTGAGCCGCCTTTTTGAGAGCACAAACAGCCATCATATTTGAAGGCACAAGATAACCGTAAAGACATCTGTCGTCGGAGGGGCGGAAGCCGGACCATGTCATACCCGTGTATAAAACGTCATTACCCTTCCCCTCATTGGGAAGAGTGTCAATAGTGGGACAGTCAGTTCTGTTAAAATAATAGGTTGAATTCCGGAAATGATTCTGTTCGCGCTTGAACACATCAACAATTTTCCACATCATTTCGTGGAATTGCTCTGTAAAAATAGAGCCGTCCAGGGTTTCGTTATAATATTGGTGTGCAAGGTAAAGTGAAGCGCAAAGGGAGTCAACCTCGTATTTTCTCTCCCAGATTAATTCGTGCTGAAAATCCGTATCGTCCTTATGGCTTTTTGAGTTAGGAACCGCATTGAAAGCATTTGAATAGGGATCAAGGCAAATGAACTGAGCGTGACGAGCAATAACGCTTCTGATAATTTCTTTTAAATCCTCATCCTCATTGGCGTAACGTATGTAATGAGTAAGCTGTGATGCACTATCACGAAGCCACATTGCAGGAATATCACCTGTTATAACGAAATAACCGCCATCATCAAGCTTTGTAACTGTTGTTTCAATAGTATTTAAAAAGCAACCCTTGAAAAAAGGAGCAAGCTCAGGGTACTTTATTTTAAGCGTATCTGTAATTTCATCTGCTTTTTGCAAAAGAATTTTCGGAATGTCCATAATATTCTCCTATGCCATATTTTTACAAATTACATCTAAATCAGTATATCACGACCGTATTTTTAAAACAATGGTAATAATGCAAGGGTTTTGACCTTTAATTTTGTAAAACTTACCGAAATTTTAAAATCCCCGAATTATTTGAAATTTGTTAATGATTTATCAATCCACTTGTAGTATAATGATTCCGAAAATAAACCTTGGAGGTATAAAAATGGCAAATCGTATTGTATTAAACACAATTTCCTATCACGGAAAAGGAGCAATTGAAAACATCACCACAGAGCTTCAGAGCCGTGGATTTAAAAAAGCTTTCGTATGCTCCGACCCCGACCTTATTAAGTTCGGCGTTACAGGTAAGGTAACAGACCTTCTCGATAAAGCAGGTTTCCCTTACAGTATATTCAGCGAAATCAAAGCTAATCCCACAATTGAAAATGTTTTAGCAGGCGTTGATGCATTCAAAGAGAGCGGTGCAGATTGCATCGTTGCTATCGGCGGCGGTTCCGCAATGGACACTGCAAAAGCAGTTGGTATCATTATCGAAAACCCCGAATTTGCAGATGTAAGAAGCCTTGAAGGCGTTGCAGATACAAAGAACCATGCAGTTTTCACAATCGCAGTTCCCACAACTGCGGGTACTGCTGCTGAAGTTACAATCAACTATGTTATTACAGACGTTGAGAAAAAACGCAAATTCGTTTGCGTTGACGTTCACGATATTCCCGAGGTTGCAGTCGTTGACCCCGATATGATGTCCACAATGCCAAAAGGTCTTACCGCTGCAACAGGTATGGACGCTCTCACCCACGCTATTGAAGGCTATATCACAAAAGGCGCTTGGGAAATGACAGATATGTTCCATCTAAAAGCAATCGAGCTTATTGCAAAGCATCTTCCCGGTGCTTGCGAAAACACTCCCGAAGGCAGAGAAGGTATGGCGCTTGCACAGTATATCGCAGGTCAGGGCTTCTCAAACGTTGGTCTTGGTATTGTTCACAGTATGGCACACGGTCTCGGCGCTCTTTATGACACACCCCACGGTGTTGCAAACGCAATTCTTCTTCCCTCAATTATGGCGTACAATGCAGAATGCACAGGCGACAAATACCGCGACATTGCAAAAGCAATGGGCGTTGAAGGCACAGATGCTATGACAATTGATGAAGCAAGAAAAGCAGCAGTTGACGCAGTTTATGCTCTCAACGAAAAGGTTGGCATTCCGAAAGACCTTAAAGGTATTCTTAAAGAAGAGGATATTCAGTTCCTTTCAGAAAGCGCATTTGCAGATGCTTGCCGTCCCGGTAACCCCAAGGACACAAGCGTTGAAGAAATCGCAGAGCTTTATAAAGCTTTACTTTAATAGCATTTAAAACACTCTTAGTTTATCTTTTCAAAAAACAATAAACCAAAAAAGTAAAGGCGAGTTCCTACCTCTCTTCAAAGAGAGGGGGACCGCCTTTTGATTTTTATATGTTTGAATTTAGTTTTAAGCGTGGAAATAGTAAATTATAAAATGTAGTTGGTCGGGCGGTGGAGAGAGGTTTAGCGGACATCAACTTTTTCTTTGTATTTGTTTTTCACCCTTTTCATAACAACAAACCCAACAAACAACAATCCTACAAAAACTGCATCAACTATTACATCGGTTTTATAATCCGTGAATATGTAAACTAAAACATAAATTGCAAGAAACAATACAGTTTCAATTACAGGTCGTTTGAGTGATTGATTTTCTTTTTTGTTATAGTGCAAAAATTCCACCAACAAATATGCCCAAGGAACATTCAATAATATAGGAATAAACAAATCTTTCATAATAAACTCCTATTTTAAAATAGCGTCGCAGACCAACACCGGCAGCCGGAGACCGGCGACTGGCAGCTAAAATAATTCCATTATTTTACACACAAACGGCACGAAAACAAGTCCCGGAAGCAGATTTGCAACCTTGATTTTTGTGATACCAATAAGGTTAAGTCCGAGGGCAGTAATCATAACCGACCCTGCACAAATAAGCTCTGCAACGGCAAAATCGTTAAGAAATGAGCCGAGAACCATTGAAAGTGCCACAAGACCGCCCTGAAAAACAAGAACGAAAACGGAAGAACAAAGCACACCTATACCAAGACTTGCACCAAGCATTGTTGAAGAAATCAGGTCAAGAACGGACTTTGTATAAAGCATCTGATTATCCCCTGAAATACCTGCATTCATTGAGCCCACGATGGTCATTGCACCAACGCAGAAAAGAAGAGAAGCGGTAACAAAGCCCTGCGAAAATGTGCTTTTTTCATTTTCGCCCTTTTTGCTTTTCTTTTGGAGCTTGTCCCCTATTTTTGTCAGCTTTCCGTCAATATCAACAAGTGTTCCCACAACTGTACCGAGAACAAGTGAAATAATCATAACAAGCTGATTTTGGCCTTTTATAATACCTGTCACACCGATAGCCACGGTGCAAAGACCGATTGCCGTCATAACCGCGGTTGTGAGCTTTTCGGGTATTTGTTTTTTCAGAAGAAGTCCCACGGTACTTCCTATTAAAACTGTTAACACGTTCACAAGCACACCACTGAAATTCGTTAATAAATCAAGCATTTTATGTAACATCTCCTAAATTCCAAGGGTAAATACTAAAATCGGGCTCGCTTATAAAAGTCACGGTTTCCTTTGTCCTCGGATGATTAAAGCTTATTTTATGGGAATGAAGAGCAATACTGCAGTCACGCACCTTGCTACCATACCTTCCATCCCCCGTAAGAGGAGTTTTTCTGGAAGAAAACTGAACTCTTATCTGGTGAGTTCTTCCCGTATGTAAAAGCACTCTCACAAGTGCATTTTTCTCACTTTTCTTTAAAACAACATATTCAAGACTCGCTTCTCTTACACCCTTTCTCATTCTCTTTACAACAAAAGAGCGGTTTTTCTTCGAGTCTTTAAAAAGCAAATCCCTGTAAACGCCTTCGTCACTTTCGGGAACGCCGTCAGTAACCGCAAGGTAGGATTTTTGAAACCTTCCACTCGCTATATCGGTTGAAAGAGCCGATGCGCTTTTTTTGTTTTTACCGAATACCATTACACCGCCCACCTCTCTGTCAAGGCGGTGCAAAAGGTGAATTGTTTTTCGGTTTTCATTTTTAAGGAGGGAAATTATTCCTTTTTCCCCTTTTTGAGAATCCTCGCTTAAAATTCCAACAGGCTTATTTACAACAAGAATATCCTCATCTTCAAAAAGAATTTCAATATCATTTGTGCAAATCGTATTTCCCATTGTATTCCTCGAAAATCTGTTTAAAGTTTTCATTTCCGTATTTTACGCTGTTAAGGTAATGGTGAGTGTCGAAGCTGTCATTCTGCGCTTCAATTACCGCAACGGCAATATTGGAGCAATGGTCGGAAATTCTCTCGCAGTTTGTAAGCAGATCCGAAAGCACGAATCCCATTTCAATAGTACAGTCACCGCTTTGAAGTCTGTTAATATGGTGGGATTTGATTTCGGAGGCAAGGCGGTCAACAACCTGCTCAAGAGGTTCAACCTTTGAAGCCAAATTCAAATCATTTTTCTCATAAACTCTTGTTGTCATAACAACAATTTCAGTAATCGCTTCGATAAGAACAGTTATTTCCTTTTGTGCGCTTTCGGAGAATTTAATTTTCTTTTCGTGAATTTCCTGAGCCACTTTTTTAAGGTTCAATGCATGGTCGCCAAGGCGCTCAAAATCCCCTATTGTATGGAGCATTCTCGAAACCGTTCTTGCATCATTTTCAGAAAGCGATTCTGCAGAGAGCTTAACAAGATATGTGCCCAATTCATCTTCGTACATATCAAGAACGCTTTCATTTTCTTTAATCCTTTTCGCCTCTTTCTCGTCGTATGAGAAAACAAGGTTTAATGCTTTTAGAATTGTAGCTTTAGAAAGAACTGCCATTTGAGAAGTGTAGTTATCGCATTCCATAACAGCAACCGTGGGAGAACGGAAAAGTCTTTCGTCAAGGTAAACGAGCTTGCCTTTAAGCTCCTTATCCTCTGCCTTTTCCTTAATAACTTTGTTGGCAATTTTCGTAAGAAGCTTCGTAAAAGGAGCAAGAAGAACAACAGTTGTAACATTGAAAATAGTGTGAACAACGGCAATACTTGCAGGATTTACAAAATTCGCTTCAAAGTAATTGTCCATCGCAGAGTTCACAATTAAGAAAACGGGCATAAAGATTATGGAGCCGATAATGTTTGTGAGCATATGAGTAAATGCAACGCGCTTGGCATTTGCCCCTGCACCTAAGCAGGAAATAAGACCTGTTGCACAAGTACCGATATTCTGACCGAGAATAATGGGAACTGCCATTGTGTAGGTAATTGAGCCTGTAAGAGAAAGAGCCTGCAAGATACCCACAGATGCAGATGAAGATTGAATAATAGCAGTAAATGCAGTTCCTGCAAGAACACCCAGAACAGGATTATTGAACTTGAGAAGAACCTCTTTGAATTCGGGCATTTCGGAAAGACCTGAAACAGAATCGGACATAATATCCATACCGTAAATAAGAAGAGTAAAGCCTACGAAAATAGTACCGAGAGTTTTCTTCTTATCGCTTTTTGACATCATTATGAATGCAATGCCGATAATTGCAAGAATCGGAGCAAAGTTCTGAGGCTTCACCATCTGAATAAAGAATGAATCACTTTCTATACCAACAAGTGACAAGAACCAGGCAGTAATTGTTGTACCGATATTAGCACCAAAAATAACGCCGATTGAACTTTCGAAAGCCATAAGCCCTGAGTTAACAAGACCCACGAGCATAACAGTAGTAGCTGAGGAGGACTGAATAACCGCGGTAATAAGCGCACCCATAATAATACTTATGAACACATTTGAGGTCATTTTTTTGAGAATTATTTCAAGCTTACTGCCTGCCGCCTTTTCAAGACCGTCGGACATAGTGTTCATTCCGAAAAGGAAGAAAACAAGACCTGCCAAAAGGCTTAAAACATCAAAAAAGGTCATAATATACCTCCGAAAAAGCAAAATTTTACAAATATCATTTTATCACAGAATTTTCTAATCTTCAATATATTAAACAAATTAAAAAGAAAAATGCAAATTGAAAATTCGAAATTCGAAATTAGCTTCGCAAATATGTAAAGCAAAAAATAAAATTGATATTTGGGGTACCTTCCTTCGAAGGACGGGTGGGCGTTTGTGAGCGCTGCCTGTGGCAGATACAGCGAACAAAAAGCCCTGGGCGTAATAAGGAGTATTGCGAAGTGATTAACGAGCAAGACGACTATATTGCAACTGGTTGACCATCGCTTGCGGTGGTGGAAGGTTCTCTACGCGAGCCCTCTAGCGTAGTTGAATCGTAAGATTCAATTGTAATAAAGTTACAGAGAACAACTATTTTATTACAGTTCCACCTGCGGCGGAATGACGCTCGAGGACTCGCGTCAAGAACTCTCCACCACCCGACCAACTATATTAAACGTTTTATTCACCACACGCCTGAAACTAAATTTCAAAAGACAAAAATTAAAAGGTGGTCCCCCTCTCTTCGAAGAGAGGCAAACCACCACATACTTTTTTGTTCTAAATTTTATAATTTTAAAAACATCTGCTTTTAAATTCACGCGAAGCTTTAAAATGTTCGGAAGCGAAGCTTCCCCAAACCTCTTCACTCTTCACTCTTACCTCTTCACTAAGCTTTAATTTCCAAAGAAATTAAAGCTTCGAGTATCCGTGACAATTTATAAGCGCATCCAGCTTTTTGCCCTCTTTGCAAAGTGGGCATTCGTGAGCAGGAACTGCGAAATAGCCTTCCAAGTCATTGGGGTTAAAAACAGAGTTAACAGTGTAACCACCACAGTTGGCAACAGTTGCGAAAATTGATGCAATACCTGAAATTTCGCCACCGTAGTATTTAACAGCTTCAACAGCGGCTTTTGCGGTTGCACCTGATGCAACACTGACTGCAAGAATAAGCACATGCTTACCCTGAATCATATGAACAATATTATCTCTGAACATCATCTGAGATCCGTTAACGATTTCGGGAGTAACAACATAAACAGTCTGATGAGCGTTAATGTTTGCAAAAGAATTCTTTGTAAGCTCGTTTGCAAGGCAAGCACCGATAACCTCAGTGCCGTCAAGGCAGAGAATTGTGTCAATGATTGTTGTGCTGTAATTATAAGCTGAGCAAAGCTCCTCTGCAACCGCTTTTGCCTCGGAATAACGGGATTTCTGGTCGGCAACGTCAATATAATAATTTGAATGAGTGTAGCTTGTTGCAAAGTGCCCCTTTGATACACGCAAGAAAAGATTTTTTCTTTTGGTTTTGGTTTTGAAAACTTCTGTTGTAGGCATAAAATCAACCTTTCGTTTTGGTATATGGTTATTCTACATTATCGCAATGTTTTTTGTCTATTGATTTATTGCATAAAATCAAAAAGGCTTATTTAATCATTTCGTCAAATTGCGCCTCTGTAATAACAGTTACGCCCAATTCATTAGCCTTTCTGAGCTTGCTTCCTGCATCCTCACCTGCAAGGACATAGGTGGTCTTTTTGGAAACCGAACCCGATGCCTTACCGCCGAATTTTTCGATTATTTCCTGTGCTTCCCTTCTTCCGTACTGAGAAAGCGTACCCGTAAGCACGAAAGTCATACCCTTAAATCTGTCGTCTGATTTCTCTGTGAGATTCTTCATATTAAGCCCGAACGCTTTGAAATCTTCAATAAGAGCAATTGTTTCAGGAAGAGAAAGCGTGTCCTTGAGAGTTTTTGCAGAAACATCACCCATACCGTCAATTTCTTTGATATCATCTTCACTTGCACTCAAAAGCGCATCCATTGTATCAAAATGATTCGCAAGTAATTTTGCCGCCTTTAAGCCGATATGGTGAACACCCAGAGCAAAAATCAATTTAAATAAATCGTTCTCTTTTGATTTTTCAATAGCTTCAATAAGATTGAGTGAGCTTTTTTCGCCCATTCTTTCAAGGGAAACAAGGTCCATTGGACTCAATCTGTAAATATCGGATGCTTTTGAAATAAGCTTCTCCTTAACAAGCTGTTCTAAAACTGCTTCACCGAGACCCTCAATGTCCATAGCATCTCTTGAACAGAAGTGAATAAGCTTACGAAGCAACTGTGCAGGACAGTCGGGATTCACGCAACGAATTGCCGACTCTCCCTCCTCGCGAACAACCTTGCTGTTACAAGCAGGGCAATTTTCAGGATATGCGTATTGAGGATTTTCTCCCGTATGCTCTTTAACGCAAAGCACCTCGGGAATAATATCCCCTGCCTTGCGGACAATAATTTTGTCACCAATGGCAATATTTTTCTCTTTTATGAAATCTGAATTATTGAGAGTTGCTCTCGAAACGGTTGTACCTGCGAGAATAATGGGTTCGAATATAGCAGTGGGAGTTAAAACACCGGTTCTTCCAACCTGAATTTCCACATCAAGAAGCTTTGTTTCCTTTTCTTCGGGCGGATATTTGAAAGCCACCGCCCACTTTGGAAATTTAGAGGTACTGCCAAGCTCCTCACGCATTGAGAAATCGTCCACCTTAATAACCGCGCCGTCAATGTCAAAGGAAAGATTACCTCTGTTGTCGCCGATACCGTTTATGCAGGAAATCGCTTCGTCAATACTGTCGCAAAGAGTGTATTCGGGAATGGTCGAAAAGCCTAATTCCGAGAGATAATCAAGGCTTTCCTTGTGAGAACGGAGCTCTTTTCCGCCTTCCTTCTGTTGAATATTAAAAACGAATATATCAAGCTTTCTTTCAGCAGTAATTTTAGGATTTTTCTGTCTTAATGAGCCCGATGCCGCATTACGAGGATTTTTAAAGGTCTTTTCGCCCTTTAATTCCTGCTTTTCAACAAGCTCGTCAAAGGATTCGTGGGACATATAAACCTCACCGCGCACCTCAATAAACGGCAAAGCCTCTTTAAGCTTCAATGGTACTGAACGGATTGTTTTAACGTTAGCAGTAACATCCTCGCCAACATTACCGTCACCACGGGTTGAAGCTCTGACGAGTATTCCGTCACGGTATTCAAGGGAGCAGGAAAGACCGTCAATTTTCTGCTCAACAACATATTGAGCATTTGGGAAAACCTTTTCCACTCTTTCATCAAATTCTTTTAACTCTTCAACAGAAAAAGCGTCCTGAAGACTTTCCATTCTGACTGTGTGAACAACCTTTTCAAAGGTTGTGTCACTGCTTCCGCCGACTCTGTGAGTAGGCGAATCTTCTTTAAGAAGCTGAGGAAATTCTTCTTCAATAGCGGAAAGCTCGCGCATCATCATATCGTAATCATAGTCCGATACGTCGCTTTCATTTCCCATATAATATTTGTCAATACAGTCATTGAGAATAGCAGTTAATTCCTCTGCCCTCTTTTTAGCAATATTAAAATCCATAAAAAACCTACCTGTAAAACAAATTCGAACTAAAATTCTTTCTTCTTGCCACTAATTTTACCACATTTATATAACCATTTTCAATATATTATTTGACAAAACTCAACTCCATATCTATAATATACAAGAATAAATTCTAAGGAGAAAAGTATGAAAAACAAACTCAAAGACTGCTTAACGCTTTTTCTTACATTTCTTAAAATCGGAGCTTTCACCTTCGGCGGCGGTTACGCTATGATTCCGATTATTGAAAAAGAAATTGTTGATAAGCACGGTTGGATTACATCTGAAGATATTCTTGATATCTTCGCTATTTCCGAAAGCACACCGGGCCCTATTGCCATTAACTCCGCAACCTTTATCGGATATAAAATCGGCGGTGTTTTCGGCTCATTCTGTGCAACCTTCGGAGTTGTGCTCCCCTCTTTTACAATTATTTCAATAATATCCCTTGTGCTTCGTCAATTCAGCGATATTAAAGCTGTGCAATATGCCTTTAACGGTATTCGTGCAGGTGTTCTCGCTCTTATTATCAAAGCTCTCGTTTCAATGTATAAAAAAGCACCGAAAGATATTTTCTCATATATTCTTATGGGTGCCTCCTTCGTCCTTGCTGCCTTCACCGATATAAATGTTATTTTCGTAATTATCGGTTGCGGTGTTGCAGGACTTATAAATTCCCTCGTTATCAAAAGGAGGGTTAAAGAATGAGCATATTTTTAGAGCTTTTCATAACATTCTTTAAAATCGGTCTTTTCACCTTCGGCGGCGGATATGCAATGCTTCCTCTTATTCAGGAAGAGGTTCTTGCTCATAAATGGATGGAGGTCGAAGAAATCATAAACTTCATCGCCGTCAGCGAAAGCACACCCGGGCCCTTTGCCATTAACTGCGCAACCTACGTTGGTATGGAAACGGGCGGTGTATTCGGTGCAGTCGGCGCCACATTGGGCGTTGTTCTCCCCTCATTTATAGTCATTCTCATTGTTGCAAGATTTTATAAGCAATTCAAGGAAAGTAAAATCGTTTCTTCCGTTATGACGGGTCTTCGCCCTGCGGTTATCGGTCTTATCGGCTCTGCCCTCGTATCAATGATTTTAACGGTTTTCCTTCCCAATGGCTTTGACTTAGGCGGTATCGTAATTCAGGATTTACTTATTTCACTTGCAATCGCCGTTGTAATGACAATTTTAGTATTCAAAAAAGTCCACCCGATTATAATCATCGTTCTTTCGGCAGTGGCAGGAATAGCAGCAGGGTTCCTGCTTTAATATGGCAAAGCCATTTGTAAAGCAAAATATACCGAACAAGCTTGCTTGTATATAGACATATAATTTTTTAAGGTTCAAGACAAAAGCTGTTGTCTTGAATCTTTTATTTTTTGGTGCATTTTCGCGCTCCGAAACCTGCAATTATAATTGCGTTGCAGACCCGACATTTTGCACTTAAATGTATAACTACCTTTATTTTACAAATAATTATAAAAAACCAAAAAGGAAGATTATATGAAAAATCAGTACATTCTGAATATTCTTGAAACAGTAAAAAAACGCAACCGCAACGAGCCCGAATTCATACAGGCAGTAACAGAAGTTCTTGAAAGTATAGAACCTGTAATCGAAAAACGTCCCGATTTAGCTGAGGCAGGAGTTCTCGAAAAGCTGGTTGAACCCGAAAGGCAGATTATTTTCCGTGTTCCTTGGTTGGACGATAACGGCAAAACCCAAGTCAACCGCGGTTTCCGTGTTCAGTTCAATTCTGCCATTGGTCCTTACAAGGGCGGACTCCGTCTGCACCCCTCGGTTTATATCGGAATAATCAAATTTTTAGGCTTTGAGCAGATTTTTAAAAATGCCCTTACAACTCTCCCAATGGGCGGTGCAAAGGGTGGCTCGGACTTTGACCCAAAAGGCAAGTCCGACAGAGAAATTATGGCTTTTTGCCAAAGCTTTATGACCGAATTATATAAGCATATCGGTTCAAATTCCGATATTCCTGCAGGTGATATCGGCACGGGTGCAAGGGAAATCGGATATATGTTCGGTCAATACAAGCGTATACGAACACAGTTTACAGGAGTTCTCACGGGCAAAGGTCTTGATTTCGGCGGTTCTCTCGTTCGAAAGGAAGCAACCGGCTACGGTCTTTGCTACTTCACCGAAGAAATGCTCAACTGTAACAATTCAAGCTTCAAGGATAAAACGGTCGTTATTTCAGGCTCGGGTAACGTTGCAATTTATGCCCACGAAAAAGCCACACAGTTGGGTGCAAAAGTTGTAGCCATGTCCGATTCCGATGGCTATATTTATGACAAAAAGGGAATTGACCTTAACATTATAAAAGAAATCAAGGAGTTCCGCAGAAAACGTATAAAAGAATATATTAACTATAAACCCACCGCTGAATATCACGAGGGTTGCAACGGTATCTGGAACATTCCCTGCGAAATTGCTCTTCCCTGCGCCACTCAGAATGAATTAAACGAAAGCGATGCCAACACCCTTGTAAAAAACGGTGTTATTGCAGTTTCAGAGGGCGCGAATATGCCCTGCACCCCCGAAGCTATTGAGGTATTCTTAAAGAATAAGGTTCTTTTCGGACCTGCCAAAGCTGCCAATGCAGGGGGAGTTGCCGCTTCGGGTCTTGAAATGAGCCAGAATTCCGAAAGAAGAATGTGGACTTTCGAAAAGGTTGACGAACGACTCAAAGACATTATGACAACCATTTTCCACTCCTGCGACGATGCCGCCAAAGAATACGGTTTGGACGGAAATTATATGGCAGGAGCGAATATAGCAGGCTTTCTGAAAGTTGCAGAAGCAATGAAAGCCCAAGGGTGCGTGTGAAAATGCGGAAATGCACCGGAGATAAAAAATAAAGGTAGTTCCTCTCCTCGAGGGGAACCACCTTGCTATTTATCATTTTTTAATTTCATTTATAAAATCAGATAATTTTAACTGTTCGTCTTCATTTAATAGTTGAATTGAAGAATATAAAAAAGGAATAATTTGTTGAGACTTTTCATTAAAAAATTCTTGCAAAGATATTTTCAACGCATCACAAATATATGATAACCGCTTAAAAGTTGTCGCTGTCTTTTTATAGAATAGCAAGAATACACTTCGCATTTTATCTAAAGTACCGCCCCTGTCACAAAATAATATATAACTTTTGACAAACTTCGAGTTTTTTATTGCGAAAAAGTATATTTTGATATATAATACTTTCGATTATTCGAAAGGGTTGATATCAATGAAAACTGTAACAGAATATTTCGGTTGTGATGTATTTTCCGCATCTGTTATGAAGGAGCGTTTGCCTGCAGAAACCTATGCAGAGCTTGAGCGCACTCTCGAAACAGGTCACCGTCTTGATTTAGATGTTGCAAATGTAATTGCCAATGCTATGAAGGATTGGGCAATTGAAAAAGGCGCAACTCATTATACCCATTGGTTCCAACCTCTTACAGGCGTTACCGCCGAAAAGCACGACAGCTTCATCACCCCCACCAAAGAAGGAAGTATAATAATGGAATTTTCGGGCAAAGAGCTTGTTAAAGGCGAGTCCGATGCTTCCTCTTTCCCCTCAGGCGGTCTTCGCGCAACCTTTGAAGCCCGTGGCTATACCGCTTGGGACCCTACCTCTTTCGCATTCATTAAAGACGGTGTTCTCTGTATCCCCACTGCATTCTGTTCCTATGGCGGTGATGCTCTTGATAAGAAAACCCCTCTTCTTCGTTCAATGGAAGCAATCAATAAGCAGACCCTTCGTATTCTAAAATTATTCGGTAATACAGACGTTGTTTCTGTTAAGACAACTGTTGGTCCCGAACAGGAATATTTCCTTGTTGATAAGGATGTTTTCAACAAAAGAAAAGACCTTGTTTATACGGGCAGAACCCTTTTTGGTGCAAAGCCACCCAAGGGTCAGGAGCTTGACGACCACTATTACGGTGCAATCAAGCCTCGCGTTCAGGCATTTATGGCAGACCTTGACGAAGAGCTTTGGAAGTTGGGTGTGCTTGCAAAAACGGAGCATAACGAAGCAGCTCCTGCTCAGCACGAATTAGCACCGATTTTCGCTACAACAAATATTGCTACCGACCACAATCAGATTACAATGGAAGCAATGCAGAAAATTGCCAAAAAGCACGGTATGGTTTGTTTACTTCACGAAAAACCCTTTGCAGGTGTTAATGGTAGCGGCAAGCATAATAACTGGTCGATTTCCACTAACACAGGCGCAAACCTTCTTGAGCCCGGTGAAACTCCTGCAGAAAATGCACAGTTTTTACTTTTCCTTTGCGCAGTTATTAAAGCAGTTGACGATTATCAGGATTTACTCCGTATTTCAATCGCCTCCGCCGGTAACGACCATCGTCTTGGCGCTCAGGAAGCACCACCTGCAGTTGTTTCAATGTTCCTTGGTGAAGAGCTGACAGAGGTTCTTGAAGCTCTTGAAAAAGACGAGGCTTACGGTTCAAAGAAAAAAGAGGTTCTCAAAGTCGGTGTCCATGTTCTCCCCCGTTTCCCCAAGGACACTACTGACAGAAACAGAACCTCACCCTTTGCCTTTACAGGTAACAAATTCGAGTTCCGTATGCTAGGCTCTTCTGCTTCCGTTGCAGGCCCTAACACAACTCTCAACACCGCAGTTGCAGAGGTTCTTTCTCAGTTTGCGGACGAGCTTGAAAATGCAAATGATTTTGAAGCTTCAATTCAAGGTCTTATTAAAAGAGTTATTAAAGAGCATAAAAGAATCATCTTTAACGGCAACGGCTATGACGATGCATGGGTTAAGGAAGCAGAAAAGAGAGGTCTTCTCAACCTTAAATCAACTCCCGACTGTTTGCCCTATATGCTCCACGATAAAAACATTGCTCTCTATACAAAGCACGGCGTTTATAGTGAAGCAGAAATCAAGGCCCACTACGAAATCAAGAACGAAAAATACTGCAAATATCTCAATATTGAAGCTCTCACAATGATTGATATGACAAAGAAAGACATTCTCCCCTGTGTCAGCCGTCAGATTCACGAGCTTGCTGATACAACTATCGCAAAAAGAGCAGTAAGCGAAAGCATAGACACTTCCTACGAAGAAACCGTTGTGAAAGAGCTTTCCGACCTTTCCCGAAAAGCATTTGAGTCAGTAAATCACCTTGAAGAGCTTTCAAAAGAGGTTAAAGAAATTGAAGAAAGCGATGCCGCCGCAATGTTCTATAAAACAAGAATTCTTCCCGTGATGGAAGAATTAAGAGAAGCAGTGGACAGTGCAGAAGCCCTCTGTCCCTCGGATAAATGGTGCTACCCGTCTTATGGTCAGCTTTTGTTTAGCGTAAGATAAAATTCGAAATTCGAAATTCGGAATTCGGAATTAAGCTTGCCAAATTTAAACATTTCTATAAAACTAAAAGATTCAAGACAATTACTTTTTGTCCTGAATCTTTTTTGTTTTCTAAATATTATATTTAAAAGTAAGAAGTTGGTGGTTGAAATGATTACTAAAATGATTGGAAGCGAAGCTTCCCCGATAATTACGCATTACGAATTATATAATATAATCCTTATATTTTTCTAAACTGTAAATCTCCGCCGTTATATCAAGAAGCAGTCCATCTGCGGTGTATTCTTCCGAATGGACAATGCCCGTTTTACGAAGCTCTGCGCCAACTCCACCCATTGAAAATGGCAAAAGAATTCTTACTCTTTTTCTTGTTGGTGGGAGTGCCTGGCGAACTGCTTCAAGAAGCTCATTAAGACCCTCACCTGTTTTCGCAGAAACACGGACAGATTTCCCCATAGGAATTGAAATATCATTCACAAGGTCGCATTTATTAAGAACAGTTATAATAGGCTTATCACCGCAGCCCAGCTCTTCCAATAAGTCCATCGTAACCTTGTAATGCTCTGCGCATTCATCATTTGATGCATCGCAGATATTTAGAATTACATTGGCGTTAACCGCCTCATCGAGAGTGGATTTAAAAGCCTCAACAAGCTTATGGGGAAGTCTTCTGATAAATCCTACCGTATCAATCAAAAGCACACTGCTGCCGTCGGGAAGAGTCAAGGCTCTCGCCGTTGGATCAAGGGTTGCAAAGAGCTTGTTTTCTGCAAGAACTCCTGCATCTGTGAGAGTATTCATAAGAGTTGATTTACCTGCATTGGTGTAGCCCACAAGCGCAACTGTAATAACTCCGTCCTTTTTTCGTCTTTCTCTGTGACGGGCACGTCTTTCTTCAAGCTCCTTTAAATCCTCGGAAAGAGCAGAAATTCTGCGCCTTATGTGACGTCTGTCTGTTTCAAGCTTTGTTTCACCGGGACCGCGAGTACCGATACCGCCACCAAGACGGGACATACTTGCACCCTTACCGCCCAATCGGGGAAGAGCATATTTTAACTGGGCAAGTTCAACCTGCAATTTACCTTCACCCGACAATGCACGGGAAGCAAAAATATCAAGAATTAAAGTTGTTCTGTCAATAACTCTTGTGTCGGTTATTGTTTCGATGTTTTTCTGTTGTGCAGGAGTCAATTCCCCATCAACAATAACAAGATCAGGCTTTTCATTCTCGCAATATTCTGCAAGCTCTTCCAATTTACCTCTGCCAAGATAAGTACCCGCCTCGGGCGCTTCTCTCTTCTGGGTCATTTCGCAGATAACCTCTGCCCCTGCAGTACGTGCAAGCTCAGAAAGCTCCGCTAAAGAAGAGTCCACGTCAAACTCGCCTGTGTCAACAGACACAAGCACCGCCCTCTCCTGTTCAATTTTATTCTCATACATTTCCATAAGCTCACCGGATATATAAATTTAATTAAAGTATAACACATATTTGATAAGTTGCAAGTGGCAAATGGCAAGTGGCAAGTTTCGGGGAAGCTACGCTTTCAATCATTTTAAAGCTTCGCAAACAACAACTATACTAAACAATAAACTTTCTTCTGCTTTGTAAAAATCCGGAAAAACAAATTAATTTTTTCAATAACTTTTACAATTGCCGACCGCAGGTCCAAAACTTGCCACTTGCCACTTCCAACTTGCCACATATTTTTTATAAAAATATGCAAATACTAAAATTATGATAAAAAGTAATATTTATAAAACAATTGCTATAATAGTCACAATACTATTTTTCCTTCTCACCGGGGCGGATATGTATCTTAAAAGCTACGGTGACATTTCCCAATACCCTGCCACTACGGAAGAAACCACCGAAATTGACAAATTAAGCGATTTTTACAAAAAAGAAGAAAAGCATATCCGTCTTATGACCTATAATCTTTTAGCCGACTCAATCGGATTTGAGGGTACGCCTGCTCAAACCCGTGCCGATAGCGTTTGCAGAATTTTAAAGGGTATTTCTCCCGATGTTTGCGGTCTTCAGGAAACCAGCCGAAAATGGTTCGCCTGCATTTATAACAATACGAATTACAAATTCATTCACCCAATAAGAACCGCTCTTTTTGATTCAATGACAACTCTGATTTATAATCCGAAAACAGTAACACTTGTTGCTTTTGGAGAAAAGGTGTTTGAAAGCGGTAACAATTCCCGACTTCGCCGAATGGTATGGGGTGTTTTCCGTCATAAAGAAACAGATACTCTTTTCGCTGTTATAAACACTCATTTCAGTTTGAGCGAAGGAAATTTCACGGATAATACAACGCCATTAACACAAGCGTTAGAACTAATCACCCTTTCCAAAGAAATAAAAAATATATTTAAATGTTCTGTTTTTTCGGTAGGAGATTTCAATACTACCAGAAGCACAAAAAATACTCCATCACCCATTTATAACATCCTTACCACTGCTTTCCAAAATACAAAAGATATCAGCAAAACTGTTTCCAATGGTGAAAACACCACCGAAAAAACTCTTTCAGTTGACCATATTTTCTCTTTCGGGGATGCAACTATCACACATCATGTCACCCTCTCACAAGCTAATTTTAAAGAATTAAGTGACCACTACCCTGTTTTCTGCGACACTGAAATGTAAAAATGTAAATAATGTTAAGTTTTTGTTGACTTTAATTCCAAATCTTGTAAAATATTATCATAGGTATAAATATATACTAAAGAGGAGAGATAGAAATGGATTTAAGTAAGATTATTGAAGCAAAAAGCAAAGCTGCTCAATATATGATTGATGAAATCACATATATTTGCAACACTTTTGAAAAAAGAGGACCCGGCTCAAAGGGTGAAAAACAGGCTTGCGAATACGCAGTCGAAAAAATGAAGGAATTAGGTTGCGACAGAGCGTATGTTGAAAGCTTTAAGGAAAACCCGGGCTCCTTCTTCGGATGGATTTATTTCACAATCACCTGTTGCTTTTTAGCACTTATTTCATATTTCTTTATGCCTTATTTATCAGTTGCATTTATTGTAATCGGACTTGCTCTTTGCTTTGTGCAGTTTGGTCTTTACAAAAAGGTTGTTGATAAATTTTTCAAGGAAGAAACCGGTCATAACGCAACAGGCTTCAAGAAACCTACAGGCGAAGTAAAAAGAAGAATTATCTTTGTCGGTCACCCTGATGCTTGTTGGGAATGGCCCTTTAAATACAAATTTACATATCTCGGCTTTGATATTCATATGATGGCTTGCTTTATCGGTGCTTTCTACACACTTGCCATCGCTATTTTAAAAATAGCAGGCGTTCTTGAAGGTGCTCTCGCAACAAAGCTGGGTCTTGTTGCCCTTGTTTTCGTACCCTTCTGGTTCGGACTTTACTTTATGTGGAACAAAAAGAAGGTTGTTGATGGCGCTAACGATAACCTTTCAGGCTGTTATATAGGTATGGCAATACTTAAAATGCTTCAGGATGAAAACATTGAACTTGAGAACACAGAAATTGGTGTCATTTTCGCAGGTAGTGAGGAAGCGGGTCTTCGCGGTTCAATGGCTTGGAGCGAGGCTCATAAAGATGAAATGAATGATGTACCCACATTTATTTATTCATACGACACAATAGCGCAGTCAGAGCAGCTTATGGTTAACTATCGTGACCTTAACGGCACTGTTAAGGTTGATAAGGATGTTTCCGATTTGTTTGTGGAGGCTTGTGAGGAATTGAATATTCCCTGTAAAAAAGGTATGGTTCCCCCTCTCGGCGGTGCCACCGATTCCGCAGCATTCGCTAAAGCAGGTCTCAGAGCAACAGGTGTTACCGCACTCAACCACGCTCTTCCCGATTTTTATCATACACGACTTGATACTCCCGACGCTCTTAACAAGGATTGCCTTGAAAAGTGCTTCGCAGCAAGCGTTAAGGTTCTTGAAATGTTTGACAACGGAGCAAAGCAATAAAACGCGTTCGGCGTTTTTATTGAATGCGGAATTCGAAATGCGGAATGATTTTGAATAAAACGTAGGGTACAGGCTTGCCTGTACCGCAGAACAAAGTAAAAAACGAGGTGATTATATGCCAAATGAAAAATACACCTTTAATTTTACAGAAAAAGAGGTTAAGTAATTTTTAAAACAAACCGCAAATCGTAAAAGAGATATATCTATTCGGTTTATCTATATATTCATTTTCGTTATGCTGATTATATTAGTATTGTTAGCACCCTTTGTTTCAAATTTCCTTACAGGATTATTTTCGGGCATTCTGTTTGCATATACTGTTATCACGACACTTACATATATGCAAAACAAAAAGCTGATAAAGTCTAACAGAACCCGAATTGCTACTAATACATATCAGTATGAGTTTTTTGACAATGAAATATTGGTTAATGTAATTGATTCAATTTCAACCATAACAGTTCAGATTAAATATACTGATATAACGAGGGTTAAAAGCTTAAAAAACCATTTCGCTGTTTTCTATGCAAATCAGTATTATTTTTTAAGAAAATCCGATTTAATCAAAAACGCAAAAATAACTGCACTATAAAGTTTCATAAAAATTATTATAGAACAAAAAGTAAAGGCGAGTCCTTACCTCTCTTCGAAGAGAGGGGGACCGCCTTTTGATTTTTATATACTTTTAATTTAGTTCCAAGCGTGGTATAAATAAAAAATTTGAATTGAGTTGGTCGGGCGGTGGAGAGTTCTTGACGCGAACTCTTGAGCGTCTTTTCACCGTAAGGTGAAACTGTAATAAATTTACTGTTCTAGGTTAGTTTATTGCAATTGAATCTGACAATTCAACTACGCTCGAGGCCTCGCGTAGAGAATCCTCCACCATCGCAAGCGATGGTCCCCCTCCTTTCGAAAGGAGGTACCCTAAACATTAACTTTTTCTCCTACCTTTACTCCTTGCAAAGCTTATACAATGTTTGGAAGCGAAGCTTCCCCGATAATTACGAATTACGCATTAAGCATTACGCATTATTTGCGAAGCAAATCTACACGCTCTGCAATACGCCTCAGAAACATACTCCTCAATCGGCATTTTATCATACTTATCATTCTCATGTCGGTTGGGTTTTGATTTGTTATTAAGCTCAAATGTAAGTGCACCCTCATAACCGCATTTTACAATACGCTTTGCATTGTAATCCCAGTCAGCAATACCGTCAAAGGGTAAAAGATGCAAATCGTCGTGCCAGAAGATTTTGCCGTTAAAGTCCTTAATGCCTAAATTGTCATTTATATGAGTAGCAATTAACTTGTGACCGAAAAGAGCCAACAAATCCTCGCTGAAATTATAGCACATTTCGTGACCCGAATCCCAACAGAAGCCCATAGCTTCTCTTTCACCGTAGCGGTCAAAAAGTGCCTTTAAATATTCAATACCCTCGGTGTTTTCAAAAGCTATTTTAACACCGATTTTTTCTGCATAGTCTATAACCTCACCGTAATTCTTAATACCGAATTCGGTAGGCTTATATTCCACATCAAAGCCTACAAACACATGGGAAACAAGAATGGGAACATCGTGCATTTTGCAAAGGTCAAGGCAATGCTTTAATTCTTCAATACCCTTTCGGGCATCTTCCTTTTCATTTTCGTCCCACATATCCTGACAATAGCCCCAAGGCGCGTGAATGGACTGAAAAATCATATTTTCTTCCTTTGCAACTTTTGCACATTCTTTGATTTCGTCGTCCATACCCTCTTGCCAAAGAACAAAAAAGCCTTCAAATCCTGTTTTCTTAAAAAGTCTTATTTGCTCAGTCAAGCTTATACCGTAAGACTTGCTTGCCGAAAGGCACAATTTTTGTTTATACAATTCTATCACTCCTATATATAAAAGTATCGCAAATTTTCAATGCGTTTCCGTCATTTTCATAAAATACCCTGCGGTCACTTCGGGAGAGGTTTTCATACCCTCTTTAACCCACCAAATAACAGTTTCCGAAAAACTCCCAACAAGGTGGTTAAGAAGGAACTCTTTCGGCACGTCAGTTTTAAAAAACAAGATATGCTCTTCAAAAACAACCCGCAAATGTTTTTTAAAATAGTTCATAAAAAGCTCACCGCTATCAGAGAGAAGAATTCCCGTAAGGTCGTTTTTGTCCTCTCTTATATGCCAGAGAATGTGAGAGAGCTTTCCCGCTAAATCCTCATCCCTGTCCACCCAAGGACAAGGGTCTTTTTCAAAAATATGATAAAATAAATCCTCACACAAAGCATCAAGCAATAAATCCTTGGTTTCAAAATGGCTGTAAAAGGTACTGCGCCCAACATTTGCTTCGTCAATGATCTCCTGAACCGTAATTTTGTCGTATCTCTTTTTATTTAAAAGAGCTTTGAAAGCAGAAAAAATCGCGGTTCTTGTTTTCATTTGCCGTCTGTCCATATTTTCACCACCGTACATTTTCTTGATTTTGTTCAGTAAAATATATAAATACTCTTTTGTTTGTTGCTAAAACACTTTTTTCGGTATATCATAATTACAGAACAAATTGTTCATTAAGATATATTATATACTTTATTTTTAATTTTTCAAGGAGGTAACCCATGAAATCTCAAAAACGAATTTTAACCGCCTTTGTTCTTAACCTTGTATTTGCAGTTTTCGAATTCATCGGCGGAACATTAACGGGAAGTGTGGCAATCATTTCTGACTCTGTTCACGACTTAGGCGACAGCATCAGCATAGGTGTTTCTTATCTTCTTGAAGAAAAAAGCAAAAAAGCACCTGATGACAAATACACTTACGGTTATTTAAGATATTCTGTTTTAGGCAGCTTGATAATGACGGTTATACTTATCGTAGGTTCAGTTTTTGTTATAATAAAAGCCTGCGACAGAATTATTCACCCTGTAGAAATCAATTACAACGGCATGCTGATTTTTGCATTTTTCGGTATGATTATAAACCTTGTTGCAGCGCTTTTCACCCGCAAAGGAGATTCTTTAAACCAAAAAGCCGTAAGTCTTCATATGCTTGAGGATGTTCTCGGTTGGGGTGTTGTGCTCCTGGGTGCGATTTTAATGAAATTCACCGACATTACTTACATTGACCCCTTAATGTCTATTGGCGTTGCGATTTTTCTACTTGTTCACTCTTTCAAGCACTTTAAAGAAATTTGTGATATTTTCTTTGAAAAAATTCCGGAAGGTATTGATATAAACGAGCTTAAAGAACATCTTCAAGAGATTGACGGAGTAGAAGACGTTCATCATTTTCACGTAAGAACCCTTGACGGCTTCAATCATTCAGCAACCCTTCATATAGTTGTAAACGGCGACGCTTCTCAAATTAAGAAAGCCGTAAAAGAAGAGCTTGAAGAACACGGCATCAGTCATACAACAATAGAAACGGAAACACCCGAGGAAGAGTGTGCAGATTTGACCTGCCATCCGAAAGCCCATAAACATAGCCATAGTCACGGGCATCATCATTAATGTGGCGAAGCCACAGCGATATAAATCCTGACGGATTTGCGATATATCTGACGATGCGATATGCCTGCGGCGCGATATGTGCCTGACGGCACGAGATAATAAGGATTTATATCATATCGCATTGAGCGTAGCGAAATATATCGCATTTTATTCTTAAAATATATCGCACAAGCTTGCTTGTATATCGCTAACACAAGATTAAGGATTCAGGACAATAAAGTCTTGAATCTTTTATTTTGGCGCATTTTCGCGCCACGACACTTTGTATTTAAATCAATCCTCTTGACAATAAAATCCTTTGTGCTAAAATATACAACCGTTGAATATTTTTATTGTGTATTTTATATAAAGAAAGAAGTAATTTTATGCACACAACCTCGGAGGTACTCTTAACCCTTTCCATTGCCTTACTTTCGGGACTTTTGCTTTCCCGTCTTGCAAAAAAAGTTGGCTTACCTGCCGTAACCGCCTATCTTGTGGCAGGTGTAATAATCGGGCCTTTCTGTTTGGGGAATTTCGGAATAGGCTTTAATGCCGAAACTAATCCCCCCGAATATTATTCAATACTCTGCGATTTGGCATTAGGCTTTATAGCATTTGCAATCGGTAACGAATTCCGCCTCGCCCAGCTGAAAAAAATCGGAAAACAGGCGACAGTAATCGGTATAGCTCAGGCACTTGTTACAACTGTTGTTGTAGACATCGCCCTCATAGCGCTTTCATTTATTTTGCCCGAGGGTTATCTTCCTCTTCCTGCGGCAATCATACTCGGTGCAGTGGCAACCGCAACCGCTCCCGCGGCAACCTTGATGGTTGTACGTCAGTACAAGGCAAAAGGCCCCGTTACAGATATTCTTCTTCCCGTTGTTGCTCTTGATGATGCTGTTGGTCTTGTGGTTTTTGCCGTTTCCTTCGGTGTTGCAGGCGCAATTGATACAGGGGCAATAGATGTGGTTTCAATGATTGTAAACCCCATTTTAGAGGTTGTTTTGTCAATCACTCTGGGTGCTGTAATGGGCTTCTTGTTCACCCTTTGCGAGCAATTCTTCCATTCCCGCTCAAAACGTATGGCAATTTCCGTAACCTTTGTTATGCTCACAGTTGCCATTTCCTCATTAAAATTTGAAATCGGTGAGATTCACATAGCGTTTTCAAGTCTTTTAGCTTGTATGATGCTTGGCACAATTTTCTGCAATATCTGTGACTTCTCGGAAGAGCTTATGGAAAGAGCGGACCGTTGGACAACTCCGCTTCTTGTTCTCTTTTTTGTTATAAGCGGTGCAGAGCTTGATTTGTCCGTATTCAAAAATTGGATTTATATTGTTATCGGTGGTGCGTATATCACCTTCCGTTGCATTGGTAAATATTTCGGCGCACGTTTCAGCGCAAAGGCAACAAAATGCGATGACAATATTGTTAAGTATCTTGGCATAACCCTTTTCCCCCAGGCAGGCGTTGCTTTAGGTATGGCAAGTCAGGCACTTGAATTCGGCGGTGATATCGGTGTATTGGTTCAGAGCATCACCCTTTTCTCCGTTCTCATTTATGAGCTTGTAGGACCTTACTTTACAAAGGTTGCCCTTACTAAAGCCGGTGACATTATCCCCCACGGCAAAACAAGCGCCCGCGAGGAAGCGAAAATCAAGTTACAGGAAAGCAATAGCCCCAAAAATAACAGAAAACAATAAAAATCAACAGGTCGGTTTACTAAATTAGTAAACCGACCTGTAATTTTATTTATTAATATGAAAAACAGAGGGAACAAAATCCTTCGCTTCATTACTTTTACCTTGAACAATAAAAAGCTCTATAACATGAATTGATGCAATTGTGCAAATAACAGACATCCACACCCCACCATCAACAAACTGCATAGCAACAGGCAGAACAAACACCGCGCCACCAAAAAGCTTACCCAGATATGTGTGAGGAAGATACATTTTGTTAAAACGTTTTTTAGATACCAATGCACAAACTCCGAAGAAAACACCTGCATTTATAATCCAGACAAGTATATAAGTAGGAACAAGCTTGTTTTTAATAAGAATTTTAGTCAGCGCCAGATATGTTCCCACGTCACCTACCGTATCAAGAGTTGCACCGAGAGTGCTTGAGCTTTTGGTTTTTCTGGCAATGGGACCATCAATCAAATCAGTAAATCCGCATAGGACGTAAATCACCAGAAATAATGTTGTAATATCCTTACAGAAGAAAAGCACAATCGCGCCTACAATTCTGCTTGATGTTACTATGTTTGCCAGATGTTTTTTCATAAAAATACCCACTCTGTATTATTTAAGTATGATAAAAATTTTAACACAAAATCTTTAATTATTCAACAGAAAAAGCAATTCTTAAATTATTCTTAAGATTTAATAGACAAGTAATGAAAAATATGATAAAATTTCTCATAATAATACAGGGTACGGTCTTGACCGCACCCAAAAAAACAAGTATATTAGCGATATACAAGCAAGCTTGTTCGATATATTTTGCTTCACAAAATGCGATATGATATAAATCCTTTTACTCGTGCCGTCAGGCACATATCGTGCCGCAGGCATATCCCATCGTCAGATATATCGCAAATCCGTCAGGATTTATATCGCTGTGGCATTGCCACTACTTGCCGATTTTAAAAAACGAAAGGATGCCACAACTATGAAAGACCTTACAAAATATCACGGTATAATCCCCGCTTTTTATGCTTGCTATGATGACGAGGGAAATGTTTCCCCCGAAAGAACAAAAGCCTTTGCAAAATTCCTTCTCGATAAGGGTGTTAAAGGGCTTTATGTCTGCGGTTCTTCAGGAGAATGTATCTATCAGAGCAAGGAAGAAAGAAAATTAATTCTCGAATCCGTTATGGAAGTTGCGAAGGGCAAAATGACAGTTATTGCTCATGTTGCCTGCAACAATACTGCCGATTCAATGGAGCTTGCCGCTCATGCTGAAAGCTTAGGTGTTGATGCAATCGCTTCAATCCCCCCTATTTATTTCAAGCTTCCCGAAGAATCAATTGCACAGTATTGGAACGATATTTCTTCCGCTGCTCCCAACACGGATTTTGTTATTTACAACATTCCCCAGCTTGCAGGCGTCGCTCTTACAATGCCTCTTTTCAAGGAAATGCTTAAAAATCCCCGTGTTATAGGCGTTAAGAATTCCTCAATGCCCACTCAGGACATTCAGATGTTTAAAGCCGAGGGTGGCGATAGTATCGTAGTTTTCAACGGTCCCGATGAGCAATTTGTTGCAGGCCGCGCAATCGGTGCCGAAGGCGGTATCGGCGGTACTTATGGCGTTATGCCGGAGCTTTTCCTTAAATGTGATGAATTAATCAAAGCAGGAAATCTCGATAAAGCAAGAGAAATTCAATATGCAATCAACAGCATTATTTACGCAATGTGCGACTGCAAATGCAATATGTACGCTGCTGCAAAAGAGGTTCTTCGTCTTCAGGGTATTGATATAGGTGACGCAAGAAAACCCCTTGCTCAGTTAAAAGAAGAAAGCAAGCCCCTCGCCGCAAAGGTTAACGAAATGATAACCGAAGCGAAAGAAAAATTCTGCAAATAATATCGAAACAACCGCCGAGAAATTTTCTCGGCGGTTGTTTTTTACTTCATTCTTCCGATTTTCAAGTCGATATTTTTAATACATTACATATGATTTTTGTTGAAAATTTAATTTGTATATTTATTTTGTATTTTATTTATGTTAAAATCCGAGTAGGAGGCGAATGTATGGAAAATAAGAATATAGTGTCAAAAGCGAAAAAAGCTTTTAATTCAGCAAAAAAATATTGGAATGTTCCACCGAAAGGCAACTATATCTCCTATAAAGAAATAGCAAACCTGAGCGGTGCAGGGTTCGGTGTTTATTGGACTACACTTCTTGCTTCAACAATCGGACTTAATGCAGGAAACTTCCTTGTGGGTGCAAGCATAGGTCTTAAGCCTATGGATTTGCAGATCATGCTGATTGTTGCTAATTTTGTAGGAATGCCCATCGGTATTTTCCGAAGCTGGTATTATGATAACCACCACCTTGAAGGTGGAAAATTTCTGCCCTTTATCAAAAGAACGGGATTCCCGATAGTTCTCATTTCGCTGATTTTTGTGTGGTTTCCCTATGAAAATTGGGAATACCTGACCAAAGCCGTTGTGGTTTGGTTTATGTATCTTCTGCTGAATATTTTCTTGTCATTTTATAATGAAAGCTACACTTATTTTCAGCAAATTATAACCCCCGATGCTCAGGAAAGAGCAAATGTAATGAGCATCTCCCAGGTTATATACTCCCTTGCTCCCACAATCACAAACCTGGTTATCCCCCTTATCGCCGGTTTGACATGGGGACTTAACAACATCTGGACTTACAGAATAATATACCCCGTTTTCACTATTGTCGGCCTGATAATCAGCACTATTTTCTTCCGCAAGGTTAAAGAAAGACTGATTCTGCCTAAAAAGAAACCTGAACCCGTCAGAATGCTTGATGCAATACGGGAGGTTGCAAAGAACAAATATTATTGGATTATTCAGGCGGCAAGCTGGTTTGTTTTCCTTGAATCAGGCTATACAGTTGTTCTCGGCTGGTCATTTGTTTATGCCCACGATGGTGCATATCAGGCTTCTCTCGGAGTTGCAAATACAATTATCGGCAACGCGGCTCTCTGGTCAATGCTTTTAGCACCTCTTGCCATTAAGAAAATGGGAAAACGAAATCTTCTCATTACCGCAAACACCATAAACATTATTGTTCTTATTATAATGTTTTTTACATACCAAAACCTTATTTTCATTTGTGTTCTCTGGTATTTTAATACCTTTATCAACACTTTCTGGAATATTGTTCAGCACAATATCAACGCTGATATGAGGGATTATCATCAGTGGAAAACAGGGGTCAGGGTTGACGGTCTTTTCGGACCTCTCGGAATGATTGGTACCTTCCTCAGTTTTTTCACAGGTATGGTTTACCCTGCGATTTATGAAAAAATGGGACTTCTTGATGATTACAATGTCCTTTATAACGACACAATAAGGAACAATCTTTTAGAGGTTCTTATTCTTTGCTCGGCTTTCGGTGCTCTTCTCAACCTTATCCCCTTCTGCTTCTATGATTTAACCGAGAACAAGCATAAGGCATATATTGAGGTTCTTAAAATCCGCGCAATGTTTGAAAACAATGCGTTAGGACTTCTTGAAGACAGTGAGTTAGAAGAAACAATGGACATCATTTTAAGAGCAAAAGAGCTTTCCGGAAAAGAAAAGCAAGTTATTAATAAATCCGCCTTAAAAGAAGCGAAAAAGCTACCTCACAAAACTCAGGAAGAGAGAGAAATACGTTGGAACGCTATAGAAAAAGCCAAAAGCGAAATCAACACTATTAAAGAAAGAAACCTCAATATTGAAAGGGCTCCCATTGTAATGGAGGACCTCAACAAATTCAATAGCGAAGCAGGAAAAATAAGGCTTTTACAGGCGCAAAAGGACGCTTCAAACGGTACTTTGTATTTCTATGAAAATGCATCAAAGGATTTAAAATCCGCTAAAAAGCTTCCTAAAAGCACAACTTCTGAAAAGGAAATCCGTTCCGATGCAATAAAAAATGCAAGAATCAAAAAGGAATCCGCTTCTCTTTTGAAAAAATACGGTATAGAAAATATCAAAGCTCCCGATAATACCGTTAAAGAAGAAATTATAAACCGCGAAACAAACGGTTTTATAGAAAACCTTAAATTAAAACAGGAGTTGAGAAAACATCTTAAAACAGAATCCGTTTATATGAGAATTACAAAGCCCTATACAGACGCAAAAAATCTCATTACCCAAGCGGAAAACTACACTCATTACGAAGAGCTTGAAGAGAGATATTTTACCTTGAAATCTGTATAAACCGAAGTAAAACCGCCACGTTTTTCGTGACGGTTTTTGTTTATATTCCGTATATTTGTGTAATCGGATCTTGGAAAATCGGGATTTTCGGTGTGGCAAAGGTAAACACAACAAACAGTATACCAATTAGGCAAATTACTGAAAAGGAGAGCCAGGGTCTTTTACATCGCAGGCTACCATTTTTAAACATATACATCTCCAAAAGAAACGATAACGCTACCGATACGAAAAATATTGCAATGTTTACCCAGTCGGGCGATTTACCAAATACACCGTTATAGGTGTAAAACAATATGGGAATCAGTACAAGCCCTGTTGCGATTCCCGCCAACTTCACACACCAAAAGTTTTCATATTCCTTGAAAAACCTACTCTGTATCAGAGCGAAAACAAGCATCGGAAAAAACAATAGCTTCATATGTTCCCAGGTGGATTCGTTTACAGCCGAAAAGGGAGCAATCAGGACACTCTCATTCGTCCAATCATATAGAAAATGCAACAGAGATCCGCCAAGTGTCGTTAAAGCAAAGCCCGCAAACTGCCAAAGTGATAGATTTCGTTTCATAATTTCCCCGCCCGTCATACATATTGATATAAGTTTATGCCAAACCGAGCTTTAATATTCTGTATGCGGTGCACGCATTTCATATTGCAAAAATCATCTTTCTTGTTTGGTAGTAGCGAGAAAATTCAAAGGGTTAAATTGTTTTTCAAAAAAAGATTGGTAAAAGCTGAAAAGATATAGTGATAGCATACACAAAAAATCGCGCAACCTATCAGCTTGTTTTATCATTCAAACCATCGCCAATTTTTTGCCTGCCTGTCTGAAGTCCACAACCGCTTCAATATTCTTATTATCTAAATATATATAACTTGACTGAATAAACAAAGAAATGAGGTTGCAAAATCTGCAACCTCAACTTCATTTTTCTAAAACAGTAATTCGTTCATTAATAAGATTTTCAAGACGTTCTTTCATATTGTCAGGCACATAGGAAGCTTTGCACATCTCTATATATTTATCTTTGAGCTTAACAATTTTCTCAATCATCTTCTCTGCAGATTTTACTGTAATTCCTATTGCTTCTGCCAGAACAATAAAATCTTTTCGTCTGATATGTTGCTTTTTACCGTTTATGGTCAATGCCAACTGTTCCTTATCATCAGGTATACGCCGTTCTGTAGGCTCCCATCATTCATCCTTCCTTCCCGGAACCGCCTTCATACCAAACATTGAAAGTGCCTGATTCACTTTATCCATTCTGACTGTTTCCTTGCCTTGCTCAAGCTCACGAACAAAACGAAGTCCCAATCCCGAACGGATTGCAAACTCTTCTTGTGTAAGTCCTGCTTCTTTTCTTTTTTGTTTAATAAATTATGCAATCGTATTCATAACCATAATATACACCCTATGAGGTATAATTAAACAACCCTTATACATACTAAACCCGAGAAAAGGAAGCTGACGAAAATCAGCTCCTTTCAGTTTTTAGTTGAATAAAATTAAATTCACTTTATTTTACAACAATCTCCACATCACTGTTTTTATCACCGTTTACATACTCACCGTTTTGGTAAAAAAGCGCTGAATTGATATTTACAACAGCACCCTTCGGCACATATAAAACAGCCTTTATGTCTTGTGGAACAGTAAGGTTAATAATATAATCCCCGTCAGCCTTTTCATAGCTCAGAGTGATTAGTCCTTTCACACTTGGAACGGTACAGTTCATACTATCGGACAAAGCATATTGAGGGTCGATTTTAACCTTTTCATAGCCTGCCGCAATCGGCGTGATACCTGCAAAATGCTTACTCATTATAACAAGAGGTCCTCCGCTCCATGCGTGATTCTTTGTGCCTCGCCAGGAGTCCCAGAATTCCCAGAGAGTAGAGTAATCCTCACTCATCATAC
>CAZUZV010000018.1:0-45695 GCA_964624385.1 uncultured Eubacteriales bacterium | reverse complement strand
ACGGCATAGGCGGTACTGATGAAGATTTTATTATAAAACACAAAGACCGACTTCATCATATTCATTTGCACGATGCTCAAGGCAGAAAAAATCACCTTGCACTCGGTACAGGTGAAATGGATATTCAAAAATATTTAAGTCTTGCCAACGAACAAAACTGCCGTGTGGTTTTAGAAACAAAAACTATTGTCGGATTGAAAGAGTCTGTTGAATGGTTGAAAGGACAGGTTATAGTACTGTAATACTTTTACTTTGTTCAACGGTACAGGCAAGCCTGTACCCTACGATATATCGAATTAAAACAACACACCCGTAGGGTATGGGCTTGCCCATACCGCAGAGAAACGTTCATTATGTTGCGATATTTTTACAAAGGAAAGAGGGGACGGGGCGACCCACCACCATTCCGCCCAAACACAAAAATAAAGGCGAGTACATTGACCCGAAATACATAAAAAAGTTGTAAAAAACAGGATTTTCTCTTGACAAAGGGGGAGTGTTCTGCTAAAATACCATTTGCCGCATATTAAGGGCGGGTGTTTTGTTATGCCTACAAACGCAGAGCGTGCCTTGTTAGCGAGACTGAAAGAAAGCAGGTAAAAATCTATGTACGCAATCATCGAAACAGGCGGAAAACAGTACAAAGTTGAGAACGGCGATGTTATTTTCATCGAAAAGCTCGAAGTTGAAGCTGATTCCACTATAACCTTCGATAAGGTTATCGCTGTTGGTGCAGACGACGGTATCAAAGTTGGTGCTCCCTATGTTGACGGTGCTTCTGTTAGCGCAAAAGTTATCAAAAACGGCAAGGGCAAGAAAATCGTTGTTGCTACCTACAAACCCAAAAAGAATGAAAAACGTAAAATGGGTCACAGACAGCCCTATACAAAGGTTGAAATTTCAGCTATTAACGCATAATCAATGATTAACGTTAAATTTTTTCATTCTGAAAACGGTGCGCCTTTAGGTTTTTCTTTTAAAGGTCACGCAGGCTATGCCGCTCACGGTAGCGATATTGTTTGCGCCGCAATTTCTTCCGTTGCATATATGACCGCTAACACTATTATTGAAATAATGGGTGTAGAGGCAGATGTAACTGTTAAGGAGGACGGCGAAATGACCTTGGAAATTCCCGAAGAAAGCGCAGAAAAAACGAAAGATATATTGCTTGGTTTGGAGCTTCATATAAATGAACTCAAAAAGCAATATCCCAAAAATGTTACGATAACTACGGAGGTGTAACGAATGCTTAAAATCAATATCCAGTTATTTGCTCATAAAAAAGGTATGGGTTCAACTCGTAACGGCCGTGATTCCGAATCCAAAAGACTCGGTGCTAAAAGAGCTGACGGTCAGTATGTTCTTGCAGGTAACATCCTTGTAAAACAGAGAGGCACAAAAATCCACCCCGGTACAAATGTAGGCAAGGGTAAAGACGATACACTCTTTGCACTTGTTGACGGACAGGTTCGTTTCGAGCGTCTTGGAAGAGACCGCAAGAAAGTAAGCGTTTATCCTGTTGAGCAATAATTAAATTGTGAAAACTCACCTTATCCGAGAGGATAGGGTGTTTTTTTACGCCTTTTTATTGGTTTTTCTTTTGGTAATTTGTTGCAAATATAAATGTAATATGTTAAAATTATATAGATTGTAATATAACTCACATAGGACGTGATCATTATGAGAAAAACAAGCGCAAATATTGGTTTTATCGGTATCAGCGGAAGAGGTTCAGGTATGCTCGAACTTCTTTTGCAGGTTGAGGGCGTAAAGGTTCCCGCAGTTTGCGACCTAATTCCCGAAAGAGCTGAAAGAGGTATTGAAATTGTTGAAAAAGCTAATAACAAAGAATACCCCGTCCACGCTTATCTTGACTATAAAGAAATGTTTGCTAATGAAGATCTTGATGCAGTTGTTATTGCAACAACCTGGATTACCCACGCAAGAATTGCCGTTGATGCAATGAAAGCCGGTTGCCACGTTGCAACTGAGGTTGGCGGAGCTGCTTCTATTGAAGAATGCTGGCAGATGGTAAGAACAAGCGAAGAAACAGGCAAAATCTGTATGCTTCTTGAAAACTGCTGTTATTGCCGTAACGAAATGGCAGTATTCAATATGATAAGACAGGGCATTTTCGGCGAAATAGTACATATGGAGGGTGGCTACCGCCACGATTTGCGTGATGAAATCGCTCTCGGCAGAGAGAATATTCACGGCAGACTCTTTAACTTTATGAACCGTAACGGTGAGCTTTATCCTACTCATCAGTTAGGTCCCATTTCTAAAGCACTTCGCATTAACAGAGGTAACCGTTTCCTTACTGTTAACTCCGTTGCAAGTAAAGCAAGAGGTCTTCACCAATGGATTAAGGATAACAAAGGCGAAGAATATGACCTTTACAACACAGACTTCAAATGCGGCGATATTGTTACAACAATTATCAAATGCGCAGGCGGTGAAACAATTAAACTTACTCACGACTGCACTCTTCCTCGTCCTTACACCCGTGACTATGAAGTTCAGGGCACAAAGGGTATCTACTCCGAGCCCGAGGACGGAAAAGGCAGAATTTATATTGACGGCACTCACACAGAGCATCAGAGCTGGACTCACGAATGGGATGACTTCACTCCCTGGAGAGAGAAATATGAGCATCCTTTATGGGTAGCTTATGAAAAAGGCGGAATTAAAGCAGGTCACGGTGGTATGGACTACCTTGTTCTTTCTGCTTTTGTGGACGCAGTTTATGAAGGCGAGAAGCCTCCTATTGATGTTTATGATACTGCGGCTTGGATGGCTATTACCTGCCTTTCCGAACAGTCTGTTGCAATGGGTGGCGCTCCCGTTCCCGTTCCGGATTTCACAAACGGAAAATGGATCGACAGAGAAGACTTCCGCAGAGGTATGTATTGTCTTGAAGAAGTTTGCGATGAATGCTTTGAGAAAGTTGAGGAATAATTTATGAAATATTATATCGGTGTTGACGGCGGCGGTACAAAAACCGCATTTGCCCTTTTCGATGAAAATAAAAACGTAGTTGCCCAGAATGAAACAGAGGGCTCAAACCACGAAAACCTTGAGGGTGCAATTCCCCAAGCCGCAGGAATAATTGCTGACGGTATCAACGGTCTTCTTGAAAAAGCAAATCTTAAATTTGAAGATATCAGCGGTATATTGATGGGTCTTGCAGGTATTGACCATCCTTATCAGCACGATGAAATGCAGGAAGAACTCGGAAAGCTCGGTATTACAGGTTGCCGTATTTATAATGACGGTTTTATAGTTATTAAAGCAGGTGTTGGTGCAGGTGCAGGTATCGGCTACAACTGCGGTACGGGTACTTGCTGTAACTGCCTTGATGATGAGGGAAATATGCTCCAGATCGGCGGATTTGATGTTCTTTCCGGTGACAAGGGTAACGGACATTGGGTAGGTTCTCAGGCATTCAGAATTATGTATGATGAAATCTGCCTTGGTAAAACAAAATCTCAAATCACCGCTTTAATGGAAGAAAAAGCAGGTATTAAAGACAGAGCGACACTTCTCAATTCAATTGCAGTTCTCGAAGACGAAGAAAAAGGCGAAGAGTTTTTAAGAATGCTTATTGTTTCTTTCTTTGAAGCCGCAAACAATGATGACGAAGAAGCACTTAAAGTTATTGAAGAAATGGCGCAGCGCGGTGCAGACTTTATTTGCGGTCATGTGAATAGTATGAGTTTCGGAGATGAAATTAACGTCGTTCTCTCCGGTTCAATACACACCAAATTACCTTCATACAAATATACTGACAGAATGGCAGAGCTCGTTGCTGAAAGAACAGGCAGAAAGTTTAACTTTATCAAGCTTAACTGTGCGCCTGTTACAGGTTGCATCAACTGGCTTCTCGAAGATTGATAAATCTTATAAAATTTTTCCGAAAGGACTTGAAATAAATGAAAGAAATTAATTTGACCGTTATCGGTTCCGGTAGTACATATTGCCCCGAGCTTATTTACGGATTTATTGAAGCAAAAGATTCTCTTAAACTTAAAAGAGTTGCTTTTATGGATATCGACGAAAGAAAGCGCACAATCGTTGGCGGTCTTTGCGTTCGTATGCTTAAAAGCGCAGGTATTGACTGCGAAGTTATAATGACAGATGACCTTGACCTTGCTTTGCAGGGCGCGGATTTCGTTGTTACACAGATTCGCGTCGGTAAGCTTCCTTGCCGTCATATTGACGAATCAATTCCTCTTAAGCACGACCTTATCGGTCAGGAAACAACAGGTATCGGCGGTTTCTTCAAGGCTCTTCGTACAATTCCTGTTATGAAGAATATCGCAGAGAGAATTGAAGCTATTTGCCCTGATGCATGGCTTATTAACTTCACTAACCCCTCAGGCATTATTTCCGAGTTCCTTATTAACCACACAAACGTTAAAACGATGGGACTTTGCAATGTTCCCATTGCTATGATTGACGATGTTAAGGCAGCAGTAGGCGAGGATGCAGAGATTACATATCTTGGTCTTAATCACCTTAGCTGGATTACATCTGTTAAGGTTAACGGAGAAGAGAAATTTGATTCGATTTTTGATGAAAACTTTGCTCCCACAGTTATGAAGAATATTCACGATGACGGTTTTGATATGGAATGCCTTGCGGCTTGTAAGGGCTTCCCCTCATCATATCTTCAGTATTATTACTCCCGCGCAGCAAAGCTTGCTCACTTGAAGCAGGGTTCAAAGAGTCGTGCTCAGGTTTGTATGGAAATTGAGGAACAGCTTCTTGAAATGTACAGTGACAACGAGCTTGTTATTAAACCCGCTCTTCTTGAACAGCGCGGTGGTTACAAATATTCTCTTGCAGCGGTTTCTCTTATCGATTCTATCGCTAATGATAAGCAGGATGTTCATGTTGTTAACATAAAAAACAACGGCACTCTTGACTTTATGGACGATGATGATATCGTTGAAATTGCTGCAGTTATCGGTGCAGACGGTGCAAAACCCGTTCCTGTTGGTGAATTCAACAATCGCCACATCATAAGCCTTATGAGAACAGTTAAATCCTACGAGAAATATACTGTTGATGCAGCTATGAAAGGCTCTGATGAAGACGCTATGAATGCTCTTATGCTTCATCCTCTTTGCGGTGACTTCGCACAGGCTAAATCCTGCTATGAAGAAATGAAAGAGGCACATAAAGCATATCTTCCTCAATTCTTCAAGGATTAAGGTGAACTTTTATGGCTAAAAATAAAAAAGCTCCCAAGGAAGAAATAATTCCTGAGGGTATGAAGAGAAAAGATTATGCTGATGCGGCTTTCAGGAAGAAAGTTACTATTATAAATGCCTGTATTTTAGCTGTGTTCGTAATAGGTATTATTGCTGTGATTGTTGCCGGTTGGTACAATACAAAGCTCGAAAATGAAAGGTTAGAACAGATTGAGGCGGCTTTTGTTGCTGAAAAGGATGCTGTTTTGGAAAAACTCGAAGAGATAGAATTGAACGGTGGTTCTCATGAAGATAAAAGTGCAGTGCAAATCGAAGTTACAGATGAGAACTTTTCGTATTGGATAGCAGTACTTGATGAATCTTATCAGACACAGGATGATGACGAATATGCTGCTTTCGGTGGAGCCGAAATTCATCTTCAAGGTATGTTTTATACCAAAGAGTTCCAAGGCGGTGCAATTCAGTATTGGGTATATAGAAATCACGACCATAGCGGACATACAGATGAACACGAACGTACAGAGGGTGAGGTTTCTACAGCCGAAATGATTCCTATCGAGGTTATTTTTCAAGAGGAAATTGATGTTCCCGAAGACGGCACATGGGTTGATGTAGTTGGTATTGTAGGACCTGACTCAACCAAAAACCTTTCCGGTATCAGATATGCTGAAATGACTATTATGGACGAACCCGGAAATGCATATGTAGAATAATTATAAAAAAATCCCTTGAGAGCGAATCTCAAGGGGTTTTTCTTATGCAAAAGGATTTTCTGTTTTGTAGGGAAGTGATTTAGGCTGATTATAACCGATTTCGGCAACACCAAGGTATTTGAATACCTCAAATAGTGCTTTGCCGTGGTGACCGAAAGCAACTGCACCATGGTGGGGGAAGTTACCTTCAACGAGAACGTGACGATAGAATCTGCCCATTTCCTTAATTGCAAATACACCGATGCCACCAAAGGAACGAGTTGCAACAGGAAGAACCTCACCCTGAGCAACATAAGCGCGAAGCTCACTTCCTGCAGTGGATTGCAAACGGAAGAATGTAATATCACCGGGGGCGATATCACCCTCAAGGGTGCCATTTGTGTATTCTTTGGGAAGCGCTCTTGCCATAATCTTCTGGTATTTCATTTCGCAGAAACTGAGCTTACAAGAGGGGGTATTACCGCAATGGAAGCCCATAAATGTATCTGTGAAACTGTAAGGAGTTTTGCCTGCAATTTCTGCATCGTACATATCGCGGGGAACGGAGTTGTTGATATCAAGAAGAGTAACTGCATCGTTACTTACACAAGCACCGATATATTCTGAAAGTACTCCGTAAATATCAACCTCGCAGGAAACGGGAATACCGCGGGAAGCAAGGCGACTGTTAACATAGCAAGGCACGAATTTGAATTCTGTCTGGAATGCGGGCCAGCATTTACCTGCAATAGCAACATATTCTCTTGAACCCTTGTGAGCCTCAACCCAGTCAAGAAGAGTAAGCTCATACTGAGCAAGTTTTTCGAGAATTTCAGGCTTTTTATTACCTGCACCAAGCTCGTTTTCCATATCTTTAACAACTGCGGGGATTCTTTCGTCACCTGCGTGAGCATTAAATGAAGCAAAAAGGTCAAGCTCGCTGTTTTCTTCAATTTCAACACCTAAATCGTGAAGGCATTTAATGGGAGCATTGCAAGCAAGGAAGTCCTGAGGACGAGGACCAAAGGAAATGATTTTAAGGTTTTTGAGAGCCAGAATTGCTCTTGCAACGGGAACAAAATCATTAATCATTTTTGCACATTCTGCTGCATCACCAACAGGATACTCGGGTATGTAAGCCTTAATGTTTCTTAATTTAAGGTTGTAGCTTAAATTGAGAACGCCACAGTAAGCATCGCCTCTGCCGTCAAGAAGGTCATTCTGACTTTCTTCTGCTGCAGCGCAGTACATAACAGGACCGTCAAAATATCTTGCAAGAAGAGTTTCCGCAGATTCGGGACCAAAGTTACCGAGATAAATAACGAGAGCGTTACAGCCTGCATTTTTTACATCTTCTGCGGCTTTGAGCATATCTTTTTCGTTTTCGATGCAAATGGGACATTCATAGATTTCACCGTGTTTTGCATATTCTTTCACAATAGCAGAACGTCTGCCCTCGGAAAGAGTCATGGGGAAGCAGTCACGGGAAACCGCAACAATACCCAATTTAACTTGAGGCATATTTCTCATAATTATTACCATCCTTACAAAGTGCTGTATTTATTTTACGATATATCTGACTTGTATGTCAATATTAAAAGTGTTGATTTTAAAGAGGTTATATTGTGTATTTTGATGTTTAATATACTTTGATCCATTCTATATCGGGGACATCTCTTGAAGAGGTGACTCTGATTTTTATTTCATCAGTTTCGAAATTATCAATCTTTAATATTTTTTTACTTCCGACAGTTGTACTCTGGGCTATTTCCTGCCATAAGTTATGTTCATTTTTTGCTAAAACTGTAAAGCTTTCAATTCTCTGACCTTCGCTTATTCTTTCAGCTAACTCGACATATTTTATAGTTTCTTTTTTATTGAGTTTCAAAAGATGTTCGGGTTGGGTTTCACCATAGCCTTTAAGGGTTTCAAAGGAGATTCCCTCTGCAAGATTAGTATTAAACTCATTTCTTATAAGTTTACCCAATTCCTTTAATCTTTCCAAATCTCTCGGGTCAAATTTGCCGTTTGGCATAGGGGGAATATTAAGGTTAAATGTGGAGTTATTGCCTACTGTGTTTATGTAGGTTGTGAAAAGTCTTTCTAAGGAGTGGGGTTCTTCGTCTTTATGATAAAACCAGCCGGGTCTTATGGACATATCTGTTTCAGCAGGAGCGAAAACAAGACCTTTTGAATACATAATATTTTGAATTGAACCGATTGTAATATCGGGATTGAATATGAATTCAAGACTTCCGTCCATTAAAGAACCGCTTGTCTGAGGCTCATTATAGGGGCAAAGCTCCATTGGAACAACTGCCCATTGAGCAAAAGGTGCTTTACCTGCTTCATTACCGCACCAACGGATTATTCCGCCGTCCTGAAAAATGGTTGCGTTGGGTTGGAATTTTTTAACAAGGTCAAAATAACCTTGCATATCATAAATCTGTTTTTTGCCGTTGGGACCTTCACCGCAAGCACCATCAAACCAGACATGGAAAATTTCACCGTAGTTTGTAAGAAGCTCGGTTAGCTGGTTTTTATAATATGTATTATATTCGTCAGTTCCGTAATACTTTGAGTTTCTGTCCCATGGAGAAAGGTAAAAACCGAATTTCAAACCGTGCCTTTTACAAGCCTCGGCCGCTTCTTTAACAATATCACCCTTACCGCTTTTATAGGGACTTTTTTTCATTGAGTGCTCGGTATATTTTGTTTGCCAAAGGCAGAAACCGTCGTGGTGCTTTGCAGTGAGCACCATACCTTTCATTCCTGCATCTTTAATAGCTTTTGCCCATTGGTCGCAGTCAAGCTCTGTGGGGTTGAATATTGAAGGGTCTTCCGTGCCGTCACCCCATTCGAGATTTGTGTAAGTATTGGGGCTGAAATGCACAAAAGCATAAAAAGGTGTTTCTCTTAAATGTCTTAATTGATTTTCACTTGGTTTTACATGTGCCGCGTTTTTTAAAAATTCTTTAAATTCCATTTTGTTTACTCCTTTGATTCTAAGAGCTTTTCGTTGTTAAATGCCAACCATACAATTATGATGCTGGCAGAGAGAATTGCCATAGTATGTTGGAAACCGGAATTTCTAAAAAGGTGAGTACAATCGGGGGTGCCGACAAGAAGATATACCATATTTATATATGTAACAAAGAAGAGTAAAAGATAAGCATAGTATTTTTCAATATGGATTTTTGAGGCGTTGAAGCCATAGAATTTTACGATAACTCCAACAAATCCCATTGCAAATAAAACCGCAATAACAGTTGCAATAATCATATAATCGGAATCCTCGAATCTTACAAGAACAGGTCTTACGATGTTTACTCCAATCATAAACACTGTGCCTAAGATGAATGTGAGAATTGTTTTCGGCTTTTCGGGAACTTTACTGAAAGCAAGTTCGGGAAGATCGGTTTTTGGTTTGAGTGTTAAAATGAATGCCGTAATAATACCACCTGCAATGAAGCCTGTGAAATATTCCCAACAACCCCAGGGGTAGAAAAATTCGGGAAGGTAAGAAACGTTTAATTCGTGGTAACCGCCGTTTCCGAAATAGAAGAAAAGGTCTGCAAGAGTGATACCAATTGCGAAAGCAGAGCAAACTACTGCCCCGGTTTTAGCGGAAACCTTGTCTTTAATAACGAAGCGGACTGTTAAGAGGGAAGCAATTGCTTTGATAGTTGCGGTAATAACATCACAGGACTGGAAATAATTTCTTCCGCCGTCGATTTTCTTCGCCCAGGAGACATCCTTGAAATGCTCCATATAAACTTGATATGCAGAGCCGTCAACACCTTGAATTTCAAGACCTTTTTCGAAAAGTTCGGCAGCCTCAGGTTGAACTGCATTTAAAATAAAGGGCGAAATAACTGCACTTGCAATTAAATCTGTTATGTAGAAAACCGCAATAAGAATGATAAAGTCTTTTGTTTTCCATTGCTTTTCGCTGAAGCCACGACCAAGCATAATGCCAAAAAGGGATGCAAGACCAAAGCCAAGGCAAAGCATCAAAAAAATAGCAGAGCCAACTGAGGTGTAAACATCGCTACCGCCGACAGACCAATCCTCTGCATCGTAAATAATGCCTGTTATCTGGCTTAAAAGAGTTCCCCAACCGGGTGTTGTGAGCATAAAAGAAAGAGCGGTAAGAGAGAGCCAACCTATATCAAGCTTTTGGCGGCTTCCTTTTATAACAACAATGAACATCGTGAAAACAAAGCCTGCATTTAAAAGCCCCCAAGACGAGCCCCAACCGTGTTCACCGCGGACTCTCCATAAAAGCCCCATAAGAAGAGCACCTAAAAGAATTGTGAAAGCCTTTTTTAATATTGTATTTTCGTTTTTCATTTTATCACCCTTTTTCAGAGTTTTATTATTTTTATTATACTTAAAATAGTATACAAATGCAATATTATTGAAAACTTTATAAATTTGTGCTATTCTAAAAATATAAAGAAAGGGAGTGTTTGCTGTATGGCTAAAATAAAAAATAAAAAAGGAAAAAAGATTTTGCTTATATTGGTTTGCGTAGTTGCAGTTATTGCAATTCTCAGTACTGTAGTTAATATTGTGATGGTAAATAAACTATTGGAAAAAGGCAGTACATATAATAAGGTTGAAATGGAAGAACAGCTTGTTCCCGAAAAAGACAAAAACGGTAATTGGTTTTTTACAACCGACCGTGATTTTAAAGTTCTGCAGCTTACCGATATTCATTTGGGCGGTGGCTGGATGAGCGGTGAAAAGGACGAAATGTCACTTAATGCCGTTGCAACGATGATTACAAGAGAAAAACCCGACCTTGTTATTGCTACAGGTGATATTGCCTACCCTGTACCATTCCAGGCAGGTACTTTTAATAATAAAAGCGGTGCAAAAGCCTTTGCAAATTTAATGGAAACTCTCGGTGTTTATTGGACAGTTAACTTCGGTAACCACGATACAGAATCATATTCATATTTTAACCGCGAGGCTATATCTGAATTTTATTCAAATGAGGATTTGAAATACTGTCTTTTCCAGGCAGGTCCTGAAAATGTTGACGGCTACGGAAACCATACAATTGAAGTTAAAAACTCCGATGGTGTTATTACACAAGCCTTTATTATGATGGATTCTCATTCGTATACAGATGGTGATGTTTTTGGAATATTCTGGAAATATGACAATATTCACGATAATCAAGTTGAGTGGTACAAGGCTGAAATTGAAAGAATGAATGAGGAAAATAAGAAGCTTACCAATAAAGATGAAACTGTGAAAACTCTTGCTTTCTTCCATATTCCGTTAGTTGAAATGAAAGATGCCTGGACAGAATTTGTTGAAAACGACTTCAAAGATACAGAAAATTTCAAATATATTGAGGGTATAATCGGCGAAACAGGTAAAAGGGTTTACTGCGGAATCGGTGAGGATGACCTTTTCGAAACAATGCTGGAACTCGGTTCAACAAAGGCAATGTTCAACGGTCACGACCACTATAATAATACCACTATTGAATACAAAGGTATTAAGTTCTGTTACGGTTACAGCGTGGATTATCTTGCATACCCTGGTATTTCAAAGGTTGGCTCTCAAAGAGGTTGCACACTTATTACCTGCAAACCTGATACAACATTCACAATAGAAAAATTTAATTACTATTCAGATAGATATGACCTGGAAGGCTTCGAAAGAGAAGAAGTTGCAATGCAGTTTGAAGATGTAAAATATCAGGTTGAAGATGAATAAAAAATTGACGTCACAGTTATTGCTGTGACGTCGTTTTTTATTCTCTTTTCATAAACGAAGAAGCATACAAAGAATGCTATAAAGGTTATTCCCCATGAAATCGGGTAAGAAATATATAAGTTCCAAAGTTCTTTTTTAATGGGAAGCCGGTGTAAAGCCATAAAATTCTCAAACCACAGGTGCCTATAAGGGTTATTATCATTGGTTCAAGGGATTTTCCCATACCTCTGATTTGACAACCGGAGACATCCATAAGGCTGCATAAGAAATAGGTTGTCATCATTATATAAAGCCTTTGTTTCCCCATTTCAATAACATTCGCTTCCTGCAAATCTGCCGACAACCATAACGTCAGCAGCGTTATAAATAAGCTGAAGAACACCCGTAAGCATCAGCGAAATTGAGAATATAAGAATTTTTTTGAAGAATGGACTTGTTGTCATATCAAGAATACCGCGTTTATTCATAATTCCACCTCGCTTTTAAAAATTGCACCTCATTATACTGCTTTTTACAGAAATAGTCATTATATTTTAATAAAAAATAAAAATTCTCCGCGAAAAATCACGGAGAAATTTTTGTATAGAGATTTAATTTGTAGTATCAGGGTTATTTTCTTCGGGCTCTTCAACAATAGGTTCTGCAACAGGTGTTTCAACTACGGGTTGTTGAATTGGTTGAGCAAAAGCTTGCTGAACAGGTTGTGTATAAGGCTGTTGAATGGGCTGTTGGAATGGCTGTTGAGTATAAACAGTGTTACCCATTGGCGTTCCGTCAGGTCTGTAAACAATGTTTTTCGGTTGCTGATAATACTGCGCTTGATATTGCGTCTGAGGGTCGATGTATTCATAATCGGGGATATCGTTGGGAGAGATTGTGCCCTTTGCTAAGGCTTCAAGACGTATTTCTGAAAAGAACTCAACGAAAGTTGCTTGCATATAGGGGTCTAAATAAAAAATGTTTAAAAGACCGAATGTGAACATCGAAAGGAAAATCCAACCTAAGAAAGAAAAGCTTAATTCAAAAAGATTCCACTTGTTGCCATCCATAAGAATTTTGCTTAAACGCTTTGCTTCATCCTTATCAATATCGGGACGTACCGCAAGGATATAGTCGATTGCCCAATATTCATAGGCTTTTATAATACCGGGGATAATAAACAAGAGTGACCATAAAGCTACTGATAAATCTCTGAAAAAAGTTACCTTTGCAATATTGAAATTTGTTTTATCTTTTAAGTTCGCGAATACTTCGTGAATCTGCGCAGGTTGATTTTTTCTGGATTTAAGAAAATATCGTATACCACCGCAACGGAAAGAAGCAAAAATAAGATAAGCTAACACATAAGATACAATAGCTACAGCAACGACAGTGATGCTTATCGCAATGAAAAAAGGTGTTTCAATAAATTCTTCAAGGAAATTTTTAAAATCTCCACCGCCGACTATGTCTTCAAAAATGTATTCCATATCGGTTGTGTTGAAGGAAAAACTAAAACTGGGTATGTTACCTGTGAAAAACATTAAAAAAGCAACCAAAACGCTGTACCAATAGTTCTTTTGGAACAAGTTTTTGCCTGCTTGTTTCAATTCTTTTCTGTCCATAAGAGCACCTCCTAAAAATGTTTAGCAAAAGTTTTTATTCTTCAATAGCTTTTATTTTGTAAACCATAACTCCATGGGGAGCAACCGTTGTTTGAATTTTATCTTTTAAAATGAATGTTTCTTTTTCCCAAAGATTTGTTACTTCGTAAGAATTTTTAATTGGTAAATCAACAAATGGGTCGCTGTGAAGCATCGAAAGGGAAATAGACATTTCTTTTGGTTTGTTTGATTTATTGAAAAGGCAAACTGCAAGCTCATGATTTTCCAAGGGTTTAGCAAGAATATCGCTTATACCATCTGTGAAAATACGTTTTGCCTGAATGCCTCGTTTATCCTGGTCGATTGCAATAAGGTCTCTATTTTTGAGAATAGCAAGAACCTTGTTATCTTCGTCAACTGTTCCGTCGGGGTTGATGAATTTCCTTATATCGTTACCGAGAATAAGGGGTGCAGCCATCATACACCAAAGGGAGAAATGAGTTTTGTTTTCTTCTATATTAAGCTTGCCAACGCCAACCTCGAGCATATCGGGGTCGTTCCATGCGCCGATTTGAGCGTGTTTATAAAGGCGAACATTGAATTCATAAATTGTAAGCATTGATGCCCAGAATGGCTTGATATCGTGGGTTGTTCGCCAAAGGTTGCCTGCCTTTGAGCCCCATTTCCAAGGCTGATTCATTCCCCATTCGCAAAGTGAATAGCAAATAGGCTTTTCGGGTGTGCCGTTTTTCTCAGAAAATTCCTTGGTCGCCCTTTGAAGCTCTCTGCCCATATTTGTATATTGACGTTGAGCAGAATCCATACGGGAAGCAACGGGGTTGTAGAATTTTAAAGTGTTTATACCTTTTTTCAGTTTGATAACAATCTGAAGTCTGCCGTCCGGAGTGAAGCCCTTTGAAGAAGGGAAGCAGCAGTCGTATTCCTTTTCACCATTAACAAGGCATACAAGGAACTTTCTCACGTTTCCGCCCTTTCTGAAAACGAGTGTAAGACTGTATTCGCCATCCTCGGGAGCTTCGATATTATCAAAAAGAAGTTCGCCTAAGCCACCGCAAAGGTTTGAAACCATATATCCGCTTTCAACTTTTTCGTCTGCAACGATTTTTGCGCCTTTTGAAACAATACCGTGCTCTGCCTGCATTTCAATAAAATCCTCTTCACCGGGTTTACCGAGAGTGATTTTAATAAGGGATGGAGCAATTGTGGGGATTGCTTCGTTGTGGCAGAAATCATATTTGAAGTATTCAACGCCCCATTCAGCGAGAGTGTCTGCATCAACAGCTTCGTTATAAAGGCTTGCAGGCAAGTCTTCGCAGGTAAGAGTGCCGTTTGAGGTGTAAAGCCCAACTTTGAAGCCTAATTCATTGATTTCCTCTATAAGTGGCTTCATTCCTCTTGGGAATCGGGTAAGGTCACCTTGAAGCTTGCCGTCTGCAGTTCGCATTGAGCTTTGCCAACAGTCGTCAAGGTTTATATACTTATAACCTGCATCAAGAAGTCCTGTTTTCTTCATTGCATCGGCAGTATCTTTTATGAGTTTTTCATCAATGGAATTTCTGAATGTGTTCCAGCTGCTCCAACCCATAGGAGGAGTGAGGGCAACTCCATTATCATATTTTTCTGTGTCTGCAACGTGTACTTGCGTTGCGGCGAATGCTTTTTTAGCAACGCAAACAGGACAGATTTTCTTTTCTTTAAGTTTTTTACCTAACACAAAACCTGTTCCTGCACCTGCAATAAGTGCGGTGGCTTTTCTTAAATTCATTCAACTCAATCCTTTTCAGACTTTATTTTAAAAGTTTTTTGATTACTCCGGCAACAGTTGCAACACCTGCCAAACCTGCAGCGGCGTAGGCGGCAGTATGCATATTTATACTCTGTCTATCGGTAATTCGTTTTTCGATAGGTCCTAAAGAGGTGGACTCTAAACCTAATTCCTTGAAATGATATACTTTTGATTTTACATCTCGTGGATTATCTTCGTTAACTGTTGTTATTCTTATACAGGAACGACAACCATCCGTATAGCAACAAAAACCGCTCGTTTTATTCTGCCCTAACATAATGCCGTCAACATAGCCTGTGAAATCATTGAGATGGTCGTGACCGAAGAATGCGGCAACAACGTCACCCGTTTTCTTCCAACTTTCAAACTGACCTCCGTTAAAACAAGGTGTGCAAGGACCTTCGCCAAGATAACCGTTAACACCGTCTTTAAGAACATAGCGTTTATCGGAAAATTTCTCGTGACCTTCAACGGAAACGAAATATTCCTGAGGTTTAGCTTCTCTTAAAAGCTCATATTCCTCATAAACGGGAATATGCTGAAATAGAATTGCGGGAATTATTTCTCCGCCATTAGCATTTGCGATTTCTTTGGCTTTATTTTCATACCATTCAATCTGGTCCTGATGAACCCAATCATAGTTTGAAACATTTCTGTCGGGGCAACCATTGTTGGAGTCAATAAACCAAAGGTTCAGGATGTTTTTCGTACCCTCGGTATTTTTAACAAGAATATTGCAGTTGAAATTACCTCGGGGAGCGGTTTCGTCGTTAACACCTATGCAAGACTCCATTTCTTCATAAGCTTTAACGATTAATTTTTCTTGCCCTTGGTCGTGTTCGTGGTTACCCAAGACATAGCAGAAAGGTACTCCTGATTCGAGTATGGGCTTAAGTATATCTTTAAGAGCAGCTTTATAATCTGCAAAGTCTTCAGAGTCGTCTCTCTTATTAAGAGTGTCGCCCATGAGCACTATTAAATCCGGCTTGAAAGCCATAATTCCCATTTTAACAAGGTTGTGCATATCTTCACGTTTTTTACGTTTTTCACGAGTGTCAAGATAGAGATGCTCATGCAAATCTCCTAAAGACATAATCGTGAATTTGCCGTTGTTAAATTTAAGTTCTTTGTTCATTGAAATCACCGTATTTCTTCAAAAAAAGCCGTCCGAGACGGACGGCAAAAGATTTTCTTATTCAGCAGCTTCAACTTCCTCTGCAGGAGCTTCTTCAACTGCTTCAGCAGGAGCTTCCTCAATGGGTGCAGATTCAACAGTTGCGTTGTAAGCCTCTGCAAGCTTGTTGAGGTATTTGATTTTGTAAACGCTGCTAACGATGGGGAAAATTCTCCAAAACATTACAAACATACCGCCGTGCTTGAGAGTGATGTTGTAATCTTTAGCTTTCTGATACATTCTTTCAACCATCTGATAGTTCCAAACGAATGTATAAATTCCGAAACTGAAAATATCAAGAAGGAAAACGAGGAGATAGTGACCGCTGTCTTTATCGTCACCATCGCAGATTTTGTTAAGGTCATTAGTCCATTTTGTCCAAAAGAAAAGACCGTAAATGCCGAGAGTTATGATGTTGAGGAATATGTATTTTCCTGTTTTTCTTTTTTTAATCATAGTTATTACCTCCAAAAAGAGTTTTTGATAAATATATGTGCAATTTTATACACTAATTATCTTATAGTAAATGATACTATAATTAAGATGTAATGTCAATAAGTATTTGGTTAAAAAAACGAGTCACCCCACAAAATTTGCAGGGCGACGAAAGTTTAGTTGTTGAAAAGAGAAAGTTCATCTTTCTGCTGTTCTTCTTTGTATTTAGCGAGTCTTGCTTTGATTTTATCGGCAGGGTTAAGGAGACTTGAAACAGAGCAATCGTGGTTAAGAGTATCAATAATAAGTGAGCAATATTTACTCATATCAACTTCGAAGTACCAAGGCTTTTGGAGAAGCTCGGGTGTTCTGTAAACAAGGTTGGTTGTGAAAACGCCATTTATAATGCCTGATTCATAAGCCTTGTCAAATTCCTGAAGTCCGTTGCAAAAAAGACCGAAGCTTGTGCAAACGAAAATGCGGTTTGCTTTAAGCTCTTTAAGCTTTGTTGCAACCTCAATCATTGAGTCGCCGGAGGAAATCATATCGTCGATAATAAGGCAATCTTTACCTTCAACATCATCACCGAGGAATTCGTGAGCGAGAATGGGGTTTCTGCCGTTAACAACAACGGAATAGTCACGGCGTTTGTAGAACATACCAAGGTCAATTCCGAGAACGGTTGAATAGTAAATACAACGACCCATACCGCCTTCGTCAGGAGAGATAACCATAAGATGCTCGTGGTCAATTTTAAGGTCTTTAAAGTTCTTTGTAAGGGCTTTAATCATCTGGTATGTAGGAGCAACATTTTCAAAACCTTTAAGAGGAATTGCATTCTGAACTCTGGGGTCATGAGCATCAAAAGTGATTATATTTTCAACACCCATATCAATGCAAAGCTCCTGTAAAGCAATTGCACAGTCAAGAGATTCTCTTCTTGAACGCTTATGCTGTCTGCCCTCGTAAAGCATGGGCATAATAACATTTATTCTTCTTGCTTTACCTTCAACTGCAGAAATTGCACGTTTGAGGTTTGCGTAATGTTCATCGGGGGAGTAGTGACACTCGTAACCGTACATGTTGTAAGTAATGCCGTGATTGAAACAGTCGCAAATGATGAAAATATCATAACCGCGAACAGTTTCGTGAAGAACGCATTTACCTTCACCTGAACCGAATCTTGTGAAATCTGCGTCAACGATAAATGTTTTTCTCTGATAACCGTAGAAAGCGATTGTTTCTTTGTGTTCGCTTTCACGTTCATCTCTCCAAGAAGTGAGATAGTTGTCAATTTTTTGTGCAAGCTCCTCGCAACCGGGAGTAGCAATGATTCCCAAAGGACCTACGGGAATTGTGTTAGGAATACCGAATGCATCTGCCACGACATAAACCTCCGTACTTTTATTATACTTTATATTGTACTAATATTTTCTCTTCTTTTCAAGTCAATTCTACAAAATATAACATTAAAATTTATTGGAATATTATACCTTCATTTTGTGAAAAGTTACAAAAAACAAAAATAACGATAGAATCTTTCAAGAAACTATCGTTATAAAGTGAAATCTTCTTTTGAAAATTCGCCTGAAAAGGAAATGACCTTGGGTTCTCTTTTTAAAGGATCGTATTTAAATTTTTTGCATTTGGAATAGGACTGCATAATACCCCCGATCTTACGGCAGAGAACAGTATTTCCGCCATCAATGAGAGAACCGTGCTCACAGAAAGCGCATTGGGGCTCAATTGTTTTATTGAAAATTTTAAGAGCCATACTACCGCCTCCTTGTGTTGATATCTATTATTCTATCACACTTTTTTGCGGTTATCAACCTCCAAAATCAAAAGAGCGCACATAACAAATAAAATAATGGTGGCACCGATACTGTGGTATAGGGTGAAATAGCTTGTTTTTGTTCCTATAACCACAGAAACTTCTGCGCATTGTGGGAATATCTTTAAAAATAAAGAGCAATAAATTGCACTTAAAGATGCGTTTAAAAGCCGTGAGCAAATCAAGAATTTTATTTGGGTTTTGCAAGCGGAAGAGTATACGGCACATTGACAAATTACCGCGAATCCGCCGAACCCTAAAATCGCCGCGATTACGGGTAAAGAAAGTCCTGACGCTACAGCGTTTTTGCATCCTGTTGTAACCTCTGCAACAGACTTAATAAGAGTGCAAGCGGAAGAGGGAAGATTTAAAGCATCGCACAGAGCTGCAAATACTGAAAATGTTAAAACCCAACCACAAACCGAAAACATAGCTTCACTGCCACCGGAAACGGATTTGACAAAAATATTTTGTTTGGACTCTGTTCTGTTTTGTTTTGCACAAAGAATTTCACCGTTTGAAATAAAACGGCATAAAATACCGACAGTGAGTGATGCAAGAATACAAGAGATGTATAAAAGAATTCCGCTTTGAGTATTTCCAATCATAAATGTTCCCACGGCGGTTACGGCAAAGGCGGGACTAGGATTTATGCACCAATAAAGAAGTCTTTGAGCATCATTTTGAGAAATCTTTTTTGCCTTGTAGAATTCCGAAATTATTTTTGCTCCGATAGGGTACCCGCCTAAAAGACCTAAAACAAAAGCCACAATGCCGAAGCCGCTTGTCTTAAAAATATATTGAAAAGACTTTTTAAAGATTTTGTTTAACGCTTCAGAAATATTGCTTTGAGATATGTAGGAAGAAAGAACCATAAAGGGAAAAAGAGAAGGAATTAAACTGTTACCTAAAAGCTGAAGCCCGGTTTTTATGCCGTCGGCGGTATCTTTTGGGTAAATAATAAGACATATGGCTATTGCAGAAGTTATACCAAGGGTTAAAAGATTTTTAATAAGCATTCTTGACAAATTTTTCATAGTTGTCACCCCCACGTAGATATTTTATGAAGTTTCAACATAAGAATATAATAACATTCGTACAGGGATAAAAAATTTTTTTCTGTAAGGTCGATGGTTTTAGGTTATAACAAAAAGGAGTGGTGGCTTTGGGATTTAATCCTTTTAAAAATATTAAGGAAGATGCAGAAAATGCAGGGATTGAAATGTATGGTAACAAGCGAATGATAATCCTTGACTGTCAATGTGTTCTGGATTTTTCTGAAAATTGCATCGTTCTGAATTTAGGAACACTTAATATGAAAATCCGAGGGGATAATCTGGTTATTTCCACCTTTGCTTACGGACAAACAGATGTGAGCGGTGAGATTGTCACGATTGAATTTGAGAGGGTTTAACAAATGATACAACTTTTACGACTTTTTAAGGGTTATGTTGAGTTCTGTGCAGAAGGTGGATTTCCGGAAAGGTTTATAAATCTTTGCAAAATAAGAGGAATTAGCCTTTGGAATGTAAAAAATGATGGTGTAAAGGTTTATGCCTGTACAACGCAAAAAGAATTTGCTCTGCTTTCAGTACCTGCTCAAAACTCCGGAATGGATGTTAGAATCATAAAGTCCCGCGGAATAAAAAGCTTTACGAAACGCCACAAATGGCGATGTGGGGTGGGTTTTGGCATTGTTATAGCATTTTTGTTTTGGTTTTTAATGTCTGGCTTTGTGTGGGAGATTGAAATATTGGAAACAAACGGTGTAAATGTTGAAGCCTTTACAGAGAGTCTTGGAAATTTAGGGGTGAAAATCGGAGCAAGAAAATCAAAAATTGATATAATAGAAGTTCAGAATCAGCTTATGAATGAGTACAATGAACTCCTTTGGGTCTCAGTTAACATTTTCGGAGGAAAGGTTCAGGTGGAAATGAGCGAATTCGTGGAGCAAAAGGAAATAATAGATACGAAAACACCTGTTAATCTCATTGCTTCGAAAAATGGCCAGGTAGTGCTTGTCAAAGGTTACAAGGGTGTTAACGCAGTCAGAGAGGGCGACAATGTAACCGAAGGGTCGCTTCTCATTTCGGGAGTGGGACTCAACGCAGACGGCAGTGAATATTTTGTTCACGCTAAAGGGGAGGTTTTTGCAAAAACTGAAAACAATGAAGAGATTGTTTGTGAAAAATCAAATGATTTACAGGTATCGTTCGAAAAAGATAACAGATATTTTATTTATGTATTTTCTTTGAAAATTCCTCTCGGTTTAAAAACCGGGGGCGGATTTTTAACCGAAAGTACGGTTTATCTTCAAAGCGGTGAAACCGTTCTTCCCATTGGCATAGTAAGGGAAGATGATTTTAAAACATGCAATGAAACAGTAAACTACACAACCGAAGAGACGAAACTACAAGGGCTGTTTAAAGTTGTAGAAAAAAAGAAGGAACAATATAATCAAACAGATTTGAAGAAAGTAGAATATCAAATTTACGAAAATGAAAAAAAGATAAAAATCAATCTGAAAATTACTTGTATAGAAGATATTGCAATTGAGAACCTGATTTTAACGGAAAATTAAATGAAAATTGTTGGTTTTTCATATTTTGTTTATAAAAATTTAGTGGACATTTACAAAATTTGTGTTATACTTTAGATGTAATTAGTACATTAAAATTTATAAAAGAGGGTAATTAAGTCGGAACAATTAATTAACGTTGACAGAATGGAGCAGGCGGTAAGTCTTTTTGGTAGCTTTGATGAGAATATTTTAATAATTGAAAAATCCTTTAATGTGGATGTTATAAGTCGCGGTTCAGACATAAAAGTCAACGGTGATCCGGAAAACGTAAGTAAAGCAGTTAGGGCAATAAACGGACTTTTGATGCTTCTTAACCGAGGTGAAACCCTTAACGAGCAAAATGTAAGATACGTCATCTCTCTTGTAGATGACGGTAATGAGGACAAGCTCGTTACGATGAGCGGTGACTGTGTTTGCATCACAAGTAAAGGCAAACCTGTCAAACCTAAAACACTCGGTCAGAAAAAATATGTTGAGTCCATAAAAAATAACACAATCGTTATCGGTGTAGGTCCTGCTGGTACGGGTAAAACCTATCTTGCGGTTGCGATGGCGGTTAATGCATTCAGAGCCAAAGAGGTCAACAGAATTATTCTTACAAGACCTGCCGTCGAAGCAGGGGAAAAGTTAGGTTTCTTGCCGGGAGATTTGCAGAGCAAGGTCGATCCGTACCTTCGCCCTCTTTACGATGCGCTTTTTGATATGCTGGGTGCAGAGAATTTTAACAAATATCTTGAAAGAGGAAATATTGAGGTTGCACCTCTTGCTTATATGAGAGGACGAACACTTGACGACAGTTTTATAATTCTTGACGAGGCACAGAACACAACTCCCGAACAAATGAAAATGTTCTTAACCCGTATGGGCTTTAACTCAAAGGTTGTTGTTACAGGTGACGCAACTCAGATTGACTTGCCTGACGGAAAGCGTTCGGGACTTGTTGAGGTAACAAAAATCCTTAAAAATATGGAGCAAATTGATATTGTCCGTTTCTCAGGTCAGGATGTAGTAAGGCACAAGCTTGTGCAGGATATAATCAGAGCGTATGAAAAATACGAGGAGGCAAAGAAAAGAAAATGAAAGAGAAAATTAAAGTAATCATCACAAACGACCAAAAAGCAGTGAAAATTCCCACAGGTGTGAGATTGCTTGTAAGACGTTGTTGCAATGCGGTTCTCACGTTTGAGGATTTCGGCGAACCTGCTGAAATAAGCGTAACTTTTGTTGACGATGAAAGAATTCAGGAACTCAACAAGGAGCACCGAAATATCGACAGCAGCACGGATGTTTTGTCTTTCCCCTTAGGTGAAAACGGAGAGTACGACAGAAATCATGACACAGGCGCTTGTATTCTCGGTGATATTGTAATTTCTGTTCCAACTGCAGTGCGTCAGGCTAAAACCTACGGACATACTCTCCAACGTGAAATCGGTTTCCTTACGGTTCATTCAATGCTTCACCTTTTAGGCTATGACCATGTAAACGGCGGTATTGAAGCGGTACATATGAGAGAAAAGGAAGAACACGTTTTAACGGAACTCGGACTCAAACGTAACGAATCTTACTATATGGATTCCGAGGAGGAATAATATCAATGAAGGATGTTGAAAGCCTGTTCAAAAGTTTTTTATATGCTTTTAAAGGCTTCGGGTGGATGATAACCCATGAGCGCAATTTCAGAATTCATCTTACTTGTCTTGGGTATATGTTCTACTATCTGTTGAGATATGATTTCTTCGAAGTGTCAAAAACGGAATTTGCAATTTTGCTGTTAGCGGCGGCTATGGTAATAGGCGGTGAAATGCTCAATACAGGTATAGAAATGGCGGACAATTCCATATCAAAAGAGAAAAAGCATACTATTGCCGTTTCAAAAGATGTTGCGGCAGGTGCGGTTCTTGTATTGGCGGTGTTTGCGGTACTTTGCGGAATTGTAATTTTATGGCAACCCGATGCTTTTGAGGCGCTTTTCAAACATTATACGGAAAATCCCATGAACATACTTTGGTTTGTTCTCAGCGTAATTGTAATGACTTTGTTTATTTTTAAATTTGATTTCAAGAAAAAAGGAAAGAATAATGACTGACAGAAAAACTGCTTTTATTGCAATTGTAGGAAGACCTAATGTGGGCAAATCCTCAATTCTTAATAATCTTTTGGGACAAAAGGTAGCAATTGTTTCATCAAAACCCCAGACAACAAGGACAAAAATTATGGGCGTTCTTACTGAGGACAATGTTCAACTTGTTTTCACGGATACACCCGGTTTTCATAAGCCTAAAACAAAATTAGGTGAAAAAATGATTAAAGCCGTTGATGACAGTATCGGCGGTGTGGACTCTTGCCTTTTCGTTACAGAAGCGAAAGGTGAAATAAGAGAAGCGGAAATTGACCTTCTTAAAAAGCTTAAATCCGAGAGAATTCCTGTTGTTCTGGCTATCAATAAAATTGATATGCTCATGGATAAGCAGGAACTTATGGGCCGTATTCTTGAACTTACAAAGCTTATGGATTTTGAGGCGGTTATTCCTGTAAGTGCCCGTGAAAATGACGGTATGGATGAATTGAAGGATGAACTTTTTAAGCTTTCGGCCCCCTCGGAATTTTTCTTCCCCGAAGACACTCTCACAGACCAACCCGAAAGAGTTCTTGCGGCGGAAATGATAAGAGAAAAACTTCTTCACAAACTCAGTGATGAAATTCCTCACGGTATTGCAGTTTCCATTGAAAGAATGAAAGAGCGTGAGGATAAGCCCATTATTGATATTGAAGCAATTATTTATTGCGAAAGAGAAAGCCACAAGGGTATTGTTATCGGTAAAAAAGGTGCAATGCTCAAGGAAATTTCAACCAATGCACGTCACGAGCTTGAGCAGTTTTTTGAATGTAAAATCAATCTGCAATGCTGGGTTAAAGTAAAGGAAGACTGGAGAAACCGCGAGGGTTTAATTCACAATTTCGGATTGGATTGATTTGGAAAATTATAAAAAATTTAACATAGAATAAAGAGAACTTCGCCGAATAAAATACTATGGCGGAGTTGATATAAATGAACGAAAAAGACCTTTGGGAAAAATTCTATCAAGGCGGAAAAATCGCGGATTATTTGGAATATCGCAATTGTGTCAATATGAAAAACACGGAGTTGGAAGAAAGTGCTGAAGATAACCGCACCCGGACTTGTGATAAAAGAACAGAGTATCGGTGAAGCCGATAAGCTTATAACTGTGCTTACTGCAAAGCACGGTCTTGTCCGCGCGTTTTCAAGAGGTGCTAAAAAAACAAAAAGCAAAAAACTTGCTGCGACCTCACTTCTTGCTTACTCCGATTTTACGTTTTCTAAAACGAAAGATGCTTTTTCCGTTGAAGAGGCACTTGTAAAAGAAGTGTTTTTTGAGCTCCGTAATGATGTTCAAAAAATGGCTTTGGCACAGTATTTTTGCGAACTTGCATATGAATTTTGTGAGGAGGATTTTGAGTCGGAGGAGATTCTCCGACTTTTTCTTAATTCTCTTTGGCTTTTAAAGGATGCGAGGAAATCTGCTCATTTCATAAAAGCCGTAACAGAACTCAGGTTGATGTCTTTGAGCGGTTATATGCCTGATTTGGTGGCTTGTGAAAAATGTGGTGAATATGAAACCGACATTATGTTTTTTTCTTCGGAAAGTGGGAAAATTTACTGCAAAAACTGTATGCCGTCCGCACCCTGTAAAAGTATAACTTCTTCGGTTGTGACGGCTATGAGATATGTGACACTTTCAGATTTTGAGAAAATTTTCTCTTTCACGCTGAAGGATGAAGCCTTGCAAAGTTTTTGCAGTTTAACAGAAGATTATTTACTTAACAAAACTCAAAGAAAATTCAAAACTCTGGAGTTTTATAATATTATTAAGGATTGATTATGAATACATTAAACAGACATTTAAAAGCGCTTGAATATGACAAAATTTTAGAGATGGCAACGAAGCGTGCTTGTAATGACGATGTGCGGGACATTATTGCTTCTATAAGACCTGAGTCAAGTGTTAATATGGCGCAGAACCATATTAATATGACAGAAGATGCCTACATATTATTGGCAAAATTCGGTGGCCCGTCATTTGGTGGATTGAAAAACGTTAACAATGCTCTTGCAAGAGCGGCGGCCGGAGGAGTTCTTTCGATGAAAGAACTTCTCGATATCGGTTCAACCATAAGAACTGTTCGCGGTATAAGAGAATGGCGAAACAATAGCGGCGGTCAGGATGAATTGCATATTGATTTATATTTCAATTCCCTGATGCCTAATAAATATCTTGAAGATAAAATCTTTTCTGCAATTCTTACTGAAGATGAAATGAGCGATAACGCATCACCCGAACTGGCATCAATTCGCCGTCAGATAAAGAATAAGGAAAACAGCGTCCGCGACCAATTGGAAAAGCTTATCCGGTCACAGAAATTAAAAACCGTTCTTCAAGATGCAATTATCACCCAACGAAACGGCAGATATGTTGTTCCTGTTAAGAGTGAACACAGAGCTTCGGTTTCGGGTCTTGTTCACGATACATCTTCAACAGGTGCAACGGTGTTTGTTGAACCTGCCGGGGTTGTTGAAGCAAATAACGATATTCGTGTGCTTCGGGGTAAAGCGGCTCAGGAAATTGAGAGAATTCTCTATGAACTTTCTGTTGAAGCAGGGGGCTTTACAGAGGAAATTAAAGGCAGTTATGAATGTGCGGTGGAAATAAATGTTATTTTCTGCAAAGCACATCTTGCCTACGATATGAAAGCCACCATTCCAGTTCTTAACGACAAGGGTATAACAGATTTGAAAAAGGCAAGGCATCCCTTGATCGACCCTGAAAAAGTTGTTGCAACAGATATTCGTTTGGGCTCTGATTTTGATACCCTTGTTATTACGGGTCCTAACACTGGTGGTAAGACGGTTGCAATTAAAACTATTGGTCTTCTTTCTGCCATGGCATCAAGCGGATTTATGATTCCGGCAGGCGACGAGAGTAAAATAAGCGTTTATGACAATATTCTTGTTGATATCGGTGACGAGCAGAGTATTGAACAATCTTTGTCAACCTTCTCTTCTCATATGGTGAATATTGTTAACATTCTCAAAATTGCCCACGAAAAATCCCTTGTACTTATTGATGAATTGGGCGCAGGCACTGACCCTGTTGAAGGTGCGGCACTTGCGATGGCAATTCTTGAAGAGCTTCATAAAAAAGGCGCAAAAATAGCCGCCACAACTCACTATGCAGAGCTTAAAGCCTACGCATTACAAACTCCGAGAGTTGAAAACGGTTCCTGCGAATTTGATGTTAATTCTTTAAGACCAACCTACCGACTTCTTATTGGTATTCCCGGTCGTTCAAATGCTTTCGCAATTTCCGAAAGGTTGGGTATTGACAAGAGTATTATTGACAGGGCAGGGGAGCTTGTTTCTTCAGAAAACACTCGCTTTGAAGATGTTGTTGATATGCTGGAAAAAAGCCGTCTTGAAATGGAAGACGAACATTCAAAAGCTAAGAAAATAACAGAATCTGCCAAGGCTGACAGAGAAAAGGCGGAAAAGATTCTGAAGGATGCTCAATTCAGGCGTGACAGAGAACTTGAAAATGCTCAGGGTGAGGCTCTTCGTATTGTGGAAAGAGCCAAAAGAGAGGCAAATGCGCTTCTGAATGAGGTTGAAAAGCTGAAAAAAGAAGCGAAGCAGACTAAGGATGCAGCCGATTTGGCAAGAAGGGCAAAAGCTTCGGTTAATGCTCACCTTAACGCCATTAACTCGGCAGTTAATCCCGTCTTCGATTCAATGGATGATGACAACGATTATACACTTCCGAGATCTTTAGAAATCGGTGACACGGTTTACTGCAAAACCATCGGCAAAAACGCAAGTGTTACTGCCCTGAAAGATAAAAAAGGCAATGTGGAAATTGCCGCAGGTATGCTTAAAATGAGAGTTAAGGAAGAGTGTCTTCGTCTTGTTGAAAAACCAAAACAAAAAGAAACAAAAAAACGTCAGGTTTCAACAAGCAGAGTTATGGGTGAAAGCAAATCTACAATGGCAATAAATAACCGTTGTGATTTGCGCGGTCTTATGGTGGACGAGGCAATTATTGTTCTCGACCGTTTCCTTGACGATTTGCTTCGTTCGGGACTTACTGAATGCACTATTATTCACGGTAAGGGAACGGGGGCTCTTCGTGCAGGAGTTACTCAATACCTAAAAGGTGATCCGAGAATAAGAACTTTCCGATTAGGTACATTCGGTGAGGGCGAGAACGGAGTTACGATAGTTGAGATAAAGTAAAAATATCCCCTTGTAAAAATACGTTATAACGTATTTTTACAAGGGGATTCTACGTTTACTTTATCGAAAATTTTACTTTTGAAAAGTTGCGATTTTTTAAATCCTCGGTTTTCATTTTGAAATATGCGATTTTCTCTGTATCTCTAAGAAATTCGGGCATTCCGTCGTCCAGGGGGTCGTATTGGAGAAGGGTGATTTCTTCGCCGTTTTCTACGAAAATTCTTGTGCCGTCAGTAGCGTCATCAGTTTCAAAAAAATCTATTGAATAATCAGTTTCAACATCACCTAAAAATTCAAAACCTGCATTGAAATCATCAATTAAGGTATCCGGTTCATTTTCAGAGTAGCGGATATTGGGGATATAATTTCCATTGTCTTCCGCAAGAAAAATATAAATAAAACCTTTGTGATTTGTAAAAATTTCTTTATCAAAAGCTTTGAATTCGGAAAGTTTGAGCTGGCAGAAGAAGAACTCTTCGTCACCTATAGTTCCGTCAGCCAACCATTCTTCCGGCATAGTGGGAGAGCCGAAAAATTTGCTGGTTCCGGGATCATATTCTCCATGTGCTTTTTCAACTTTTATTCCAATCATTTTTAAGCAACTCCCATATATTCTTCAAGAACGAGACCGCTGTCTTTGAGTTCTTTTGCTAATTCAACACCAACATATCTCCAATGCCAAGGCTCGTAAATTACCTTCGTAATGTCTTGCTTGTCCTTGGGGTATCTCATTATAAATCCGTAATCCGCAGCGTGTTCAGTAAGCCACTTGAACTCATCGGTATCTTCAAACCATTCGTCAACGCAGACGATGTCCATAGCATAGCCTAAATTATGTTCGGAAGAACCGGGAGGCATAATAATTGTTGCAGCTTTTACTTTTGCTTCATCGTAGGAATAACCCTGACTTTCAAAGAAACTGATTTTGTTATTATAGTTTCTTTCCTGTAATTCATAGGAACGGTAGCCTGAACAGGGGGTAAGGTAAATGCCCTCTGCTTTTGCCGCTTCGTACATTTCTTCGTAATGCTCGGCAACTTTTCTGTCAAGACGTTCACCGCTACCGCAAACATAAACAAGGTCGGGCTCATAACTGCCGGGGATTCTGTAACTGGAGTTTACGAGTGTTAAATACCACTTTTCTTCATCAATTGTGATGATTGTTGGATTGTCAATAGTTCCTGGTTTTGCAACCGCCGCAACAGCTTGAGTGGTTTGCGGAGCGGTAGTGTTGGAAGAGGTTTCTTCAGATGTACCGTCTGTTACTTGTGCTTTTGTCGTGTCAGATGATTTATTATCAATATTTGAATCGGTTTTTTCCGTACTTTGAGAAGGTGCAGCTTCCCTTTCTTTTAAAGCATCATTTTTTTTATCAACAGAAACGCAAACAACAGCAACAAAAATAACAATTGCCGCCATCATTATGCAAAGGAAATTCAAAGCTTTTTGTTCGGTTGAACGCTTATGCTTCTTTTTAATATGTTTTTTAGTCATGATCTTTCTCCGTTTTTTATGAATCCTAATATTTTTATTATATTGCTATTGCAATTAAAAGTCAAATGGTATTATTTTTTGTGGCATTATGTAAATTAGTTGTAAACAACAAATGGCTATTGCTGATTTTGTGCTTTTTATACAAATATAAAAAAATCTTAAAAATTACTGTTGTTATGAGAAAATTTGTGATATAATCAATTGGTGAATAAGTCGGAGTTTCGACAAAATATCGAAAGGGGTTAAACCTTAATGAAACGTATATTTACAATTGCAATAGCAATTTTGCTTGTTAGCGCACTTTTGATGACGCTTACTTCCTGCGGATCTTCTGAAAATACCGAGGAAACAGAAGAGGTTGTTTTTACAGAAGAAGCTGTTTATACCGAAAGTGCAACGCCCGTTGGTAAAACAAGTGAAGAGGTTCTTGCATATTTTAATACCCTCGTTAACGGTGTAAAAGCAGATAAGCCTGTTATTTCTTACAAAATTGAGAAGAATGTTCCCAATAACAGCCTTAAAGTTACAAAACAAGGTGCAGAGGATGCCGAGGAAATCGACGAATCTCTCAAATCGATCAACGATGCTGCGAGCGGTATAAAGGATCTTGTGCTTGAAGACATTAAATCAACATCGGGCAATATTAATTACGGTGAGGATAACTCTGAAACCCTTTTTGTTAAAGGTGAGTCATGGGCAACAGAGCTTACTGCAGAGGATATCGAATACGCAACACTTAAAGAAATCGGTGATACATACTATATCACAATTGCATTTAACGACCTTACAAGCGAACAGGCCCAAGATGTTTTGACAAAGGCTTTTGACCTTCGTGATAAAGAGGAAATTCTGGCTTCAGAAGAGTTTGTAAAGAGCAAAGAATATCTCGTTCTTAATGATTACGATGTTGTTTACAGCGGTTGTAAAATTACTGCAACAGTTGACCGCCTTACAAACGAGATTACCAATATCAACTATTACAAGGCTGCTAATGTTACTGCATATATGACCGGTGCAGGAACACTTGAAAGTTATGGTGATGTGAGCGTTATGTTCACTCTTGAGGACAAAGCAAACTACGATATCACTTGGGATAGCGGTTTGCCCACAAGTCCTATTGAAACTGTTGTAGTTTCAAAATAAACGGAGGTTAGTCCAGTGAGTAAAAAAATAATTGCAATTTTTACAATTGTTACAATTCTTTTTGTGTGCATTTTTGCTGCATGCGAAAAGGAGGATGGGGTTTATACTGATACCAAAGATTTCAATTTGGTAACAGATGAAAATGGCGAAAAAATTCTTGCAGAAGACGGACAATTGTTGGTATATGTTACAGATGAAAACGGAAAATATGTAACTGAAGAGTCTGGTGAAAAGGTAACTCAGCGTCAACAGTTCCAACCTATTGAAGAAAATGGTGTTGTTGAAGATTACGGTTTCAAATTAACGATTCCAGATGGTTGGAAAACAACAGATGAATTTGGAATTTTTGTCAGAGATGATGAGAAATTAAGTTGCCAGATTTCAATTGTTAAATATTTTTACGATGATTATTATGATATGAACCTTAGAACATATAATCAGTTTGATGCGGCAGATATTGATGTTACTTGGGAAGAAGATATCGATTTTGGTGAAGAGTATAAAGATGTGTGTCGTTTTACAATGAAAAGTGAAGAAGGAATATCGATCCTTTATTTCTTTGAAAATTCAGGAAACGTATACAAGATTCTTTTTAGCGGAGAAGATTTTGATACAATTGTTTCTGATACCGAAGCATTTTGCAAAGCAATGGAATTCAAACCTTTTGCTTACTATGATGATATTACGGCAGTAAGTGAAGAAACAACAAAATAAATTAACAAAAACTGCATCGCTTTTTCGAGCGATGCAGTAAATTTTTTATATTTCAAAAAACAGGTTATTATTGATTCTTATATTTTATCTTTTAAATATTTTTGTGTTGCCATATAGAGGGTGGGAACTATAATAATTGCACTGATAAGCTCGATTAAACCATTTGTGCTGATAAGGGTTGCTATAATGATATCGAGTGTTTTTGCAGCTTCTCCGAAAAGTGTTTCAAATCCTCCGAAGATTTGTAAAAAGCTAAGTACAAGAACAGTATTGGTAATTGTACCTACCATAGCACTTATAGCCAACGAAACAGGTTTTTTACACTTAGTTTTTGAAAGAATTGAAAATACAAGACCGGCAACAAGACCCACAATGATTCTTGGTACAAGAGAAACCATAGGATTTTGGAAGGGAATGATACCGAATTGGAATGCTCTTGCAATACAAGTTAATCCCCAAACACCGCCTAAAATGCCACCGTGTTTTGCTCCTAAAATCGCAGCGCCAAAAATAACTACAATGTGTAAGGTGGTTATTTCAATTACACCAACAGTGATGTAGCCTAAATACGGTGTGAATGTCATAACGACTATCAATGCCGCAAACAAGGCGCATAAAACAAGACGTACAAGTTGTTTTTTTTTCATAATAAAACTCCTTTGCTACTATTCTCTTAAGAGATATAATGCATTTAAATTTAGTTTTACCTGTTTTTCTTATATATAACTAAAAGTCCTTGAAGAACAAGGTCTTTATTGAATATTATATTTTTTTCACAACAAGCAACAATGTCTTTTGCAAAACCGCCTGTTGCAACCATTGTTTTAATAGGCTTACCCAATTCTCTCTGGAGTCTGTCTGCCATACCGTCAAGCATAGCCGCATTTCCTAAAACCGTTCCCGAGCGAATACATTCAATTGTATTTGTTCCGATAGCGTGTTCTGGAGCAGAAAGCTCAATTGCAGGGAGCTGTGATGTTCTCATAGAAAGAGCGTCAAGAGAAATACCGATGCCGGGAGCTATAGTGCAACCGGCAAAAATTCCACCTTCGTCAATAACCGAGATTTTTGTTGCAGTTCCCAAATCCATTACAAGACAGGGTAGCTCATACTGTGCTATAGCTCCTACTGCACCGGCAACTAAATCTGCACCTAATTCCTTTGGATTGTCTGTTGTTATTTTCAAACCATTTTTTATTCCTGCGGCAACTATTAGTGCATCACAACCGGTTACTTTTTTAATTGCCTCTTTGAATCCTCGTGTTAATTCAGGAACAACGGAACTGATTATTGCACCTTCAAAATCGTTGCTGATTTTTTCAAGTTCAAATACTGCTTTGAGTTCAATTGCATATTGCTCACTTGTTCTGTGACGCTGTGTAGATAAACGAGAGATACATATAACTTCATCATCTTTAAAAACGCCTAAAGTGATGTTCGTGTTACCTATATCGGCAGTTAAAATCATACAATTGCACCTCGATTATTATAAAAATCAATTTTTGACGCCTAGATTATACAACATAACTATAAATAACGCAAGAATTTTGTAAAAAGTATTTGAAAAAATGTATTTATATGGTATACTGTTCTCGGTGTTTTATCATATTTTTAAGAAAAGAGGTTTTTTTAAATGAAAGACAACAAAGCAGTACAGAAAACATCAGGATTTTTCAAAGAATTTAAAGAATTTATTTCAAGAGGTAATGTAATTGACCTTGCAGTCGGCGTTATTATCGGCGGTGCTTTCTCAGGTATCGTTAATAACCTTGTAACAAACATTGTTACACCTGCTATTTCTCTGTTAACCGGTAAGGTTTCTTTTACAGATTTATTTATCGCTCTTGACGGCGGTGAATATGTAACTCTTGCTGCTGCTCAGGAAGCAGGTGCAGCAACAATCAACTACGGTCTTTTTATTCAGGCTGTTATTGATTTCCTTCTCACAGCATTTGTTATTTTCCTTCTTGTTAAGGGTATCAACAAACTCAGAACCATTGGCAAAAAGGAAGAAGTTGCAGAAGTTGCCCCCACAACAAAGGTTTGTCCCTTCTGCAAAACGGAAATTAATATTGAAGCAACTCGTTGCCCCAACTGTACTTCGGAGGTTGAATAATTCCAATGGGAATTTTAAGATACTTTATTGCTCTTTGGGCATCTAAAGCGGTGTATGTTTTGTTGCGCCTTTTAAAAAGAAACGCAACAATGTATCCCGGTTTTATAGCTTTGAAAATATGCCCTGATTACCTTGCAAGAACAAAAAAATCTCCCAATGTTCTTTGTGTTACGGGTACAAACGGCAAAACTACCACTACTAATATGGTGGCGGATATACTCTCTCAAAGCGGTATGAAGGTTGTGTCAAACAGATACGGCTCGAATATCAATACCGGTGTTGCAACTGCTCTTACACATAGCGTTAATATTTTTGGAAAACCAAAAATTGATGCTTTGGTTTTAGAAGTTGACGAGAGATTTTCAAGACTTATAATGCCTTTTATAAAGCCTGATTATCTTATTGTTACAAACCTTTTCAGAGATTCAATTAAGAGAAATGCTCATCCTGAGTATATTTTCAGTATTCTTGATACTTATGTTCCGAAAGAAACCAAGCTTGTACTTAATGCAGACTGCCTTCAGTCTTCACAGCTTTTAAAGGATAATAAAAAGGTTTATTTCGGAATAGATAAGCTGGATTCCGATGTTACAGAGTGTGTTAATCTCATTAACGATTTTTCAATTTGTCCTGTTTGTAATGAGAAACTTAAGTTCAATTATTTAAGATATCACCATATCGGTAATGCGTATTGCCCCAAGTGTGAATTCAAATCTTATGAGGCGGATTACCGACTCACAAATGTTGATTATGAAAATAAGACTATAACTGTAAAGTATGGTGAAAAAGAAGACGTTTATCCGATGGTTAACCGAGCTCTTTATAACATCTACAATGAACTTGCTGCTATCACTCTTATGTCTGAATTCGGTGTTGACCTTTCTAAAGTCAAGGAATATATGGCAAAAATCAGTGTTACCCAGACTCGTTATAACGAGGCAAAAGCAGGTAAAACAGAAATAGTCAGAACTATGGCGAAGGGGCAGAACTCCGTTTCTTGCTCTCGTACATTCGATTTTGTAGGGCACGAAAATGGCGCAAGAACAGTTTTTATAATGATTGATGACTTGTTTGAACGTCGTGATTCGTCCGAGTTTGTGGGTTGGATTTATGATGTTGATTTTGAATTCTTAAAGACTCCTGATGTAAAACAGATTGTTCTTGCGGGTCCTCGTTGCTATGACTATAAACTCCGTTGTCTTATTGCAGGAATTCCTGAGGACAGAATTCTTTGTGAACAGGATGAGTTTAAAGCTGTTGATATTATGGATAAAGATATAGACAAGCTTTATCTTCTTCACGATACCTCAACCTATGACTTGGCATGCGAGGTTGAAGCTAAGATTAAATCAGAGTTTTCCAAGGCTTATAAAGGCGGTGAGCAAGTATGAAAATAGAGGTGTTGTATCCCGAAATTTGTTGCTTGTTCGGTGATAAGGCAAATATGAGGTATTTTGAAAAATGTTTGCCGGAAGCAGAGTTTATTAAAACTCCTGTCAGCGAAATGCCACGTTTTTTAACCGAAGATGTCGATATGGTATATTTTGGTTCCTGCAGTGAGTCTAACCAGGAGAGAATTCTTTCCCGACTTAAAGCTCATAAGGTGAGAATTGAAGAGCTTATTAAAAAAGGCGTTATTTTTCTTATGACAGGTAACACCTTTGAGATTATGGGCAATTACATTGAAAAGCCTGACGGAGAAAAAATTGAGGCTCTTGGTATTGTTGATTTTTATGCCAAGCGTACTATTCCCAAAAGACACAATTCCTTATTTTTAGGTGAGTTTGGAGAAACAGAGATTGTCGGTTACACAAGCCGTTTTTCACATTCCTACGATATAAAGGAAAAAGATGCTTTTATAAAGGTTACTAAAGGCTACGGCTCTTTTATAGATTCTAAAACAGAGGGCATAAGAAAAAATAACCTTTACGGAACATATCTTTTAGGACCTTTCTTAATTCAGAATCCTTTGTTTACGGAATATCTTATGAAGCAGTTGGGAATAGAAAATCCGAAACTTGCTTTTAAAGATGAAATAATGAAAGCCTACGATGTAAGACTTAAAGAATTTAAAACTGATATTGAGTTTATTGGTTGATAAAGACAGGTCAAAGAGTTCGAAATCAGGTTTTCGAACTCTTTTTATATGGTCAGTTGACAAATTTTTCTACAGGTTTTATAATAAATGTATGAAATGAAGAATGTAGAGGGTGAAAAAATGAAAACTCCAAAGGTTTTTGAAAGTGAATACAGATTTTGTCTTGTTTTATGGGAAAATGAGCCCATAACTTGTGCAAGAATTGCAGATATCTGTAAAGAAAAATTAGGTTGGGCAAGAACAACTACGTATACCGTTATCAAAAGATTGGGTGACAGAGGTGTTTTAAAAAAAGAAGGCTCCACAATCACATCACTTGTATCTAAAGAAGAAATTCAACTTGCAGAAATGAACGAGTTGTTTGAGAAACAGTTTGAAAATTCTCTTCCTGCTTTTATCGCAGCATTCGCAAAGAAGCAAAAGCTTTCTGATAAAGAATATGAGGAGCTTAAAAAACTTGTTGGCGAAGATAAGTAATAATGGAGAATTTATTTAATGAAATACTTAGTATGTCAATCGATGCTGTCTGGCTTATAGGGGCGGTTATAATTGTTCGTGCTTTACTCTATAAAGCACCTAAGTATTTTAGAAAAATATTATGGGGATTAGTTGGCTTAAGACTGTTAATTCCATTTTCTTTTAAAAGTTCTTTTAGTCTTGTGCCTGAGGAAACTCCCGAAACAGTTGACAGAGTTGTTCAGCAAACGGTTGTTGCTCCTGCTGAGCAGAGTTTGTCGTTCATGAATATTGTTGCAATTGTCTGGGTAACGGTTGGTGTGGCTTTTTTAGGCTACGGAATTATAAGTTACCTGAAGCTTAAATCGAAAATTTTTGACGGCGTACTGTATAAAGAAAATATTTATTTCAGTGATAAAATTGAATCGCCTTTTGTCTGCGGTTTTATAAAGCCAAAGATTTATTTACCGTACGGGCTTAAAGAGGAAACTGAAAAGTATGTTTTGCAACACGAAAAAATGCATATTAAACATGGTGACCATATTTTAAAATATTTAGGCTTTGGGATTTTATGTATTCATTGGTTTAATCCTTTTGTATGGATTTCTTATTTCCTTCTTTGCAAAGATATTGAATTATCTTGTGATGAAAGCGTTGTGAGAAAATATGATACTCACGGATGCAAACAATATGCCAAAGCTCTTTTGGAACTTGGTATTAATAAAGTCAGGCTTTCCGCTTGTCCTATAGCTTTTGGTGAGGTCGGTATAAAGAATCGTATAAAAAACGTTGTTAACTACAAAAAAGCAGGGAAAGTTTTAGTTTGCGCTTCTCTCACACTTTGTATAGCGGTGGCAGTTTGCTTTATGACTGAGCCTGAGGTTAAGGCAAAGGAAAATGTTGAAACGGTTGAAGTTTCCGAAGAAACTACTGAGCCTGTAACCGAGAATGTAAAGGAAGAAGCTACCACTGAACCTGCTACGCAGGCAACGACAGAAGCTGTAGCAGAACCTGAAACTGAAGCCGTAGCGGAGGTTTATGAACCTGTTGAAGAAGCAACTATTGACTATGAGGAACTGGCTGATAAAATGAAGGTCAAAGAAGAAGAAATGTTGGAGGAAGTGCAGAGACACGATGAAATTATTATGTCAGAGGCCAACAAAAATAATCAAAGTAATTTGGGTTCGAATTCAAGTGTAATAGGAACAAAGCCAAACGATACGGTTATATTACCATCTTTTAACTGGGATCCTGCTGTTACGGTGCAGGGAGGTCAAAATTATCAGCACACAAGACCGTACAATCCCAATAATCCCAATGATCAATTTTATATGTGGTAAAATATTAACCCCTTGCAGCCCTGTGGACTGCAAGGGGTTAAGTGTTTTAAGTGTTACATTTGTTCTGCTCTTTGTTTTTTAAAGCCTTTATTAGCTATTGTGTTAAGTACAATATTAAGTGCAAATAAACCTATTCCGACGAACACTCCATATTGAACAGAACCTGAAATGAAGTTAATAGAGGTGTTTGCAACTTGAGAAACGCAAACTGTGAAAAGTATTGCCGCTAATGTAAAACAGATTGTTGAAAGAACGCACATCGTGATATTAAAGTCTGCTTTAAGCTTGGGCGCTCTTATTAATACGAATATAAAATTCAGAACGCCGAAAACAACTGCAAGATAAAGCAGGAGAATTGATATAAACAACATTCCCATAGGAATACCGATAACCCCTGAAGTTACAAGGGTTATAAGTGAACCCCAATTAAGAGACAATAAAGTGTTCATTGTGAAATCCAACAATGTCATATTGACGGAATCTGCGTAAACGAAAGGCAGATTAATACTGTAATTTGCCAAAGGTAATACCAAAGCAACAAGGGGAACAAAAGTGAATATAAATCTTATTATTCTTAATGTGTTTCCAAATAATGCGCTTTTGAAATTGCCGGTAAAAATTCTGAATTTTGCCCAAGCGATTTCTGCGTTCTTTGCATCCTCATTAAGTCGTTCTTCCCAATTGTAGTTAGGAATATTAACACCGCAGGTGGGACATTCGGCTTTAATATGCCAAATGTTCAGATGTCTTCCGCATTTAGGGCAAACAGCCATAAATGTTCCTCCATTCTAAATTGAATTAATAATCAAGAACCCTGAGTATTGCTTTTGTGTCAATAGGAAGTTCTTCAATTGCTTTGCGTGCTTCTTTTTCACGAATAACAGGTGTTATGAAAGCAATTTCATTTTTCTCCGCATTATTTCTGTGAAGAATGAGAGGAGAGTCGAAGGTTTTGTTGATTTCATTAAAGGCTGTTACATAATCATCTGTTTCAGCGCGTACGTAAAGAGCTGTGCTTTGTAAAACGGGGGCGATAACATAGTTGTCTTCTGTTGGTCCCCAACCGAAAGCTTTTCTTTTTGCTGTGTGCTTTGCACAGTCGATAACATCAGCAACAACAGCACTTGCCGTGGGGAGTTTTCCTGCGCCTTTGCCGTAGAAAACAACATCGCCTATAGCATCACCGCGAACAAGTATTGCATTAAAAACATCATCAACGGATGCAAGCTGACTGTGGTTTTGAATAAGGCAGGGACCTACAGTTGCACTGATATTATTTTCATCAATTTTTTGAGCGCGACCGATAAGCTTGATTACGCCACCCCAATTTTTAGCATATTCAACGTCTTCTGAGGTTATGTTTGTAATGCCCTCTGTTTCAACAAAATCGGGGTAAACGTGTTTTCCAAAGCAGAGTGAAGCAAGAATGCAGATTTTTCTGGCTGCATCGTGACCGAGAATATCGGCAGAAGGATCGCGCTCCGCATAACCGTTATCTTGAGCCAATTTAAGTGCATCATCAAAAGACATACCCTCGGTAATCATTTTTGTGAGAATGAAGTTGGTTGTTCCGTTAAGAATACCTGCAATTTCGCCTATTTCGTTAGCAGCAAGACATTGGCTGATAGGTCTGATAATAGGAATACCACCACCTACACTTGCTTCAAAAAGGAAGTTGACGTTGTTCTCTTTTGCCATTTCAAGAAGCTCGTAGCCTTTTGCCGCAACCAGCTCTTTGTTAGAAGAAACAACACTCTTTCCTGCCATAAGACTTTTTGAAACATATTCATAAGCGGGCTCAGTACCGCCCATACACTCAACAACAATGCTTACTGCGGGATCGTTGAGTATATCTTTGAAATCCTTTGTAAAATATTTTTCTAACTCGTGGCCTGAAAAATCTCTAATATCAAGAATGTGCTTGATTTCAAGAGAAGCTTGTCCGCTTTTGGCAACGATGCTCTTTTGATTTTTAAGTAAAAGTTCTGCGACACCTGAACCGATTGTGCCGAAACCCATAATAGCTATTTGCATTCGGATACCTCCGTGTATGTAAGGATGAGTATATACCTTAACATTCTATCACAGTTTTTTTAGATAATAAAGAGTAAATTCAAAATTTTATAAAAAATATTAAAAAATTGTGAAAAAAAATATCTTTTTATTGTATTATCAGGCTTGATGGTTTAAAATAAAAGTAATTTATTTGTACCGGAGGGTTTGTTATGGAGACAGTTATACAAAAACGCAAGGCGTTTATTATTAATTTTATTTATGTGGTTATTTTTGTGGGTTTGTATTACTTTACAATAAACTATGCTTTTGGCTATATTTTCCCGTTTGTTTTCGCCGCGGCGCTTTCGGTTTTTTTGCAGAAACCAATTAAGGTCATAACAAGAAAGCTTCATATAAAGGCTCATAGTGCTGTTTCGATTATCTTGGTGCTTCTTATTGTTGTGGCAATTGTCGGAACTGTTGCCGGTTTGATTTTTGCGTTAGTTAGTGAATTGAAAGATTTTATTGCTTATATGACTGCAAATTTCACTTCTGTTTCTGAACTGGCAAAAACAGTTGAAGAATTTATTATGGGACTTATTGTAAAACTTCCTGGGGGCATAAGCAATTCCGTTAGTGGTTATGTAACCGGTTTTTTTGATAAAATAGGTACTGAAAGCAGTAATATAGATTTTTCAGTGCTTTCTGCACCCATAAGCGGAGCGTGGCATGTTGTAAAAGGTATTCCGTCTTTGTTTCTCTCCCTTCTTGTTACTATTATTTCTTGCGTATTTATGACTTCTGATTATGAGGCTATAAAAAATATGATTCTCGGTATGTGTTCTAAGAAAAACCGAGAAAAACTCGTTAATGCGAAACGCACAACAACGAAAGGTGTTGCAAAGCTCTTTAAAGCCTATGCAACTCTTATGCTGATTACTTTTACCGAAATGTTTATCGGTTTATCATTTTTGAAACTCATTGGAGTCTATAAAGGTGGTTATATTGCAATTATCGCTTTTGTAACCTGCATTGTTGACATTGTTCCCGTGTTGGGTACAGGAACGGTTCTTATACCATGGGCGGTGTACAGTTTTATAACCGGTAATGTAGGTTTGGGAGTCGGTCTTGCTGTTCTATATGCTGTAATTACGGTTTTAAGACAGATAATTGAACCCAAGTTAGTAGCAAATCAGGTGGGACTTCCTGCCATTGCAACTATAGCTGCAATGTTTATTGGCGCAAGGCTTTTCGGTGCGTTTGGTATTATTATTCTGCCCCTCACAGTAGTCATTCTTAAATTAATGTACGATGAGGGTGTAATAGGCAACAAGGATTTATTAGAACAAGAAGATTCAGAAGGGGATATGTCTGTAAAAGGTGAAGAAAGTGTATAATAACTATATTGATATTCATTCTCATGTTTTATGGGATATAGATGATGGTTCCAGAGATGTTGAAGAAACGGTAAACCTTTGTGATATGGCAGTTCGTTCAGGAACCGGCAATTTGTTTCTTACTCCTCATTTGATATACTGGGAAAACGCAGGCGATTTATTTGATGAGCGGGAATGGAAGGTTGAACAGCTTTCCGAAATTTTATCAGAAGAAGAAATTAATTTGAAAATTCATAAAGGCTTTGAAATCCTTTGTGACGACGATATATTCGGAATAAAATATTTCAAGCCATATACTCTTTGTGATTCAAGATATATTCTGATTGAGTTTGATTTTTTTAAAACGAGTGTTGAGGAAGTTTTATCTTGGTGTGATTATCTTATATCCTTTGGCCTTGTACCTGTAATTGCACATCCGGAAAGATATGAGTTTTTTATTTCAGAAGAGGAAGCTATTGATGCCCTTTCTAAAAAAGGTGTATTGTTTCAGATTAATAGCGGTTCAGCTGCAGGTATGTTTGGCGCAAAAGTTCAGAAATTTGCTGAGAAAATGATAAATAGAGGTTTTGCAGATTTTGTTGGTTCAGATGCACATGACTTGAGAATGCGAAATACCGATATGGGTTTTTGTTTTGATAATTATTCTGATGAAATAAATTTTGAAATGCTTGAAAAGGCGTACGGAATAAATTCATTGAAATTAATTCAAGATGTACAAATTATGCCTGAACGATTATGTTATTTTGCTGAAAAGTAAAAAAATAACCTTATTTTTCCAAAAAAGAAAAATAAAGTCATTTTTGTATGTTAATATACAGTCAACAATAGGAGAGAAAGGAGGAAAAATTCATGTTAGATTCTATTTGGCAGCTTCTCGCTAACTATGGTCTTGACATAGGCGAAATTGCTGATGGTATCAGTAGCCTTTTTTCAATAACAACAACTACAGATGCTGATGGCAACGTTATTGAAACTTATGGTGGTAGCTTGGCAGCTCTTGCAGACTTCCCGATTATCGGTATGGTTCTCAAAGTATTCGCAAGCTTCACTCCCACAATTGAAGAAACAGTAGCGTAAGTCTTTTTACATACACTAAGGGTTAGTGTGAATTATTGCAATAGTTTTCACAGAGAAAGTGCGGTTTTCCGCACTTTCTTTTTTGGGGTATTGCATTTATTTATATATACCATTATAATATATAGAGCAAGGATGCGAATTTTATTACGGATTTATGAGGTTATTCTATGGAACAGAAATCAAGTAAAAAGGGTATGGGTGTTGTTATAGCTCTTGCAGTCGCCATTCTCTTGGGTGTTATTATTCTTACCGTTGCAGTTGTAAGTATAATAAAAGACAGTGAGGGTAAGGTGAAAAACGAAGATACTACATTGTATACACTTGCAGGGGTTCAAAGTACAACTAAAGAAGATAGCGGTAATAATTATTTTGATTTTGGTGAAACCCAGGAAAGCGAAGAGGTAGTGGAAAATAACTCTCAAGAGACAAAGTCAGGATTTGTTGATGTGGAAGCAGGAGATACAGTTACAGAGTTAACTACAAAAAAAACGAATAGTTATGATCCTGTTGCCGAATACGAAAAGCTTTCCAAAAATGGTGAAAACCAGTTGTCTGACCACCATAATAATAAGTATATAAAGCTTGTGTCGGAGAGGTATAATGTGGATACAGAAATGTTGGTTGCAATTTACTCGGAGCCGGACACAGGTAATAACTTTGTTCTTGAGTTTAACGGAAAAAGAGATGAGAACGGAAATGTTATAAAAAGTCCTGACACTCTTACAAAGGTTTATCAAATAGATAAAAATAAAAATATTTCTGTTGCAACAGGAAAAACAACTGGAAACGTTGGCGTTTCCTATGCAGAAGGAACTCTGTGCTTTAATATGATAAAAACGATCGTTATGCCTCAATACCCGGATTATTTCACGGGTGTGGAAGAATAATACAAAATATGTAAAAAAATCATTGTCATATAGTAACAAAAAAACTTTGAAAAATTCTTAAAAAAATACCAAAAAACACTTGCATTATTGAAATAGTTGTGATATTATGATAGGGCGCGCGTAGGGCGTGTCCCTATCTTTTTATGCCCTGACGCGAGCAGATATGCGATGACGCGGGAGGTGGCTGCCCTCTGAGGCAGGGAATTTCCGCCGAGTATGTCCGATTTTAAACCGGGCGATTAAATACCGAATACAAACACGTTTGCCGTCCTTAACTGTGGCTGCGCGTCTGTTTCGGAGCGTGAGTTCATCCCGGAATGTCCATTCCGGTTTTTAAATGGAGTGGGCGATAAGCCCGGGTGAGTTGTTGAAACTTGCGTAGCCCGCCAATAATTTTAGGAGGCGTTAAAAATGGCAGTTAAGGAAAAAATCAGAATCAGACTCAAAGGTTACGATCACAACCTCGTTGACAAGGCAGCAGAAAAGATTGTTGAAACTGCAAAGCGTACAGGCGCTCAGGTTTCCGGTCCTATTCCGCTCCCCACAGAAAAAGAGGTTATTACAGTGCTTCGTGCAGTTCACAAGTACAAGGACAGCCGTGAACAGTTCGAACAGCACACACACAAGAGACTCATTGACATTCTCAGACCCTCAAACAAAACTGTTGAGGCTCTCACAGGTCTTGAGCTCCCCGCAGGTGTCGATTTTGAGATCAAGCTTTAATCCGATATAAAGTTTGATTTTAAATATACCTATTATATATAGGTCGCAGGTCATGTTGAGGAAACTCAACCAATAATCTGAAGGAGGAAAACAAAATGAAAAAAGGTCTTATCGGAAAAAAGATCGGCATGACACAGATTTTCGATGAAAACGGAAATATGATTCCCGTAACAGTAATCGAAGCTGGTCCTTGCGTAGTTGTCCAGAAGAAGACAACTGAAAACGACGGCTATGAAGCTGTTCAGGTTGGCTACGGCGACGTAAAAGCCAACAGAGTGACAAAGCCCATGGGTGGTCACTTCAAGAAAGCGGACGTTGCTCCCAAGAAAGTACTCAAAGAGTTCAGACTCGCTGATACTTCCGCTATAAACGTTGGCGACATTCTTAAAGCAGATATCTTTGCTGCAGGCGAGTATGTTGACGTTGTAGGCAAGAGCAAAGGTAAAGGTACAGCCGGTGTTATTAAGCGCTGGAACTTCGGAAGACTCAGAGAGTCTCACGGTACAGGTCCTGTTGCAAGACACGGTGGTTCTTTAGGTGTTATTGACCCCGCTCGTATTTTCAAAGGCAAAAAGATGGCAGGTCACCTCGGTTCAGAGCGTGTTACTGTTCAAAACCTCAGCGTAGTTAAGGTTGACGTTGAAAACAACCTTATTGCTATCAAGGGTTCCGTTCCCGGTCCCAAAGGTGGCATCGTTGTTATCGCTGACAGTGTAAAGAAAGCTTAAGGAAGGAGTGTAACAGATGAGTAAATTATCAGTACTTGATATGGCAGGTAAAAAAGCAGGCAGCATCGAGCTTAACGATTCTATCTTCGCTATCGAGCCCAATATGTCCGCTATGCACCTCGTTGTAGTTGGTTACTTAGCAAATCAGCGTCAGGGCACTCAGTCCACAAAAACTCGTTCCGAAGTTAGCGGCGGCGGTAAGAAACCGTGGCGTCAGAAAGGAACAGGTCGTGCAAGACAGGGTTCAACAAGAGCTCCTCAGTGGTATCACGGTGGTATCGCTCTCGGTCCCAAGCCTCGCACATATGGCATCTCCATCAACAAGAAGGTTAGAAGACTCGCTATGAAGTCTGCTCTTTCTTCAAAAGTTGCTGCAGATGAAATGATCGTTCTTGATTCCATCAAGCTTGATGCAATCAAAACAAAAGCTATGGCAGAAATGCTTGCTGCTATTAAAGCCGGCAAGAAAGTTCTCGTAGTTCTTCCCGAAAATAACGAAGTTATCTACAAGAGCATCAGAAACATTGAGGGTGCAAAGGTTTCTACCGTTAATACTCTTAATGTATATGACATCCTTAACTGCGATTCACTCGTAGTTCTTAAGGATTCTGTTACAAAAATTGAGGAGGTATATGCATAATGAAACTCGCACAGGACATTATCATTAAGCCTATTATCACAGAAGCTTCTATGATGGGCGTTGCTTTCAAGAAATATACCTTTAAAGTTGCAGCAGATGCTAACAAAGTTGAAATTGCAAAAGCAGTTGAAGAGCTTTTCGGCGTTAAAGTTGCTAAGGTAAACACTCTTACTGTTAACGGTAAGATGAGAAGATACGGTAGATTCGAAGGCTACAAGGCTTCTTGGAAAAAAGCTATCGTAACTCTTACAGAAGATTCAAAAACAATTGAATTCTTCGACGGTATTATGTAATCTGATTTAAACTATTTATAACTTATACCCGATGGTATAGTATGGAGTTGACATTCTCCGCAAAACCATTATAGGAGTGTGAATAATATGTCTATAAAATTGTTTAAGCCGACAACAAACGCAAGACGTAATATGTCGGTAACAGATTACTCAGAACTTTCAAAGGTTGCACCTGAAAAGAGCCTCTTAAAGCCTCTTAAAAAGAACTCAGGTCGTAACAGCTATGGTAGAATCACTGTTCGTCATCGCGGCGGCGGAAACCGTAGAAAGTACAGAGTAATCGATTTCAAGAGAACAAAGTTTGATGTAAAAGCAACAGTTAAAACTCTTGAATACGATCCCAACCGTTCAGCCCACATCGCTCTTATTGAGTATGCAGACGGCGAGAAAGCTTACATCCTTGCTCCCGTTGGTCTTAAAGTAGGCGATACAGTTGTTGCAGGTCCCACAGCGGATATCAAGCCCGGTAACGCGCTTCCCCTTACAAATATCCCTGTTGGTACATTCATTCACAACGTAGAACTTTACCCCGGTAAAGGTGGTCAGCTTGCAAGAGCAGCAGGTAATGCAGCTCAGCTTATGGCTAAAGAAGGTGTTTACGCTCTTCTCAGACTTCCCTCCGGTGAACTTCGTAACGTTCCCGTACAGTGCATGGCTACTGTAGGTCAGGTTGGTAACCTTGATCACGAAAACGTTAAAATCGGTAAAGCAGGTCGTACACGTCACATGGGTATCCGTCCCACAGTTCGTGGTTCTGTTATGAACCCCAATGACCACCCCCACGGTGGTGGTGAAGGTAAATCACCCATCGGTCGTCCCGGTCCTGTTACTCCTTGGGGTAAACCCGCTCTCGGTTATAAGACAAGAGCTAAGAAGAACCGCTCCGATAAGCTTATCGTGAAGCGTCGTAACGGCAAATAAGCCGGAAAGGAGCATTACTAATGAGCAGAAGCATTAAAAAAGGACCTTTCGTTCAGCCCAAGCTCCTCGAAAGAGTTCAGAAAATGAATGAAAACGGCGAAAAAATCGTTCTCAAAACATGGAGCAGAAGTTCAACAATCTTCCCCGATTTCGTTGGTCACACTTTTGCAGTTCATGACGGCCGTAAGCATGTTCCGGTTTATGTAACTGAAGACATGATCGGTCACAAACTCGGTGAATTTGCTCCCACAAGAACCTTCAAAGGTCATGCGGGATCAAAAACTTCAAATAACGGTAAATAATAGGTC